>NZ_CP009247.1:651038-1302076 GCF_001941485.1 Corynebacterium frankenforstense DSM 45800 | reverse complement strand
GGCGGAGTACTCGTGGTGCGGGAAGGCCAGGTCGCTGCCCCCGCCCTGGATGGCGAAGCTGGAGCCCAGCCGGTCGGTGGCGATCGCCGAGCACTCGACGTGCCAGCCGGGACGGCCCGGGCCGAAGGGCGAGTCCCAGGCGGGCTCGCCGTCGCGGTGGGCGCGCCAGATCAGCGCGTCGAGCGGATCGCGCTTGCCCGGGCGGTCCGGGTCACCGCCGCGCTCGGCGAAGGCGGCGGCCATCTCCTCGCGGGTGTAGTTGGACTCGTAGCCGAAGTTCTCGGTGGCGTCGACGCGGGCGTAGACGTCCGGGTACTCCGGGTCGTCGACGACGTAGGCCGCGCCCTTGTCCAGCAGCTTCTGCACGAGCACGACGATCTCGTCGACGGCCTCCATCGCGCCGATGAAGTCCTGCGGCGGGATGACCTCGAGGGCGGTCATGTCGCCGCGGAACTTGTCGATCTGCCCGTCGCCGAGCTCGCGCCAGTCCACCCCGTCGCGCTCGGCGCGCTCGAAGAGCGGGTCGTCGACGTCGGTGACGTTCTGGACGTAGTGGACCTCGTGGCCGTTGTCGAGCAGCACCCGGTGGGCCAGGTCGAAGGCGAGGTAGGTCGCCGCGTGGCCCAGGTGGGTCGAGTCATAGGGGGTGATGCCGCAGACGTAGAGGCCGACCGGGCCGGACGCCGGGATCTCGACGGGCTTGACCGCCTGGTCGGCGGTGTCGAAGAGCTTCAGCGGCACGGCGGTGCCGGCGGCGTGGGTGAGTTCGGGGCGGGGCCAGGATCGCATGGTCCACACTCTAACCGTCCGCCGCGACGCGGCGGCGGACAGGCGGCCTCACGTGGGCCGGCGGACCGGTACCGGCCGACGCGCGGCGGGCCGGCCTAGACCGGCTGGAGCACGCCGGTGGCCAGCAGCAGCATGACGATCAGGCCGGCCGGGATGCGGTAGGCGGCGAACCACGCGAACGAGTGGTTGGACACGAACTTCAGCAGCCAGGCGATGCAGACGTAGCCGAGCGCGAAGCAGATGACGGTGCCGACAGCCAGCTGCATGCCGGTGGCGGCCTGGCCGGCCTGCGGGTCGAAGGCGTCCGGCAGCGAGAACAGACCGGAGGCGAGCACGGCCGGGATGGCCAGCAGGAAGGAGAACCGGGTGGCCACCTCGCGGTCGAGGCCCAGGAAGAGGCCGCCGGAGATGGTGCCGCCGGAGCGCGAGACACCCGGGATCAGCGAGAGGCACTGCCACAGGCCCATCACGACGGCGTCCTTCATGGTCAGCTCCTCGAAGCCGCGGGTCTTGCGCCCCTGCCGCTCGGCGAGGATGAACACGAAGGAGAAGAGCACGAGCACGGTGGCGGTGATCCACAGGTTGCGCAGGTTCTCGCGGATGAGGTCCTTGCCGAAGAAGCCGATGAGGCCGACCGGGATGGTGCCGACGATGACCATCCAGCCCATGCGGTAGTCAAGGCCGCGGGCCCCGCGGTCGCGCAGGCCGCGGAACCAGCCGGTGAGGATGCGCCAGATGTCGCGGGCGAAGAAGACCAGCACGGCGGCCTCGGTGCCCAGCTGGACCACGGCGGTGAAGGAGGCCCCGGCGTCCTGGCCCCAGAAGAGCTCGGAGACGATCCGCAGGTGGCCTGAGGAGCTCACGGGCAGGAACTCCGTGAGTCCCTGCACGATGGAGAGCACGATCACCTGGGCCCAGCTCATGGCCTCCGGGGCGCCGGAGGCGAGCGTCGTCACGTCATTCACGCGGAACACCCTACCCACTAGGGTGGGGCGGGTGGAATCTCGCACCGTGGGCCGCTCCGGGCTGCGCGTCGGCGCCCTCGGACTGGGCACCGACGCCTGGGGCACGGCCACCCACTCCGACGACGCCCGGGCCATCGCCCGGGCCTTCCTCGACGCCGGCGGCAGCCTCGTCGACACCTCCCCCGCCTACGGCGCCGGGCGCGCCGAGGAGGTGCTCGCCCGCGTGCTGGCCGACCTGCCGCGCGAGGAGCTCGTCCTCTCCTCGGCCGCCGGCGTCGACCCGACCGCCCCGGTCGGTCGCCGCGTGGACTGTTCGCGGCGCAGCCTGCTCGCCCAGCTGGACCGCACCCTGACCCGGCTGGGCACCGACCACCTGGACCTGTGGTCGGTGGGCTACTTCGACCGGCAGACGCCGATGAGCGAGGTCACCGACACGCTCGCCGCGGCCGTCGCCTCCGGCAAGGTCCGCTACGCCGGGGTGCGCGACCACACGGGCTGGCAGCTGGCCTGCACGGCGGGTACCGCGGGCGCCGGCGGGATCGTCGCCGCGCAGGCCGAGTACTCGCTGCTCGTCCGCCAGCCCGAGGAGGACCTGGCCCCGGCGGCCGGCTACCTGGGCGTGGGGCTGCTGGCCCGCGCGCCGCTGGGCCACGGGGTGCTCGCGGGCGTCGCCCGCGGGGAGCTGCCGGCCGAGGCGCACCCGCTGCTGGGTGCCCGGGCCCGCACGATCGTCGACGCGCTGCGCACCGCCGCCGCGGGCCTGGGCGTGGACCCGGCGGTGGCCGCCCTGGCCTGGGTGCGCGACCGGCCGGGCGTGGCCGCTGCGGTGACCGGCCCGGCCGACCCCGCCCAGGCGCGGGCCGCCTTCGCCGCCGACGGGGTGCGCCTGCCCGCGGCGATCACCCGCGCGCTCGACGACGTCTCGGCCTGACGGGCGCCGACCGGCGGGGACGGGACGCCCCGGCGGCACTGCTAGGCTGGCTGTCTGTGAGAAAGCGCGCCATCGGCCTCCCCCTCCTCACCGCCGCCCTGCTGACGCTGACCGCATGCGGCGGGACGGACGGTCAGGACGGCACCGAAGAGAACATGGGCAACGCCCGCCCGGCGGTCTCCGACCCCGCCGGAGACGCACCCGACGGTGAGACGCTCGAGGCCCCGGACGGCCTCGGCGAGATCTCCGCGGCGGTCACCGACGGCGAGGTCGTCGGCCTGCGCGGGAGCGACGCGGTCGCCTTCGGCACCGTCGCCCAGCTGCGCGCGGGCGAGGCCGAGGTCGTCGAGACCGACCCCGCCTGCGGCACCCTGACCCAGGGCGCGGGCAGATTCGTCCTCGCCTGCGGCTCCGAGGTCCTCCTCTTCGACCCCGCGGACCCGGCCCGGCCCGAGCACCGCGACGTGGAGGGTGACGCCACCCGCGCCGCGCTCGTCGCCTCCGGCGAGCTGTTCACGGCCAACGCGGACGACCCCGAGATCGTCATGACCCGCCCGGACGGCTCGACCGAGCACATCGACGTCGAGGACCCGGCCACCGAGCTGGTCTCCGTGCCCGGCCGCGACGGCGGGCACGACGCCGTGGTGCGCACCTTCAACCCGGACACCACGATCCAGGACGTGGACTGGAC
Organism: Corynebacterium frankenforstense DSM 45800; assembly: GCF_001941485.1. Taxonomy (NCBI): domain Bacteria; kingdom Bacillati; phylum Actinomycetota; class Actinomycetes; order Mycobacteriales; family Corynebacteriaceae; genus Corynebacterium; species Corynebacterium frankenforstense. The sequence continues at coordinate 1,298,700 of NZ_CP009247.1, read as the reverse complement.
CAACGACCCGCCGCGCCAGGGCGGCCGGCTGCGCGTCGGCCTCGGCGTGGGCACCGTCGCCCCCGGCGAGGACGACATCCTGCTCGCCGCCGACGCGACCGGCAGCCAGCTGGCGGTCTACACCACCGACGACGTCATCCGCCTGCACCAGACGATCCCCGTCGAGGGCGAGCCCTGGGCCGTCGCCTGGGACCCGCACGCGAAGCGCGCCTGGGTCTCCTCGCCCGGCGACCGCGGCCTGCGGGCCTTCGACCTCTCCTCCGGCAGCCCCGAGCAGACCACGCAGCTGCGCGCGGTGCCCGACGCGCAGAGCGTCGTCGTGCTTGACGACGGCACGCTGGTCGCCGTCTCCGCCACCGGTGCCGGCGTGCAGGTCGTCCCCGACGCCGCCGGCGCCTGAGCCCGCGCGCCTGAGCCTGGGCGCCTGAGCCTGGGCGCGCCCCAGACTGCGCGCTCCGTTCCACCCTCCACTTCCCTAACGAACCCGGGAGAATCCACCGTGACCCTCGACCTCCGTCACCGCGCCTACGCCGCCGCCCTGAAGGTGATGTTCCAGATCCCGCCGGAGCGCATCCACGGCATCATCATGTCCGCGCTGCGCGTCATGCAGAAGGTCGGCCCGGTGCGCACGGCCGTCTCGAAGATCTTCCCGGTGCGTGACCCGATCCTCGCCCAGGAGCTCTTCGGCCTGCGCTTCGAACGCCCGCTGGGCCTGGCCGCCGGCTTCGACAAGGCCGCCGAGGTCGCCGACGTCTGGGAGGCCTGCGGCTTCGGCTACGCCGAGCTGGGCACCGTGACCGCCAAGGGACAGCCGGGCAACCCGGCCCCGCGCCTCTACCGCCTGCCGGCGGACAAGGCCCTGCTCAACCGCATGGGCTTCAACAACCCGGGCGCGGCCGCGGCGGCGGCCAACCTCAAGGCACGCCGCGGCGCGGGCGTGATCGCCATCAACATCGGCAAGACGAAGGTCACCCCGGCCGAGGAGGCCGTCGACGACTACCGCACCAGCGCCCACCTGCTCGGCCACCTGGCCGACTACGTGGTGGTCAACGTCTCCTCCCCCAACACCCCGGGCCTGCGCGATCTGCAGGCCGTCGAGGCGCTGCGCCCGATCCTCGCCGCCGTGCAGGAGGAGACCGACACCCCGGTGATGGTCAAGATCGCCCCGGACCTCTCCGACGAGGACGTCGACGCCGTGGCGGACCTGGCACTCGAGCTCGGCCTGGCCGGTGTCGTGGCGACCAACACCACGATCTCGCGGGACAACCTGGAGACGGACCCCGACGAGGTCGCGGCCATGGGCGCCGGCGGGATCTCCGGGCCGCCGCTGGCCGCCCGCGCACTCGAGGTGCTCGAGCGCCTGCACGCCCGGCTCGCCGACAGCGACGTCGTGCTCGTGGCCTCCGGCGGCATCTTCACCGCCGAGGAGGCCTGGGCGCGCATCGCCGCGGGCGCGAGCCTGCTGCAGGGATACACGGGCATGATCTACGGCGGCCCGGACTGGATCCGCGACATCCACCGCGGCCTGGCCGAGCAGCTGCGCCGCCAGGGCATGAACAACATCGCCGAGGCGGTCGGCTGCCGGAAGGCCTGGCTGGCCGCCTAGGCGAAGCTGCGCCGGATGAGCCAGGCGCACACGCCCGCCACGACCACGAGCCCGAGCACCCAGTGCTGGGCGGTGGCGTAGGCGGGCTCCGGGGGGAGAAAACGGCTCGCGACGACGAGCAGCACCGCCACGATCAGGGCGATGACCTTGGCACGGCTGCCGGGCTCGTCACGCCGGGTCGTGGCGAAGGCGCCGAGCAGCGCGCCCGCGAGCAGGATCGTGAGCACGCGCGGGGTGAACTCGAAGGGGGAGCCCACACCCTCGCCGACGACGTCGAGGACGAGCAGCAGCAGGGCCACCGCGGCGACGCCGAGGAAGGCGCCGCCGACGCGCAGCCCGGCCGGCACGGCACCGTGGTCTCCCGTGCGGCCGTCCGCGCGCGGTGCCCCATGTTCCGGGGCGCTCACTCGTTCTCGTGCCAGCCCCAGAGGATGGCGCGTCCGATGGCGTGGAAGTACAGGTTGAAGCCGAGCACCGTCGGGGTGGCGTCCGCGTCGACGTCCAGGTGCTCGACGTCCACGGCGTGCACGGCGAACAGGTAGCGGTGCGGGCCGTGGCCGGGCGGCGGGGCGGCGCCGGCGAAGGCGCGCGACCCGCCGTCGTTGCGCAGGGCGGTCACCCCGTCGATGCCGAGGTCGTCCTCCGCTCCCGCGCCGGTGGGCAGGCCCTCGGTGGACACCGGGATGTTGAAGGCGGCCCAGTGCCAGAAGCCGGCCGCGGTCGGGGCGTCCGGGTCGTAGCAGGTCACCGCGAGCGACTTGGTGCCCTCGGGCAGGCCGGACCAGGACAGCTGCGGCGAGACGTTCCCGGCGTCCGTCTGCGCGGCCGGCAGCTGCGCGCCGTCCTCGATGTCCTCGGAGGTCAGCTCGAAGCCCGGGAGGTCCTTCAGGGGCGCGTAGGGGTCCGGGCCGGGGAAACGGGGGTCGTTGGCGTAGTCGTGGTTGCTCATGCCCCCGTTTGTACCTAAACATGCGCCGTCGCGGGGGCGTTTTCGCCCACGCGGGGGCGACGGGACGTCGGAAAGCGGTGTGAACTGGCAATTTGTTCCGAGAACCGGGTTCGGGTTAAGGTGTTCCTCGTTGCGCGCCGCGATGCGGCGACGACCACCCTGCCCGGGTGGCGGAATGGCAGACGCGCTAGCTTGAGGTGCTAGTGTCCTATTAACGGACGTGGGGGTTCAAGTCCCCCTCCGGGCACGATCCGATCCCGGGTCACCGTCTGACGGTGGCCCGGGATCACGCGTATGCGCGGCCGCATCTAGAATCGACGGTCGTGACTGTATCCGTGAGAAGCTACCGAGACACTGACCACGACGACGCGATCAAGATCCTCGTCGACGCCTTCGAGGACGACCCGTCCTTCCGCCGCGTGACACCGCTGGCGCGCGGGTTCGGCCACCGGGAGACGCTCGAGCGGATGCTCTCCGCCCAGATCAGGCGCCACTACCTGCCGCACGGCCGCATCGACGTCGCCGTCGACGGCGAGACCGACGACGCCACCCCGCTCGGCGTCGCGCTGTGGAGCACCCCCGACGACGAGCCGGGGCCGGTGGAGAAGATCTCCGCGATCAAGGACTGGGTCTCCCTCTTCGGCCGCCACGCCGCCACCGCCGTGCTGCGCGACCGTCAGGAGTCCTCCTTCGAGCCGCGCTTCGCGCACTGGTACCTCTACACCCTGGCCGTCTCCCCCGCCGCGCAGCGTCGCGGCGTGGGCACCGCGCTGCTCAACCACGGCCTCGAGCGCGCCGGCGACGAGGCGGTCTACCTCGAGGCGAGCACCCCCGACGCCGCCAACCTCTACGAGCGCCTCGGCTTCGTGCCCATGGGCCGCCTGCCCAAGCACGGCGAGGGTGTCCACGAGATGGGCATGTGGCGCCCGCCGGTGATCAAGGCCCCGAAGCCGGGCCGTGGCCCGGCCGCGGAGGGGTGATGGCCGCTCTCGGCCGCTGGGTGCGCAGCTTCACCGGCTTCGTGCTCGGGCTCGTCGCCGACGCCTGGCGCACGGTGCTGGGCTGGCCGGTGCACCGCAAGGTGCTGGTGGCCGCCGCGCTCGGCGCGTTCATCGTGCTGACGCTGACCGTGGACCTGCCCAGCCTGGCCACCCTGCGGGCGTGGTCGGACTCGGCCGGCGACTGGTTCGTCGTCGCCTTCTGGCTGTTCTACGTCGCGGTCACCCAGCTGCCCGTGCCGCGCACCTTCCTGACGCTGGCCTCGGGCATCCTCTTCGGGCCCTGGACCGGGGCGCTGGTGGCCGTGACCGCCACGACGGTCTCCGCCGTGGTCTCGCTCGGCGTGGTGCGCGGCCTGATCGGCGAATGGATCCGCCCACGGCTGGACCACCCGGCCGTGGCGGGCATCAACGCCCGGCTGCGTCAGCGCGGCTGGCTGGCCGTCGGCTCCCTGCGCATGATCGCCGGGGTGCCCTTCTTCGTGCTCAACTGCGCCTGCGCGCTCTCGCCGGTGCGCGTGCTGCCCTACGCGGTGGCCACCTGCGTGGGCTCCGCCCCCGGCACCGTGGCGCTGGTCTTCTTCGGCGACACGCTGACCGGGCACGCCGACCCGGTCGTCATCGCCTTCACCGTGGCGCTCGCGCTGGTCGGGCTCGTCGGCCTCGCCGTCGACCACCGGATGCCGGTACAGTCGGGAGGCAGATCAAGGGTGGAGGCCTGACCGGCCTCGCTGTCGAACGCCATTCGGCTGCCGGCCCGATGCCGGTCGGCGGGCTGGCGCCCAGCGCATCGTTGACCGGCGCCGCTTTTCCCCCTTCTCCCCTTTCCCGCCTGATTCCGGAGGTGTCCCCGTGCTCGCCCTGCACGCCCGCTACCGCGGCCGCAGCACCCACCGCGCCGAACTGGTGCGCCGCAGCGCCGAGGCGCTGGCCACGCTGCCGGGCGTCGGCGAGTTCGAGCGGCTGGGCGTCGAGGACATCCGGGCGCGCGTGGAGACGCCCGAGAGCCTCTGCGACACCGTCATGGCGCTGCTCTCCGACGGCGAGTGGGCCCTCGGCCTCGGCGTGACCGACGCCGCCCACGACGCGGCCGAGGCGGCCACCGCGGCGTTGGGCAGGGCGGCGCGCCCGGGCCTGGTGCGCGCCCGCGTCCTGCCGGACGCGACCGGCACCGCCGGCGGCGACATCGCGGCGGTCTTCCTGCTGCTCGGCCAGGTGCTGGCCAAGCGCTCCCTGGAGGGCCGCGAGGCGACCTCCCTGATGCGCACGGGCATGAACCAGATCGAGGCCGCCGAACGCCTGGGCATCACCAAGCAGGCCATCTCCCAGCGGCTGCGCGCGGCCGGCTGGCAGGCCGAGAACGCCGGGTGGCAGCTCGCGGTCAACCTGATCCGGGCGGCCCAGAAGGCGACCCCGGAAGAGGGCTGAGACAGGACTGACCGGCGCCGCGGTGGCGCCGGTCAGTACGGGGTGGTGCGGGTCAGCGCTGCACCGCAGCGCTAACGGTGTTCGTCGGGACGGCCGTGCCGCGGGGCGGGCCGCCCCTGGGGCGACTGCGGCCCGGTACCCCACACGTCGTCGCTGAGCGCGGGCCCGTCGCTCGGCTGCGTCGGCGCGGCGATGCCGCGGTCCGGGGCACCCGCGGCCGTCGCGGCACCCGTGCCGGCACCGACGCCCGCGTCCCGGGCGTCCCCCGCGTCTCCGGCGTCCCCGTCACGTCGGCGGGACGTGGCGGCCTTGGGGGCCTTCTCCTCGCCGGAGAGCGGCATCTCCGGGTCGACGGGCTTGTTGGCCACGGCGTTGGCGGCGGCCACGGCGGCGGCGATCTCCGGGTCGGACTCGGTGGAGAACCACTGCTCGGTGTCGCCCTCCTCGGCCATCTCGCGGGTCTCCGCGTCGACGTCGGCCGGCTCGTAGCGGAAGACGCCGTCGTCGTCCCTGTTGCTGAACGCCTTGGCGAACTGCTCGAGGGTGTCGCCGAACTGCGACGGGATCATCCACATCGTGGAGGCCTGGCCCTCGGCCATCTTCGGCAGCTTCTCCAGGTACTGGTAGGCCAGCACCTCCGGGGTCGGCTTCGAGGTGCGGATGGCCGCGTTGACCTTCTGGATCGCGCGGGCCTCACCCTGGGCCTCGAGGTAGCGGGCGGCACGGCGGCCCTCGGCGAGCAGGATCTCGGACTGGCGCTCGGCCTCGGCGGCCAGGATCGCGGCGTGCTTCTCGCCCTCCGCGGCCAGGATGCGGGCCTGCTTCTCGCCCTCGGCGGTCTTGATGTCGGCCTCGCGCTGTCCCTCGGCGGTGAGGATCGTCGCGCGCTTCTCGCGGTCGGCCTTCATCTGCTTCTCCATCGACTGCTGGATGGAGGGCGGCGGGTCGATGGCCTTCAGCTCGACGCGCGAGATGCGCAGGCCCCACTTGGTGGTGGCCGCGTCCAGCTCGCCGCGCAGGCGGCGGTTGATGACCTCACGGGAGGTCAGGGTCTCCTCCAGGGTCATGCCGCCGACGACGTCGCGCAGCGTGGCCACGGAGATCTGCTCGACGCCGACGATGTAGTTGTCCACGCCGTAGATGGCGCGGGCCGGGTCGTTGATCTGGAACGTGACCACGATGTCGATGGCCACGGTCAGGTTGTCCTCGGTGATGACGGCCTGCGGCGGGAAGGACACCACGCGCTCACGCGTGTCCACCCGGGCGCGGACCCGGTCGATGAAGGGGACGAGCAGCGTGATGCCGCCCGAGACGGTGCGGGTGTACCGGCCGAGCCGCTCGATGACCGCCGCCTCGCCCTGGGGGATCAGGGCGATGGACTTGAAGACGACGAGAGCGACGAAGACCAGGATCACCAGCAGGACGATCAGGCCTGCCATGGGGTCAGGGCTCCTTCCAGACGACGGCGGTGGTGCCGTCGATGCGAACGACGGTGACGGAGTCCCCCGCGCCGAAGGTCACGGACGGGTCCATCGAGCGCGCCGACCAGATCGAGCCGTCGAGGCGGACCTGACCGTTGTGGGCGTCGGTGGGCTCGAGCACCTCGGCCGACCGCCCGACGAGGGCGCGCGGCGAGGTGTCCAGGGCGAGGGGCTTCTGCATCTTCCGGCGCAGCCAGGGGCGCAGGAAGACGATGAGACCGATCGAAACGACGGCGAACACCAGCACGTTGGCCCACTCCGGCACGCCGGCCAGCGACGTCCCGGTCGCGGCCAGGGCACCTGCGGCGAGCATGAGGAAGGTGAATTCCCCGGCGGCGAGCTCGAGACCCGCGAGCACCAGGGCGCCGATGAACCAGACGATCGTTCCCATGGGCACCAAGGTACCGCAGGTCCGCGGCCTCCGGGACCCCTGGCGCGCAGCTTTTCAGCCGGCGGCGTCGGCCTTGCTCAGCGAGGGGTCGGTGACGAAGTCGACGAGGCGCTCGACGGCCCCGATCAGCGAGGAGTCGAGGTCGCGGAAGTTGTGCACGGCCGCGTACACCCGGCTCCACCCCTCCTTGGGGTCGGACCAGCCGAGGCGCTCGCACACGCCGGTCTTCCAGTCCTCGCCGTAGGGCACGTCCGGCCAGGCGCGGATGCCGACGCTGGCGGGCTTGACCGCGGCCCAGACGTCGATGAACGGGTGGCCGGTGACCAGCACGTGCTCGCCCACGCCCTCGACGAGGCGGGACTCCTTGGAGCCCTTGACCAGGTGGTCGGCGAGCACGCCGACGCGGCGGCCGGGGCCGGGGCGGAACTCGGCGAGGCGCTCGGGCAGGTTGTCCAGGCCCTCGAGGTACTCGACGACGACGCCCTCGACGCGCAGGTCGTGACCCCAGACCTTCTCGACGATCGCGGCGTCGTGGATGCCCTCGACCCAGATGCGCGAGGGCGCGGCGACCTTGGCCTCGACGTCGCGCACGCGGCGCGAGCCGGAGTTGGAGTGGGTCGGCGGGGCCGGCGCGGCGGCGACGTCGCGCACGAGGGTGACCCGGCGGCCCTGGTGCAGGAAGCCGCCCGGGCGCAGCCGGAAGACTCGCGTGGTGCCGTAGCGGTCCTCGAGGCGGACCAGCTCGCCCTCGACGGCGCGCTCGGTGCCGATGACCGCACCGACGAAGTTCTGCCCGAAGACCTCGACGACGGTGCCGCGCTCGGCGGGCAGTTCCGGGTAGGTCGCGGGGCGGTTGCGCGCGTGGCCGGAGAGGATGTCGCCGGCGTAGGGGTCGTGGAAGCTCATGGCCCCACAGCCTATCCCCCGCGCGGGCCCGCCTAGAGTGGCTGGCCGTGAGCATCCGCGAGACCGTCTACTCCCCGCTGCAGAACGCCGTCGTCTGGCTGGCCGCCGGACTGCACGGCCACGAGCCCGCCGACTCCGTGCTCGGTGCACTGACCGAGCTCTTCGGTCCCGGGCAGACGCTTGACGACGCCGCGCCCCTCACCGGTGTGCTGGCCTTCCTCCGTCGGTGCGGCGCACACGAGACGGACGCGGGGATGCGCCTGGTGCTCTCCGGCCCGGGCGACGCCCCGCGCCTGCCGGCCGGTTCCCCGGCGGCGGCCGCCGCCGCGGCCGGGCCCGGAGCCGTGGTCGTCGAGGGCACGGACCCGACCGTCTACCACGCGCTGGTGCCGCGGGTGCCGGGAGACGGCTCCCCGGTGGTCTGGGAGCGCTTCAGCGGACCGGCTCCCCTGCCCGCCCCGGACTACCTCTCCCCGGGCGAGGCCGACCGGCTGCTGACGCAGGCCACGGACCGGGCCACCGACCTCATCGACGCCGTGGGCTACCGCCCGGACCCGAAAGTAAAGTCCCCACGGTTGACCGTGGGGACTCTGGGCGACTTCTACGACACGCCCGGGCTGCCCGGGTCGGTGCCGCCGCGGGCGGCGAAGCTCTTCGCGCGCGCCGACCGGGTCGCCGCGATCGTCGAGACGCTCACCGAGCGCATCGGCGACCACAGCCTGGACCCGCAGCTGCTGGCCCTCGGCGGGCCGGTGCGCCGGGCCCGGGTGGCCGGCGTGGACTACGCGGTGCGCGAGCTGGCGCGCGGGTAGGCGTCCACGGGCTCGCCGTCGACGCTCACACCCCAGGCGGGCATGTCGCCGCGGACCTCGATGTCCCGCAGGCCGGCCGCCTCCTCCATGAGGTCGACGACGACGCGGGCGAAGGGCCCGGTGGTCCCGGCGGTGCGGGAGCGCTCGAGGTGCACGCCCATCTCGTCGCAGGCCTGCTTCAGCTCGGTGTCGAGGTCCCAGACGACCTCCATGTGGTCGGAGATGAAGCCGACCGGGCAGTTGAGCACCGCGCCGAGGCCCTCCTTCTCGTGGAGCCCGGTGACGAAGTCAACGACGTCGGGCTCGAGCCAGGGCTGGTGCGGCGGACCGGAGCGCGACTGCCAGACCAGGTCGTGCTCGGACTCGCCGGCCGCGGCCGCGACCAGACGGGCGGCCTCGCGCACCTGCGACTCGTAGACCTCGGACTCCGCCGGGCCCTCGCCCTGGCCGCGGTCGGTCACCGGCACGGAGTGCGCGGTGAAGACGAGGCGCGCGTCCTCGTCGGCGCCGAACTTCGCGCGGGCGTCGCGGATGCCGGCGGCCATCTCGTCGATGAAGCCGGGGTGGTTGAAGAACTGGCGCAGCTTGGTGAACTCCAGCTCGGGGGCGCCGCGCTCGGCGAGGTGCGCGCGGGCGCGCCGGATGTCCTCGTCGTACTGGCGGGCCCCGGAGTACCCGCCCCACGCGGAGGTGGCGAAGACGAGGGGGTGGCGCACGCCGTCGGCGGCCATGCGCTCGGCGGTGTCCTCGAGGAAGGGGTGCCAGTTGCGGTTGCCGAAGTAGACCGGCACGTCGATGCCGCGCCGGTCCAGCTCGGCCTCGATGTTGGCGATCATCTCCTTGTTCAGCCGGTTGATCGGACTGACACCGCCGAAGTGGTAGTAGTGCTCGCCGACGACCTTGAGCCGTTCGACGGGGATGCCGCGGCCCCGGGTGACGTTCTGGAGGAAGGGGATGACCTCCTCGTCCGCCTCCGGACCACCGAAGGAGAGCACGAGCAGCGCGTCGTAGGGGAAACCTTGGTTCATGCGCACGATGCTACGTCAACCTTTTGATCACGCAAAAACGGGGCCCGCGCGGTGCGCGAACCCCGTGGCCTGCGGGTTTTTATATTCCGGGTCAGATCAGGCGGACGGCGCTGGGCGACATGCCCGACCAGCGCACCGGCGAGATCTGGACGGTCGAGCCGGACTGCGGGGCCTCGATCATCTGGCCGTCACCGAGGTAGATGGCCACGTGGTGGTTGCCGGCGGGGCCGTAGAAGATCAGGTCGCCGCGCTGCATGCTCGACGGGTCGACCTTGGTGCCGCGCTGGTACTGGTAACCGGTGTAGTGCGGCAGCGAGATCCCGACGCCGGCGAAGGCGTAGAGGACCAGGCCCGAGCAGTCGAAGCCGATCTTGTTGTAGTCGCCGTAGGAGTCCGCCACGCCGCCGTCGCGGATGCCCTTGGTCGGGCCGCTGGCGTTGCCGCCGCCCCAGGCGTACGGCATGCCGATCTGCGACTTGGCGCGCGCGATGACGGTCTCGATGCGCTGCTCGCGGGAGCCGTCGACGCTGCCCGAGACCTCCTCGGAGACCTCGTCGGCGGTCTCCAGGGTCGGCCCGCCGATCGACTGGCCGGTGGAGTCGCCGGACTGGGAGGTGGTGGACTCGGAGGTGGTGGTCTCCTCGGCCGTCTCGGTGGCCCCGCCGGTCGCCGTGGCGGTGGGCTCGGCCTGGGTGGTGGTCGTCGCCTGGGTCGACTCAGCGGCGGTCTCGCCGGCCGTCTCAGTGGCCCGGGTGCTGGTGGCCGCCTCGCTGGTCTGCGTGGCCTGGGCGGTCGCGGAGGTCCCGTTACCCTGCGTCGTCTCGCCGGTCGCGGCGGTGCCCGAGGGGTTCTGGACGGCGGCGATGTCGCCGGCGGCCGCGTCCTCACCGCTGGGGTACGGGTTGTCGAGCGTGTTGTGCTCGGGCTGGGTCGCGGCGACGGCCTCGGCGGCCTTCTCCGCGGCCGCGGTGGCCTCACGCTCGCGCTGGGCGGCGTCCTCGGCCTCCTTGCGGGCGCGCTCCTGCTCCTCGGCGGCGGCCTGCTCGCGCTCGGCCTTGGCCTTGGCGGCCGCCGCCTCGCGGGCCTTGTCCTCGGCCTCCTTACGCTCCTGCTCGCGCTGCTCGTACTCGCGGTACTCCTCGCGCTCGCGGTCCAGGTTCTCGGAGTGGCCGCGGGCCGCGTCGAGCTCGCCCTGCGCCTCGTCGCGCTGGGCGACGAGCTGCTCGCGCTCGGCGTTCTTCTGCTCGAGCTCGCGGGAACGCTCGTCGATCTCGGCGCGCGCGTCGGTCTGCGCCTGCTCGGCGGCGACCTCGCGGTCCTCGGCGACGTCGCGGGCCTCGCGCAGGCGGGACTCGCGGTTGGCGGTCTCGGTGCGCAGGCGGTCGAGCTCGTCGACGGCGGCGCGCTGCTTCTCGGCGTTCGTGCGCAGGTAGGTGCGGCGGTCCAGGCCGTCATCGCTGGTGGCGTTGCCGGAGACGCCGGAGACCGGCGCGGAGGCGCCACGGCGGTAGGCGGTGCGGGAGATCTCGTCGAGCTTGTCCTGGGCCGAGCTCATCTCGCCCTGGACCTGGTCGAGCTCCGCGCGGGCCTCCTTGACGGCCTGGCGGGCCTGCTCGGCCGAACCCTGGGCGTCGTGGAGGTCGACGAGGGTCTTGTTGATCTCCTCGCGCAGTCCGCCCATGTCGAGCTCGAGGTTCGCGATCTCCTCCTCCTTGCTCGACAGCGCCCCGGCCGCGGCGGCCACTCCGCCGGTGCCGGCGTCGACGGCCTGCTGGGCCTGCGCCAGCTCGGCGGGCTCCGGGTTGCGCGGGACCGCGCCCGCGACGGCGGAGGTGGCGACCATCACCGCGGAGACGGTGGTCGCCACGGCGACACGCGCGCAGGCGCCGACCCGGCGCCCGGCGCGGGCCGGCGTGTGCGTCTGATCGGCGTTCAGAGAGTAAGCCACGTAAATCTCCTGTCAGTCCCCCGGCGGACTTTCAAGTCAACGGCCTTGACCCGGGGATGGGGCGCACGGCGTGCGTCCCGTCTTGCACCGCCCCGCGCGGCCGCCTCCGGCACAGGAGTGCTCCCCCGGCGTGACTGCCCCGATCCGTGAACGCGACGTGCTTCCCCACAGGTCCGTCCCACGACACCGGCGTGTCACAGCCGATTCGGAAGTGAATTCCTGCGACCGCGGGCGACCCGCGAGTCGATGACCAAACCATAGACCACGCGAGCCTCGAAAACCCCAGTGAGTCACACACGCCACAGAAGTAAAGTCCCCGGCCATGACCTGGTCGCGCCGCTGGCCTGCAGAAAAGGCGTTACGCCCGAGTAACGTGACGTTCATCACAAATAGTGTCACAGGCGTGTCACTGTCCGCTCTCGACCAGGTCAAGATGTAGATGCCGAGGCCGGCCGGTCACCACCCCGCGGCGCCGCGCCGGCGCCGCGGCGGCGACCACCGGGACGTCGTTAAGTAAAGCCGTGGAACTTGACCTAGTTCCGGACCCGGGCCGAGCGGTAGGCGGCGAACGCCGCGACGGCCAGGACGGCGAGGGCCACCAGGAGGATGAGGCCGGCTCCCGCGGCGCCGACGCCGGGGTCGCCGAGCTCGCCGGAGAAGGCGTCGACGGAGGCCGGGTAGTCGGGCTCGCCGACCATCGCCAGGGTCGCCTGGTCGAGCTCGGCGCGGGCCAGGCCCGTGTCCGGTGCACTGACCGCGCCCGCGCCCCCGGGCGCGCGCACGACGACGGTGCCCGGGCCGGCCATCCCCTCATGTCCCGTCTCTCCCGCCCCGAGCGCGTTCAGGGTGTCCTGCGCGAGATCGCGCAGCGAGGGCACCTGCGCCGGCGTCTCGTCGACGACGACGAGCCCCAGCCCGCCCTCGACGTCGGAGGCGGCGACCGCGTCGCGCAGGGCGCCGACGAAGGCCGGGTCGTCCGCGCCGGCGCCGACGACGGCGACACCGTCGTCGACGAGATCGGCGGCGAGCTCAGCGGCGGGCGGGGTCTGGGCCATGGCGGGACCTCTTCACTGGGGGTAGCTGGATATATGAGGAACGGCGTCCCCGTTCCCCACGGACGCCCCACAGCATATCGGGCATCGGCCCCGCACGAACGGGGGTGGCCGAAAAGGTGGTTGCGCGCGTCACGCTCGCAAATAGGACGGTTGTACTGTTAGCCTGAGACTCGACGGCCAATCGCGCCGCCGGTGCTAGTAGAATCATTTCCAGCGGACCTCGTGAACTGCCGGACTCCGGCTCCGGCCACGAGACAGTCCTCACATTTCGATATCCCGCGAGAAACGGAGCTCACTGTGACCGCAAGCAAGAACTCCTTCGACGCCCAGCGCACCCTCGAGGTGGGCGACAAGGAGTACCAGTACTTCGCTCTCGATGCCGTCCCCGGCATGGAGAAGCTGCCGTACTCCCTGAAGGTTCTCGGCGAGAACCTGCTGCGCACGGAGGACGGCAAGAACGTCACCGCCGACCACATCAAGGCCCTGGCGAACTGGGACCCGACCGCCGAGCCGGACACGGAGATCCAGTTCACCCCGGCCCGCGTGCTCATGCAGGACTTCACCGGCGTGCCCTGCGTGGTCGACCTCGCCACCATGCGTGAGGCCGTCTCCACGCTCGGCGGCGACCCGGACCAGGTCAACCCGCTGAACCCGGCCGAGATGGTCATCGACCACTCCGTCATCGTCGAGGCCTTCGGCAGCGACGACGCCCTGCAGAAGAACGTCGAGATCGAGTACCAGCGCAACGAGGAGCGCTACCAGTTCCTGCGCTGGGGCTCGGAGAACTTCTCCAACTTCCGCGTCGTGCCCCCGGGAACCGGCATCGTCCACCAGGTCAACATCGAGTACCTGGCCCGCGTCGTCTTCGACAACGAGGGCGTCGCCTACCCGGACACCTGCATCGGCACCGACTCCCACACCACCATGGAGAACGGCCTGGGCATCCTGGGCTGGGGCGTCGGCGGCATCGAAGCCGAGGCGGCCATGCTGGGCCAGCCGGTCTCCATGCTCATCCCGAAGGTCGTCGGCTTCAAGCTCACCGGTGAGATCCCGGTCGGCGTGACCGCCACCGACGTCGTGCTGACCATCACCGAGATGCTGCGCGAGCACGGCGTGGTCCAGAAGTTCGTCGAGTTCTACGGCAACGGCGTCAAGTCGGTGCCGCTGGCCAACCGCGCCACCATCGGCAACATGTCCCCGGAGTTCGGCTCCACCTGCGCGATCTTCCCGATCGACGAGGAGACCACCAAGTACCTGCGCCTGACCGGCCGCCCGGAGGAGCAGATCGAGCGCGTCGAGGCCTACGCCAAGGCCCAGGGCATGTGGCTGGACGAGGACTCCCCCGAGGCCGAGTACTCCGAGTACCTCGAGCTGGACCTGTCCACCGTCGTGCCGTCGATCGCCGGCCCGAAGCGCCCGCAGGACCGCATCCTGCTCAACGAGGCGAAGGACACCTTCCGCGAGCAGCTGTCCACCTTCACCGACGACCCGATCTGCGAGGACGACTCCACCGAGGCCGTCAAGATGGCCGCCGAGGGCAACGCCCCCGAGGAGCAGGACGAGGACGTCCTGCCGGAGACCTACAACTCCTCCGCCGAGGGCCACGGCGAGTCCGTCGCCGTCGGTTCCAAGGGCCGCCACTCGCACCCGGTGACCGTCAAGTCCCCGCGCGGCGGCGAGTACACCCTGGACCACGGCATGGTCGCCATCGCGTCGATCACCTCGTGCACCAACACCTCCAACCCGTCCGTGATGATCGGCGCCGGCCTGATCGCCCGCAAGGCCGCCGCCAAGGGCCTGCGCGCCAAGCCGTGGGTCAAGACCATCTGTGCGCCGGGTTCCCAGGTCGTCGACGGCTACTACAAGCGCGCCGACCTCTGGAAGGACCTCGAGGCCCTGGGCTTCTACCTCTCGGGCTTCGGCTGCACCACCTGCATCGGCAACTCCGGCCCGCTGCCGGACGAGGTCTCCCAGGCGATCAACGACAACGACCTGACCGCCACCGCGGTGCTCTCCGGTAACCGCAACTTCGAGGGCCGCATCTCGCCGGACGTGAAGATGAACTACCTCGCGTCCCCGATCCTGGTCATCGCCTACGCGATCGCCGGCACCATGGACTTCGACTTCGAGACCCAGCCGCTGGGCCAGGACCAGGACGGCAACGACGTCTACCTGAAGGACATCTGGCCCTCCCCCGCCGAGATCGAGGACACCATCCAGCAGGCGATCTCCCGCGAGCTGTACGTCCAGGACTACGCGGACGTGTTCAAGGGCGACAAGCAGTGGCAGGAGCTCGACGTCCCCGAGGGCGAGACCTTCGACTGGGACCCGGACTCCACCTACATCCGCAAGGCGCCCTACTTCGACGACATGCCCGTCGAGCCGGAGCCCGTCAAGGACATCCACGGCGCCCGCGTCCTGGCCAAGCTGGGCGACTCGGTCACCACCGACCACATCTCCCCGGCCTCCTCGATCAAGCCCGGCACCCCGGCCGCCCAGTACCTGGACGCCAACGGGGTCGAGCGCAAGGACTACAACTCCCTGGGCTCCCGCCGCGGCAACCACGAGGTCATGATGCGCGGCACCTTCGCCAACATCCGCCTGCAGAACCAGCTGGTGGACGTCCAGGGCGGCTACACCCGCGACTTCACCCAGGAGGGCGGCCCGCAGGCCTTCATCTTCGACGCCTGCCAGAACTACAAGGCCGCCGGCACCCCGCTGGTCGTCATCGCCGGCAAGGAGTACGGCACCGGCTCCTCGCGTGACTGGGCCGCCAAGGGCACCAACCTGCTGGGCGTCAAGGCCGTGATCACCGAGTCCTTCGAGCGCATCCACCGCTCGAACCTGATCGGCATGGGCGTGATCCCGCTGCAGTTCCCGGAGGGCGAGTCCCACGAGTCCCTGGGCCTGGACGGCACGGAGACCTTCGACATCACCGGCATCGAGGAGCTCAACGACTCGATCCCGTCGACGGTCCACGTCACCGCCACCAAGGAGAGCGGCGAGACCGTCGAGTTCGACGCCACCGTGCGCATCGACACCCCCGGTGAGGCGGAGTACTACCGCCACGGCGGCATCCTGCAGTACGTGCTGCGTCAGATGGCCGCCAACTAGGCCGGCCCCGGCCGTGGCCTGACGGGACCCGCACCGCGGGCCCGTCGCCCGGGCGGGGAGGCGAGGTGACCGCCTCGCCTCCCCGCCCGTTTTCCCTTTGCGCCCGATTACCCCTTCACCCGAGACCCGAAAGGTCGTGCCGTCATATGCCCGTGGTCAGCGACGAGGAACTCGCGCGGCGTCGCCGCGAGATCCTGGAGGGCGCCCGCGTGTGCTTCGCGCGCCACGGATACGAGGGTGCGACCGTGCGCCGGCTCGAGGAGGCCACGGGCAAGTCCCGCGGCGCGATCTTCCACCACTTCGGCGACAAGGAGTCGCTCTTCCTGGAGATCGCCCACCAGGACGCCGTGCGCCAGGCCGAGGTCGTCGCCCGCGACGGCCTGGTCGCCGTCATGCGCGACCTGATCCACCACCCCGAGCGCCACGACTGGCTGGTCACCCGCGTCGAGATCTCCCGTCTGCTGCGCACCGACGCCGGCTTCCGCGCCCGCTGGGAGAAGCACCAGGAGGTCCTCGACCGGGCCGTGCGCGAGCGCTTCGAGCAGCGCGACGTCGCCGAGCGCATGCGCACCGACGTCCCCGTCGCGGTGCTGACGACCTACCTGGAGACCGTCCTCGACGGGCTGATCGCCCGGCTGGCCTCCGGCGGCTCGGCCGAGGGCTTCGACACCGTGCTCGACCTCGTCGAGGAGTCCGTGCGCCACCGCTGAGCGGGGCGGGCGCGACACGCGCATGTAATAGACCGCTTGGTTCGGAAAATGCCGGTCGCCTGTGTAGACTGCTTGGTATGCTTCCGTTCCTGCTGCTCTCCCCGCGCCGCAGCCCCGCCGTGGCCGGCGCCGAATACCGCGATTTCCTCCGTGCCGCGGGCCTGGAGGAGGAGCAGCTGGTCCACCGAATGCTCGACTCGGAGAACTCCCGGCTGGGGGATCTGCGCGGCTTTTCCGGCGTCTTCGTCGGCGGCTCGGACCTGAACGTCACCGACGCCCCGCACAGCCGCTGGCAGCAGAACGTCAACGTCCAGCTCGCCGGGCTGCTCGCCGCGCCGGTGCCCGTGCTCTCCGTCTGCTACGGCGGCTCCGCGATCGCGCGGTCCACCGGCGGCGAGATCGGGCGCACCCACCCGGAGAACGCCGGGGCCACCACCGTCGAGCTCACCGCGGCCGGAAAGTCTGACCCCGTCTTCGGCGCGCTGCCGGCGACCTTCACCGCGCTGACCGGCCACACCGAGAACATCACCGCGCTCGGGCCTGCCGCCACGCTGCTGGCGACCGGCCCCTCCTGCCCCGTGCAGGCCGTGCGCTACGGCGAGCGGCTGTGGACCTGCCAGTTCCACAGCGAGATGGACGCCGACGCCATGCGCGTGCGCATGGGCTTCTTCCACGGCCACGGCTACTACGACGACGCCGAGTTCGACGCCATCGTCTCCGGCCTGCCGCTGGTGGACACCTCGGCCCCGCGCACGCTGCTGCGCTCCTTCGTCGCCCACGCCGCCGCCGACGCCGCGCGCCGGCAGGCGCGCGACCACACCGACGCGCACGTGCCCGCCCTCGTGGGCTAGGCGCGGGCGTCGGAAAGCGGGGTCTCAGTCAGGCGCCGAAGTCCGCCCCGGCGACCGGCCCGTCGCCGTCGACGAAGGCGAAGCGCGCGGCGTGCGGGAAGTCCGCGCGCCCGGCGGCCTCGACGATGACGTCGGCGACCAGCTCGCGGGACGTCTCGGCGGCCGCACCCGCCTCGTCCGGGATCGGCTCGAGACCCCGGTCCGGCTCCAGGGTGAGCACGCCCGGGGCGAGCACCAGGTGGTCGAAGGGCACGCCGGAGGCCAGGCGCTCGTCGACGGCCTGCTTGGCCTCCCCGTAGGCGTGCATGCCGTGGCCCTCGCCCCAGGGGTTGTGCAGCGAGCCGGCGTAGGAGACGAGGATCAGCCGCGGCGCGTCCGCACCGAGCTCCTCGAGAGCCGCCACCAACGCCAGCGCGGCGTCGCGGTCGACGGCGTAGGTCGCCTCGGCGCCGCCCTTCCCACCGGCGCCGGCGGACCAGACGACGACGTCGTGGCCCGAGACGAGCTCGCGCCACTGCGCGGCGTCGAGCGCGGTGATGTCGGCGAGGTGCGCGGTGGCGCCGAGCTTCTCGACGTCGCGGGCCTGCTCGGCCGCGCGGATCACTGAGGTGACCCGGTCGCCGCGGGCGACGAGCTTCGGGGTGGCCAGGAGGGCGACCTTGCCGTGGCCGCCGATGACCAGGACGTTGCGGGGGCTGTCTGTCTGTGTCGTCTGCGTCATGGCCCCACCCTACGTACCGGGCGCGCCGACGGCCCGCTAGTCCCCCGGGCCCAGCAGGCCGACCTTTTCGAGCGCGGCGCGCGCCCGGCGGGCGCCGATCAGCGGGTCGAGGGCGAGGGTCTCCTCCTCGTCGCCGGCGAGGTAGCGCACGATCGTCCAGCCGTTGTCGGCGTCGTCGACGTCGTCCTTCTCTTCACCGTAGGGCCCCTTGGCGAAGACCACCTTCGAGAGCAGCCCGTCGGACTTCATGCGCAGCAGGCACCCCCTGCAGTCCTTCTCGAAGGGCCGGCCGTCGTGCAGGATCCCGGCCACGGGGACATCGGCGATGATCGCCGAGTACTCGTCGGACTCGTCGCCGCCGAAGAGCGTGCGCATGGTCGTCGTGTGGAAGCCGCGGCAGGTCACCGCGCCGGTGCGGAAGGCCGCGTAGCGCAGCCGCCCGTCCGCCCACGCTGTGTCCAGGGCGCGGCGCAGGCGCGTGATCTCGCTCAGCCTGCCGACGTTCTCGCGCAGCCCGAACGCCGAGCAGATCGAGAACGCGGGCACGAAGACCAGGAAGCACAGCACGCGCATCCACACGTCGTCGTCGAGGAAGATGAGGAAGACCGTGATCGCGACCGCGATGAGCGCGATCAGGGTCCACATGCCGATCCGCCACAGCGCCGAGCGCCGCCGCCGGGCGGTCGAGGACGGCGCGCCGGAGCGCCCCTCGGCCAGCGCGAGCTCGAGGTCCGTGCGGGGCACCGCCGCCCCGTCGCCCGGGGTGCCCTCCTCGACGGCCACGGTCAGCTTCCCGTCGGCCCAGGTCTCCTGCGCACCCCAGAGCCAGCGGTGGAAGAACCGCTCGCCCCGGCGGGTGAAGCGGCCCCGCCTGCCTGTGCCCCGCGTCATTTCCATGACCTCATCTTTGCACGCGCGCCCCGCGACCGCCCCCGCCGCGCCCCCGCTCCCCCATCCTGTGTGGGGGCGGCCCCCGTGGCCCCGGGTAAGGTCCTTGACCATGTACGCGATCATGACCGTCACCGGTGCGGACCACACCGGAATCATCGCGGGCGTCACCGCCGCGCTCGCCGAGCAGAAGATCAACATCCTCGACGTCTCCCAGACCATCATGGAGCGCTGGTTCACCATGATCCTGCGCGTCGAGTTCGACGACGCCGCCACGGGCATCGAGGCGATCCAGGAGCGCATGGGCGCGGTGGAGAAGGAGCAGAACCTGGTCATCCGCATCCAGTCCGAGGCCCTGTTCTCCGCGGTCAACGAGATTTAGGAGGCCGCGCCCCATGGCTCTGACACTGAACGCGGCCAACATCCTCGACACCATCGAGATGATCGAGAAGTACCGCCTCGACATCCGCACGGTCACGATGGGCATCTCGCTGCTCGACTGCGCGCGCCCGACGATGGCCGAGACCGCCCGCGCCGTCCACGACAAGGTCGTCGGCCAGGCGAAGGACCTCGTGTCCACCTGCGAGGCGATCAGCTCCGAGCTGGGCGTGCCGATCGTCAACAAGCGCATCTCGGTCACCCCCGTCTCGCTGGTCACCGCCGCGGCCGAGGGCGACCCGGTCGAGGTCGCCCGCGCGCTCGACGCGGCGGCCAAGGAGGTCGGCGTCAACTTCATCGGCGGCTACTCCGCCCTGGTGGAGAAGGGCGCGACGACCTCCGAGCGCCGCCTGATCCGTTCGCTGCCGACCGCCCTGTCCGAGACGGACGTCGTCTGCGGCTCGGTCAACGTCGCCTCCTCGCGCGCCGGCATCAACATGGACGCCGCCCGCGCGATGGGCGAGGTGGTCAAGGAGGCCGCCGCACTGACCGCCGACGACAGCGCGATCGCCTGCGCCAAGCTCGTCGTCTTCGCCAACGCCGTCGGCGACAACCCCTTCATGGCCGGCGCCTTCCACGGCGTCGAGGAGCCGGACTGCGTCGTCTCCGTCGGCGTCTCCGGCCCCGGCGTGGTCGACCGCGCGCTCGGCTCCCTGGAGGGCGCGAGCCTCGACCAGGTCGCCGAGGAGATCAAGAAGGCCGCCTTCAAGATCACCCGTACCGGCCAGCTCGTGGGCAACATGGCCGCCGAGCGCCTGGGCGTGCCCTTCGGCATCGTGGACCTCTCGCTGGCCCCGACCGCCGAGGTCGGCGACTCCGTGGCCCAGATCCTCGAGCACATGGGCCTGGACCAGGTGGGCACGCACGGCACCACCGCCGCGCTCGCCCTGCTCAACGACGCGGTCAAGAAGGGCGGCATGATGGCCTGCTCGCGCGTCGGCGGGCTGTCCGGCTCCTTCATCCCGGTCTCCGAGGACCGCGGCATGATCGACGCCGTGCGCGCCGGCACGCTGCGCATCGAGAAGCTCGAGGCGATGACCTCGATCTGCTCGGTCGGCCTGGACATGATCGCGATCCCGGGCGACACCACCGCCGAGACCATCGCGGCGATCATCGCCGACGAGTCCGCCATCGGCATGATGAACCATAAGACCACCGCCGTGCGCGTCATCCCGGTGCCGGGCACGGAGCCCGGCGACGACGTCAACTTCGGCGGCCTGCTCGGCCACGCGCCGGTCATCGACGTCAACCAGGTCGCGGCGACCGAGTTCATCCACCGCGGCGGGTTCATCCCGGCGCCGGTGCACGGCTTCCGCAACTAGCGCCCGATTGACGACGCCGCGCGGATCGCCCCCGGCGGTTCCGCGCGGCGTCGCGCGCGTCGCCGGCTAGCGGCCGGTCGGCTCCTGCGGTACGTCCGGTTCCCCACCGTTCCCCGGCTCCTCACGATCCTCGGCGGCGGCGTGGCCTCCCTGCGCGGCAGAGCCGTCGGCGTCCTCGTCCGCCGGCGGCGCGGGCCGCGCGAAGGACTGGGCCGCGGCGATCGCGTCGGTGCGGCGGCGCACGCTCTTGACGACCGCCGCCGCGACGGCGATGACCACCGCCGAGCCGATCAGCGCGCCGATCAGGAGGATCCTCCCGAGTGTCGACTCCGCAGAGTTGTCACGGGGAATCAGGAACAGAGACGGCACAAAGACCGCCGCCACGCCGCAGAAGGCGGCGACGGCGCCGCCGGCGACCTGCCGGCCCTCCCGCGGCCAGCGGATGCCGCAGAAGAGCATCGCGGCGGGCACCACCAGGGCCGCCCGCGATCCCAGGAGCCCTGCGACGAACATGACCGCGAGGTAGAGCCTGTGCTCGAGCAGCCCCACATTCGACGGCTCGCGGTCGAGCTTGCGGTACTCGACCACCGCCCAGACGACCACCGCGGCGGTGAACACCATCGCGAACCCGTTGAGCAGATACGAGAAGAAGACCGCCACGGCGATCACCTGTCTTTCCTGTGTACGAGCGTGAGTACCACGGCGGCGCGTGCCGGCAGTATCCCGCAGAAGGCCCACGCCCACGGCGGGCCGATGCCTCACTGCGCGGCGTCCCCGCCGGTCTGGAAGAGGTCCCGGCGAGGATCAGCGCCGAGCCGAGAGCCGAGCCGGGATTCGCCGGGACGTCTCCTTCGCGGGGTGACATTTGCCACTGAAACTAGCGCACTTCGCGCCGGCCGGCTACCCCTTCGACCGGCCCACCGGCTACCCCTCCGCGTCGGCGGTCTGCGGCAGCAGCCGCGGCACGACCTTGCCCGCGTCATTGCGCGGCAGTTCGTCGAGCCAGACGACGCGGTCGGGCAGGTTGTGCTCGGCGAGGTTCGCGCGCACCAGCTCGCGCAGCGCGTCCTCGTCCAGCGCGCGGCCGGCCTCGTTGTCGGCGCGCACGAGGTAGCAGTCCAGACGCGACATGATCTCGCCGCGCACGCCCTTGACGTAGACGTCCGCCACGGCCTCCTGCTCGCCCAGGAACTCCTCGAGCTCGCGGGGGTAGACGTTCTCGCCGCCCTTGATGACCATGTCGTCGGCGCGGCCGCGCACGTGCAGGAAACCCTGCTCGTCGAAGAAGCCGAGATCGCCGGTGGAGAGCATGCGCCCGCGCACCGTCGTGGCGTCCTTCGCCGAGAGGTAGCCCTGCATCGACTCGGAGTTCGCCGAGTAGATCGTGCCCACCCGGCCGGCGGGCACCTTCTCGCCGTCGTCGTCCAGGATCGCGATGCGCACCCCGGGGGCGACGGTGCCGGCGCGGTCGGGGTCCTCGGCGAGCTCCTGCGCACCGGCCACCGCGACGGGACCGTGCTCGGTGGAGCCGTAGAAGTTGCAGGTGACCACGCCGAAGCGGGCGTTGAGGTCGCGGGTCAGGTGCGGCGGGAGCGCATTGCCGGAGGAGACGATGAACTCGACCGACCCGCCGACGCGCCCGTCGGCCGCACCATCCGTCCCGGAGACCGCGGCCTCGGCGACGGCGTCGTCGAAGGCGCCGGTCAGGTCGCGCAGGAAGACCGCCGCGGAGATCACGCCGGTGACCTTGTACCGGGTGATGTCCGCCATCGCCTCGTGGGCGTCGAAGTGGCGGCGCAGGACCATGGTTGAGGCGGTGGCGAAGACCAGGTTGAGGTTGAGCCAGCCCCAGGCGTGGAAGAGCGAGGCGGTCAGCTGAATGACGCCGCCCGGGCGCCACGGCACCTTGGGGAAGATCGAGCCGATGACCTGCGGGCTGCGCGGCACGCCGCGCACCACGCCCTTCGGCCGGCCGGTGGTGCCCGAGGACATGATCACCGTCGGGTTCTGCTTCGGGTGGAAGGGCAGGTGCGGGCGGCGCTCGACGGACTCGATCGCCGTGCCGTAGCTGACCGGGGCGCGTCCGCCGAAGCGCAGGTCGCGCAGCTTCTCGGGCACCCCGTCCTCGGAGCCGTGACCCACGATCAGCGGGGTCGCGCCGTCGGCGAAGCCCTCGGCGTGGTCAGCGTCGGCGACGACGGCCTTGGCCCGGTACTCGTCGGCGGTGCGGCGCAGCTGCGCGGCCGAGGACATCGGATTCATCACCATCGCCACGGCACCGAGATAACCGCAGGCCAGCATGGTGATCACCGGCACCCGTGAATTGCGGGCCACCAGGGCCACGCGGTCGCCCTCCCCCACCCCGTGGGCACGCAGGGCGGCGGCGAAGCGGCGCGACCGCTCGCGCAGCTCGGCGTAGGTCAGCTCGCCGACCTCGTCGATGACCGCCGTGCGGCGCGGGCGCCCCGCGGCCGCGCCCTCCATCAGGGAGGCCATCGAGAAGCCCCACCGCGCCAGGTTGCCCGCCAGCGTCACGTAGTAGCCGGGGCCGGCGATCCGCGCGTAGTCGGTGCGCAGGTAGGACGGCACACCGGCGACGAGCTGACGCGCCAGGTCCCGCACCGGGACGGCGAGGTCGAGCGGACGTTCCACCAGAGGACTGGCCATGTGAACCTTTCTTCGTCTGTGACGGGGCGGGCCCGGGGACGGGCCCGTGCCCGGACCATCATCCCGCGGCGGGGGAATGTTACGTTCCCCTGCCAGACTACCTTCGCGGGCCCGCCCGCCCGGCGCACCGCGCCGGGGGGGGCCACGCCCACCGGGACAGGTGCGCCGACCGCGACCGGCGGGACGTCGGCAATTGAACGCCGGATATTTTTATTCACCTGATGAGCTGGGGTTTTGTTCCCCTGCGCTGAAGGTGCTTCCGGTCACTCCGCGGGTGTCCTAGGCTGATCGGCACCTATTCAGAGCGGCCGAGAGACCCGGCTCGATGACGCCGCAGCAACCCCCAGAGCCCTGGAACGGTGCTAACGCCGAGGTTCGATAGGAACCCCCATGCCAACAGGACTTCTCTACTCCGACTACCGGCCAGGCACGCCGACGGAGCACCCGACGGTGTCCTTCGAGCTGTACCCGCCGCGCAATCCGTCCAAGGTGTCGGGCATCTGGGCCGGCGTGAACAAGCTGGCCACCGCCCGTCCCGACTACGTCTCCGTGACCTACGGGGCCGGCGGATCCGGCGGCGACACCCGTGACACCTCGGTGCAGGTGCTGCTCAACATGATCGACCGCCACCCCGGTCTGCCCGCCGTCGCACACCTGACCTGCCTGGGCTCCACCCCGGCGGAGATGACGCTGATCATCCGGCTGCTGCTGCGCGCCGGGGTCCGCGACTTCCTCGCGCTGCGCGGCGACCCGCCGGCCGACGACCCGGACTACTCGCCCACCCCGGGCACGCTCACCCACGCCGCCGAGCTGGTCGAGCTGATCCGCGAGATCGCCGCCGACGAGCTGCCCCACGGCGTGGGCACCGGCCCCGGCGGCTCCGGGGCGGCCACGGCCCCGGTGACCGAGGACTACGTCTCCATCGGCGTCGCCGCCTACCCCGCCTCCCGCGGGGCGAGGCGCGACGGCGACCTGGCCGCGCTGACCGACAAGGCCCGCGCCGGTGCCGACTTCGCGATCACCCAGGTCTTCTACGACCCCGAGGACTACATCTCGCTGGTGCGCGAGCTCGCCTTCACCGGCGTGCGCCTGCCGATCGTCCCCGGCATCCTGCCCCTGCACGATCTGCGTCGACTCCGGGCCATGGAACGCCTGGCGGGTATCCCCGTGCCGGCGGCGCTCGAGGAGATCCACGCGACCGCCGACCCGGTGCTGCGCGTGCGCCGCGCCCTCGGCGCGACCGCCCAGCTGATGACGCGGGTCCTCGACGCCGGCGCGCCGGGGGTGCACCTCTACACGTTCAACCGACCGCGGCCGACCCTCGACCTGCTCGAGTACCTGCGCGCCGCCGGCTACCTGAGCCACCACGCCTCCGCGGTGACGGGCCTGCCCGGCACCGCGGGCGCGCTCGGCGGCGCCGTGCCGGCCCGCCGGGAGGCCCACCGCATCGCCCGCGGCCGGGCCGTGGACAGCGAGCTGGTCGGTCTGGCCCTCGGGCGCCTGACCCCCGCGGTCTGAGTCGCCCGCGGTCCGGTCGTCCACGGTCTGATCGTCCACGGTCTGATCGTCCACGGATCGAACAACCAGAGAAGCACGCCCCGGGGTGCGACCCCGAAACCCAACGCCGAGCCCGGCTGCAACCTCAACACACCTTCAACCCCTGAAAGGCCCCTTAACCCATGTCCGCCAACTTCCCCGCCGCCACCGTCCTCGGCTACCCGCGCATCGGCGCGGACCGCGAGCTCAAGTTCGCCCTCGAGAAGGCCTGGTCCTCCGACTCCCCCGCCGAGACCGAGGCCCTGCGCGCCACCGCCGACGAGCTGCGCAAGACCCGCACCGCCCGCCTGCGGCAGCTGGGCCTGAAGGCTCCGGCCGCCGTGCCGGAGGACTTCTCCTACTACGACCAGGTGCTCGACATCGTCATCGCCGCCGGTGCCGTGCCCGCCCGCTTCGCCGCCGAGGCCGAGGCCCTGCGCGCCGCGAAGGCCGACCCGGAGGCCGCCGCCGCGCTCGCCGCGCAGTTCACCGTCGCCCGCGGCGAGGGCGACCGCGCCGCGCTCGAGATGACCAAGTGGTTCGACTCCAACTACCACTACCTGGTCCCCGAGATCGGCCCGGAGACGGAGCTCGCCTACAACGGCTCGCCGCGCGTGGCCGCCGCCCGCGCCCTCGGCGGGGCCGTGCGCCCCGTGCTCGTCGGCCCCGTCACCTTCCTGGCGCTGGCCAAGCCCACCGAGGAGGCCGGCGCCGGCTACAACCCGCTGGACCGCCTCGACGACCTCGTCGCCGTCTACGCCGAGCTGCTCGCCGAGCTCGCCGACGCCGGCGTCGAGTGGGTCCAGTTCGACGAGCCCGCCCTGGTCACCGACCGCCACCGCACCCCGCAGGACCGCGGCGAGCTGCTCGCCGCCCTCGAGCGCGCCTACACGACGCTCTCCGACGCCGCGCCGAAGCTCGCCGTCGTGCTCTCCTACGGCCACGCCGAGGACGCCGTCGACGTGCTGGCCGAGAAGACCTCGGTGGAGGCCGTCGGCGTCGACCTGGTCCGCGGCCGCGAGCCGGAGGCCGACACCCTGGCCCGCTGGTCCAAGTCGCTCTCCGGGCGCACCCTGATCGCCGGCGCGGTCTCCGGCCGCAACATCTGGCGCGCCGACCTGGACGCCAAGCTCGCCCAGCTGGTGCGCATCCGCACCGGCCTCGGCGACCAGGTGGCCCTGTCGGTGTCCACCTCGACCTCCCTGCAGCACGTGCCGCAGGACGTCGAGCGCGAGACCGGCATCGACCCGGAGATCCGCTCCTGGCTGGCCTTCGCCGACCAGAAGGTCCGCGAGACCGCGGTCTTGGCCGCCGCGCTGGCCGAGGGCGAGGAGTCCGTCGCCGACGAGTTCGCCGTGGCCCGCGAGGCGCTGCGCACCCGCGCCGACCACCCGGGCGTCAAGCGGGCCGAGGTGCGCGAGGCCACCGCCGCCGTCACCGACGCCGACCGCCGCCGCTCCCCCTACGAGCAGCGCCGCGCCGCCCAGGAGAAGGCCCTCGACCTGCCGCTGCTGCCGACGACGACCATCGGCTCCTTCCCGCAGACCGGCGAGATCCGCAAGACCCGCGCGGCCTTCCGCAAGGGGAACATCGACGAGGCCGCCTACACCGAGGCGATGAACGCGGAGATCGAGAAGGTCATCCGCGCCCAGGAGGAGATCGGCCTCGACGTCCTCGTCCACGGCGAGCCCGAGCGCAACGACATGGTGCAGTACTTCTGCGAGCACTTCGACGGCTGCCTGGCCACCACGCACGGCTGGGTGCAGTCCTACGGTTCGCGCTGCACCCGCCCGTCGGTGCTGTGGGGCGACATCTCGCGCCCGGAGGCGATCACCGTGCCGTGGTCCTCCTACGCCCAGTCGCTGACCGACAAGCCGGTCAAGGGCATGCTCACCGGCCCGGTGACCATCATGGCCTGGTCCTTCGTCCGCGAGGACATCGCCTGGGGCGAGGTCGCCGACCAGATCGGCCTGGCCCTGCGCGCCGAGGTCGCCGACCTCGAGGCCGCCGGCATCGGCGTCATCCAGGTCGACGAGCCGGCCATCCGCGAGCTGCTGCCGCTGCGCGCCGAGGACCGCGAGGACTACCTGGCCTGGTCCGTCGGCTCCTTCCGCCTGGCCACCTCGGGTGCGGCCGATCAGACCAGCATCCACACCCATCTGTGCTACTCCGACTTCGCCACCATCGTCGACGCGATCGACCGCCTCGACGCGGACGTGACCAGCGTGGAGGCCTCCCGCTCGCGGCTGAAGGTACTGCCGGCCCTGGCCGAGCACGGCTTCGAGCGTGGCCTGGGGCCGGGCGTGTGGGACATCCACTCCGCGCGCGTGCCCTCGCAGGACGAGGTCCGCGGCCTGATCGACATCGCCGTCGACGCCCTCGACCCGCGCCAGGTCTGGGTCAACCCGGACTGCGGCCTGAAGACCCGCGCCTGGCCCGAGACCACGGCGACGCTAAAGAACCTCGTCGCCGCCGCCGCGGAGGTGCGTGAGCGCCTGCAGAAGTAGGGGCTTCTGAATCGGCCCGCTCCCGCGGGCCACGCCCAGGCCCGTTCCTGCGGGCCACGCCCATCCCCCGGGCACGGCGAAAGGCCGGAGCGAGATGCTCCGGCCTTTTCCTTTCGGGTCATCTGGTGGCGGTCCGCGTCAGCGGACCGCCACGCGCCAGCAGGTGACCAATCGCGTCAGCGGACCGCCGCGATGGCCTCCTTGAGCGCGCCCAGGATGAGCGGCACGGAGGCCGGCTGGGCGTTCGGGCCCATCAGGCCGATGCGCCAGACGCTGTCGGTGTAGGCGCCCACGCCGGCGCCGATCTCGATGTCGAAGTGCTCGAGCAGGTACGAACGCACGGCGGCGTTGTCCACGCCCTCGGGCACCTTGACCGTGGTCAGGTCCGGCAGGCGGTGGCCCTCGGCGGCGAAGAGCTCGAGGCCCATCTCCTCCAGGCCGGCCTGCAGCGCCGCACCGGCCGCGCGGTGGCGGGCGATGACGTTGTCCAGGCCCTCGTCGAGGATGCGGGTGATCGCCGCGCCCAGGGAGACGACCATGCCGGTCGGGGCGGTGTGGTGGTAGGTGCGCTTCGAGCCGGTGGCCTCGCCGGCGTAGCCGCCGAGCATGCCCAGGTCCAGGTACCAGGAGCGCGGGTGCTCCACGCGGCGCTCCCAGGCGCGGTCGGAGACGGTGAAGGGAGCCAGGCCCGGGGCCACGCCGAGGCACTTCTGGGTGCCGGCGTAGCCGATGTCGATGCCCCACTCGTCGGCCTTGAGCTCGACGCCGGCGATGGCGGTCACGGCGTCGACGAGCAGCAGGGCGTCGCCCTTGCGCCGGCCGATCTCGGCGATGTCGCTGGCGACACCGGTGGAGGTCTCGGCGTAGACGACGGCGATGATCTTCGGGTCGGGGTGCGCCTCGGTCAGTTTGACCGGGTCGACGGGGGTGCCCCACTCGAAGTCGACGCGCACGACCTCTGCCCCCATGCGGGAGGCGACGTCGCACATGCGCTCGCCGAAGAGCCCGTTGACGCCGACGACGACCACGTCGCCGGGCTCGACGAAGTTGACGAAGGCGGCCTCCATGCCGCCGGAGCCGGTGGTCGACAGCGGCAGGGTGCGGGCGTTCTCGGTGCCCCACAGGGTGCGCAGTCCCGCGCAGACCTCGTCCATCTCGGCGATGAACTCGGGGTCGAGGTGGCCGAGCAGCGGGCGGGTCAGCGCCGTGGTGGCCTCCGGGTAGGGGTTGCACGGCCCGGGGCCGAAGAGGTGACGGGAAACGAAGTGTGACGGGGAACTCATGGCCACCAGTGTGGCACCGGACACGCCCGCGTGCACACCCGGGGGTGGCGTCAGGCGAGTTCGACGAGCTCCATGTAGTCGTCGCTCCAGAGGTCCTCGGTGCCGTCGGGCAGCACGATGACCCGCTCGGGCTCGAGCGCGCGCACGGCGCCCGGGTCGTGGGTGACCAGCACGACGGCACCGGTGTAGGTGCGCAGCGCGTCGAGGACCTGCTCGCGGGAGACGGGGTCGAGGTTGTTCGTCGGCTCGTCGAGCAGCAGCACGTTCGCCCGCGAGCTGACCAGCGCGGCCAGCGCCAGGCGGGTCTTCTCGCCGCCGGAGAGCGTGCCGGCGGGCTGCTCGAGCTTCTCGCCGGAGAACATGAACGCGCCGAGCAGGGTGCGCAGCTCCTGCTGGTAGACGTCCGGGCAGGCGGCCACCGTGTTCTCCCAGACGGTCTTGTCCGGGTCGATGGTGTCGTGCTCCTGGGCGAAGTAGCCGATCTTCAGCCCGTGGCCGCCGACCACGCCGCCCTCGCCGTCGGTGCGCTCCACCCCGGCGAGCAGCTTGAGCAGCGTGGTCTTGCCCGCACCGTTGAAGCCGAGGACGACCACCCGCGAGCCGCGGTCCACGGCCAGGTCCACCCCGGCGAAGACCTCGAGCGAGCCGTACATCTTGGTCAGGCCGGTGGCCATCAGCGGGGTCTTGCCGCAGGGGGCGGGCTCCGGGAAGGAGATGTGGGCGACCTTGTCGGCCACGCGGACCTCGTCGAGCTCGCCCATCATGCGGTCGGCGCGGGCGGCCATCTGCTTGGCGGCGCGCGCCTTGGTGGCCTTCGCGCCCAGCTTGGCGGCCTGGGTGCGCAGCGCGGAGGCCTTCTTCTCCGCGTTGGCGCGCTCGCGGCGCCGGCGGGCCTCGTCGGTGGCGCGGGCGTCCTTGTACTTGGCGAAGCCCATGTTGTAGACGTCGGCCTCGCCGCGCACGGCGTCGAGGTACCAGACCTTGTTGCACACGGCGTCGAGCAGCTCGACGTCGTGCGAGATCATGATCAGCCCGCCCTCGTGGCGCGCCAGGAAGCTGCGCAGCCAGCCGATGGAGTCGGCGTCCAGGTGGTTGGTCGGCTCGTCGAGGAGCAGCGTGGTGGCCGACTTGCCGGAGCCGGCGGTGGCGGCGAAGAGGATCTGCGCGAGCTCCACGCGGCGGCGCTGGCCACCCGAGAGGGTCTTCAGCGGCTGGTCCAGGATGCGGGCGGGCAGGCCGAGGTTGTCGCAGATCTGCGCGCACTCGGCGGCGGCCTCGTAGCCGCCGAGGGCGTGGTAGCGCTCCTCGAGGCGGGAGTACTTCGAGATCGCGGAGTCGCGCTTGCGCTCGTCCTCCGTGGTCTCCATGATCTCCTGCTGGCGCTCCATCGAGGTGCGGATGCGGTCCAGCCCGCGGGCGGAGAGCACGCGGTCACGTGCCGACTGGTCGATGTTGCCCTCGCGGGAGTCCTGCGGCAGGTAGCCGATCTCGCCCGCCCGGTCGACGGAGCCGCCGTAGGGCTCGGTCTCGCCGGCGAGGATGCGCATCGTCGTCGTCTTGCCGGCGCCGTTGCGCCCGACCAGGCCGATCCGGTCGCCCGGCTGCACGCGCAGCTGGTCGCCGGGGGCGGTCAGCAGGGTGCGGGCTCCGACGCGTACCTCGAGATCATGAGTGACAATCACGCCGAGACATCCTAACAACCGGGCCCGCGTCCTCTATCATCGGCGGCATGGGTCACGCCAGCAGAACCGGCGCCTCCGCCCACGGCACGGGTGTCGAGGGCCGGGAGTACGTCATCCGCTACAGCCTCAACGCCTACCAGCACGGTTCCATGGTCGGCCGCTTCGCCGGCGAGCCGTCGCAGGCGGACGTGCGCTCGTTCCTGGCGGGCTACTCCATCGACGCCGCGAAGCTTTCCGACGTCTCGGTGACCGCCGTCCCCGACTTCCGGCACCGTCGGCCGGCGGGCGGCGCCCCGGCGCCGCAGCGCCGGGCCCCGCAGTCGCGTCCGACGCCGCGACCCTCCCGGGCCGCCGGCTCCCCCGCCGATTCCCCGGCTGCCGGCGCACAGCCCCCGCAGCCCCCGCACTCCGCGCAACCCCCGCAGCCGCGGCCGAATCCCGGTCGTTCCCGGGCCGCGTGGGCGGGGCCCGCGCAGCCCGCCGCAGCGGGCGCGCAGCGGGGTGGCGCGGGACGTCGGCAATCGAACTACCCGGCCCAGCCGCAGGGCCTCACCTTCGACGACCTGCGCCGCGCCGCGCGCGAGGCCCGCGAGGCGCTGCGCTGAACCGGTAGAATCGCCCCGACGGGCGCCGTCCGCCCGCACGGCGCACAACGACCGGGAGGAGCACAGCAGTCATGTCCCTGAGATGTTTCGTCGGACTGGACGTGGGGACCTCGAGCACCAAGGCGGTCCTCGTCGCCGTGGAGACCGGGGAGGTGCTGCGCACGGTGACCCGGTCGCACGAGGTGCGCCGGGGCGCCGCCGGGCTCGTCGAGATGGACCAGGAGATCTGGTGGGACGAGTTCCGCTCGATCTACCCGGAGCTGACCGCCGCGGTCGAGGGCGTGGAGCCCGGGATCGCCGGCATCGGGGTCTCCGGGATGGGCCCGTGCGTGGCCGTCACCGACGCCGACGACCACCCGATCGCCCCCTCCGCGCTCTACGGCGTGGACGCCCGGGCGCGCGAGCAGATCGACGCCCTGGCCGCGCGCTTCGGCCAGGACGAGCTCCTCGCCCGGTACGACTCGCAGCTGACCACGCAGGCCGGCGGGCCGAAGCTGGTCTGGTTCGCCGAGCACCACCCGGAGGACTTCGCGGAGCCGACCCGTCTCTACATGCCCTCGAGCGCGCTGATCCGCAAGCTGACCGGCGAGTACGTCCTCGACCGGCAGTCGGCGAGCCAGTGCACCCCGCTCTACGACCCCGAGACCTGCGAGTGGGACGAGGAGATGTGGCGGGCCCTCTCCCCCGGCACGATCCCGCCGCGGCTCGGCTGGAGCGACGAGATCTGCGGGCACACGCGTACCCGGGAGGATCTCCCGGCGCTGGCCGCCGGGATCCCCGTGACCTTCGGCACCGTCGACGCGTGGGCCGAGCAGGAGTCGGTGGGCGCGGTCGCCGACCACGAGCTGTTCCTCATGTACGGCACCACCCTGTTCCTCGTGGCCAACTCCACGCGCCGGGCGCGCCACCCCGCGATGTGGGGCACGACGGGCACCCGGGCGGGCATGCGCAACCTGGCCGGGGGCCTGGCGACCTCCGGCTCCCTGACCGACTGGATGCGGCGGATCACCGGCGAGGACGACTACTCGGTGCTCACCGCGGAGGCCGCCGAGGTGGCCCCGGGGTGTGACGGGCTGATGGTGCTGCCCTACTTCGCCGGCGAGCGCACCCCCGTGCAGGACCCGGACGCGCGCGGGATCATCGCGGGCCTGACCCTCGACCACACCCGCGCGCACCTCTACCGGGCGATGCTCGAGGGCACGGCGCTGGCGGTGCGGCACAACATCGAGGTGATGGAGGCCGCGGGCCTGCGCATCGACACCATCGCCTGCGCCGGCGGCGGGGTGACCTCGGACCTGTGGCCGCAGATCGTCTCGGACGTGACCGGGCGGGCCCAGGTACGCCGCCGCCACCACGTCGGCGCGGCGCTCGGCGACGCGTTCCTGGTCGCCCGGGCGCTCGGCGAGGTGGAGTCGATCGACCCGTGGAACCCCGTGGAGTACGTCTTCGAGCCGCGGACCAGCGACGCCGTGGACTACGACCGCCGCTACGCCGACTACCGCGCGCTCTACGAGCGCACGACCGAAATCGCCCACCACCTGGCCGCCGACGGCGAGGCGGCCGGCGGCGCCGAGGACTGAGCGGGCGCGCGCCGGCCGAGCGGGCGCGCGCCACGGGCTTGCTTCCCGGGCGCCCCGCCGCGTTTTACTGCTGCGGCAGGATGGACACCTTCACCGAGGCGCCCTCCGAGTCACCGACCAGGTCGAGCGCGTCCTGGAACTGCGCCAGCGGGAACTGGTCCGTGCAGATCTCGTCGAGCGGCAGCACGCCGGACTCGATGAGCTTGATCGCCGCCGGCCAGGTGTACGGGCCGAGGTGGGCGCCGTAGACGTCGAGCTCCTTGTCGTCGGAGATGATCGACCAGTCCACGGAGGTCTCCGAGCCGAACACCGAGTACTCGACGAACCGGCCCAGCTTGCGCAGCATGTCCAGGCCCTGGGTGACGCCCGAGGGGTGACCCGTCGCCTCGATGTAGACGTCCGCGCCGTAACCGTCGGTGAGCTCACGCACGATCGCCGGCGCGTCCTCGGTCTTCACGTTGACGGTGAGGTCCGCGCCGACCTTCTTCGCCAGAGCGAGCTTGTCGTCGTCCATGTCCAGCGCGATGATGCGCAGCGGGTTCTTCTGCCGCGCCCCCGCGATCACGCCCAGGCCGATCGGGCCGGCGCCCGCGACGACGAGGGTGTCCTCGAACCTGAGGTCCGCACGCTCGACCGCGTGCAGCGCGCAGGACAGCGGCTCGGCGTACGCCGCGTGTTCAGGCTTGATCTCCGAGGAGATCTTGTGCACCAGGGCGCGGGTGGGCACGTACATGTACTCGGCCATGCCGCCGTCGAAGTTGCGGAAGCCGAACATGTCGTGGGGCCCGCACATCCAGTACTCGCCACGCTTGCAGTACCGGCAGGTGCCGCAGGGCACGATCTGCTCGATGACGATGCGGTCGCCGACGGCCACGCCGTGGTGCTCGAGGCCGGCGTCGGTGCCCCGCACCACGGTGCCGGTGATCTCGTGGCCGGGGATGACCTCCTCCTGCGCCCACTGGGCGCGGCCCCCGCCGCCCCAGAACTTCTCGGCGCCGTGGTAGCACTTCAGGTCCGAGGCGCAGACGCCGACGGACTCGACCTGGATGAGCAGTCCGTCGTCCCCGATGTCGGGGACGGGCCGGGTCTCCAGGGAGTAGTTCTCGGGGCCGTGGCAGACCACGGCCCGCATCTCGGTCGGGACGGTCATGGGTGACTCCTCACGGGAAGGCGGTGGATACGGGGCCCAAACTATGAAGAGGGTGCACCTATGTCAAGCACATTTGTGCACTGCCGGTAGAGTAGGGTGAAATCCCCGCAAACACGCAGCTCCCGGACCCGCGCCCCCGCCGGAGAACGGGGAAGCCCCGTGCACGGATGTGCATGAGTGCTCCCTCGCCACCCCCGCACCACCCCCTCTCCCGCGTCCGCCGGCGCCGCCGGCTCCGGGAGCCGCCCCGACGATCACCGGAGGTCCCGTAATGGACGACACCGACCTCAACCGCCTCTACGAGGTCGCCTGCATGTACCACGAGGACGGCATGGGCCAGGCGGCGATCGCCGACTCCCTGGGCGTGTCCCGCCCGACAGTGTCGCGGATGCTCTCCCGGGCCCGCGCGATCGGGATGGTCCGCGTCCAGGTCGTGCCTCCCGGGTCCGCGGACATGACCGGGCTGGCGGCCGAGCTCGCCGAGGCACTGGGGCTGCGGCGTGCGTTCCTGGCCCCCGGCGCCCACCCCCAGACCATCGGCCGCGGGATGGAACGCGCCGTGCAGGCCGCCGTGCTCGACATGGAGCTGCGGCCGGGCGACTCCGTCGTCGTGGCCTCGGGCATGGCCACCAGCGGCGTGGCCGACATGCAGCTGACCGGACTGCAGTCGGCGGTGCTCGTCCCGGGCGTGGGCGGGGCCCACGAGCCCGAGCTGTGGCACCAGCCCAACGAGACAGTGCGCCGCCTGGCCGAGCACTCGGGCGCGAGCTACACGGCGCTCTTCGCCGAGGCGGTGCCCTCCCCCGCGGTCTACGAGGCGCTCCAGGTGGACGACTCCTTCCGCGCCATCCGCGGGCTCTGGGCGAACGCCCGCGGCGCGCTCCTCGGCGTCGGAGCCCGCACCACGGGCCGGGTCTCCATCTCCCGGGCCATCCCCCAGGACGCCCTCCCCGACTCGGTGGGCGACGTCTGTCTCCACTTCTTCGACCGCGCCGGCCGTGAGCTGAGCTTCCCCGGATCCGAGCGCACCATCCACATCAGCACCGAGCAGCTGCTGCGGATCCCCCGCTCGACCGCGATCGCCGTCGGTGCGGAGAAGGTGCTCCCCGTCATCGTGGCCGCCCGCCGGGGGCTCTTCCGGTCCCTGGTCACCGACACCGCGACCGCGGAGCTCATCCTCGCCGAGCTCTGAGACGGAGCGGACACGGAGACCGCCCCCGACCGGTGGGGTGACCGGTCGGGGGCGGTTCGGTTCAGCTCGTGCGGGGTGGGCCCGGCGGGCGGCGCGCTAGACGGCGAAGCCGAGCGCGCGCAGCTGCTCGCGGCCCTCCTCGGTGATCATGTGCGGGCCCCACGGCGGGATCCACACCCAGTTGATCTCCACCTCGTCGGCCGCGCCGTTGTTGACCACGGCCACCGAGGCCTGATCCTCGAGCATGTCCGTCAGCGGGCACGCCGGCGAGGTCAGGGTCATGTTGATCACCGCGGTCTTCACGCCGTCGGAACGGTCGATGAAGATGTCGTAGACCAGACCGAGGTCCACGACGTTGATCCCGAGCTCGGGGTCGATGACGTCGCGGAGGTACTCCTCGACGTCGGCGGCGTCCTTGATGTCCTGCTCCGTCTGGGGCGGGGCCTGCGCGCCGTCAGCGGCGGCGCGCTCGGGGGTCCCGGCGTTCTGGTCCTCTTCGGTCATTACTGCTCAGAGCCTCCGTTCATCTTGTCGAGCGCCTCGGCGGTCGCGGCCTGGAAGGCCTTCCAGCCGAGCAGCGCGCACTTGACCCGGGCGGGGTACTTGGCCACCCCGGCGAAGGCGACGCCGTCGCCGATCAGCTCGGGGTCGCCCTCCTCCTTGCCGCGCGAGGTGACCATGCGGTCGAAGTCCTCGAGCTTCTCCATGGCCTTGGCCACCGGCTGGCCGACGATCTCCTCGGCCATCACCGACGTGGAGGCCTGGGAGATCGAGCAACCGGTCGCCTGGTAGGAGACGTCCTCCACGGTCTTGCCGTCGTTGGAGAGGTGCACGCGCAGCGTGACCTCGTCACCGCAGGACGGGTTGACGTGGAAGACCTCGGCCTCAAAGGGCTCGCGCAGCCCGGAGTGGGTCGGGTTCTTGTAGTGGTCCAGGATGACCTCCTGGTACATGGATTCAACGCTCACGCTACTTCACCCCGAAGAAATCTCGCGCGTAGTCGATCGCCTCGGCCAGCCGGTCGATCTCCGCTT
Source organism: Corynebacterium frankenforstense DSM 45800 (assembly GCF_001941485.1). Taxonomy (NCBI): domain Bacteria; kingdom Bacillati; phylum Actinomycetota; class Actinomycetes; order Mycobacteriales; family Corynebacteriaceae; genus Corynebacterium; species Corynebacterium frankenforstense. Next base: position 1,262,818 of record NZ_CP009247.1, on the reverse strand, counting down.
CGGTGTTGTACAGGTAGAACGACGCCCGCGCCGTGGACTGGGCGCCCAGACAGCGGTGCACCGGCCACGCGCAGTGGTGGCCCACGCGCACGGCCACGCCGCGGTCGTCGAGGACCTGGCCGAGGTCGTGCGGGTGGATCCCGTCGACGACGAAGGAGACGGCACCGCCGCGGGCGACCGGTTCGGTCGGCCCGAGGATGCGCAGGCCCTCGATCTGCGGGAGCACGTCGAGCGCGTGCGCGGTCAGCTCGTGCTCGTGGGCGGCCACGGCGTCCATGCCGACCTCCTCGAGGAAGTCGACCGCCGCGCCGAGCCCCACGACCTGGCTGGTCATCTGGGTGCCGGCCTCGAAGCGCTGCGGCGGCTCGGCGAAGGTCGTCTTCTCCATGGTCACGACCTCGATCATGGAGCCGCCGGTCAGGAACGGCGGCAGCTGCTCGAGCAGCTCCGCGCGTCCGTAGACCGCACCCACGCCCGAAGGCCCGCACATCTTGTGCCCGGAGAAGGCGGCGAAGTCCACGCCGAGGGCGTGCACGTCGACCGGCTGGTGGGGCACGGACTGGCAGGCGTCGAGCACCGTGAGCGCACCGACGGCGCGCGCCCGGCACACCAGCTCCGGCACGTCGGTCACGGCACCGGTCACGTTTGACTGGTGGGTGAAGGCGACGACCTTGACCGAGTCGTCGAGCTCGAGGGAGTCGAGGTCGATGCGGCCGTCCTCGGTCGCCGAGTACCACTTCAGCGTGGCCCCCGTCCGCCGGCAGAGCTCCTGCCACGGCACGAGGTTGGCGTGGTGTTCCAGCTCCGTGACGACGACGGTGTCGCCCTCGCCCACGCGCAGGTCGCCGGCGCGGTCGTCGCCCAGGCAGAACGCGATGAGGTTGAGGCCCTCGGTGGCGTTCTTGGTGAAGGCGATCTCCGGGCCGTCGGCGCCGATGAAGTGCGCGATGCGCTCGCGCGCCTCCTCGTAGGCGTCGGTGGCCTCCTCGGCTACCTGGTAGGCGCCGCGGTGCACGGGGGCGTTGGTGTGCAGCACGAAACGCTCCTCGGCCCGCCACACCCGCTCCGGGCGCTGGGAGGTCGCCCCGGAGTCCAGGTAGACGAAGGGCTTCCCGTCACGCACGGTGCGCGAGAGGATCGGGAACTCCGCGCGGACGGCCTCGACGTCGAGGCGCCCGTCGGCGGTTCGGAAGCCGGCCATCAGATGTACTGCTCGTAGCCCTGCGCGTCGAGTTCCTCGGCGAGCTCGGGGCCACCGGTCTTGACGATCTGACCGTGCGCGAAGACGTGCACCACGTCCGGCTTGACGTACTCGAGGATGCGCTTGTAGTGCGTGATCATCACGATGCCGCCGTCGTTCTGCTCGTGGTACGAGTTGATGCCGTCGGAGACGACGCGCAGCGCGTCGACGTCCAGGCCGGAGTCCGTCTCGTCCATGACGGCGAACTTCGGCTTGAGCAGGTCGAGCTGGAGCACCTCGTGGCGCTTCTTCTCGCCGCCCGAGAAGCCCTCGTTGACGGAGCGCTCGGTGAAGGACTTGTCGATCTTCAGGTTCTCGCGGGCCTGGCCCATCTCCTTGATCCAGTCGCGCAGCTTCGGCGCCTCGCCGCGCACGGAGGTCACGGCCGAGCGCAGGAAGTTCGACATGGACACGCCCGGCACCTCGGTCGGGTACTGCATGGCCAGGAAGAGACCGGCGCGGGCGCGCTCGTCGACCTCGAGGTCGAGGAGATTGACCCCGTCGAGGAGCACCTCGCCCTCGGTGATCTCGTAGCGCGGGTGGCCCGCGAGGGCGTAGGCGAGGGTGGACTTGCCGGAGCCGTTCGGGCCCATGATGGCGTGCACCTCGCCGGAGTTCACGGTCAGGTTGACGCCGTGCAGGATCGGCTTCGGCTCGGCGTCCTCCTCCGCGGGGACGACCTGAGCGTGCAGGTTCTTGATTTCGAGAGTAGACATCGCTTTTCTCCGCTGTTCTCTAAGTTGTCGGTGTCAGTGAGTGGGGTCGGGTCCGGCCCCTAAATGGTGGGCGGGACCCTAGAGGACGACCTTCTCGAGCTCGTCCTCGACGCGGTTCTCCAGCTCCTCGCGGACGGACTCGACCGGGATCTTGTTGATGACCTCGGTGAAGAAACCGTGCACGATGAGGCGGCGGGCCTCGGCCTCGGGGATACCGCGGCTCATCAGGTAGAACAGGTGCATGTCGTCGAAGCGGCCGACGGTCGCGGCGTGGCCGGCGCCGGGGATGTCGCCGGTCTCGATCTCCAGGTTCGGGATCGCGTCCGCGCGGGCGCCCTCGCTGAGCACCAGGTTGCGGTTGGCCTCGTAGGTGTCCGTGTTGCTGGCCTTGGCGCGGATGAGCACGTCGCCGACCCAGCAGGTGCGCGCCTCGGTCCGGGTCTCCGTGTCGCCCTGCAGCGCGCCCTTGTAGAGGACGTTGGAGGTGCAGTTCGGTTCGGAGTGGTCGACCAGGAGGCGGTTCTCGAAGTACTGGCCGTCGTCGGCGAAGTAGACGCCGAGCATCTCGACGTTGCCGCCCTGGCCGCCGAAGCGCACGCGGGGCACGACGCGCACGACCTGGCCGCCGAAGGTGGCCACGCTGTGGTGCAGGTCAGCGTCGCGGCCGATGAGCGCCTGGTGGTTGGACAGGTGGACCGTGTCGTCCTCCCAGTCCGCGTCGGTGACCACGGTCAGCTTGGCGCCGTCGCCGAGGACGTACTGGACGTTGTCGGCGTAGGTGGCCGAGCCCTGGTAGCGCAGGACGACGGTCGCCTTGGCGTGGCTGCCCAGCTCGACGAGGATGCCGCCGAAGGCGGTCTTGTCCGCGCCGTGGCCGGTCACGTCGATGTGCACCGGGGTGTCGACCTCGGTGTCGCGGGCGACGTTGACGTACGTCAGCTCGTCCATCGAGGTCCAGGCCTGCGCGGCGACCCGGTCGGCCGGGGCGCCGGCGCGCAGCGCGCGCTCGTCGTCCTTGGCCAGGGTACCGACCTCGACACCCTCCTGGCCGTCGGCCACGGTGACCGTGATGTCCGGGGCTGTCTGCTCCGGGAACTTGCCGTTGTGCAGGCCGCGCAGGGCGCGCAGCGAGATGAAACGCCAGATCTCGTCCCGGCCCCCGGGAACGTCGAAGTCGTCGACGTTGTAGGAGGTGAAGACGTCGCCCTTGGTGTCGTGCGGCGTTCCGTTCTTGACGATCTCCGTCAACTAACCCACCGATCCTTCCATCTGCAGTTCAATCAGGCGGTTGAGCTCGAGTGCGTACTCCATGGGCAGCTCCTTGGCGATCGGCTCCACGAAGCCGCGCACGATCATGCCCATGGCCTCCTCCTCGGACAGTCCGCGGCTCATCAGGTAGAACAGCTGGTCCACCGAGACCTGCGACACGGTCGCCTCGTGGCCGAGGGTGACGTGGTCGTTGCGGATGTCGTTGTAGGGGTAGGTGTCCGTGCGCGAGATGTTGTCCACCAGCAGCGCGTCGCACTCGACGTTGGCGGTCGAGTGGTGGGCGTTGGAGTGGATCTCGATCAGGCCGCGGTAGGCGGAGCGCCCGCCGTTGCGGGAGACGGACTTGGAGACGACGTTCGAGGAGGTGTGCGGCGCCATGTGGACCATCTTCGCGCCGGTGTCCTGGAACTGGCCCTCGCCGGAGAACTGTGCGGAGAGCACCTCACCGCGGGCGTAGGGGCCGGTCATCCAGACGGCCGGGTACTTCATGTTGGTCTTGGAGCCGATGTTGCCGTCGATCCACTCCATCGTCGCGCCCTCCTCGGCGCGGGCGCGCTGGGTGACCAGGTTGTAGACGTTGGTCGACCAGTTCTGGATGGTGGTGTAGCGGCAGCGCGCGCCCTTCTTGACGATGATCTCGACGACGGCGGCGTGCAGCGAGTCCGACTTGTAGATCGGCGCGGTGCAGCCCTCGACGTAGTGGACGTAGGCGTCCTCGTCGACGATGATCAGCGTGCGCTCGAACTGGCCCATGTTCTCCGTGTTGATGCGGAAGTAGGCCTGCAGCGGGATGTCGACGTGCACGCCCTTGGGCACGTAGATGAACGAGCCGCCGGACCAGACCGCGGCGTTGAGCGCGGAGAACTTGTTGTCGCCGGCGGGCACGACGGTGCCGAAGTACTCCTGGACGAGCTCCGGGTAGTCGCGCACGGCGGTGTCGGTGTCGACGAAGATGACGCCCTGACGCTCCAGGTCCTCGCGGATCTGGTGGTAGACGACCTCGGACTCGTACTGGGCGGCGACGCCGGCGACGAGGCGCTGCTTCTCGGCCTCGGGGATACCCAGCTTGTCGTAGGTGTTCTTGATGTCGGAGGGCAGGTCGTCCCAGGAGGTCGCCTGCGTCTCCGTCGAACGCACGAAGTACTTGATCTTGTCGAACTCGATGCCCGACAGGTCGGGGCCCCAGGTCGGGATGGGCTTCTTCTCGAACGTCCGGTAGGCCTTGAGGCGCTGCTCGAGCATCCACTCGGGCTCGTTCTTCATCCGGGAGATGTCCCGGACCACGCTCTCGTCGAGGCCACGGCGCGCGCTGGCGCCGGCGGCGTCGGAGTCGTGCCAGCCGTAGCTGTACTTGACGTCCATCTCCTCGATGATCTCGTCATCGGACCGCGGCTTGTCGACGTTCGGGTTCTGCGTCGCTTGGGTCATGAGCCTCTCCTTTCCTCAGGAGTGTTGATGGTGGACAGCGGAATGTTCGTGGTGCACACGTCGTTGCCGTGGGCGATGGAGGCCAGGGGCTGCACGTGCAGCCCCGCGCGTCTCGCGATCGCCTCGTGCTCGGCGGCGCACAGTTCCGGGAACTTCTCTGCCACGTGGGAAACCGGGCAGTGGTGTTGGCATATCTGCACACCCCCGCCGGCGGCGGTGACTGTTGCAGCGTATCCGTTCTCGTCGAAGGCCCGCGCCACGGCGCGGACCGTCTCCTCCACGGACTCGGGGTCGTCTTCGTCGGCCGCCGGGATCTCGGCGAGGATCTCCTCGATCCTGCGCCGGGCCAGGTCCCGCACGGCTTCCTCCCCGCCGACCTCGCGCAGCGCCTCGAGGGCGAGCGTGGTCAGCGTGTCGTAGTCGTGCCCGAAGCCCTCGCGGCCGCGGTCCGTCAGCCGGAAGCTGCGGGCGGGCCGGCCCCGGCGGCGCGTGACACCGCGCGGGGGATTGCGTCGGACGGCCTCGATGAGCCCCTCCTCGTGGAGGATGTCTAAGTGGCGTCGCACCCCCGCCGCGGACATGCCGAGATGCTCGGCCATCTCCGCCGCGGTCACCGGGGCGTGCTTGAGGAGTGCGCGCATGATCCGGTGGCGGGTCTCCCCCTCGGGCGCTTTCGCGTGGTCGTGGGGTGTCTTCACCTCGGACATCGTTCACCTCCCTACGGCGTTCGCCTTTAGACAACACCGATGTTACGTATTTCGCGTGACCGCGCCAACATCGGGTCTCCTTACCGGACCGCGTGTCGCTTCCGACTACGATCGGCCCCGTGCGAGGCGAGCGATGGGTGCTCTGGCGGGCACTCGTGAATGACCTGCCCCGGATCGGATCCGCGGGCAGCCGCTCGGCGCGCCTGCACTCCTCCGCGCTCGTCACCGCGGTGGCCGGCTCCGACCTCGCCTCGGAGCACACCTTCGGCGGCCTGCGCCCGAAGGAGATGCTCTCCTTCGCCGTCGTGCGCTGGGTCGGCACCGTGGGTGCGCTGCTCATGGGCTTCGGCGCGCTCGGCGCAGGCGCCCTGCCGGTCGTCGACAACCCCTACCGCGCCTTCCCCGGCGGCACGCTGCTCGCCCAGCTGCTCCAGGCCTCCTCCGTCATCGTCCTGCTGGGCGTGGCGCTGCTGGTCCTGGCCTGGGTGTGCATGAGCCGCTACGTCGGCGCGGACCTCGGCGGCGTCTTCGGCCGCCCGGCCCACGGGCGCGTGAGCCCGGGCATGCTCTGGCGCACCGCGGCGGCCTGGGTGGCCCCGCTGATCCTCACCGCCCCGCTGTTCACCCAGGACATCTACTCCTACCTGGCCAACGGTGCGATCGTGAGGATGGGCCTCGACCCCTACTCGGCCGGTCCGGTGGACCTGCTGGGCACCGAGCACCATCTGGCCCGCTCCGTGCCCTTCATCTGGGCGCACTCCCCCTCCCCCTACGGTCCGGTGGCCCTGGGCCTGGCCGCGGCCGTCAGCCGCGTGACCGGCGACTCGGTGATCCTCGGCGTGCTGGCCCACCGGCTCCTCGGCGTGCTCGCGTTGGCCGCGGCCGCCTGGGCCGTCACACGCCTGGCGCGGCGCTGCGGCATCTCCGCGTCGACCGCGCTGTGGCTGGGCCTGCTCAACCCGCTCACCCTGCTGCACCTGGTCGGCGGCATCCACAACGAGTCGGTCATGCTCGGCTTCGTCCTCGTCGGCATGGAGATCGGCCTGCGCGGCGTCGACCGCGTCGCCTCCCGGGCCGGCACCGCCGAGCACTGGCGGGGCCTGGGCCTCTTCGCGCTCTCCGGCGCGCTGATCTCGTGCGGCGGCATGGTCAAGGTCGTCGGCTTCTTCGGCCTCGGCTTCACCGGCATGGCCCTGGCGCGCGCCCTGGCCGGGCGCCCCAGCACCGACGAGTCAGGTTCCGGGGAGATTGACGACGCCGCGCCCGGCGCCCGGGCGCGTCCGGGCGTGCGCCCGGCGGTGCTCGCCGTGGCGATGGCCGCGGCGCTCCAGGTGGTCATCCTCGTGGCCACCGCCGCGGTGGTCTCCGTGATCACGGGCATCGGCCTGGGCTGGGTGACGGGCCAGGGCGGCGCGGCGACCATCCGCAGCTGGATGTCGGTCACCACCGACGTCGGCGTGATCGCCGGCTTCGTCGGCATGCTGCTCGACCTCGGCGACCACACCGACGCGATGCTCTCGGTGACCCGCGCCGTCGGTGTGCTCGTCTCCGTCGGCTTCTCGCTGCGCATGCTGCTGGCGACCTACCGCGGCACGATCCACCCGGTCGGCGGGCTCGGGGTGTCCTTCTTCGTGCTCGTCATCTTCTTCCCCGTCGTGCACCCCTGGTACGTGCTGTGGGCCGTGGTCCCCCTGGCCGCCTGGGCCAACCGCCGCTTCTTCCGCTGGGCGGTCGTGCTCTACTCCGCGGCCTTCAGCTTCTTCGTCCTGCCGCGCGGGCTGGCGCTGCCGCCGGGCACGGTACTGACCATCTACGTGGCCACGGTGGTGACCACGCTCGTGGTCGTCGCGCTGGGCTGGTGGGCGTTGAGGAAGGCGCGCTTCGTTGGCCTAGACTAGGCCGTCGTGAGTCTCAATCCTTCGAGTGACCCCGGGCTCGTACTCGACGGGGTGGTCAAGCGCTACGGCGCGAACACCGCCGTCGACGGCTTCTCCATGACCGCCGGGCGCGGGGAGATCACCGCGCTGCTCGGCCCCAACGGCGCGGGCAAGACGACGACCATCGAGATCTGCGAGGGCTTCCACGCCCCGGACGCGGGCTCGGTGCGCGTGCTCGGCCTCGACCCCGCCCGCGAGCCGGAGCGGGTCCGCGGGCGCATCGGCATCATGCTCCAGGGCGGGGGCGCCTACTCGGGCATCCGGGTGCGCGAGCTGCTGCGGCTGACCGCCTCCTACAACCGCGATCCCCTGGACCCCGACTGGCTGCTCGGCCTGCTGGGCCTCGAGCGGGTGGCCAAGACGACCTACCGCCGCCTCTCCGGCGGCCAGCAGCAGCGCCTCTCGCTGGCGCTGGCCGTCATCGGCCGGCCCGAGCTGGTCTTCCTCGACGAGCCGACCGCCGGCCTGGACGCCCAGTCCCGCCTGGCCGTCTGGGACCTCGTGCGCGCGCTGCGCCGCGACGGTGTGACCGTGCTGCTGACCACCCACCTGATGGACGAGGCCGAGAGCCTGGCCGACCAGGTCGTCGTCATCGACCACGGCCGGCGGGTGGCCGCCGGCACACCCGCCGAGCTCACCGCGGGGCAGGACGGCACCCGCCAGGACGTCGCCCTGAGCGTCGACGGCGACCTCGACGCGCACCTGCTCGCCGTCGCCGCCGGCGTACCCGAGGCGGCCGTCAGCCGGGTGCGCCCGCGGGACTGGCGGGTCACCCTCGACCCGGCCGGGCCGACCCAGGTCGCCCGGCTGGTCACGGCCGTGGCCGAACAGGGCGTGCTGGTGCGTGGGCTCGAGGTCGCCCACCGCAGCCTGGAGGACGTCTTCCTCGACCTCACCGGAAGGAGCCTGCGGCGATGACCACCACCGACAACCGTGCGACCGACGTCGCCCACCTGCCCGCCGGGACGTTCACGCCCGCGCCCGGGCGCGCGGGCGTCGTCAAGATGGTGCTGGCCCAGGGCCGCATCGAGTCCCTGCTCTTCCTGCGCCACGGCGAGCAGCAGCTGCTCAGCCTCGTCATCCCCGTGGCGATGCTGCTGGGCCTGGCCTTCCTGCCGCTGGAGTGGCCCATGGCCGGCGACGGAGACCCGCTCGACCGGTTCTTCCCCGTCGCGCTGGCCGTCGCGGCGACCTCCTCGGGCTTCACCGGGCAGGCCATCTCGCTGGCCTTCGACCGCCGCTACGGGGCGCTGAAGCGCACGGGCGCCTCCGGGGTGCCCGCGTGGACCATCATCGCCGGCAAGGCCGTCGCCGTGGCGGCCACCGCCCTCGTCCAGACGCTCCTGCTCGGCGCCATCGCGCTCGCGCTCGGCTGGCGCACCGACGTCACCGGCGCACTGCTCGGCCTGGTCACCATCGTCATCGGCGCGGCGGCCTTCACCGCCATGGGACTGCTGATGGGCGGCACGCTCAGCTCCGAGCTCGTCCTCGGACTGGCCAACCTCATCTGGGTCGCGCTGATCGGTGTGACCGGCTTCGTGCTCTACGTCCAGGGTCTCGACGCCGCGTCCTGGTGGGACGTGGTGCCCTCGGTGGCCATGGCCAGCGGGCTGACCGTGGCGTTCTCGGGCGGGGTCCCCTGGATCCAGTGGCTGGTCCTGCTCGCCTGGACGGCCGCCGCGTCGGCCGCCTCCACCCGCTGGTTCCGGTTTGCGGGATAAATCACTCCCCTTTTTATAGGGTCTGCCTGCGCGTTCACGGATTCGGCGGGCGCGGGCGGCCCAGGTATGCTCGGGGCCTGTGACTACCGCGACCCAAACCCCGACCAAGACCCGCCGTGGGCCGAGCCTGCGCACCCAGCGCGTCCTGGCCATGATCCTGCTGATCGCCCAGGGCGGCATCACCGTCACCGGCGCGACCGTGCGCGTGACCGGCTCCGGCCTCGGCTGTGAGACCTGGCCGAACTGCCACGAGGGCTCGCTGGTGCCCGTCGCCGGCGCCGCCCCGGCCGTCCACCAGGCCATCGAGTTCGGCAACCGGCTGCTGACCTTCGTGCTCCTGGCCGTGGCCGTCGCGGTGCTCGTCGCCGTCATCCGCGCCCGCCGCCGCAACGGCCTGGTCACCCTGGCGATCATCTCGCTGGCCGGCATCTTCGTGCAGGCCGTCATCGGCGGCATCTCCGTGTGGCTGGACCTGAAGTGGTGGGCCGTCGCCCTGCACTTCCTGCCCTCGATGATCCTCGTGTGGGTCGCCGCCGTGCTCTACACCCGCCTCGCCGAGCCGGACGACGGCGTGCGCCAGCGCACCTTCTCCCCCGCCGCGCGGGTCTGCGCGCTCATCGCCGCCTGCGCCCTGGCCGTCGTGCTGACCACCGGCACCATGGTCACCGGCGCGGGCGTGCACTCCGGTGACGCCGACGCCGGCATGGACGGGCGCCTCGACGTCGACATCGACCTGATGGCCCACATCCACGCCTGGACCATGTACGCCTACCTCGCGTTCACCCTGATCACCGTCTGGCTGCTCTACCGCTCGCGCGCCGACCGCCCGGCGATCCGCACCGGCTGGGTGCTCGTCGGCTGCATCGTCGTGCAGGCCGCGATCGGCATCGCCCAGTACCGCATGGGCGTGCCCCGCTGGACCGTGCCGATCCACATCGGCATGAGCTCCGTGGTCACGGCCTTCACCGCCTTCCTCTGGGCGCACGGCGTCGTCCGCTTCCGCGACTCCGCCCGCGTGCCCGCCGAGGACCTGGGGCGCTGACGCCGGGTCATCTCTCCGCATCGCCGCGGACGACGACCGCGGACGACGACCGACGCCGAGGGCACCCGCCCCCGGCGTCTTTCGTCGCCCGGGTCTGTGATCGCGCTACCGTGGGGACCATGAAGGCAATCCAGGTCACCCGCCACGGCGGTCCCGAGGTGATGGAGTACACCGACGTCCCCGACCCCGTCCCCGGGCCGGGACAGGTCCTCGTCGCCGTCGACGTCGCCGGGATCAACTACATCGACACCTACTACCGCGAGGGGCTCTACCACTCCGCCCCGCCCTTCGTGCCCGGTTCCGAGGGCACCGGGCGGGTCGTCGAGGACCCGGCCGGCCAGATCGCCCCGGGCACCGTCGTCGCCTGGTGCTCGGCGCCCGGCTCCTACGCGGAGAAGGTCGTCGTCGACGCCGACCGGCTGGTCGCCGTGCCGCAGGACATCCCGCAGCACGTGGCCGCGACCATGCTGCTGCAGGGCATGACCGCCCACTACCTGGTCAACGGCGTCTACCCGCTGGCCGCCGGCGACTCCTGCCTGATCACCGCCGGCGCCGGCGGCGTGGGGCTGCTGGCCACCCAGCTGGCCGCCCACCGCGGCGTGCGCGTCTTCTCCGTGGTCTCCACGAAGGAGAAGGAGGAGCTGGCCTACGAGGCCGGGGCCACCGAGGTGTTCACCTACTCCGAGAACCTCGCCGAGACCGTGCGCCGGCGCAACGGCGGGCGCGGCGTGGACGTCGTCTACGACGGCGTGGGCCGCGACACCTTCGGCGAGTCGCTCGAGGCCGTGCGCCCGCGCGGGACCGTCTGCCTCTTCGGCGCGGCCTCCGGGCCCGTCGAGCCCTTCGACCCGCAGCTGCTCAACACCCACGGCTCCATCTTCCTGACCCGCCCCTCGCTCGGCGCCTACACCGCCGACGCCGACGAGTTCCGCATGCGCGCCCAGGCGATCACGCAGGCGATCGTCGACGGCACCCTGAACGTGCGCGTGGGCGGGGTGTACCCGCTCGCCGACGCCGCGCGGGCCCACCGGGACCTGCAGGAGCGGCGGACCACGGGCTCGCTCGTGCTCGAGGTCACCGAGAGCGAGTGACCACCGCGGGCGCGCACCGCGCGCCCCCGGCCGTCCGTGGCCGCAGGGGCGGCCGTGACAGCGGCCGTGCGGGTCGCCGCGACGGCGACCGACGGGACGTCGGCAATTGACGCGGTCGACGCTTCAAGGCCCCCGCATCCGGGACATCGTCCGGGTGCGGGGGCCTTCGCGTGCGGGGCCTGGAACCTAGAACCAGGCGGGCGACCAACCGGCGAGCACGCCGAGGGTCTCCCAGCCGATGACGGCGTCGACGGACAGGCCGACGAAGAGCACCGCCAGGTAGTTGTTCGACAGGATGAAGAGCTTGAGCGGGTGCACCTTCGCGCCGCGGCGCACGCCGTTGTGCAGGTTGGTGGCCATGATCAGGAAGGTCGCGCCGGAGGCGACGGCGACCACGGCGTAGATCCACGAGGCGGCCGGCACCAGCAGCAGCGAGACGATCACGGTCGCCCAGGAGTACCAGAGGATCTGGCGGGTGACCTCGACGGGCTCGCGCACGACCGGGAGCATGGGCACCTGGGCGCGCTTGTAGTCCTCGCGGTACTTCATGGCCAGCGACCAGGTGTGCGGCGGCGTCCAGAAGAAGATGATCAGCCACATGACGATGGCCTGCCACCACTTCGCCGGCGACGGGTCGGCGGCGTTGGCGACGATGACCGCCCAGCCGACGACGACCGGCATGCAGCCGGCCGCGCCGCCCCAGACGATGTTCATGTGGGTGCGCCGCTTGAGGAACTTCGTGTAGACGAAGATGTAGAAGAACACCGTCAGCAGGATGAACACACCCGCCAGCAGCGAGCCGCAGAGCAGCCACAGCCAGAAGAAGCTGATGATCATCAGCGCCCAGGCGAAGATGGCGGCGTTGCGGTCGCTGACGGTGTTGCGCACCAGCGGGCGGGCGCGCGTGCGGCCCATCTTCCGGTCGATGTCCGAGTCCGCGACCATGTTGAAGGTGTTGGCCGCGGCGGCGCCCATCCACCCGCCGACGACGGTCAGCAGGATGAGCACGATGTTGTTCTCCCCGCGCTCGGCCTGCAGCATCGCCGGGATCGCGGCCACGAGCAGCAGCTCGATCACCCTCGGCTTCGTCAGCGCGAAGTAGGCCTTGATCGTGTCCAAGTAGAAGTCCTCCAGCTCACAGTCCTCGCGGTGGGCTCCCCGCAGACAGGGGCGGGGGCACGTGGCAGTGGTCGAAACCGACCGCGCGGAAGTTCCCGCCGCCCGGCCACCGCCCCCGTTCGGGCGGGGCACGGCACGGGGGCGGCGTCGCGTACGGGACAACACTCTATCGTGCCCGTCCGCGCGGCCACGCCACCAGGTGCCGTCGCACGGGTACGATTGCTTGCGAACCCGGAACTTCCCGGGCAGCACGGCGCGGTGCCGCCGGGGCGGTCGCGGCGCCCCGGCAGCCGGCACCCGCACACCGAGCATCACCGAGAGGAATTGAACAGTGAGCCTTTCTCCTGAACTGCAGGCACTGACGGAGCGTCGGTACCCGGACGACTGGACGGACACCGACACCCGTGCCGTCGACACCGCCCGCATCCTGGCGGCCGACGCCGTCGAGAAGTGCGGGTCGGGCCACCCCGGCACCGCGATGAGCCTCGCTCCGCTCGCCTACACCCTCTACCAGCGGGTCATGGACCACGACCCGTCTGACGTGCACTGGACCGGCCGCGACCGGTTCGTGCTCTCCTGCGGCCACTCCTCGCTGACCCAGTACGTCCAGCTCTTCCTGGGCGGGTTCGGCCTGGAGCTGCAGGACCTCAAGGAGCTGCGCACCTGGGGCTCGAAGACCCCGGGCCACCCCGAGTACCGCGACACCGACGGCGTCGAGATCACCACCGGCCCGCTGGGCCAGGGCCTGGCCTCCGCCGTGGGCATGGCCATGGCCTCGCGCCGCGAGCGCGGCCTGTTCGACCCGGAGGCCCCGGAGGGCGAGTCGCCCTTCGACCACTACATCTACGTCATCGCCTCCGACGGCGACCTCCAGGAGGGTGTCACCTCCGAGGCCAGCTCGCTGGCCGGCACCCAGCAGCTGGGCAACCTCATCGTCTTCTACGACGACAACGACATCTCGATCGAGGACGACACCGACATCGCCTTCAACGAGGACGTGCCGGCCCGCTACGCCGCCTACGGCTGGCAGGTGCTCGACGTCGAGGGTGGCGAGGACGTCACCGCGATCCTCGAGGCCGTCGAGGAGGCCAAGAAGGACACGAGCCGTCCGTCCTTCATCCGCGTGCGCACCGTCATCGGCTACCCGGCCCCGAACAAGATGAACACCGGCGCCTCCCACGGCGCCGCGCTGGGCGCCGACGAGGTCGCCGCCGTCAAGAAGGAGCTCGGCTTCGACCCGGAGAAGAGCTTCGACGTCGACGACGAGGTGCTGGCCCACACCCGCGAGCTGCGCGAGCGCGGCGCGGCCCGCCACGCCGAGTGGCAGAAGAAGTTCGACGCCTGGGCCGAGGCCAACCCGGAGCGCAAGGCGCTGTTCGACCGCCTGACCGCCGGCGAGCTGCCGGAGGGCTGGGACGCCGAGCTGCCGACCTGGGAGCCCGACGAGAAGGGCATCGCCACCCGCAAGGCCTCCTCCGCCGTGCTCCAGGCCCTGGGCAAGACCCTGCCCGAGCTGTGGGGCGGCTCCGCCGACCTGGCCGGCTCGAACAACACCACCATCGAGGGCTCGCCCTCCTTCGGCCCGAAGTCGATCTCCACGGACACCTGGTCCGCCGAGCCCTACGGCCGCACCCTGCACTTCGGCATCCGCGAGCACGCCATGGGCTCGATCCTCAACGGCATCGCCCTGCACGGCCCGACCCGCCCCTACGGCGGCACGTTCCTGATCTTCTCGGACTACATGCGTCCGGCCGTGCGCCTCGGCGCCCTGATGAAGGTCAACTCCTACTACGTGTGGACCCACGACTCCATCGGCCTGGGCGAGGACGGCCCGACCCACCAGCCGGTCGAGATCCTCGCCGCCCTGCGCGCCATCCCGAACCTGGCGGTGCTGCGCCCGGCCGACGCCAACGAGACGGCCGCCGCCTGGCGCGCCGCCCTGGCCCACGACGGCTTCGGCCCGAAGGGCCTGGCGCTGTCGCGCCAGAACCTGCCGGTGCTCGAGGGCACCCGCGAGAAGGCGATGAAGGGCGTCGAGCGCGGCGCCTACGTCCTGGTCGAGGGCTCCAAGGAGACCCCGGACGTGATCCTCATGGCCACCGGCTCCGAGGTCCAGCTGGCCGTCAAGGCCGCCGAGCGCCTCGAGTCCGAGGGCACCGCCGCCCGCGTCGTCTCCGTGCCCTGCATGGACTGGTTCGCCGAGCAGGACCAGGCCTACATCGACGAGGTCCTGCCGCCCGAGGTCACCGCCCGCGTCTCCGTCGAGGCCGGCATCGCGATGCCGTGGTACCGCTGGCTCGGCCAGCGCGGCCGCGCCGTCTCCCTGGAGCACTACGGCGCCTCCGCCCCGGCCGCCGAGCTCTTCGAGCGCTTCGGCTTCACCGTGGACGCCGTCCACGACGCCGCCCGCGCCTCCCTGGACGCCTGACCGACTCCCCCGGCGGTGCCTCCCCGGTGCCGCCGGGTCCCGGGCCCGGGGCCTTCCGGGGCCTCCCGGGCCCGCACAGCGACACCTGTTGAACCCGTCGACACGTTCTCCCGGTCGACACACCAGAAGTTAGGAAGATCCACATGACCGCCATCGACGATCTTGCCTCGGTGGGCACCTCCACCTGGCTCGACGACCTCTCCCGCGACCGCATCACCTCCGGCAACCTGGCCGAGGTGATCAAGGACAAGTCCGTCGTGGGTGTGACCACCAACCCGGCGATCTTCGCCGCCTCGATGTCGAAGGGCACCGCCTACGACACCCAGATCGCGGAGCTCAAGGCCGCCGGCGCCGACGTCGACACCGCCGTCTACGCGATGAGCATCGACGACGTCCGCGACGCCTGCGACGTCTTCGCCGAGATCTACGAGCGCTCCGGCGGCAAGGACGGCCGCGTCTCCATCGAAGTCGACCCACGCATCTCCGACGACGCCGACCGCACCCTGGCCCAGGCCAAGGAGCTGTGGGCCAAGGTGGACCGCCCGAACGTGATGATCAAGATCCCGGCGACCGAGGCCTCCCTGCCCGCCGTGACCGACGCCCTGGCCGAGGGCATCAGCGTCAACGTCACGCTGATCTTCTCCGTCGAGCGCTACCGCGCCGTCATGCAGGCCTTCGCCGACGGCATCAAGCGCGCCGCCGGGAACGGCCACGACGTCTCCAAGATCCACTCCGTCGCGTCTTTCTTCGTCTCGCGCGTGGACACCGAGATCGACAAGCGCCTCGAGGCCATCGGCTCCGAGGAGGCCCTGGCCCTGCGCGGCAAGGCCGGCGTGGCCAACGCCCGCCTCGCCTACGCGGAGTACCTGAAGTTCTTCGAGGCCGCCGAGCTGCCCGAGGGCGCCAACGTCCAGCGCCCGCTGTGGGCCTCGACCGGCGTGAAGAACCCGGAGTACCCGGCCGACCTCTACGTCGTGGAGCTGGCCGGCCCGAACACGGTCAACACCATGCCGGAGAAGACCATCGACGCCGCCCTGGCCGGCGACAACGTCCACGGTGACACCCTCAACGGCACCGCCGACGAAGCCGCCGAGGTCTTCGAAAAGCTGCGCGCCGTGGGCATCGACGTCGACGACGTCTTCGTAGTGCTCGAGCGCGAGGGCGTCGAGAAGTTCGTCGCCTCCTGGTCCGAGCTGCTCGAGAAGATGGCCCAGCAGCTGGCCTGATCCTCAAGCGCCCGACCCCGCCCCGCCCCGCCCGAGACCCCGCGGTGTCCCGGGCGGGGCAGCGCCGTCAGGACCCGGCACCCCGTGCACTCCCCCGCTGATCCCCCTCCTTACCCTTAGACCGCCCGCTCGACCCCGCCCGCCGGACGCCCAGACGCGCCACGGGCGGCCCTGATGAAAGGCCGTGACCGTCCCCGTGACCGCTCCCCACAGCCCCGCCGACTGGACCAACCCGCTGCGCAACCCGCACGACACCCGCCTGCCGCGCATCGCCGGTGCCTCCGGGATGGTCATCTTCGGCGTGACCGGCGACCTCTCGCGCCGCAAGCTCCTGCCCGCCGTCTACGACCTGGCCAACCGCGGCCTGCTGCCCGCCGGGTTCACCCTCGTCGGCTTCGGCCGCCGCGAGTGGTCCAAGCAGGACTTCGAGGACCACGTCCGCGCCGCCGTGCTCGACGGCGCGCGCACCCCCTGGGACGACAACGTCTGGGAGCGCCTCTCGGCCGGCATGCACTTCGTGACCGGCACCTTCGACGACGACGCCTCCTTCGACCGGCTCGCCGACACCCTCGCCGAGATGGACCGCACCCGCGGCACCGGCGGCAACTGGGCGTTCTACCTCTCGGTGCCGCCGGGCAGCTTCGCCGACGTCTGCGCCCAGCTGGACCGCTCCGGCCTGGCCGCCGGCTCCGACGGCTCGTGGCGCCGCGTGATCGTCGAGAAGCCCTTCGGCCACGACCTGGCCAGCGCGAGGGAGCTGAACCGGACGATCAACTCGGTCTTCCCCGAGGAGTCCGTCTTCCGCATCGACCACTACCTGGGCAAGGAGACGGTCCAGAACATCCTGGCGCTGCGCTTCGCCAACCAGCTCTTCGAGCCGTTCTGGGACGCCCGCTACATCGACCACGTCCAGATCACCATGGCCGAGGACATCGGCCTCGGCGGGCGCGCCGGCTACTACGACGGCATCGGTGCGGCCCGCGACGTCATCCAGAACCACCTGATCCAGCTGGCCGCGCTGGTGGCCATGGAGGAGCCGGTGGCCTTCGACCCCGCGCAGCTGCGCGCCGAGAAGATCAAGGTGCTGCGCGCCGCCGCCCCGGTCGAGCCCTTCGACGAGACGACGGCCCGCGGCCAGTACGGCCCCGGCTGGCAGGGCTCCGAGAAGGTGCCCGGCCTGCGCGAGGAGGAGGGCTTCGACCCGGAGTCGACCACCGAGACCTTCGCCGCGCTGACCGTGGAGATCGGCTCGCGCCGCTGGGCCGGCGTGCCGTTCTACCTGCGCACCGGCAAGCGCCTCGGCCGGCGCGTCACCGAGATCGCGCTCGTGTTCAAGATGCCGCCGCACCAGCCCTTCCGCGACGAGCAGACCGCCGCCCTGGGCCCGAACGCGGTGGTCATCCGCGTCCAGCCCGACGAGGGCGTGCTCATGCGCTTCGGCTCGAAGGTCCCGGGATCCTCGATGGAGGTCCGCGACGTCAACATGGACTTCTCCTACTCGGAGAACTTCACCTCCGACTCCCCCGAGGCCTACGAGCGCCTCATCCTCGACGTGCTGCTCGGCGAGGCCAGCCTCTTCCCGACCAACACCGAGGTCGAGCTGTCCTGGAAGATCCTCGACCCCGTCCTCGAGTACTGGGCCGCCCACGGCCGCCCCGACACCTACCCGGCCGGCACGTGGGGTCCGGCCTCCGCCGAGCGGATGCTCGCGCGCCACGGCCGCACCTGGCGCCGCCCGTGACGGGCGCGCAGCCCGCACGCCCAGCGCGGCCCGCCAAGCCCGCCCCGGAGACCGACCCCGTCCGCAGTGAAAGAGACACCATGACCGAGATCCTCACCGACACCTCGACCGGCTACATCGCCCGGCGCCTGGTCCGCGTGCACGAGACCACCGCCCAGACCACGGGCCGCGTGCTCACCCTCATCGTCCTCGCCGGCGCCGACGAGAACCTGGAGTCCGTCATCGGCACCGTCAAGGACGCCTCCCGGGAGCACCCCTCCCGCGTGCTCGTCCTCCTCGACGCCGCCCACGGCCGCCCGCTGCCGGAGGGCAAGGACTCCTGCATCGACGCCGAGATCCACGTCGGCGGCGACGCCGGCGCCAGCGAGCTCGTGGTCATCCGCATGAACGGCGAGGTCGCCGAGCACCCCGCCAGCGTGGTCACCCCGCTGCTGCTGCCGGACACCCCGATCGTGTGCTGGTGGCCTTCGGCGGCCCCGGCCGACCCGGCGGCGACGAAGGTCGGCCGCATCGCCCAGCGCCGCATCGTCGACAGCCGCTGCAGCGGCCACGACGACGCCCTCGCTGTGCAGCGCGAGCACTACTCCCCCGGCGACTCCGACCTGGCCTGGGCGCGCATCACCCTGTGGCGCGCGATCGTGGCCTCCACGCTCGACCAGCCGCCGCACCACGACATCACCGAGGCGCACATCTCCGGCCCGGCCGGCAGCTCCAGCGTCGACCTGGCCGCCGGCTGGCTGGCCGACCGCCTGCGCGTGCCGGTCACCCGCGAGACCCACACCGGCCACGGCATCCGCCTGACCATGACGCGCGCCGACGGCGAGCTGGTCATCGACCAGCGCTCCCTGGACACCGTCGAGGTGGAGGTGCCGGGCGCGGCGACGCAGCTCGTCGCCCTCAACGAGCGCTCCCAGGCCGACTGCCTGTCCGAGGAGCTGCGCCACCTCGACCCCGACGACGCCTACGCCGGCGCCCTCGACGGCATCCGCCGCCTCAACTGGGCCTGACACGTCTTACGGCCTGACCGGCCCCGAGCCCGCCAGACCCAACAGAAGGAGAACCGAAATGACTGACGCCCCCGTCCACCCCGCCCGCCCCGAGATCGTGCGTGTCGCCGACCTCGAGGAGCTGACCACGGCCGCCGCGACCCGCTTCATCGAGGTCGTCGCCGCCGCGCAGTCCCCGGGCGGCGGCCGCCACGGCGACGGTGTCGCGCGCGTCGTGCTCACCGGCGGCGGCGCGGGCACCGGCCTGCTGGCCAAGCTCGCCGAGTTCGACGCCGCCGCCGACGCCCAGGCCGAGACCTTCCCGGCCCTACGCGTCGACTGGAGCCGTGTGGAGGTCTTCTTCGGCGACGAGCGCGACGTGCCGGTCACCGACCCGGAGTCCAACGAGGGCCAGGCCCGCGCCGCGCTCCTCGAGGCCGTCGGCGTGCCCGAGGCCAACATCCACGGCTGGCGGCTCGGCGGCGGGCGGGCGGGCGGTGACGGCCTGGACCTGGAGACCGCCGTCGAGCGCTACGCCACCGTGCTCGAGGAGTTCGCCCCGCGGGGCTTCGACCTGCACCTGCTGGGCATGGGCGGCGAGGGCCACGTCAACTCCGTCTTCCCGCACACCGCGGGCACGCGTGCCGACGCCCCCGAGGTGCTCGCCGTGACCGACTCACCGAAGCCGCCGGCGCACCGCGGCACGATCACGCTCACCGGCGTGGCGCGCGCCGAGCGCGTCTGGCTGCTCGTCGCCGGCGCGGGCAAGGCCGAGGCCGCCGCGCACGTGGCCGCGGGCGCCGGCCCGGCCGAGTGGCCCGCCGCCGGCGCCCGCGGCGCCGCGGAGACGCTGCTCTTCCTCGACGACGCCGCGGCCGGCGAGCTGGGCTGAGCCCCGGGCCAGCGAGCTGGGCTGAGCCCCGCCACGCAAGACAGCGACCCCGTCGCGCCCGGGTGGGCGCGACGGGGTCGTCGTCAATCGTGGGTGTGCGTCAGGCGTAGGCCTGCAGCAGGTTCAGCGCCACGATGCACAGGATCCAGATGAGGGCCATGATCACCGTGTAGCGGTCGAGGTTCTTCTCCACCACGGTGGAACCCGACAGGTTGGACTGCACGCCGCCGCCGAAGAGGCTGGACAGGCCGCCGCCCTTGCCCTTGTGCAGGAGCACGAACACCGACATCAGCACGGCGCTGAGCACGAGCACGATCTGGAGCGCGAGGATCATTGAAGTGAAGTCCCCTTCTGTCTGACGGGTTGAATGACTTGGGACAGTCTACACCATCGCCGCCCTGCCGGGCGGCGCGTGCCGCGGCGCGTCGATTGCCGACGCGCCGCGGCCTCCCGGCGTGACTAGCCGGAGTTGCGCAGGGCGGTGGCCAGGCCGTTCATGGCCAGCTGGATGCCCAGCGGGACCTTCGGGTCCTCGTCGCCGGCGCGGTAGCGGCGCAGCAGCTCGACCTGCAGCACGTTGAGCGGCAGCAGGTACGGGAAGCGGTCGCGCACGGAGCGGGCCAGCTCGGGGTTGTCGGCGAGCAGCTCGTCGCGGCCGGTGACCTTGGCGAACATCTCGCAGGTCAGCTCGTACTCGGCGCGGATGGCGTCGAAGACGCGCCGGGCGACATCCTGGTCGGAGATCAGCGAGGCGTACATCTGCGCCAGGCTCATGTCCGCCTTGGCCATGACCTGGGCCATGTTGGACATCACCGAGGCGAAGAACGGCCAGTTCTCGGCCAGGTCGCGCAGCTCGGCGACCGCGGCGTCGCGGTCCTCGGACTGCTCGATGAAGTCGCGCAGCGCGGTGCCCACGCCGTACCAGCCGGGCAGCATGACGCGCGACTGCGACCAGGACAGCACCCACGGGATGGCGCGCAGGTCATCCAGCGACTCGGTCTGCTTGCGCGACGACGGGCGCGAGCCGATGTTCAGCTTGCCGATCTCGGCGACCGGGGTCGACTCGGTGAAGTACTGGATGAAGCCGGGGTCCTCGTGGGCCAGGCGGGTGTAGGCCGCCTGGCTGGCGTGCGAGAGCCAGGTCATGATCTCGGCGGCGCGCTGCGGGTCGTCGAGGTCGTTGACGTCCATCAGCGAGGCCTCGAGCGTGGCCGAGACCAGCGCCTCGAGGTTGCGGCGCGCCGTCTCCGGCGAGCCGTACTTCGCGGAGATGATCTCGCCCTGCTCGGTGACGCGCACCGCGCCCTGCACGGCGCCGGCTGGCTGGGCCAGGATCGCGTCGTAGGACGGTCCGCCGCCACGGCCGACGGTGCCGCCGCGGCCGTGGAAGAACCGCAGGCGCAGGCCCTCCTCGCGGCAGGCCTGCACGATCTGGGTCTCGCCGTTGAACAGGGCCCAGTTCGCGGCGAAGTAGCCGCCGTCCTTGTTGGAGTCGGAGTAGCCGAGCATGACCTCCTGGAGGTCCCCCCGGTTGCGCAGGTAGGTGCGGTAGAGCGGGATGGACCAGACGGCGCGCAGGATGTCGGCGCCGCCCTCGAGGTCGTCGATGGTCTCGAACAGCGGGATGACGTCGACGGAACCGGTCGGGTCCTCGCCGTTGGCGTGGATCAGGCCGACCTCCTTGAGCAGGACCATCGGCTCGAGGATGTCGCTGACCGAGGCGGCCATCGAGATGATGCAGTGCGGCACCATCTCGGGGCCGAACTTGTCGACGGCCTCGGCGGCCGCGCGGAAGATGCCGAGCTCGCGCTCGGTGGGCTCGGTGAAGTCGTGGTAGCCGGCCGGCACGAGCGGGCGCGGGGTGCGCAGCTCGTCGACCAGCAGTTTGATCTTCGCGTCCTCGTCCAGGCCGCGGTAGTCCTCGGCCACGTGCGCCAGGGAGAACAGCTCGGTGAGCACGTCCTCGTAGCTCTCGGAGTTCTGGCGGATGTCCAGGGCGTAGAGGTGGAAGCCGAAGGTGCGCACGGCGGCGCGCAGGTCGGCCAGGCGGGCGTCGGCGATGATCTCGTCGTGCTCCGCGCGCAGGCAGGAGTCGATGAGGTCGAGGTCCGCGAGGAACTCCTCGGCGTCGGCGTAGGGCTCGTGGGCCTTGAACCAGTCGCCCTCGACGGCGTCGGGGCCGATCAGGCCGACGGTGGTGGCCAGGATGCGGCCGCGCACGCCGTGGACGGCGCGGCGGTAGGGCTCGTCGACGCGCGAGGGCACGTCGTTGTGGCCCTCGTCGGCCAGCGCGTAGAGCTTCTCGGAGACCTCGCCGAGCCGGTCGGACAGGCTCAGCTCGTGCTCGAGGTCGTGCAGCTGGCCGGCGTAGTACTTCAGCACGGTCTCCGCGGCGCGGGTGGCCGCGTAGTCGAGCGTGGTGCCGGTGACGTACGGGTTGCCGTCGTGGTCGGCGCCGATCCAGCAGCCGGGCTGCACGATCGGGTGCTGCGGCACGGGCGCGCCCGCGGAGTCGGAGAGCAGCTTGACGACGTCGTGGTTGAGCTTCGGGATGGCCTGCAGCAGCGAGAGCTTGTAGTAGCGCAGGCCGACCTCGACCTCGTCTTCGAGGCGGGGACGGGCGACGCGGATCAGGGCGGTCTGCCACAGGATGGTCAGGCGGCGGCGCACGTCGCGCTCGATCTCCTCGAGCTCGCCGGCGGTCAGGGCGTTCTCCCCCGCCGTCAGCAGCACGCGCCGGCGGCGCATGAGCTCGGAGATGTGCTTCTGGGCGTCGAAGACGGTGCGGCGGCGGGTCTCGGTCGGGTGGGCGGTGAGCACCGGGGCGACCTGCGTGGCGGGGAACTCCCGCGAGATCGTCGCCGGGTCGACGCCGGCCTCGGCCAGCTTGCGCCAGGTCGCGTCGAGGGTGGATGCGGGGGCGGGCTCGCCGGCCTGGCGGCGGTGCAGCCGGGCCGACTCGTCGTAGAGGTCCTCGGCCAGGTTCGCCATGAGGGCGAAGTGGCTGAATGCGCGGATGACGTCGCGGGCCTTCTCGGCCTCGATGTCGTGGAACATGGCGGCCAGGTCGGACATGTCGGCCTCGCCGCGGGCGACCTCGAAGGCGCGCCGGCGCGAGTTCTCGACCAGGTCGAAGGTCTCCTGACCCTCCTGCTCGGCGATGACCTCGCCGAGGACGCGGCCGAGGAACCGGATGTCGTCCTGCATGTTGGTTTGATCGTCAACCATGACGGTTCTTCCTCTCCACCCCGGGCGGTCGCGGGCGCGGGGCCCGTGCCACCGGAGGGTGTGCAGTAAGTGAGGTTTTAGGTTCTTGAGCTGCGGTTTCTATGCCCTTGCGGGCGGGTTCGGGCGTGAAAAACCGCCCCGTGGTGGGGTCGCCACCACGGGGCGGCCTCGGGTCACGCCAGGTTCGGTCGTCTAGGCGACCGTCTGGGCGGCGTTGGCGGCCAGCTTGGCGAAGGCCTCGCCGTCCAGGGAGGCGCCGCCGACCAGACCGCCGTCGACGTCGGGCTTGCCGACGATCTCGGCGACGGAGTCGGCCTTGACGGAGCCGCCGTAGAGGATGCGGAACTCCTCGGCGGTCTTCTCGTCGGCGAGCTCGGCGATCAAGTTGCGCAGCGCGCCGCAGACCTCCTGGGCGTCGTCGGCCGAGGCGACCTTGCCGGTGCCGATGGCCCAGACGGGCTCGTAGGCCAGGACGGTGCGGGCCAGCTGGGCGGCGTCGAGGCCGGCCAGCGACCGGCGGGCCTGCTCGACGACGTAGTCGACGTGCTCGCCCTTCTCGCGGACCTCGAGCGGCTCGCCGACGCAGACGATCGGCGACATGCCGGCGCCGAGGGCGGCGGCGGCCTTGGCGGCGACGGTCTCGTCGGTCTCGCCGTGGTACTGGCGGCGCTCGGAGTGGCCCACGACCACCCAGGCGCAGCCCAGCTTGGCGAGCATCTCGGCGGAGACCTCACCGGTGTAGGCGCCGGACTCGTGCACGGAGACGTCCTGGGCCCCGTAGGTGAACTGCAGCTTGTCGCCCTCGACGAGGGTCTGGACGGAGCGCAGGTCGGTGAACGGGACGGTGAAGGCGACGTCGATCTTCTCGTAGTACTCCTTCGGCAGGGCGAAGGCGAACTTCTGCAGGACGGTGATGGCCTCGAGGTGGTTGAGGTTCATCTTCCAGTTGCCCGCGATGAGGGGGGTGCGTGCCATGTGCGTTTCGGCCTTTCTGTGGGTGGCTGGTTTCGGGTAACGGCAGGCTCAGCGGTTCAGGACCGCGACGCCCGGCAGCTCCTTGCCCTCGAGGAACTCGAGGGAGGCGCCGCCGCCGGTGGAGATGTGCGAGAAGCCGTCCTCGTCGAGGCCGAGCACGCGCACGGAGGCCGCGGAGTCGCCGCCGCCGACGACCGAGAAGGAGTCGTTGTTCCTGGTGGCGTCGATGATCGCCTGGGCCAGGCCCTTGGTGCCCTTGGAGAACGCCTCGAACTCGAAGACGCCCATCGGGCCGTTCCAGAACACGGTCTTGGAGGAGGCGAGCACCTCGGCGAAGCGCTCGACCGACTTCGGGCCGATGTCCAGGGACATCCAGCCGGCGGGGATGCCGTCGAGCTCGACGATCTTGTGCTCGGCGTCCTTGTCGAACTTCTCGGCCGCGACCAGGTCGACCGGCAGGACGATCTTGTCGCCGTAGCGCTCGAGCAGCTCGCCGCAGGTCTCCACCATCTCCTCCTGGAGCAGGGACTCCTGGACGTCGTAGCCCTTGGCCTTGAGGAACGTGTAGCACATGCCGCCGCCGATGACGAGGCTGTCGGCCTTGCCGGCCAGGGCCTCGATGACGCCGAGCTTGTCGGAGACCTTCGAGCCGCCGAGGACGACCACGTAGGGCTTGGCGGGCTCCTTGGCCACGGAGTCGAGGACGGAGACCTCCTTGTTGACCAGGTAGCCGGCGTAGGCGGGCAGGCGCTTGGCCACGTCGAAGACGGAGGTCTGCTTGCGGTGGACCACACCGAAGCCGTCGGAGACGAAGGCGCCGTTGTCGGCGGCCAGGGCGACGAGCTCGTCGGCGAACTCGGCGCGCTCGGCCTCGTCCTTGCTGGTCTCACGCGGGTCGAAGCGGACGTTCTCGAGCAGGACGATCTCGCCGTCGCTCAGGCCGTTGGCGCGCTCGTGGGCGTCCTCGCCGACGACGTCGCCGGCCAGGGCGACGTACTGGCCCAGGGCCTCGCTGAGGGCCTCGGCGACGGGCTTGAGGGAGAACTTCGGGTTGACCTCGCCCTTCGGGCGGCCGAGGTGGGCCATGGCGATGACCTTGGCGCCACCCTCGAGCAGGGCCTTGAGGGTCGGCAGGGACGCGGTGATGCGGCCCGGGTCGGTGATCTCGCCGGCGTCGTTGAGCGGGACGTTGAAGTCGGAACGGACGAGCACGTGGCGTCCGGCGACGCCCTCGGCGAGCAGGTCGTCGATGGTCTTGATGGCCATGTCTGGGTTTCTCCTCGGGGAAAGTTTGGGGGTGTGTCTGGGGGTTCAGGTATGCGAAGAGCGGCCCCGGCTCAAAGGGGGAACGCGGCGGTGCCGCTGCCCCCTCGAGCGAGGCCGCTCATCGGTCGGCACGAGCCGAGTCAGGCGCCTGTTAGAACTTGGAGGCGACGTGCTCGGTCAGGCGGAGCAGCTGGCAGGTGTAGCCCCACTCGTTGTCGTACCAGGAGACGACCTTGACCTGGTTGCCGATGACCTTGGTCAGGCCGGAGTCGAAGATCGAGCCGTGCGGGTCGGTCACGATGTCGTGGGAGACGAGCGGCTCGTCGGTGTAGCCGAGGGTCTCGCTGGCGGCCTCCTTCATCGCGGCGTTGACGGCCTCGACGGAGACCTCGTTCTTCGCGGTGAAGGTCAGGTCGGTGCAGGAGCCGGTGATCACGGGCACGCGCAGGGCGTAGCCGTCCAGCTTGCCCTTGAGCTGCGGGAGGACCAGGGCGACGGCCTTGGCGGCGCCGGTGGAGGTCGGGACGATGTTCACGGCGGCGGCGCGGGCGCGACGCAGGTCGCGGTGCGGGGCGTCGTGCAGGCGCTGGTCACCGGTGTAGGCGTGCACGGTGGTCATCAGGCCCTCTTCGATGCCGAACTTCTCGTCGAGCACCTTGGCCATCGGGGCGAGGCAGTTGGTGGTGCAGGAGGCGCCGGAGATGACGGTGTGCTTCTCCGGGTCGTAGTCCTCGTGGTTGACGTTGTAGACGAAGGTCGCGTCCTCGTTCTTGGCGGGGGCGGAGATGATGACCTTCTTGGCGCCGGCGTCGATGTGCGCGTGCGCGGCGTTGGCGTCGGTGAAGAAGCCGGTGGACTCGATGACGATGTCCACGTTGTGGGCGGCCCAGTCCAGGTTCTTCGGGTCGCGCTCGGCGGTGACGTGCAGCTTGTGCTCGCCGACGGTGATGGACTCCTCGTCGTAGGAGACCTCCTGGTCAAGCTTGCCCAGGATGGAGTCGTACTTGAGCAGCGTGGCCAGCGTCTTGTTGTCGGTCAGGTCGTTGACGGCGACGACCTCCAGGTCGTCGCTGCGCTGCAGGACGGCACGGAAGAAGTTGCGGCCGATGCGGCCGAAGCCGTTGATACCAACACGAATGGTCACAGTTGATCTCCTCGTCAAATCTGCGGTTGTGTCCGAGAGGGACCGTGTGCGCCTCTGTGACGCCCACGTCGTTGCCTCACGATTCAGAGTGTACCGCCCGATCGGCCGTCCCGCACTACCGAACCGCAAAGAAATCAGACACGAGCGGAAATTTACGGGCATATCCGGGCACTACCGGGGGTAACTGAACAGATCCGGGTCCGCAATTCGATGGATCAACCGGGCGGAATATCCTGAACGCCCTGGTGAACGCACCGCGGCTGCCCCCGTCCGGGGGTCCGCCCGGAAGCCCGAACGGCCACAAGGGGACATCCTGGCCCCGAATTAGTGAGCTTCGCCACTGCCCGCTTCGTCGAGGACCGCCTCGGTCACGGCGGCGTGCGTGTCCGGGATGCCCAGTTCCTTGGCCCGCTTGTCCGCGGTGGACAGCAGGCGGCGCACCCGGCCCGCGATGGCGTCCTTGGTCATCGGCGGGTCGGCCAGCCGGCCCAGCTCCTCGAGCGAGGCCTGGCGGTGGCGCACGCGCAGGCTGCCGGCCTCCGCGAGGTGCTCGGGGACGTCGTCGCCGAGGATCTCCATGGCGCGCTCCACGCGGGCGGCCGCGGTGACGGCCGCGCGCGCCGAGCGGCGCAGGTTCGCGTCGTCGAAGTTGGCCAGCCTGCTTGTCGACGCCGTGCGTTCCCGACGCCGGCGCTTGTCGTCCCACTGCAGGCGGGTGCGGTGCGCGCCCATGCGGGACAGCAGGGCGCCGACGGAGTCGCCGTCGCGCACGACGACGCGCTCGGCGCCGCGCGACTCGCGGTTCTTCGCCGTCGCGCCCAGGGCGCGGGCGCAGCCGACCAGCGCCAGGGCGGCCTCGGCGCGCGGGCACTCGACCTCGAGCGCGGCGGAGCGGCCCGGTTCGGTCAGGGTGCCGGCGGCGAGGAAGGCGCCGCGCCAGGCGGCCTCCTTGTCCGCGACGGTGCCGGAGATGACCTGCGGGGGCAGGCCCACCACGGGCACGCCGGCGCGGGTGATCAGCCCGGTGCGCCGGTAGACCTCGGCGATGCCGCGGTCGACGACCACGAGGTGGCGGCCGGGCTTGCCGGCGCGCTCGGGCTCGACGGTGCGCAGGGTGACGTGGGTGTCGAAGAGCTCGTCGAGGTAGCCCACCAGCCGGCGCGCGGCGCCGGCGTGGTCGAGCTCGACCTCGATGGCCTCCACTCCCCCGTGGCGCACGGCGCGGCCGCCGAAGCGCAGCACGGCGGCGACCTCAGCCAGCCGTGCGCGGGTCCCGCGCGTCTCGACGCGGGTGAGCTCGTCCTTGACCTCGTTCGTCAGCGACACCGTGCCTTGAGTCCTTTCTTTCCCTGTCCCCGGGGACGCGTCGATCCTAGTCCGCGGCCAGCATGCCCGTCAGGGCGGCTGCCAGCTTCTCCGGGTCGTGCACGTTGCGCGGCATGCCGTTCTCGTCGCAGCTGTGCACGTCGGCGAAGACGATCTCGGCGCCGAGCCGGCCGGCGGCCCGGGAGAGGTACGCGCGCTCCGCCTTCGACAGCAGCGAGTCGGAGTCGACCAGGATCCGGTCCACGCGCAGCGCCGGGGCCTGCTGCGCCATGATGTGGATGTGCCGCTCCAGGGAGAAGCCCTGGGTCTCCCCCGGCTCGGCGGAGAGGTTGAGCACGACGACCTTCAGCGCGTCCGAGGCGTTTATGGCGTCGACCACGGAGTGGACCATCAGGTGGGGGATGACGCTGGAGAACCAGGAGCCCGGGCCCAGCGTGATCAGGTCCGCCCCGCGGATGGCCGCCAGGGCCTGGGAGCTCGCGGGCGGGTCGGAGGGCACCAGGCGCACGCGGCGCACGGAGCCCGGGGTGGAGGCGACGGCGACCTGGCCGCGGACCTCGCGGACCACGCGCGGGTCGTCGTCCAGCCCGGCGACCTCGGCGGCGATGTCGAGCGGGCGGGTGCACACGGGCACCACGCGCCCGCAGGAGTGGGTCAGGCTGGCGACGGTGTCCAGGGCCTTCTGCACGTCACCGCCGAGCTCCACGAGCCCGGAGATCAGCAGGTTGCCCACGGCGTGGCCGGCGAGCGCCCCGTGCCCGCCGAAGCGGTGCTGGAGCAGCTCGGCGCTCAGGCCCGGGCCTTCGGCGTCCTCCCGGTCGCCGGCCAGGGCGGCCAGCGCCATGCGCAGGTCTCCCGGCGGGACCTGGCCGAGCTCGCGGCGGATGCGCCCGGAGCTGCCGCCGTCGTCGGCGACGGTGACCACGGCCGTGATGTTCGCCGGGTCGCACAGGCGGGCCGCGCGCAGGGTCTGGTAGAGCCCGTGGCCGCCGCCCAGGCAGGTCAGGTCCGGGCGTGCGGCGCCCGGGGCCGCCGCGGTGCTGCTCGGGTGTGCGGCGCCGTGGGCGCCTGCGGTGCTGTCGGGGTCGGGCATGTCTCTCGGGTCTCTCAGTCGTCTGGGTGCGGGCGGTGCCGCGGGGTACTGCGGGTACGGGGCCGCCGGCTGCGGAGCCCCGCCCTCACGGGCGGGTGCGTCCGGCCGGCCGCATCCGGCTCAGCGGGCGATGTCGCGGTGGATGACGTTGACGTCCAGGCCGGAGTCCTCGCGCAGCCGGCGCCCGATCTCCTCGGCGACGGCGACGGAGCGGTGGTGGCCGCCGGTGCAGCCGATGGAGACGGTCATGAAGTTCTTGCCCTCGTGGCGGAAGCCGGCCTGCATGGAGTTGAACATCGTCAGGAAGTTGTCGATGAAGGCCCCCGCCCCGGGCCGGCTGAGCACGTAGTCGGAGACGGGCGCGTCCGTGCCGCGCTGCTCGCGCAGCTCGGGGACCCAGAACGGGTTGGGCAGGAAGCGCACGTCGACGGTCAGGTCGGAGTCGCGCGGGGCGCCGTGCTTGAAGCCGAAGGACTGCACGGTCACGTGCGGCTTCTGGGCGACGGACTCGCCGAAGGCGCCCTCGATGCGGCGGCGCAGGTCGTGCACCGACAGGTCGGAGGTCTCGATGCTGACGTCGGCGTCCTCCTTGATGTCGCCGAGCATCGCGCGCTCGCGGTCGATGCCCTGGGAGAGCGTGTCGCCGCCCTGCAGCGGGTGGGTGCGGCGCACCGAGTCGAAGCGCTTCATCAGCGCGTCCTTGCGGGCGTCGAGGAAAAGAATCGTCGGGCGCACGCCGCGGGCCTTGAGCTCGGCGAGCGTCTGCATCATCGAGCCGGGGAACATGCGCGAGCGCACGTCGGTGACGATGGCCAGGTGCTCCACGGGCGAGGTGTCCGCGCGGCACATCTCCACCAGCTCGAGCATGAGCTGCGGGGGCAGGTTGTGGGCGACGAACCAGCCGCGGTCCTCGAAGACCTTGGCCGCGGTGGACAGGCCGGCCCCGGACATGCCGGTGATCAGCAGCGGCGGGGCGAGCAGGTGGCCGAGGTTCTCGGTGTCAGCGGCGGTCATGGCTCCCATGGTAAGCCATGACCGCTCCCCCGGCCTCCGCGTGGCGGCGCCCCGGCCGCCGCGCGCCACGGCTCCCGCCGCCCCGCGGCGGGCCCCGGCCTCACCCCTTGTGCAGCGAGGCGTGGACGTCGCCGGCCAGCTTGGGCCCGAAGCCCTTGACCTCGGCGATCTCCTCGACGGTGGCCTGCTTGAGCTTCTTCAACGAGCCGAAGTGGCGCACCAGCTCGGTGCGGCGCGCGGGGCCGAGCCCCGGGACGTCGTCGAGCTCGCTGCGCCGCATGCGCTTGGAGCGCTGCTGGCGCTGGTAGGTGATGGCGAAGCGGTGCGCCTCGTCGCGGATCTGCTGCAGCAGGAACAGCGCCTGGGAGTTGCGCGGCAGGATGACCGGGTCCTCCTCGCCGGGCACCCACAGCTCCTCGAGGCGCTTGGCCAGGCCGGCGAGTGTCACGTCGGTGACGCCGAGCTCGTCGAGGACGCGCTGGGCCGCGGCGACCTGCGGGGCGCCGCCGTCGACAATGAACAGCTGCGGTGGGTAGGCGAAGCGGCGGTTGTCCGTCGACATCTCCTCGACCTCGGCCGCGGCCTCGGTCTCCTCGGCGAAGCTGGAGCCGTCGAACTCCTCGGCCTCGGGCACGGAGCGCTTGTCGCGGTTGTGGCGCAGGAAGCGGCGCCGGGTGACCTCGGCGATGGAGCCGACGTCGTCGCTGTGGCCGTCACCGGCGGCGTCGCGGATGCGGTAGCGGCGGTAGTCGGACTTCTTGGGCAGGCCGTCCTCGAAGACGACCAGGGAGGCGACCACGTCGGTGCCCTGCAGGTGCGAGATGTCGGTGCACTCGATGCGCAGCGGCGACTCGTCCATGCCGAGGGCGTCCTGGATGCCCTGGATCGCCGCCGAGCGGGCCGTGAGATCGCCGACGCGGCGCAGCTTGTGCTGGCGCAGCGCCTCCTTGGCGTTGCGCTCGACGGTCTCCATCAGGGCGCGCTTGTCGCCGCGCTGCGGCACGCGCAGCTCGACGGGCCCGCCGCGCAGCGCCTCCAGCGCCGCGGCGGTGTCGGCCGGCTCCTCGGGCTCGTCCTGCAGCAGGATCAGCCGCGGGATGACCTCGTTGCGCCGGCGCGAGCCGGTGCGGTGCTCGCCGGCGGCGTCGGTGCCGTGCGACATCTTGTCCACGCCCCGGCGCCCGTAGAGCTTGGCGTCCTCGGCGGCCTCCTGCTCGGCGCGCTCGGCGGCGTCGCCGTAGAACTGGATCAGGAAGTTCTGGATCAGGTTGGGCAGCGCCGGGTCGGCCTCGCCCTCCTCCACCGGTCCGGTGTCGCCGGCCTGGTCACCGGCCTTCTCCACGACCCAGCCGCGCTGGCCGCGCACGCGGCCGTGGCGGACGTGGAAGATCTGCACGGCCGCCTCGAGCTCGTCGGTGGCGAAGGCGATCATGTCCGCGTCGGTGCCGTCGCCGAGAACCACGGTCTGCTGCTCCATCAGCTTGTCGATCGCGCCCAGGTCGTCGCGCAACCGGGCGGCGCGCTCGAACTCGAGGTCCTCGCTGGCCTGCTGCATTTCGCCGGTCAACCGCTTGCGCACGGCGTCGGTGTGGCCTTTCATGAAGCTGCAGAAGCCCTCGGCGATCTCGCGGTGCTCGGCGGCGGTGACCTTGCCGGTGCAGGGCGCGGCGCACTTGTCGATGTAGCCGAGCAGGCAGGGCCGCCCCAGCTGCTCGTGGCGGCGGAACACGCCCTTGGTGCAGGTGCGCATCGGGTAGACGCGGGTGAGCAGCTCGAGGGTCTCGCGCACGGCCCAGGCGTGGGCGAAGGGCCCGAAGTAGCGCACGTTGCGCCGGCGCGGCCCGCGGTAGAAGAAGGCGCGCGGGAACTCCTCGCCCATGCTCACCGCGAGCATGGGGTAGGTCTTGTCGTCGCGGTACATGACGTTGAACCGCGGGTCGTAGCGCTTGATCCAGGTGTACTCGAGCTGGAGCGCCTCGACCTCGCTGGCGACGACGGTCCAGGTCACCCCGGCGGCGGTCTGCACCATCTGGCGGGTGCGCGGGTGCAGGTGCGTGATGTCCTGGAAGTAGTTGGACAGCCGCGCGCGCAGGTTCTTCGCCTTGCCGACGTAGATGACGCGCCCGTCGGCGTCGCGGAAGCGGTAGACCCCCGGGGACGTCGGGATCGTCCCGGGGGCCGGACGGTAGGTGGAGGGGTCTGCCACGGTCAGCGCCTCACTCCTGCGGCATGTAGCGCGACTCCAGCTCGCGGAAGCGCTCGACGTCGTCGAGAATCGTCGAGCGGTCGGTGGCCATCATCGCCCACATGGGCACGAACTCGAATTGGGGCAGCTCCAGGCGCGCCATGCGCGAGCCGCGCGGGAAGGACAGCCCGTAGATGACGGTCCACGGGTAGAAGCGGGTGCCGATGAAGTTGCGCACCTCGACGCCGTCCTCGTTGGCGCGCACGCGCGGGCGGGTCAGCCCCAGGTAGCAGACGACGGAGATGATCAGGCCGATGCCGACGAAGGCCCACTTGTCGATGGTGGTCACCGCCGCGCCGGTGTCACCGACGCCGACGACCAGCGCCATGAAGATGTGCACGGCCATCACGACGACGACCCAGGCGACGCCGATGACGCGCATCGTCGGCGAGCGCACCTCGAACTCCCAGGGCTTCGTCGAGGTCGCGGCCAGCGGGTCGAGCGCGTTGTAGTAGCTCAGTTCCTCGTCGGTCAGCGCGCGGTCGCGGCGCGCGGCGCCCTCGGTGTGGTCCGCGTCGGTCACGCTCCCAGCCTTTCCCGTGTTCTCCACGTTGCAGTCCCTTCTGCTCAACCACTCTAGTCTGCCCGCAGGCGCCCCTCGGACGCCAATGCACCGTGCCTGAGCGTTGATTTCCGACGCCCGCGTCGGCGCGCCGTGGGCGCGCCTGCTGCGGCATGCGGCGTGTACGCGCCGCCCGGGGCGGCGCGACGTCGGCACGCGTCGTGCCTGTGCGACGTCGGCAGGCGTTGTGCCTGCACGACGTCGGCACGCTCTCTCTACGCCCCGCGGACCTCGCGCAGCGTCAGGGCGGTGCGCAGCGCGGCCACCGCGGCCTCGGCGCCCTTGTCCTCGACCGCGCCGGGCCCGCCGGAGCGCTCGACGGCCTGCTCGCGGGTCTCGGTGGTCAGCACACCGTTGCCGACGGGGGTCTCCTCGTCGAGCGCGATGCGGGTCAGCCCCGCGGTCACGGAGTCGCAGACGTAGTCGAAGTGCGGGGTGCCGCCGCGGATGACGCAGCCGCAGGCGACGACGGCGTCGAACTCGCGCGCGGCGGCCTGCACGACGACCGGCAGCTCCAGGGCGCCGACGACGCGGTAGCCCGCGACCTCGGCGCCGGCGGCGCGGCCGGCGGCAAGGGCACGCTCGTGCAGGCGGTCGCAGATCTCCTCGTTCCAGGTGGCGGTGACCACCGCGAGGCGCAGTCCGCTCGCGTCGAGCGAGTCGGTGTCGGCGCCGGCGGCGGGCAGTCCTTCCTTGGCCATGGGGTCTCCTACTCTCCTCGGTTCTCGGGGTGGGCGGCGTCCCAGTCCGCCACGGCGGGCAGGTCGTGGCCCATCCGGTCGCGCTTGGTGCGCAGGTAGCGGACGTTGTCCTCGTTGACCTCGACGGGCAGGCGGGTGCGCCCGGTGATCTCCACGCCGTGGCCGGTCAGGTCCTCGACCTTGGCGGGGTTGTTGCTCATCAGGTTCACGGACCGCACGCCGAGCTCGCGCAGGATCTGCGCGGCGGTGGAGTACTCGCGCGAGTCGGCGGTGTGGCCGAGCTGCAGGTTGGCGTCGACGGTGTCCAGGCCGGAGTCCTGCAGGCGGTAGGCGCGCAGCTTCTCCATCAGGCCGATGCCGCGGCCCTCCTGGCCGCGCAGGTAGATCACGATGCCGCGGCCCCGCTCCTGGATCAGGCGCAGCGCGGCGTCGAGCTGTTGGCCGCAGTCGCAGCGGCGGGAGCCGAAGACGTCGCCGGTCAGGCACTCGGAGTGCACGCGCACCGGGACGTCGACCCCGCCGTCGCTGTCCGGCTCGCCGGCGATCAGCGCCACGCTGTCGAAGCCGGTGACGGTGTTGCGGAAGCCGATGGCGCGGAAGTAGCCGTAGTCGGTGGGCAGCCGGGTCTCCACGACGCGCTCGACGAGCACCTCGTGGTGGCGGCGCCACTCGATCAGCTGGGCGATCGAGATCATGTGCAGGCCGTGGGCGTCAGCGAAGCGGCGCAGCTCGGGGCCACGGGCCATGTCGGTCGGGTCGTCCTCGGAGACGATCTCGCACAGGGCGCCCACGGGGCGCAGGCCGGCGGCCCGGGCCAGGTCGATGGAGGCCTCGGTGTGGCCGTCGCGTTCGAGCACGCCGCCCCCGCGGGCGCGCAGCGGGACGACGTGGCCGGGGCGGGTGAAGTCGCTGACGGTGGACTTCGGGTCGGCCAGGCGGCGCAGGGTCTCGGCGCGCGAGGTGGCGGAGATGCCCGTGCTGCCGGTCGCCGCGTCGACGGTGACGGTGTAGGCGGTGCCGCGGGCGTCCTCGTTGAGCGCGACCATCGGCGGCAGGTGCAGGCGGTCGGCGTCCTCGCGCACGACCGGCGCGCAGATGTAGCCGGAGGTGTAGCGCACCATGAAGGCGACCAGCTCGGGGGTGGCCTTCTCGGCGGCGAAGATGAGGTCGCCCTCGTTCTCCCGGTCCTCGTTGTCCACCACGACCACGGCCTTACCGGCCGCGATGTCCGCGATGGCGTCTTCCACGCTGTCCAGCCTGACCGTGGTGGTGCGATCCTCGTTGTCAGTCACGCGCTACACCTTAGTCACCCGCCGACCCACCCCATTCCGGTGGGTGCACCCCCGGTGCACCCCGGCTCCTCCCCCGGTTCGGTCACCCGGCGCGGCCGCGGTGCACGCCCGAGGCTATGACCTGCGTCACCCGGTTCAGCCGCGTCTCCGGAGGCCGCGGCCGGGCGCCGCGCTCAGCCGCGCGCGGCGGTGAGCTTCTCGACGTACTTGGCCAGCACGTCGACCTCGAGGTTGACCGGGTCGCCGGGGGTGAGCCCGCCGAGCACGGTGTCGCGCAGGGTCGCCGGGATCAGCGAGACCTCGAAGTGGTCCTCCCCGACCGCCGAGACGGTCAGCGAGGTCCCCGAGACCGCGATGGAGCCCTTCTCCACGACGTAGCGGGCCAGCTCCGCGGGCAGGGAGAAGCGCAGCACGTCCCAGTGCTCCGAGGGGGTGCGCGAGATCAGCTCGGCGACGGCGTCGACGTGGCCCTGGACGATGTGGCCGCCGAGGCGCCCGCCGGCGGCCAGCGCGCGCTCGAGGTTGACCGGGTCGCCCTCGGCCAGTGCGCCGAGGGCGCTGCGGTCGAGGGTCTCGGCCATGACGTCGGCGGTGAAGGTGCCCTCGCCGAGCTCCGCGACGGTCAAGCACACGCCGTTGACCGAGATGGAGTCGCCGAGGTTGGCGTCGGAGAGCACGGTGCCGGCGGCGACGGTCAGGCGGGCGGCGTCGGTGAGCCGCTCGAGGGCCGCGACGCGGCCGATCTCCTCGACGATTCCGGTGAACATGGCGGGTCCTTCCTGGTCGGGTGCGTTGTCTGGTGCGTTCAGTCGGCTGCGGGTCCCGTGCCGGTCACGGGTTTTCCCCGGTGGCACGGCGCCGCCGCGCGACCCGCCCTTCGACGAGCACGTCGGCGCCGAGGCGGCGCACGCCGGTGGTCTCGAACTCGAAGGCGCCGGCCAGCGTCTCCGTGAGCGGTCGGCCGAGCACCGGGTGCCCGGCACCGAGCAGCTTCGGGGCGAGGTAGGCCTGCACGAAGTCGACCGCACCTGCGGCGACGAAGCCGGCCGCCAGGCCCGCCCCGCCCTCGACGAGCACGTCGCGCGCGCCGCTCTCCCACAGCTCGGTGAGCGCGGTGTCGATGTCCGGGTACTGCTCGCAGACCCCGGCCAGATGGTGCCCGGCCGGGACCTCGCGGGTGCCGACGACCACGCGGCGCGGCTGGTGGTCGTACTCCGTGCCGTCGTCGCGGCGGGCGCTCAGGCGCGGGTCGTCGGCGAGCACGGTCCCGGTGCCGACGATGATCGCGTCGCGGTGGGCCCGGTCGGCGTGCACGGCGCGGCGGGCCTCGGGCCCGGTGATCCACCGGCTGGTGCCGTCGGCGGCGGCGGTGAAGCCGTCGAGGGTCTGGGCGAACTTGAGGGTGACCGCCGGGCGGCCGGCCGCGACGGCGGTGAGCCACGGGTCCAGCGTCGGCGCGGGCAGCTCGTCGGGCTCCGGGTGCACGACCTCCACGCCCTGCCCACGCAGCCACTCGGCCCCGCCCCCGGCGACGGGGTTGGGGTCGCGGCGGGCGAAGACGACGCGTTTGATCCCGGCGTCCACCAGGGCGTGGGTGCACGGGCCGGTGTGCCCGGTGTGGTTGCACGGCTCGAGCGTGACCACGGCGGTGCCCCCGCGGGCGTGCTCGCCGGCCTCGGCGAGCGCCATCACCTCGGCGTGGGCGCCGCCCGCCGGACGGGTGGCGCCCACGCCCACGGTGCGCCCCGCGGCGTCGACAATCGCCGCACCCACGGGCGGGTTGGGGCTGGTGGTGCCGCGCACGGCGGCCGCGGCGGCCTCGGCGGCGGCGAGCGCCTCGAGCTCGGCGGGGCGCAGCTGCGGGCAGCGGGACTGACCCGCGCCGTCCTGCGCGTCCTGCAGGGTCACCGCTGCGCGGCCTCGGCGGCCTCCGCGGCGGCGGCGCGCAGCTCTTCGACGGCGGCGGCCGGGTCGTCGGACTTGTAGACGGCGGAGCCGGCGACGAAGGCGTCCACGCCCGCGGCGGCGGCCTCGCGGATGGTCTCGGCGTTGATGCCGCCGTCGATCTCGACGGTCAGCTCGAGGCCGCGCTCGGCGATCTCGCGGCGCAGGGTGCGGACCTTGTCCAGCTGGTCGGGCATGAAGGACTGGCCGCCGAAGCCGGGCTCGACGCTCATGACGAGCACCTGGTCGAACTCGTCGAGGACGTCCAGGTAGTCCTCCAGCGGGGTGCCGGGGCGCAGGGAGAACGCGGCGCGCACGCCCTTCTCGCGCAGGTGGCGGGCGAGCGCCACGGGGTCCTCGGTCGCCTCGACGTGGAAGATGACGGTGTCGGCGCCGGCGTCGATGTAGCGGTCGACCCACTTCTCCGGCTCCTCAATCATAAGGTGCACGTCGAGCGGCTGGTCGGTCAGCCTGTCGACGGTCGCCGTGATGTCGGGGCCGAAGGAGAGGTTAGGCACGAAGTGGCCGTCCATGATGTCCACGTGGACCCAGTCGGCGGTCTTGATGCGGCCGATCTCCTCGCCGAGGCGCGAGAAGTCGGAGTTCAGGATCGAGGGCGCGATGATCGGTTGCGGCATGCCCCCGAGTCTAGCGGCGCCGGAGGACCGCGAAGAACATGGCGTCGGTGCCGTGGCGGTGCGGCCACATCTGCACCGAGGGCGCCTCACCGACGTCCGTCATCCCGCCGACCAGCCCGTGGGCGTGGAGCTCGACGGCGCCGAGCTCGTGGACGGCGCGCTCGACGACCTGGCGGGTCTCGCGCACGTCCGGCGAGCAGGTCGAGTAGACCACCGCGCCGCCGGGGCGCACGAGCTTGAGCGCCGAGCTCAGCAGCTCGAACTGGAGCACCGAGAGCCCCGGGATGTCCGCCTCGGACTTGCGCCAGCGCGCCTCGGGGCGCCGGCGCAGCGCGCCGAGCCCGGAGCAGGGCGCGTCGACGAGCACGCGGTCGTATCCCGGCTCGAGGCCGGGGTCGCGGCCGTCGGCGACGTGCACGGTCACCGGCAGGTCGCGGCAGGCCTTCTCGACGAGCTTCGCGCGGTGGGCGGCGGTCTCGACGGCGTCGACGTGCGCGCCCTCGATGCGGGCGATCGCACCGGCGAGCGCGGCCTTGCCGCCGGGGCCGGCGCACAGGTCCAGCCAGCGGCCGGTGTCCTCGCCCTCGAGCTCGACCTCGGTCAGCGCCCGGGCGATGAGCTGGGAGCCCTCGTCCTGCACGCCGGCCAGGCCCTGGCGCACGGGCTCGAGCGTGCCAGGGTCGCCGCCGGGCAGGTAGACCGCATACGGCGAGTACCTGCCCTGCTCGCCGCCGGTGATCAGCGCCAGCTCCTCGGCGGAGATCTCGCCGGGGCGGGCGACCAGGTGCACGTGCGGACGCTCGGAGTCGGCCTCGAGGGCGGCCTCGAGCTCGCCCTCGGGCAGCACCTTGGCGAAGGACTTAGCGATCCAGGCCGGGTGCGCGGTGCGGAAGGCCAGCGCCGCCAGCGGGTCGGCCGGGGTGAGCTGCTCGAGCCACTCCGCGGCCGGGGTGCGCGTGACCGTGCGCAGCACGCCGTTGGCGAAGCCCTTGGCCTTGAACCGGCCCGTGGCGCCGACCAGGCGCACGGAGGTGTCCACGGCCGCGTGTTCCTCGACGCGGGTGTAGAGCAGCTGGTAGACGCCGAGACGCAGCGCGTCGAGGACCTGCGGGTTGATCGACTCGATGCCCTGGGCGGCGCACCTGTCGATCACGGCGTCGAGCACGCCGAGGGTGCGCAGGGTGCCGTAGGTGATCTCGGTGGCGAAGGCGGCGTCGCGGCCCTTCAGCCCCAGCGCGCGCAGCTCGCCGGGCAGCGTCAGGTTGCCGAAGGCGTCGTCCTCGGTGACCTTCAGCAGCGTCTCGAAGGCCGCCTGGCGCGCCTTGTCGATGCCGCGGTAGTCGCGGTGCCGCCCGGTGCCGTGGCCCTCGTCCGATTGACGACGCCCGCGGTGGTCGCCGTTGCCGCCCCGCGCACCGTCGCGCCCGCGCGCGCCGCGGGCGTCGGAGATCTTGCGTCCGTCGCGGCGGCTGCGCCCGTGGCCCCGGTTCTCGCCGCCGTTGCCGCGGTTGTCGCCGCGGCCGGTGCCGTGGGCGCCGGACCGGGCGCGGCCCTTCCTGCTGCGGGAGCGGAAGCCCCCGCCCTCTGCGTTCTGGCTCACTGGAACGTGACTCCTTGCTCCTCGTCGGTGGTGCCGGGAAGTGCCCCGCGGGCCCAGTCCTCGGCGGCCATGGCCTTCTTGCCCGGCGGCTGGATGCGGGTGAGCTCCACGGCGGCGTCGGCGGTGCCGACGACCACGCTGTGGCGGCCCGCGTGCACCGCGCCCGGGCGGCCGGCGACCGGGGCGGCGGCCTCGGAGTCGGCGGCCAGCGGGACGACGCGGCCGAGCTTCATGCGGCGCTCGCCCCACATGGTCCACGCGCCCGGCGCCGGGGTGTGGGCGCGGATGATCCGGTCGGTCTCGGCGGTGGGCCGGGTCCAGTCGATGCGGGCGTCCGCGCTGGTGATCTTCGCGGCGTGGGTGGGCTCGCCGCCCAGCTCGGCCTGCGGGCGGGCGGTGATGGTTCCTGCGGCCAGGCCGTCCATGGTCTCGGCGAGCAGGTCCGCACCCGAGTAAGCCAGACGGGTCAGCAGGTCGTCGGCGGTGTCCTCCGCGCCGATCGGCTCGTGGATCTGGGCGAGCACGTCGCCGGTGTCCAGGCCCGCGGCGATGCGGAAGGTGCTCGCACCGGTCTCGGCGTCGCCGGCGGCGATGGCGGCCTGCACGGGGGCGGCGCCGCGCCAGCGCGGCAGCAGGGAGAAGTGCAGGTTGACCCAGCCGTGCTCGGCGACGTCGAGCAGGTCCGGGGTGATCAGGTTGCCGTAGGCGACCACCGGCAGTGCGTCGGGGGCGAGCTCGGCCAGCCGGGCGCGCAGGGCGTCGCCGTCCTCGGTGCCCGGCTTGAGGGTGGCGGGCTTGAGGACCTCGACGCCGCGCTCGGCGGCGCGGGCCGCGACGGGGCTGGGGTGCAGCGTGCGGCCCCGGCCGCGGCGCGCGTCGGGGCGGGTGATCACGGCGAGGACCTCGTGGTCGGAGTCGAGGAGCCGGTCGAGGGCGACGACGGCGGGTTCCGGGGTGCCGGCGAAGACGAGTCTCAGGTGAGTCATGTGCGCTTCCCGCGCGCTCCTTTCGGTGCAGGTTCCGGCGCCGCTTCCGGCGCGTTCAGGGGGCCCATTGTAGCGCCGGGGCGCGACCCGGCCGCGCACGCCGGGCGGGCGGCGGGGCACGCGAGCGGCGGGCGGCGGAGTTCGTGCGCGGCGCCGGCACGCGACTGTGGCCCCGCCCACAGAAAACCCGGCCAAACCGCTGCGGGCGCGGTCGCCCCGGTGTCAGGATGGGTGCACTTGCACCCGCGAAAGTTCTCCGCCCCGGTCGCCGCCGCCTTCGGGCGCGGCCGCCGGCGGGATGACCGACGCGGAGCCCGGCGAAGACCGCGAAGACAAGGAGGCTGAAGTGACCGCTCCCCCGCCCGAGGTCCGCGAGGCCGTGGCCGGCAGGCCCGCCCCGTTCAGCGTGCTGGACCTGGACGCCGCGCTGGCCAACGCCCGCGACATGGCCCGCCGCGCCCGCGGCACCCCGATCCGCCTGGCCACGAAGTCGCTGCGCATCCGCGAGCTCATCTCCAGGGTGCTCGAGGTGCCCGGCTTCTCGGGGCTGCTGTCCTACCACCTCGGCGAGGCGCTCTGGCTCGTCGACGAGGGCGTCTGCGACGACGTCCTGGTCGCCTACCCGTGCGCGGACCCGGACCTGCTGGCCACCTGGGCGGGGAACCCCGCCTACCGCAGGGCGGTCACGGTGATGGTCGACTGCCCCGGCCACCTGCGCCTGATCGAGGAGGCCGCCGAGGCCGCCGGGCTGGAGACGACGCACCCCGACCCGGACTGGAGCGAGCCCGCCGACGACGCCGCGGAGCTGCGCGTGTGCCTCGACGTCGACGCCTCCTACGTCATCGGGCCGGTGCACATCGGCGCGCGCCGTTCCCCGGTGCACTCCCCGGCCGAGGCCGAGGCGATGGCCTCGGAGATCTGCTCGCGGCCCGGCATGCGCCTGGTCGGCCTGATGGCATACGAAGGCCAGATCGCCGGGACCACCGACACCTCGCCGGCGGTCGCGGCGATGAAGCGCCTCTCGGTCGACGAGCTGGCCGGGCGACGGGCGAAGGTCGTCGACGCCGTCGCCGAGCGGCTGGCCGCCGACGGCCTCGAGCTCGAGTTCGTCAACGGCGGCGGCACCGGCTCGATCGAGACCACCCGCGCCGAGGAGGCCGTCACCGAGATCGGCGCCGGCTCCGGGGTGCTCGGACCGGCCCTCTTCGACCACTACAAGACCTTCCGGCCCCACGCGGCCGAGTGGTTCGTGGTGCCCGTGGTGCGCCACCCGGCCCGCGGCTTCGTCACCGTCGCCGGCGGCGGGCGGGTGGCCTCCGGGGCGCCGGGCGACGACCGCCTGCCCGTCGTCGACTTCCCCGAGGGCCTGCGCACCATCGCCCTCGAGGGCGCCGGCGAGGTGCAGACCCCGCTGCGCGGGGCGGGCGCCGACCGCCTGCGCCTGGGCGACCACGTCTGGATGCGCCACGCCAAGGCCGGTGAACAGGCCGAGTGGACCGATTCGGTGCTCGTCGTCTCCGACGGGCTGACCGTGGCCGAATGGCCGACCTACCGCGGAGAGCAGAGGAGCTTCGTATGACCGCCCCGACCCGAAACCAGCCCCGAAAGACCCGCTCCGGCGGCACGTGGCGCAACTGGTCCGGCACACAGGCCGCCCGGCCCGCCGAGGTAGCCCGCCCGGCCACCGAGGCCGAGGTCGTCGAGACCGTCACCCGCGCCGCCGAGGCCGGCCTGCACGTCAAGACCGTCGGCGCCGGGCACTCGTTCTCCGGCGTGGCCGTCACCGACGGGGTGCTCATCAGCCTCGACGAGCTCTCCGGGGTGGTCAACGTCGACCGGGAGGCCATGGAGGTCACCTTCCTCGCCGGCACCCGCCTGCGCGACGTGCCGCGCCTGCTGCGCCCGCACGGACTCGCCCTGGCCAACCAGGGCGACGTCGACCCGCAGTCGCTGGCCGGCGCCATCGCCACCTCCACCCACGGCACCGGGCTCGGCTTCACCGGCCTGGCGGGCATGGTGCGCGCCCAGCGCATCGTCACCGCCGACGGCACCGTCCACGACGTCGGCCCCGGCGACGAGCTCTTCGAGCTCGGCCGCGTGCACCTCGGCGCCCTCGGCGTGGTCACCCGGGTCACCGTCGCGGTGGTGGAGACCTTCGTGCTCGCCGCCGTCGAGCGCGCCGAGCCGGTCGCCGCGCTGCGCGACGACTTCGCGCAGGCCGCGGCCTCGGCCGACCACGTCGAGTACTACTGGTTCCCGGGCACGGACGTCGCCCACGTCAAGCGCAACACCCGCCACCGCCTCGCTGAGCGCGACCGGGTCGCGGCCCCGATCCCGCGCTGGCGCGCCGTGCTCGAGGACGAGCTGGCCAACAACGTCGCCTACCGCGCCATGTGCGC
This sequence comes from Corynebacterium frankenforstense DSM 45800, assembly GCF_001941485.1. Lineage (NCBI taxonomy): Bacteria > Bacillati > Actinomycetota > Actinomycetes > Mycobacteriales > Corynebacteriaceae > Corynebacterium > Corynebacterium frankenforstense. Next base: position 1,220,862 of record NZ_CP009247.1, on the reverse strand, counting down.
GCTCGGGCACCTCGCGCCCTCGACGACACCGACGCTCAACCGGCTCTCGGCGCGCTTCCTCGCCCAGCGCGAGTACTCGGACCTGGCCCACGACGTCTTCGTCTCCGCGCGCCGGGTGCGCTTCAACGAGATGGAGTACTCGGTGCCGCTGGCCGACGCCGCCGAGGTCCTCGGCGAGGTGCACCGTCGCCTGGACTCGCGCGACGTGCAGGTCACCTTCCCCATCGAGGTGCGCGCCACGGGTGCCGACGACGTGCCGCTGTCGACCGGCCACGGCCGGGAGTCCTGCTACATCGCGGTGCACCGCTACCACCGCGACGACCACGAGGAGCTCTTCGAGCTCATCGAGCCGGTGCTCGTGGCCGCCGGCGGGCGCCCGCACTGGGGCAAGCTGCACACACTCGACCACGACGGCCTGGCGGCGGTGCACCCGCACCTGGACGCCGTCGGCGAGCTGCGCGCCCGCGTCGACCCGCAGGGCATGTTCCGCAACCGGATGATCGACCGCATCTTCGGCCTCGATTGACGACGCCCCGCGGCACCCGCGCCCGACCACCGTTGCGCTCGGCGCGTCGATTCCTGCCCCGCCCCGGTGGCGAGGCGGAGCCTCGTCACGCTGCATCACCCGACGGCGACGGGGTCGACCTGGATGCGCAGCGGCAGGTCGTCGCGCCGGGCCACCCGCGCCACGGCGGCGGCCTTGAGCGCGCGGCCGAGTTCGCCTGCCGGGCCGAGCGGGACGCGCACGAGCACGCGCTGCGGCGGGCCGAAGCGGTCCTCGTCGTACTCGCCGGGCAGGCTGACCCCGGCCGGCAGGTCGACGGGGCCGAGCACCTCGGCGCCGGCGGGCAGCTCCGTCTCCCCGATCAGTGCGTCGACGGCCGCCGCCGCGCCGTCCACGGCCGCCAGGTGCACCGCGGGCGGCAGGCGCACCTCGCCGCGCTGGTCGAGCTCCGCGCGCGCGGCCGCCGGCATGTCCCAGCGGATCAGGTGCTGGACCACCGGCAGCGCGGAGTCGGCGACGACGATGACGCGCCCGCCCTCGCGCGCCGGGCGCACCCTGGTGGCCACCGCGGTCCAGGCGGCGAGCGTCCGCTCGGTGGCACGCAGGTCCTGGCGGCCCAGCAGCGCCCAGGTGTCCAGCAGCAGCGCCGCGCCGTAGGCGCCGCCGCCGGCGACCTCGGGTTCCGCACCCGGGGTGGCGACCACCAACGCCGGGGCGTCGTCAATCTCCTCGATGACCCGGTTGCCGCCGGAGACGATCACGCGGGTGCCGGGGAACGCGCGGCCGAGCTCCTCGGCGGTGCGCTGGTTGCCCAGCACCACGGCGCGCAGGCGCGGCGAGCCGCACTCCTGGCAGCGGAAGCGCGGCTCGAGGCGCCCGCACCAGCGACACTGCGGCACGGCGGCGCGCTGCCCGTCGGTGGTCTCGGGCACGCCGAGCGGGCCGTTGCAGGCGCGGCAGCGCGCCGGGGTGCGGCAGTTTCCGCAGGCCAGCGTGGGCACGTAGCCGCGGCGCGGGGTCTGGACGAGCACGGGGCGCCCGGCTGCGACGCCCTCGCGCAGGGCGGCGAAGGCCACCGAGGGGATGCGCGCCTGGCGGGCGCGGGGGTCGCGGGCGAGCGCGGCCTCGGAGTCGGCCGTGGCCTGCACACGCGGGGCGCGGGCGCGCAGGGCCTCGCGCAGGGCGACCAGGCCGTGGGCCCAGCCGGAGCGCACGAGGAGCTCGGCCTCGGCGGTGCGGGTGTGCCCGGCGACGATCAGCGAGCACTTCTCCAGCGCGGAGCGGGTGGTCAGCACCTCGCGGGCGTGCGGGTAGGGCGCGCGAGGTTCGACGAGGTTGTCGTCACCGTCGAAGAGGCAGACGGCCAGGCGCAGGTTCTGCACCGGCGCGAACGCGGCCGAGCGGGTGCCGATGACCAGGCGGGCCTGCCCGTGCAGCACCGACAGGTAGCGCCGGTAGCGCGCCTGCGGACCGAGTGCCGCGCCGAGCACGGTGACCTGGCGGGCGGAGACGAGGTCGCGGCATGCGGCCTCGAGCTTGTCGACGTCGCGTTGGTCCGGCGCCACGATCAGCGCGCCGCCGCCGTCGGAGACGACGGCCACGGCCAGGGCGGCCAGGGCGGCCGCCCAGTCCTCCCCCGGCGCGATCTGCCAGGCGGCGCGCGCGGTGCGGCCCTCGATGACGGCGTCGACGAAGGACTCGCCGTGGGTGTAGCCGGACCAGGCGGACAGGTCGGCCTCGGCCGGCTCGCCGAGCTCCTCCCAGGGGGTGTCGGTGTCGGCCTCCTCGGCCTTGGCGTGGCGCGGGGGCACGGCGGCGCGGATGAGATCGGAGCGGGTGCCGGCGTAGCGGTCGGCCAGCTTGTCGACGAGCGTGGCCAGGCGCTCGGGGTAGACGATCTCCGGGGAGATCACCCGCTCCAGGTAGCGCAGGCGGCCGCCGTGCTCGCTGTCGGAGACGCGCTGGAGGAGCAGGGCGTCGACGAGGCGCCCGGAGAAGCGGACGCGCACGCGCACGCCGGGCCGTGCCTCGGCGTCCTGGTCGGCGGCGACGAGGTAGTCGAAGGGCCGGTCCAGGTGCGGCAGGCCCAGCAACGGCAGGACCCGCGCCACGGGCCGGGTCTCGGCGGGGGCGCGGGTCGGTGACATACCGCGGGATTCTACCCGCGGGCGCGGTCTCGGGGCACGGCTCAGCCGAGGCCGACGGCGCGACGCAGCTCCTCGGCGCGGTCGACGCGCTCCCAGGGCAGGTCGACGTCGGTGCGGCCGAAGTGGCCGTAGGCGGCGGTCTGGCGGTAGATCGGGCGCTGCAGGTCGAGCTCGCGGATCACGGCGGTCGGGCGCAGGTCGAAGACCTTCTGCACGGCGTCCTGGATCGCGGCGTCGTCGAGCCCCTCGGCGGCGGTGCCGAAGGTCTCCACGTACAGGCCCACCGGGGCGGCGCGCCCGATGGCGTAGGCGACCTGGACCTCGGCCTTGTGGGCCAGCCCGCCGGCGACGATGTTCTTGGCCACCCAGCGCATGGCGTAGGCCGCGGAGCGGTCGACCTTGCTCGGGTCCTTGCCGGAGAAGGCGCCGCCGCCGTGGCGGGCCATGCCGCCGTAGGTGTCGACGATGATCTTGCGGCCGGTCAGTCCGGCGTCGCCCATCGGGCCGCCGAGGATGAAGGAGCCGGAGGGGTTGACCAGCAGGGTCAGCTCGTCGGTGCGGTAGCGCTCGAGGTCGGCCTCGGCCAGGACGTGGTCGAGGACGTGCTCGCGCAGGCGCGGCTCCAGCCAGGCTGAGTCGACCTCGGGGTCGTGCTGGGTGGAGATGACCACGGTGTCCAGGTGGGTCGGGTTGCCCTCGGCGTCGTAGGCGAAGGTGACCTGGGTCTTGCCGTCCGGACGCAGGTGGTCGACGATGCCCTCCTTGCGCACCTCGGTCAGGCGGCGCGCCAGGCGGTGGGCGGTGGCGATCGGCAGCGGCATGTACTCCGGGGTCTCGTCGGTGGCGTAGCCGAACATCAGGCCCTGGTCGCCGGCGCCGCCCTGGTCGTCGGCCTCGTGGCCGGAGCCGGAGCGGATCTCGTGCGAGGTGTCCACGCCGGAGCCGATCTCCGCGGACTGCTCGCCGATGGCGATGTTGACCGCGCAGGTGCGCCCGTCGAAGCCGACCTCGGAGGAGGTGAAGCCGATGTCGAGCAGCGTCTTGCGCACCAGCAGCGGGATCTCGACGTAGGCGCTCGTGCGCACCTCACCGACGACGTGGACCTGGCCGGTGGTCACCAGGGTCTCGACGGCGACGTGCGCGGTCGGGTCCTCCGCCAGGATGGCGTCCAGGATCGCGTCCGAGATCGCGTCGCAGATCTTGTCCGGGTGCCCCTCGGTCACGGACTCGCTGGTGAACAGTCGCACCGTGCTCGCTGTCTCTGCCACTTGATCGCTTCCTTTGCTCTCGCTTCGACCGGTTGCGCCGCGGTGGGGTCACGGGGCTCAGGCGCGCAGGTGCCGGACCGCGGCCCGGCCCGCCGCGGCGCGGGGCGCCGGCGTGGCGGGTCGGATTCCCGGACCACATTAGACCAAGCGGTCTAATCCTGCAATGCCGAGTTGTCCGCGTGTCGGATGCGCACGACCTCCGCGAGGATCTCGGCGGCGATCTCCTGCTTGCTGCCGCGGGGCACCTCGCGCACGGTCACGTCCGCGGGATCGGTGGCCCCCTCGGGGGCGGTGAGCAGCCAGCCGGCGTTGTCCGGGGTGCCGAACGCCCTGCCCTGACCGACCTCGTTGCACAGGATGACGTCGCAGCCCTTCTTGAGCAGCTTGCGCCGGCCGTACTCGAGGGCGTCGGCGTCCTCGTCTCCGGTCTCGGCCGCGAAGCCGACGATGACGGTGTCCCCGCCCAGGGCGCCGCTCTCCCGGGCCGCGACGACGCCGCGCAGGATGTCGGGGTTCTCGGCCATCTGGAGCGTCTCCAGCCCGGCCTCGGCCTCCGAGCCCTTCTTCATCTTCGCCCCCGCCACGCTCGCCGGGCGGAAGTCGGAGACGGCGGCGGCCATGATGACGACGTCGGCGCGGGGAGCACGCTCGTCGACGGCGGCCTTGAGCTCGGCGGTCGACTCGATGCGGGTCACGGTGGTGTTGGCCGGTGTGGGCAGGGCGTCGGTGGCCCCGGCGACGAGTTCGACGCGGGCGCCGAGCTGGCCGGCGACCTCGGCGAGGGCGAAGCCCTGCCGGCCCGAGGAGCGGTTGCCCAGGTACCGCACGGGGTCGAGGCCCTCGCGGGTGCCGCCGGCGGAGATGAGCACCGTGGTGCCCTCCAGCGGGCGGGAGAGTCCGCCGCGGGCGGCGGCGGTGCGGGCCAGCTCGGCGATCTGGGCGGGCTCGAGCAGCCGACCCGGCCCGGAGTCGGGCCCGGTCAGCCGTCCGCTGGCGGGGTCGAGCACCGTGATGCCGCGGCGGCGCAGGGTGGCGACGTTGTCGCGGGTGGCGGGGTTGAGCCACATCTCGGTGTGCATCGCCGGGGCGACGACGACGGGGCAGGTGGCCACGAGCACGCTCGCGGTCAGCAGGTCGTCGGCGCGGCCCGCGGCCAGCCGTGCGATGAGGTCGGCCGTGGCCGGGGCGATGACCACGAGGTCGGACTCCTGGCCGACGCGGACGTGGCGGACCTCGTCGACTCCGGTGAACACGTCGGTGGCCACGGGGTTGCCGGAGAGGGCCTCGAAGGTCGCCGCGCCGACGAACTTCAGCGCGTTGGGGGTGGGCACGACGGTGACGTCGGCGCCGTGCTCGGAGAACTCGCGCACCAGGTGGCAGGCCTTGTAGGCGGCGATGCCGCCGGCCACGCCGAGCAGGACGCGCGGGCCGTGGGCGGGGTCCGCTCCCCCGGCGGTCTCCTCCGGCGCCTCGTCGTGCGCGCGCTGCGCGTGGCGGTGGTCGGTGTGCGGGTCGGTCACGGGTGCCACTCCCCTGGGGCTCGTCGGTGCAGATGGTCCGGCGCTTTCGCGGATGCGGCCGCGCTCATCTGCCGAACATACCCCGGCCGGGCGGGCGGACGCCCCGGGACCTGGGCCCGGGTGCCATACCCGGACGCCGAACCCGGGTGCCATACCCGGACGCCGTGCCCGGGTGCCGTGCCCGGACGCCGGACCGGCCGGCGACGCCGCCCACGCACGCCGACGCCCCCGTGCCCCACCGCGGAAACGGTGGGCGCACGGGGGCGTCGGAAAGCAGACGTCGGGGCGCGGTGCCCCGAGGGGCCTAGCGGCCCTCCTCGTACTCGAGGAGGCCGGCGTCGATCTCGCGCAGCGCGATCGACAGCGGCTTCTCGCCGGGCTCCGGGGTGACCAGCGGCCCGATGTACTCGAAGACCTCGTTGTCGGCCTGCTGGTAGTGCGCGTTGATCTGGCGCGCCCGCTTGGCCGCGAAGATCGCCAGAGCGTACTTCGAGGAGACCTTCTCGAGCAGGCGGTCGATCGGCGGGTCGGTGATGCCGACCGGCGGATCGAAGACCGGCTGGTTTTCTTCCGTCTCGTTAGTCACGTTAGTCACTCACACCTGTGTTTCTTCGGTTGCGTTGAATGCGGCCGCGGCGGGCCGGACGGGCACACACGTCCGGTCCGCCGCGGCGCGGCTCCGTTCAGCAGGTCACTGCCGGGGAGCCTGATCCTCTCCACGCAGGATAGCACTGATCTCCGCGAAAGCCCGCTCCACGTCGTCGTTGACCACGACGCGGTCGAACTCGTCGCGCGCGGCGAGCTCGGTGCGCGCGGTCTCGAGGCGGCGGGCGACGACGTCCTCCGGCTCGGTGCCGCGGCCGGTCAGCCGCTTGACGAGCTCGTCCCAGCTCGGCGGGGCCAGGAACACCGTGACCGCCTCCGGCATCAGGGACTTGATGCTGCGCGCGCCGGCCAGGTCGACCTCGATCAGGACCGGACGGCCCTGCGTCAGGGACTCGCGCACCGGCGCCGCGGGGGTGCCGGAACGCTGCAGGCCGCCGTGGATCTCGGCCCACTCCAGCATCTCGCCGCAGTCGATGTGTCCCTGGAAGTCCTCGGGGGTGACGAAGAAGTAGTCCTCCCCGTCGACCTCGCCCGGACGCGGTGCGCGGGTCGTCATCGAGACGCTGAAGTACAGGTCCCCGATGCGCTCCCGCAGGAGGTGGACCAGCGTGGACTTGCCCACGGCCGAGGGGCCGGCCAGCACTACGAGCCGGCCGCCGGTTTCACCTGCCATGATCTACTCGGCGAAGCCGAAGCGCTCGAGCAGCGCACGACGCTGACGCTCGCCCAGGCCGCGCAGACGGCGGGTCGGGGCGATCTCGAGCTCCTCCATGATCTCCTTGGCCTTGACCTTGCCGACCTTCGGCAGAGCCTCGAGCAGGGCGGAGACCTTCGTCTTGCCGACGATCTCGTCGTCCTGGGCCTGGTCCAGGACCTCCTTGAGCGTGATGTCGCCGCGCTTGAGCTTCTCCTTGAGCTCGGCACGGGCCTTGCGGGCCTCAGCGGCCTTGGCGAGAGCCGCCTTGCGCTGCTCGTCGGTCAACTTCGGAAGGGCCACGGGGTTCCTCCAGTTTCATAGTCGGATGGTTATGCGGCGTTCCGGATCTCTCCGTCACAACCGTCTTACACCGGCACCTTGACGGGGAGGCTCAGGCCTTCCCGCGCCGCGGAATTTCACCGCTGTGGTCCGATGACGTGCGGTAAGTCTAGCACCGACTGCGCCGGTGTCGATCTTGACCGGCCGTTCGCGTCGCTCCCGGCCGATGGACGTCGCGACCGGTGCTCTCGCACCGGCCGCGGCGGGCGGTACCCAAAAGTACCAGGTGGGTCGCGCTACGTCTCAAGCGACGCCGGGGAAAACTCCCCGACGGCCGCGCGCAGCGCCTCGACCGAGGGGCCCGCGGACAGGATCGCCCGCGAGACGTTCGGCCAGGCGCGCCCGGCCGCGGCACCGGCGACGCGCTCGGCGTCGGCGATGCTCGCGCCCTGTGCGCCCACGCCGGGCAGCAGCACCGGGCCGCTGAATCCGGCCAGGTCAGGCCCCTCGGCGAGGGTCGCGCCGACGACGACGCCGCAGGTGGCCCCGGGGTGCGCGGCGGCGAGGCGCTCGGTGGCCTCGACGACGCGCTGGGCCAGGGTCGCCCCGTCCGGGTCGGCGGTGCGCTGCACCTCGGCGGCCTCCGGGTTGGAGGTCGCCGCGAGAATGAACACACCGGCGTGGTGCTCGGCCGCGGCCTCGGCGGCGGGCGCCAGGGCGCCGACACCCAGGTACGGCGAGACGGTCACGGCGTCGGCGCGCAGGGCCGAGCCCTGACCCAGCCACGCGTCCGCGTAGCCGGCCATCGTCGAGCCGATGTCGCCGCGCTTGGCGTCCGCCAGGGTCAGCGTGCCGGCCTCGCGGAAGCCCGCCAGGGTCTCCTCGAGGACGCGCAGGCCGGCGGAGCCGTGGCGCTCGTAGAAGGCCACCTGGGGCTTGACCAGGCCGACGCGGCCGGCGAAGGCCTCCACGCAGCGCGCGGAGAACTCGGCCAGGCCGTGGACGTCGTCCTCGAGGCCCCAGTCGTGCAGCAGGCGCGCGTGCGGGTCCACGCCCACGCACAGCCGTCCGAAGCGCTCCCCCGCCGCGGCCAGGCGCGCACCGAAGGTCGCCTCGGCCCCGGCGGTCGGGGCGGCCGGGGCGGCCGGGGTGGCCGAAGTGCCCGGAGAAGTCCCGGAGTCCGCGGTCACAGCTTCTCACCGCCCTCGGCGACGAACTTCGCCACCGGGGTGTGCTCGAGCTGCTGCAGCGGGCGCACGGTCAGCCCACCGGCGCGCAGGGCCTCGATGCCCTGCACGGCGGCGACGGTGCCCTGCACCGTGGTCACCAGCGGCACACCGGAGTGCACGGCGGCGGCGCGGATGTCGTAGCCGTCGTGGCGCGCGCCGGCGGAGCCGGCCGGGGTGTTGAGGATCAGGTCCACGTCGCCGTCGATGATGCGGTCGACGATGGAGCGGCCCTCGGCGCCCTCGCGCACCTCGGAGGCCTTGAGCACGGTCTCGCAGGCCACGCCGTTGCGGCGCAGCATCTGCGCGGTGCCGTGGGTGGCCATGATGGTGAAGCTCAGGCCGGCCAGCCGCTGGATCGGCAGGATCAGGGTGCGCTTGTCCTGGTTGGCCACGGAGACGAACACCGTGCCCTCCACGGGCAGCTCGCCGAAGGCGGCGTCCTCGGCCTTGGCGTAGGCGGTGCCGAAGTCGCCGGCCAGGCCCATGACCTCACCGGTGGACTTCATCTCCGGGCTGAGCAGGGTGTCCAGCATCTCGCCCTCGGGGGTGCGGAAGCGGTTGAACGGGAGCACCGCCTCCTTGACCGCGATCGGGGCGTCCAGCGGCAGCGAGCCGCCGTCGTAGGACTCCGGGATCATGCCCTCGCCGCGCAGCTCGGCCAGGGTCGCGCCCATCATGATGCGGGCGGCCGCCTTGGCCAGGTGCACGCCGGTGGCCTTCGAGACGAAGGGCACCGTGCGCGAGGCGCGCGGGTTGGCCTCGATGACGTAGAGGGTGTTGTCCTTGAGCGCGAACTGGACGTTCATCAGGCCCTTGACGCCGATGCCGTGGGCCAGCGCGGCCGTCGAGCGGCGCACGTTGTCGATGTCCTGCGGCCCCAGGGTCATCGGCGGCAGCGCACAGGCCGAGTCGCCGGAGTGGATGCCGGCCTCCTCGATGTGCTCCATGACGCCGGCCAGGTAGACCTCCTCGCCGTCGCACAGGGCGTCGACGTCGATCTCGATGGCGTTGTCCAGGAAGCGGTCGACGAGCACCGGGTGGTCCGAGCTGAGCTCGGTGGCGCGCTCGATGTAGCCCTCGAGGCTCTGCTCGTCGTAGACGATCTCCATGCCGCGCCCGCCCAGCACGTAGCTGGGGCGCACGAGCACGGGGTAGCCGATGCCGGCGGCGACGTCGCGGGCCTCCTCGAAGGTGGTCGCGGTGCCGTACTCCGGCGCGGGCAGCTGGGCCTCGGCGAGCACGCGGCCGAACTCGCCGCGGTCCTCGGCGTTGTTGATCGACTCCGGGGTGGTGCCCACCACGGGCAGGCCCTCGGCCTTGAGCGCCTCGGCCAGGCCCAGCGGGGTCTGCCCGCCGAGCTGGACGATCACGCCGGCGACGGTGCCCGAGGCGGCCTCGGCGTGGTAGACCTCGAGGACGTCCTCGAGGGTCAGCGGCTCGAAGTAGAGGCGGTCGGCGGTGTCGTAGTCGGTGGAGACGGTCTCCGGGTTGCAGTTGACCATCACGGTCTCGTAGCCGACGCGGGAGAGCTCCAGGGCGGCGTGGACGCAGGAGTAGTCGAACTCGATGCCCTGGCCGATGCGGTTCGGGCCCGAGCCGAGGATGATGACCTTCTTCTTCTCGGTCTGCGGGCGGACCTCGCTCTCGGCCTCCGGGTCGAGCTCGTAGGCCGAGTAGTGGTACGGGGTGCGCGCCTCGAACTCGGCGGCGCAGGTGTCCACGGTCTTGTACACCGGGCGGATGCCCAGCGAGTGGCGCAGGCGGCGCACGCCGGTCTCGCCGGCGAACTCCGGGCGCAGCGCGGCGATCTGGGCGTCGGAGAGCCCGAAGACCTTCGCGCGGCGCAGCAGGTCGGAGTCGAGCACCGGCGCCTCGAGGACCTCGGTGCGGAAGGCGACGAGCTGCTCGAGCTCGGCGAGGAACCAGGGGTCCAGGCCGCTGGCCTCGTGGACCTCGGCCACGCTCGCACCCAGGCGCAGCGCCAGCTCGACGTCGTACATGCGGCCCTCGGTCGGGCGCCGCAGATCCTCGAGCACGGCCTTGACGTCGTGGGCGCGCTCGCCGGCGAAGGACTCGTCGGGGGCGGTCCAGAAGCCGGCGGGCTTCTGCTCGAGGGAGCGCATGACCTTGTTCAGGCCGCTGATGTAGTTGCGGCCGATCCCCATGGCCTCGCCGACGGACTTCATCGTGGTCGTCAGCGTGTCGTCGGCGCCGGGGAACTTCGCGAAGGCGAAGCGCGGGGCCTTGACGATGACGTAGTCGAGGGTCGGCTCGAAGGCGGCCGGGGTCACGCCGGTGATGTCGTTGGTGATCTCGTCGAGGGTGTAGCCGATGGCCAGCTTCGCGGCGATTTTGGCGATCGGGAAGCCGGTGGCCTTCGACGCCAGCGCCGAGGAGCGGGACACGCGCGGGTTCATCTCGATGGTGATCAGGCGGCCGTCCTCGGGGTTGAGGGCGAACTGGATGTTGCAGCCGCCGGTGTCCACGCCGACGGCGCGGATGATGGCGATGCCCTGGTCACGCATCTTCTGGTACTCGCGGTCCGTCAGCGTCATCGCCGGGGCCACGGTCACGGAGTCGCCGGTGTGCACGCCGAGGGCGTCGACGTTCTCGATGGAGGCGATGACCACGACGTTGTCGTCGCCGTCGCGCATCAGCTCCAGCTCGTACTCCTTCCAGCCGAGGATGGACTCCTCGATGAGCACGTTGGCCTCGGGGCTGGCGGCCAGGCCGTCGCCGGCGATGCGTTCGAGGTCCTCGTGGGTGTAGGCCAGGCCGGAGCCCAGGCCGCCCATGGTGAAGGAGGGGCGCACGACCACGGGCAGGCCGAGGTCCTCGACGACCTCGTAGACCTCGTCCATGGTGTGGCAGACCGCGGAGCGGGCGGACTCGCCGCCGATGGAGGCGACGATGTCCTTGAACTTCTGGCGGTCCTCGCCGCGCTCGATGGCGTCGATGTCGGCGCCGATGAGCTCGGCGCCGTACTTGTCCAGGATGCCGAGGCGGTCGAGCTGGATGGCGGCGTTCAGGGCGGTCTGGCCGCCCAGGGTGGCCAGCACCGCGTCGATCGGGTGGCCCTCCTCGGCCTCCTTGGCGAAGACCTTCTCGATGTACTCGGGCTTGATCGGCTCGACGTAGGTGTGGTCGGCGAACTCGGGGTCCGTCATGATCGTCGCCGGGTTCGAGTTGACCAGGGTGACCCGCAGGCCCTCCTGCCGCAGCACGCGGCAGGCCTGGGTGCCGGAGTAGTCGAACTCGCAGGCCTGGCCGATGACGATCGGCCCGGAGCCGATGACCAGGACGTGGCTGATGTCGTTGCGCTTGGGCATTACTTGGTGTCCTCCCGGTCGTTGTCGCCGCGGTTGGGCGAGTGCTTCTCCATCAGTTCGACGAAGCGGTCGAACATCTCGCCGGCGTCGTGCGGGCCGGCGGCGGCCTCCGGGTGGTACTGCACGGAGAAGGCCATGCCGTCGGCGAGGGCGACGCCCTCGACGCAGTCGTCGTTGAGGCAGGTGTGGGTCACCCGCGCCGGCCCGAAGTCGGTGTCGAACCTCTGGCCCGGCTCGCCCTTGAGGGCGAAGCCGTGGTTCTGCGAGGTGATGTGGATGCGCCCGGTGTCGTGGTTGATCACCGGCACGTTCAGGCCGCGGTGGCCGAACTTCAGCTTGTAGGTCTCCAGCCCGAGGGCGCGGCCGAGGATCTGGTTGCCGAAGCAGATGCCGAACAGCGGCACGTGCGCGCGGATGACGTCGCGGGTGACCTCGACCATCTCGTCGGCGGTGGCCGGGTCGCCCGGGCCGTTCGAGATGAACACGCCGTCGGCGTGGTACTTCTCGATGTCCTTGTAGGGGGTGTTGGCCGGCACGACGACCGTGTGCACGCCGCGGCGGGCCAGGTGGCGCGGGGTGTTGGACTTGATGCCCATGTCGTAGGCGACGACGGTGAAGCGCTCCTCGCCCTCGGCGGACACCTCGTAGGCCTCGTCGGTGGAGACCTCGCGGGCCAGGTCCGCGCCGGCCATCGCCGGCTGGGAGCGGACCTTCTCCACGAGCTCCTCGCGCGGGGCCTCGGCGTCGGCGCCGGAGAAGACGCCGGCGGCGATGGAGCCGTGGTTGCGCAGGTGGCGCACGAGCGAACGGGTGTCGACGCCGCGGATGCCGACCACGCCCTGCTCGACCATCGCCGCCTCGAGGGTGCCGGAGGCGCGCCAGCTCGACACGGCGGCCGAGAGGTCGCGGATGACCAGGCCGGCGACCCAGATGCGGTCGCCGCGGGACTCGTCGTCCTCGTCGTTCCAGCCGGTGTTGCCGATCTGCGGGGCCGTGGTCGCCACGATCTGGCGGTGGTAGGACGGGTCGGTCATGGTCTCCTGGTAGCCGGTCATGCCGGTGGTGAAGACCGCCTCGCCGAGGGTGGTGCCGGTGGCCCCGAAGGGCACGCCGGTGAACACCCGGCCGTCGGCGAGGACGAGCACGGCCCTGCCGGGTCGCGCGGTGGTGTGCGGTTGCGTCACGGTGTCGCCTTTCAGTTGGTTCATCTGGTCCGGCCGGCTCGACCCGGCCGACCTCAAGTCAGTGTCTGCGTCGGGCGCCGGTTCAGGCATCGGCCTCGGCCGCCAGGGAGTGGGTGACCTTGCCGCGCAGGACGGTCGCGGTCACCCGGGCGTCGAACTCGAGGCCCTCGTACGGGGTGTTCTCGGACTTCGAGGCCAGGTCCCCGCCGTGCACCGTCCAGGGGCGGTGCGGGTCGACGACGGTCAGGTTCGCCGGCTCGCCGACGGCCACGGGGCGGCCGTGGCCGGGCAGGCGCACGATCTCGGCGGGCCGCTCGCTCATCACGCGGGCGACGAAGCGCCAGTCGGCGCGCCCGGTGGCCACGAAGAGCTTGGCCACCACGGCCAGCGAGGTCTCCAGGCCGAGCATGCCGGGAAGGGCGTGCTCGAAGTCGCAGCACTTCTCCTCGGAGCCGTGCGGGGCGTGGTCGGTGGCCACGCAGTCGACGGTGCCGTCGAGCAGCGCCTCGCGCAGGGCCTCGGTGTCGTCCTTCTCGCGCAGCGGCGGGTTGACGCGGTAGCGGCCGTCGTAGCCGGTGATCAGCTCGTCGGTGAGCATCAGGTGGTGCGGGGTGACCTCGGCGGTCACGGCGATGTCGTGGTCCTTGGCCCAGCGCAGCAGCTCGACGGTGCCGCGCGTGGAGGCGTGGCAGACGTGCAGGCGGTTGCCGTAGTCGCGGGCCAGCAGCGCGTCGCGGATGACCACGGACTCCTCGGCGGTGCGGGGGCGGCCGACCAGGCCGAGGCGTCCGGAGACCTCGCCCTCGTTGGCGGTGCCGTCCTCGACCAGGCGGGGGTCCTCGGCGTGCTGGGCCAGCAGCACGTCCAGGCCGCGGGCGTACTCGAGGGCGCGGCGCATGATCAGCGGGTTGTCCACGCACACGCCGTCGTCGGAGAACATGCGGACCTTCGCGTCCGAGCGGGCCATCATGCCGTACTCGGTGATCTTCTCGCCCTTGAGCCCCTGGGTGATCGAGCCGACCGGGTGGACGTCGCACAGGCCCAGGGCCTGGCCCTTGGCCCACACGCTCTCGGCGATGGTCGGCTGGTCGGTCACGGGCTTCGTGTTCGCCATGGTGAACACGGCGGTGAAACCGCCGCGGGCCGCGGCCCGCGAGCCGGTCTCGATGGTCTCGGTGTCCTCGCGGCCGGGCTCGCGCAGGTGGACGTGCATGTCCACCAGGCCGGGAAGCAGCACTCCCCCGTCGCCCTCGAGGACCTCGTCGGCGGTCTGGTCGGCCGGCGCGTCGAGGGAGGCGATCACGCCGTCCTCGACGAGCACGTTGACCGGCTCGCCCTCGCCGTAGGGGCGCACGTTGCGGATCAGCAGGCTGCCGGCCGGGTGGGCCGCCAGCCGGCCCGTGGCCGGCCAGTCCGCCGGCGCACCCGCGCCGGCCTGCGCGGCGTCGTCAATCTTGTTCACGGTGTTCTCGCTCATCTCAGGCCTCGGCGCTTTCGGTGGTGGACGGACCCGCGGTGGCCGCGGCAACGTCGCCGCCGTGGGAAAGGAGGGTGTGCAGGACGGCCATGCGCACGTGCACGCCGTTGTGGACCTGCTGCAGGACCGCGGTGTGCGGGGCGTCGGCCACGGCGTAGTTGATCTCCATGCCGCGCAGCATCGGGCCGGGGTGCATGACGATCGCGCTGTCCTTCATGCGGGCGGCGCGCTCCTTGGACAGGCCGTAGAGCGCCGCGTACTCGCGGTGGGAGGGGAAGAAGCCGCCGTGCATGCGCTCGGCCTGCACGCGCAGCATCATCACCACGTCGGCCTTTCCGACCTCGGCGTCGAAGTCGTGGGAGATCTCGACCGGCCAGTTCTCCACCGCCACGGGCAGAAGCGTCGGCGGGGCGACCAGGACCACCTGGGCGCCGAGCTTGGTCAGCAGGTCCACGTTGGAGCGGACCACGCGCGAGTGCAGGCAGTCGCCGACGATGGCGACGCGCAGGCCCTCGACGTGGCCGAGGCGCTGGCGCATGGTCACCGCGTCCAGCAGCGCCTGGGTGGGGTGCTGGTGACGGCCGTCGCCGGCGTTGATGACGTGGGTGGCACGCCCCTCGGCGTCGAGCTGGTCCGCCAGGTGGCGGGCCGCGCCCGAGGAGGGGTGGCGGATGATGATCGCGTCGGCGCCGACGGCGGTGATCGTCTCGCCGGTGTCCTTGAGCGACTCGCCCTTGGCCACCGACGAGGAGCTCGCCGAGATGTTGATGACGTCGGCGCTCATCCACTTGCCCGCGGTCTCGAAGGAGGACCGGGTGCGCGTGGAGTTCTCGTAGAACAGGGTGAACACGGTGCGCCCGCGCAGGGTGGGCAGCTTCTTGATCTCGCGGCCCTCGAGCGCGCGGCGGAAGTTGTCCGCCTCGTCCATCAGGCCGATGATCTCCTCGCGGCTCAGGTCCGCGATGTCCAGCAGGTGCTTCATGCGTTTTCGCCTCCCCGGCGAATCAGGTGGACCGCGTCGGTGCCGTCGATCTCGGCGAGGGTGACGGTGACGTCCTCCTCGCGGGCGGTGGGCAGGTTCTTGCCCACGTAGTCGGCCCGGATGGGCAGTTCGCGGTGGCCGCGGTCAACCAGCACGGCCAGCTGGATCCGGCTCGGGCGTCCCTCGTCGCGCAGTGCGTCGAGCGCGGCGCGGACGGTGCGCCCGGAGAACAGAACGTCGTCGACGAGCACCACGGTGGTGCCGTCCACGCCCTCCTCGGGCAGCGTCGTGGGCTTCAGCGCGCGGTGCGGGCGACGGTAGATGTCGTCGCGGTAGAGCGTGGTGTCGAGGGCGCCGGCGAAGACCTCCACCCCCGAGAACTCGTGGATCGCGGCGGCGAGTCGCTTGGCCAGCGGCACCCCTCCCGAGGGGATGCCGAGCAGGATCACCCTGCCGGTGCCTTCCGCGTCCAGTGCTGTCTTCTCGATGATCTGGTGCGCGATGCGCGCGACGGTGCGGCCGAACTGGTCTGCGTCGAGAATTTCGACGGACTCGTCGGCGCGCTGCGGCCTCTCGCTCATCGTGACCTCCTTCCCCGCCTCTCGGTGCGGTCCTTAAAGGATGTCCCCCGGCTCGGATAGACTCGCGGACCGGAGATGGAATATGCCTACAGGCGGCCCTCACTTTACACCAGCCGCCACGGCGGACCGTCCCCGGTGACCTTGTCCGCTCCCCCGAAAGACGTGCACCGTGAGCCTGACCACCAGACATCTCGTCCCCGCCGACCGTGCGGCCGTGTGGCGCTGGCACACCCGTTCGGGTGCGGTCGAACGCCTCACCCCGCCCTTCCTGCCGATGACGCCGCTCAGCCAGGCGTCCTCCCTGGCCGACGGCACCACCGTCTTCGGCCTGCCGGCGGGCCTGCGATGGGAGGCGCGCCACGACCTCTCCGGCTTCCAGCCGGGCCGCAGCTTCGTCGACGTCTGCGTCTCCGCGCCCGTGCGCGCGCTCACCCAGTGGCGCCACCTGCACCGCTTCGCCGACGCCCCGGAGGGCAACACCCGCATCACCGACGAGGTGACCACGCGCGTGCCGGCCCGCAGCCTGGCACCGGCCTTCGCCTACCGCCAGCACCAGCTCGTCGCCGACCTCGAGGCGCTGCGCCGCCTGGCCGCGATCGCCCGTGGCGGGGAGATTAACGACGCCGCGCGTGCCGGCGTCGCCGGTTCCGGCGCCGTGGGTGCGGGGGCTGGCACCGCCGACGACGCGGACGCCGGACGCCCGCTGGACCTGCCGGCGCTCACGGTCGCGGTCACCGGCTCCAGCGGCACCGTCGGCCGGGCGCTGTGCGCCCAGCTGGGCACCGCCGGGGTGCGCGTGGTGCCGCTGGTGCGCGGCGAGGCCGGCGACGGCGAGCGCCACTGGGACCCCACCGACCCCGACGGGCACCTGCTCGACGACGTCGACGCCCTGGTGCACCTGGCCGGCGAGCCGATCATGGGCCGGTTCACCGACGCCCATAAGGCCAAGCTGCGCGACTCGCGCATCGGCCCGACCCGCCGACTCGCCGAGCTGGTCGCGGCCTCCGAACGCTGCGACGTGATGGTCTGCGCCTCGGCGGTCGGCTGGTACGGCGCCGACCGCGGCGACGAGTTCCTCGGCGAGGACTCCGAGCCCGGCGACGGCTTCCTGGCCGAGCTGTGCGCCGAGTGGGAGGCCGCCTGCGCCCCGGCCCGCGCGGCCGGAAAGCGCGTGGTTAACGTGCGCACCGGCCTGGTGCTCTCGGGCGGGGCGGGCATCCTGCCGCTCTACCGGGTGCTCTTCAACACCGGCCTCGGCGGCGCGCTCGGCGACGGCACCGCCTGGCTGCCGTGGATCGCCCTCGACGACCTCAGCGACATCTACGTTCGCGCGATCGTCGACGCCGCGCTGGCCGGCCCCGTCAACGCCAGCGCGCCGTCGCCGGTGCGCGCCGCCGGCTTCGCCAAGGCGCTGGGCCGCGAGATGCACCGGCCCTCGGCCTTCCCCGTGCCCGGCTTCGGCCCGGCACTGCTGCTCGGCCGCGAGGGCGCCGAGGAACTGGCGCTCGCCGACCAGCGGGTGGTGCCCTCCCGGCTCGAGGCCGCCGGTCACGTCTTCCGGTACCGCGAGCTGGCCGACGCGCTGGCCCACGAGCTCGGCGGCGAGGAGCTCGCGGACGCCTGAGTCCACTCCCCGGCGCCGGTCCCCGGCGCACTCTCCCGCTGCCTCCCCTGTGCTCTGCCCCGGCGCCTTCCCGCGCGGTGGTCCAGCCTCTCCCCGGGACCGACGGCGGTCGGGTGCTCGCGTACCCTGGGGCGGCGTGAGCGAACAAGTAACTGAGACCCCCACCCCGGTCGGGCCCGCCCGCATCGAGGCCGCGCTCCAGGCGATCGGCCTCGAGTACGAGGTCCGCGACCACACCTCGGACCCGGAGAAGACCCGCATCGTCACCGGCTTCGTCGACACGGCCGTCGCCTTCGTCGTCGACGGCGGCGAGCTGCGCGCCGAGGGCTACTGGCGCGGCGAGGTGCCCGCCGCCCGCGCCGGCTCCATCCTCGAGGTCACCCGCACGATGAACGAGCGCAATTTCGTGCCCGTCCTCTTCGTCACCGAGGGCTCCGAGGACGGCCGCCTGGCCGTGTGCGCCCGCGCCCGGCAGACCGTCGGCCAGGGCCTGACCGACGAGCAGATCCGCGACTTCCTCGTCTACTACCTGCGCCAGACCGTGGACACCTTCGCCAAGCTGGCCCAGGCCTTCCCCGAGGTCGTCGACTGGGAGGACCCGCACGCCGCCCACGCGGCGGCCGCTGAGGCGGACGCGGCCCAGGCCGCCGGGCAGCCCGCGGGAGACAACGAGGAGGACGCCAAGTGAGCTTCGACAACACCACCCTGACCCCGGTCGACCGCCAGCGCATCGCCGAGACGCTCCTCTCGCTGGGCGAGGCCCCCGCCCCCGAGGGCGACAAGGGCGTCACCCTGATCCACGACGCCCGGCGCATCCACGCCCTCGTGCTGGAGACCGTGGTCATCGTCGCCTGCGAGCGCGCCGTCGAGGACCTCGAGGTCTCCGAGGCCGAGCCGCTGGCGCTGGCCGCCAACCGCTTCATCTCCGGGACCTTCTCGGCGAAGGCCGTGGTGCGCCGCACCCCGCCGGACCCGCAGAAGCCCGAGGCCGGCCCGGTGACCACGCTGCGCACCGAGGCGATGCTCATCGCCTCGCCCGGCATCACCGACGCCCAGCTGGCCGACGCGCTGCCGAAGATGATCTCCGAGGTCGCCGCCGCCCAGGACGAGGTCGTCAAGGACGCCGGCGCGATCATGCGCGCCACCAGCTAGCCGGGGCCCGGCCCACCCGACGTCCCACGCCGAACCGACCGGACCGAGACAGGCCGTCCCGGCCCTCACCGCATGAAAAGACCCCGCCGAGGCGGGGTCTTTCTCACGTCTCCGAAAAGCGTCAGTGCGCGGTGCCGGACTCGTCGTCCTCGTCGGCCGGGGCCGCGGCGTTGACGCCGGTGGCCTGACCGGAGCGCGGGTAGGCGGAGCCGGCGTGGTGCGGCTCGACGCCCTCGACGCCGACGGCCTCGATGCCGGTGTCCATGCGGACCTCGCCGAAGGGGCCGGTGGTCTCACCGGTCCTGGCGTCGCCCGCACCGCCGGCGGCCTCGTCCGCGACCTCGGCATCGACGTCGTCGGTCGAGGTCTCGGCGGCATCGGCGTCAGCCGAGGTCCCGGCGGCGTCCCCGGCTGCGGCGGCGTCAGCCGCCGCAGCGTCAGCCGCCGCGGCGCCGGCGGCCGCGGTGCGCAGTTCCTCGCGGTTGTGCGCGACCTCGTCGAGCAGCGCGTTGATGTACGGGCCGGCGGCGTCGGTGGAGTACTCGCTGGCCAGCTCGACGCCCTGGGCGACGGCGGCCGGCACGGGCACGTCCTCGTTGAACAGCAGCTCCCAGACGGCCACGCGCAGGATGGCGCGGTCGACGGCGGGGATGCGCTCGAAGTCCCAGTCCTCGACGAGGTAGCGCTCGATGGCGTCGTCCACGCCGTCGAGTTCCTCGGCCACGCCGGCGACGATCTGCCGGGTGTAGTCGGCGACGGGGGCGACCTGGTTCTCCCGGTCGCGCGCCAGCTCGACCCGCTCCTCGACCACGGCCACGGGGTCGAGGTCCCGGGCCTCCGACTCGAAGAGGATGTCCACGGCGCGGCGGCGGGCCTTGTACCGGCTGCCCCGACGACGGAACTTGTCTACGCGTTCGCTGCTCACTGTGCTCTCGCCCGGACTAGTTGTTGACGCGGGAGAGGTACTCGCCGGAGCGGGTGTCGACCTTGAGCACGTTGCCGGTCTCGATGAACAGCGGCACCTGGATCTCGGCGCCGGTCTCGAGGGTGGCGGGCTTGGTGCCGCCGGTGGAGCGGTCGCCCTGCAGGCCCGGGTCGGTGTGCTCGACCTTGAGGTCGACGGAGACGGGCAGCTCGGCGAAGAGGGCCTCACCGTCGTGGAAGGAGACCTGCACGCGCATGTTCTCCAGCAGGAAGCGGGCGGCGTCGCCGAACTTGTCCGGGGTCAGCTCGTACTGCTCGTAGGTCTTGTCGTCCATGACGACGTAGGCGGAGCCGTCGAAGTACAGGTAGGTCATGTCGCGGCGGTCCACGGTGGCCGTCTCGACCTTCACACCGGCGTTCCACGTCTTGTCGATGGTCTTGCCGGAGACGACGTCCTTGAGCTTGGTGCGCACGAAGGCCGGGCCCTTGCCGGGCTTGACGTGCTGGAACTCGATGATCTGCTGCAGCTTGCCATCGACCTTGAGGACAAGGCCGTTCTTGAAGTCGGCGGTGGTTGCCACTGAGTGACTCTCCTGACGTGACGATGTGCTATCGGTTTTCGGACTCGGGACAGCTTACACCACGGCCCCTGCCCCGGGTCCCGGCCGGGGCGGTGGGCGCGGGCGGCGTCAGTCGATGACGGTGAGCTCGCGCGGGAACTCGGTGATGATCTCCGGGCGGCCCGGGGTGATGATCAGGGTGTCCTCGATGCGCACGCCGCCGCGGCCCGGCACGTAGATGCCCGGCTCGATGGTCAGCGTCATGTTCTCGGCGAGCGTGCCCTGGCCGCGCTGGGAGGCGAAGGGCGCCTCGTGGACCTGGCGGCCCACGCCGTGGCCGGTGGAGTGCACGAAGTACTCCCCGTAGCCCGCCTCGGAGATGACGGCGCGCGCGGCGGCGTCGACCTCGGCGACGGGGCGGCCGACGGTGGCGGCCTCGATACCGGCCTGCTGGGCCCGGCGGACGACCTCGTAGATCTCGCGGGAGAACTCGTCGGGCTCGCCCATGACCAGCGTGCGGGTCATGTCCGAGTTGTAGCCGAGGCGCAGCGCGCCGAAGTCGATGGTGACCAGGTCGCCCTTCTCGATGATCCGCTCGCCGGCGCCGTGGTGCGGCTTGGCGGAGTTCGGTCCGGAGGCGACGATCGTCGGGAAGCTCGTGGACTCCCCGCCGTTGAGCCGCATGCGGTGCTCGAGGTCGGCGGCGACCTCGCGCTCGGCGCGTCCCACGGCCAGCTCGCCGTTGTCGATGAGCCCCTTGAAGGCCTCGTTGGCCAGGGCGGCGACCTCGCGCAGGCGGGTCAGCTCGAGGCCGTCCTTGACCAGACGGATCTCCTCGATGACCCCGGAGACGGGCACCAGGGTGATGTCCTCGCCGGCGGACTCGCGCAGCTTCTCCAGCTCGGAGACACTCAGGTAGTCGGCCTCGAAGCCGACGCGGCGCGGCCGGTCCAGGCCGTCGAGCAGGGTCGCGGCGTAGGCGCGGTCGATGACGGCCTCGATGTCCGGGACCTCCTCGGCGACCTGCGTGGCGTAGCGGCCGTCGGTGCAGATCGTCGCGGAGAGGTCCTTGGACAGCACCAGCGCGCCGTCGTCACCGGTGAACCCGGAGAGGTAGCGCACGTGCAGCGGGCTGGTCACCAGCATCGAGTCGATGCGCTGGGCGGCCAGCCGCGCGGCGAGGGTGCGCCGCCGGGTGAGGAAGCGGGTGTCGGCGAGAGCCATGGGTTCAACCTCCGGGTTCGTTTTATCGGGCTGAACTCACTCTAGTTCCCCGCCCGGCCCCGGCGACAGGCCCTTGCGGCTTCAGGCGCTTTCCGACGCCCGCGCCAGCGCACCCAGTGCGGCGAGGTAGCCGTAGGTGCCCAGCCCGGCGATGACCCCGCGCGCGATCGGCGAGAGGTAGGAGTGGTGCCGGAACGCCTCGCGGGCGTGGACGTTGGAGATGTGCACCTCGTAGAAGCCCGCGCCGTCGGAGATCTCGGCCAGGGCGTCGCGCAGGGCGACGGAGGTGTGGGTGAAGCCGCCGGGGTTGATGATCACCGGCAGGCCGCGGTCGGCGGCCTCGTGGACGCGGTCGATCAGCTCGCCTTCGTGGTTGGACTGCGCGAACTCTGCGCGCCAGCCCAGGCGCTCGGCCTCGGCGGTGATCTCCGCCTCGACGTCGGCCAGGGTGGTCGTGCCGTAGATCGCGGGCTCGCGCTTGCCCAGGCGGTCCAGGTTGGGCCCGTTGAGGACGAGCACCACGGGGGTCTCGGTGCCGGGGTTCTGCTCGCTCATCTGGTGTACCTCTCCTTCGGTTGGTGCCCGGTCGGTGGCCGGTCCGCGCCTAGTCGGTGCCGCCGACGGCGGCGTAGGCCGCGCGCAGCTCCTCCTCGGAGGGACCCTCAATGCGCGTGGTGCGGCCGACCCTGCCGTCCAGGGCGACGAAGCGCAGGCGGCCGTCGCGGTTCTTCTTGTCGTGGCTCATCGCCTCGCGCAGCTCCGCCCACCGGCCGTCGCGGTAGACGGTCGGAAGGCCCACGGACTCGAGGATGTCACGGTGGCGCTGGACCAGGGCGGCGTCGATGAGCTCGCGGACGTGGGCGAGCTCGGCGACGAAGACCATGCCCACGGCCACCGCGTCGCCGTGGCGCCAGCGGTAGTTCTCGCGGCGCTCGACGGCGTGGCCGAAGGTGTGGCCGTAGTTGAGGATCTCGCGCAGGCCGGACTCCTTGAGGTCCTTGCCCACCACGCCGGCCTTGACGGTGACCGAGCGGCGCACCAGCTCGGGCAGGGAGCCGTCGGCGCGCAGCGCGGCCTCGGGGTCCTCCTCGTAGCGGCGCAGGATCACCGGGTCGGCGATGAATCCGGTCTTGACGATCTCGGCGGAGCCGGCGACGAGCTCACGCCTCGGCAGGTCGACCAGGTAGTCGAGGTCGCAGAAGACGGCGGAGGGCTCGTGGAAGGCGCCCACGAGGTTCTTGCCGGCCTCGGTGTTGATGCCGGTCTTGCCGCCGACGGCGGCGTCGACCATGGCCAGCACCGTGGTGGGCACCTGGACGACCCGGATGCCGCGCATCCAGCAGGCGGCGACGAAGCCGGCCAGGTCGGTGGCCGCTCCCCCGCCGAGGCCCACCAGGGCGTCGGCGCGGGTGAAGCCGAGGCGGCCGAGCTCGGCCCACAGGCGTCCGGCGCTCTCGAGGGTCTTGCCGTCCTCGGCGTCGGAGACGGGCAGGGCGTGCGCGTCGAGGCCGGCGGCGCGCAGGGCGGCGACGAGCTTGTCCGCCCGGGCGGCCAGCGGCGGCTGGTGGACCACGCCGACGTGGTGTACGCCGGTGTCGACGAGGTGTGCGGCCACCGCGTCGGTCAGCCCGTGGCCGATGGTCACGGTGTAGGGCGACGGCCCGCGCACGGCGACGCGCTCGAGGTCGCAGTCGGGCGCGGTGCGCGGGGCAAGGTTCTCCAGGCCGGCGAGCACCTCGGTGACGACCTGGGCCGGGGTGCGCCCGTCGGTGCGCACGTGCAGGTCGGAGACCTCGCGGTAGAACTCCTCGCGCGCGGCGAGCAGGTCGCGGTAGTGCGCCAGCGGGTCGTCGGAGGCGAGGATCGGGCGGGTCGCCTCGTCGGCGGTGCGGCGCACGCCCTCCTCGGCGGAGACGTCGATCCAGACGACGTCGTGGTTGGCCAGCATCTCGCGGACCTTGGGCGTGGTCACCGCACCGCCGCCCAGGCTGACCACGCCCTCGCGGGTCAGGGCCTCGGCGACGACGCGGGCCTCGAGCTCGCGGAAGGCGGGCTCGCCGATCTCGGAGAAGACCTCGCCGCAGCTGCGGCCGCGGGCCTGCTCGATCATGGTGTCGGTGTCCGTGTGCACGGTGCCCAGGGCGCGCGCCAGGCGGCGGGCGACGGTGGACTTCCCGGCGCCGGGCGGGCCGACCAGGATCACGGTGTTCGGGGCGCTCATCGGGCGGCCTCCTCGTCGGTGGCGGCGCCGGCCGCGGAACCAGCCGAACCGTCCTCGGTGTCTGCACCGGAGTCGGCGGCGGCGCCCGCGCCGAAGGCGAGGCGCTCGTCGACGGCGGCCAGGTAGGCCGCGACATTGCGGCGGGTCTCGGCGAGCGAGTCACCGCCGAACTTCTCCGTGACGGTGGTGGCCAGGGTGAGCGCCACCATGGCCTCGGCGACCACGCCGCCGGCCGGCACCGCGCAGACGTCGGAGCGCTGGTGGATGGCCTTCGCCGGCGAGCCGTCGGCCATGTCGATGGTGCGCAGGGCGCGCGGGACCGTCGAGATGGGCTTGAACGCCAGGCGGGTGATCAGCGGCTGGCCGTTGGTCATGCCGCCCTCAAGGCCGCCGGCGCGGTTGCTCAGGCGGTGCACCTCGTGGTCGCCGTCCTCACGCACGATCTCGTCGTGGGCCTCGGAGCCGCGGCGGCGGGCCTCGGCGAAGCCGTCGCCGATCTCGACGCCCTTGACGGACTGGATGGACATCAGCGCCTGGGCCAGCCGGCCGTCGAGGCGGTCGCGCCAGGTGGTGTGCGTGCCCAGGCCGACCGGCAGGCCGGTGACGGCGACCTCGACCACGCCGCCGAGGGTGTCGCCGGCCTTCTTGGCGGAGTCGATCTCGGCGACCATGGACTCCTCGGCGGCCTTGTCCGCGGCACGCACGGGCGAGGCGTCGATGCGCTCGAGGTCGCCCGCGCCCGGGGTGGGCCCGGCGTAGGGCTCCGAGGCGCCGATGGACACGACGTGGGAGACGACCTCGACACCGAGGGTCTCGCGCAGGAACGCCTTGGCCACGGCACCGGCGGCCACGCGCGCGGCGGTCTCGCGGGCCGAGGAGCGCTCGAGGACCGGGCGGGCCTCGTCGAAGCCGTACTTGACCATGCCGGCGAAGTCGGCGTGGCCGGGCCGCGGGCGCGTCAGCTTCGCCCCGCGGCCGGACTCCATCGCCTTGGCGGTCTCGGGGTCCGCCATGTCGATCGCGTCCGGGGACATCACGGTGGTCCACTTCGGCCACTCGGAGTTGCCGATCATGATCGCCAGCGGGCCGCCGATGGACCTCCCGTGCCGGGCGCCGCCGAGGACGGTCAGCTCGTCGGCCTCGAACTTCATCCGCGCCCCGCGCCCGTGGCCGAGGCGGCGGCGGGCCAGTTCGCGGCCGATCTCGGCGCGGTCCACGGGCGTGCCCGCGGGCAGGCCCTCGAGCAGGGCGATGAGCGCCTGCCCGTGGGATTCTCCAGCTGTGGTCCATCGAAGCATGGGCACATTGTGTCACAACACCTGTGCGACCAAACACACCAGGACTGTGGCCGTGACCATGCCCGGCCCGTGCGACAGCGCCCGGCGGCGGGTGAGCGCCATCGCCGTGATCGTGAGCACGCTCGAGCCGATCACGGCGGCGGCCAGGCCGCCCGCGCCCGCGGCGAGTGCGGCGGCCGTGCCGAGTGAGAGGGCGAGCTTGACGTCTCCCCCGCCCACCCCGCCGATCAGCCGGCCCACGGCCAGGTAGAGCAGCGCCCAGGCCAGTCCCCCGACAATGGCCCAGGGCTGGCCGAGCACCACGGCGGCGAGGGCGGCGACGGCCGCGCCGGGCAGCGTCAGTGCGTCGGGCAGCAGCCGCCGGCGCAGGTCGATGACGACGAGCGCGGACGCCCACGCGGCGCAGCAGGCCACGGCGACGGCGCACAGGACGCCGGCAGCGACGCCGTGCGCGACGTCGCCGACGGCACCGGACGCGACGCTGTGTGCGACGCTGTGCGCGACGCCGCCGGCGGCGCCGCCGGGCAGTGCGGTCTCCCCCAATACATCCCCCCGATGATCCCCCTGGTCCCCCTACTGCATATCAGACCGCGGCCTCGATCGCCGCGCGCATCTCCTCACGCGGGGCGTCCACCCCGGTGAACTGCTCGAACTGCCCGAAGGCCTGATGGGCGAGCATGACGTGGCCGGCGGCGGTGAGGAAGCCGTTGGCCGCGGCGGCCACGCACAGCTTCGTCGGGCGCGGGTCGTAGACGACGTCGAGCACCGGGGCGTGGCCGAGGTCCTCGGCGTAGGGGTCGGCGATGCTGGCCGGCACGGTGGAGACGACCACGTCGGCGGCCAGCGACAGCGCGCGCAGGTCCTCGTCCCAGCGGCGGAAGACCATCTCGGTGCCGGAGCCCTCGACCAGGCCCGCGAGCTCGGAGTGGCGGTCGGAGCGGTTGACCACGTCGACGCGCTCGACGCCGCGCTCGACGAGCGCGAAGAGCACCGCGTGCGCGGTGCCGCCGGCGCCGAGCAGCACCGCGTGGCGGATCTCCGAGGCCGGGCCCTCCGGGTTGCGCCCGGTCAGCTCGTCGAGGGCGCCGTGCACGCCGTCGACGTCGGTGTTGTCGGCGCGCCAGCCGCCCGCGGGCAGGCGCACCAGCGTGTTGGCCGAGCCCACGGCGCGGGCGCGGTCGGTGACCTCGTCGGCGAAGTCGAGCGCCTCGAACTTGCCCGGCATGGTCACCGAGAACCCGGCGTACTCCGCCCCGGCGCCGCCGACCAGATCGGCGAGCCCGCCGCGCGGGCAGAGCATGCGCCCGTACTCCCAGTCGTCCAGGCCGGCGGCGCGGTAGCCGGCGTTGTGCAGCAGGGGCGACAGCGAGTGCTCGACCGGGTCGCCGAGCACCGCGGCGCGGTGGCGGATCTCCCGCCTCTCCTCTTCCCCGCTCACTGCTGGTCCGCCTCGCCGCCGCGGCCGGCGGCACCCTGGCCGTCCGCCGGGGCGCCCTCGGCCGGGGCCTCGCCCGGGGCGTCCCCGCCCTCGGCGCGCTCGACGTCCTCGGCCCCGCCGGGGCCGGTGTGGGTCCCGCCGCGGTTGGAGTCCAGCACGCCGGACTCGATGGCCCGGTTGACGTCGGCCAGGTGCGAGTCGTAGTCGTCGTTGAAGACCGTGGTGCCGTCGGAGTCGACGGTGACGAAGAACTTCCAGTTGCCCTCCGCCGGGTGCTCCATGGCCTCGACCGCCTCGGCCGAGGGGCTGGCGATCGGGGTGTCCGGCAGGCCGTCCTTGGCGTAGGTGTTCCACGGCGTCTCGCGCGCGCGGTCCTCGTCGGTGGTGGCGACCTCCTGCTCGGCGACGTCGTAGTTGACGGTGGAGTCGAACTCGAGGCGCATCGGCTCGTCCAGGCGGTTGAGGATCACGCGGGCGACCTTGTCGAACTCCCCGGCCGGCGACTCGCGCTCCACCAGGGAGGCGGCGGTCAGCAGCTCGTAGGGGCTCAGGCCCACGGCCTGGGCGCGCTCGACGATGCCGGTCTCGTTGTACCGCTCGGCCGAGCGCCCGATCAGGTCGGCGAGGATCTCCTCGGCGCTCATGGTCGGGTTGAGCACGTACTGGCCGGGCATGATCAGCCCCTCGAGGCGGCGCGGGTCCTCGCCGCGGGCCTCGATCGCCTCGCGCGCCCAGTCCGGCACGTTGAGCGCGGCCAGGTCGGCGGTGGCGCCGGCGTGGGCGATCTCCTCCGGGCTCATGCAGCCCTCGGCGTCGTTGTGCGCGCCGCACAGCGACTGGGAGATCAGCGAGTAGATGCCGTAGCGGGTGTCGCCGCCGACGACGGTGACGTCCATCAGCGTCGCGCCGCCCTGCACGTCGAGCAGCTCGACGCGGTTGTCCGGGTCCAGCAGCGCGTCGACGGCGGCCTGCGCGCTCATCTCGCCCTGCATCCGGTAGAAACCGGGCTCGATGGCGCTCGCACCCTGGGTGGACATGGCGGCGGACTGGAAGGCGGCGTCGGTCTTGACGATGCCGCGCTCCTCCAGTTCGGGGCCGAGCTCGGAGAGCGAGGAGCCCTCGGAGACCTCGACGAGCTCGACCTCGCCGTTGCCCTCGCCCTGGTAGTCGGTGCCGGAGCCCGAGGAGACGCGCACGCCGATGTAGACGACGGCGCCGATCATCAGCACAATGGCTGCGATGAGCACGGCGAGACCGCGCTGCCGCCGCTTGACGTAGCGCGGCTCCATGCGCCGGCCGACGCGACGCCCCGTCCGGGTCCGACGGGTGGTGCGGGAGGTTCGGGACATGCTGGTCTTACTCCTCTGTCGTCTTTCGGTTGCGCCGCGCGAGGTCGGCGGGGCTCGGCGCGGGACGCGCCGGGCGTTCTGCGTCGCTTGCCGACGCCGCGGTGGTCTCCCGTGCCAGGTACGTGCGGCGTCCGTCGAGCCAGGTCTGCAGGATCTCGACGGCGGCCGCCTGGTCGATCACGCCGCGTGAGCGGCGTGCGCTCACGCCGGAGGAACGCAGGGCGGTGGTCGCCGCGACCGTCGTCAATCGCTCGTCGGCCAGCCGCACGGGGACCCCGGGCAGCAGGGCGGCGAGGACGGCGGCGAAGGCGCGGGCGTGGTGCACGCTGGTCGAGCCGTGGCCGGAGAGGTTGCGCGGCAGGCCGACGATGATCTCGACGGCGCGGTACCCGCGTGCGATCTCGGCGACGCGGGCCACGTCCGGGAAGTCGGCGGCCGCAGGTGCCTGCCCGGCCGCGCGCAGGTCCGCCAGCCCGCTGACGCGGGCGACGGTCTCCACGGGGGTGGCCAGGCTGCCGTCGGAGTCGCTGGCGGCGACCCCGATGCGCACGGTGCCGACGTCGACGCCGATGCGGCGACCCCGTCCGGGGTCGTCCACCCCGGGGGTGTCGACGCTCTCCTTCATCAGCGGGGGCCTTCCTAGGGCGCGGGATCGTGCCGCGCCCGCTCCTCGACTCGGCGGTACGCCCCGGAGGCGGCGGGCACGCGGAAGGCGCGCCCGGTCGCGCGGAGACGGGGCTCACCGATGAATGTACTTGATGGGTCCCCGGGGACGCCGGTGGCCGTCCCCGGGCGTGGCGGGGACGGCGCCCGGGTCTAGCGGCCGGCGAGCTCCTCGCGGGCGGCCTTGAGGCCGGCGTCGAAGCCCTCGGGCTTGCCGCCGGAGCCCTGGGCCATGTCGGCCTTGCCGCCACCGCGGCCGTCGACGTAGCCGCCGATCAGCTTGACCAGGTCGCCGGCCTTCGCGCCCGCCTCGACGGCGGCCGGGTTGGCGGCGACGATGAACGGCATCGAGCCCTTCTCCGGGTCCTTCGAGGCGAAGACGACGACGCCGGGCTCGGAGCCGAGGCGGTCGCGGGCGGCGCCGGCGACGGTGCGCAGCTCCTTGCCGGTCACGCCGTCGTCCAGCCGGGCGCCGACGAAGCGGAACGTGCCCGCCTGCGCGGCGTCGGCGACCAGGTCGGCGGTCTGGGCGGTCAGCTGCTGGGCCTTGAGCTCGGCGACGCGCTTCTCGGCGGCCTTGAGGCGCTCGGCCAGGGCGCGCACGCGGTCCGGCACGTCGGCGCTCTGCGCCTTGAGCTCGGCGGCCACGCCGGAGACCAGCGCGGTCTCCTTGGACATGAAGCGGAAGGCGTCGAGACCGGAGTAGGCCTCGATGCGCCGCGCGCCGGAGCCGACGGAGGACTCGCCGAGCACGGAGACCGGGCCGATCTGCGAGGAGTGCGAGACGTGGGTGCCGCCGCACAGCTCGCGGGAGAACGGGCCGCCGATCTCGACCATGCGCACGTTGTCGCCGTAGGCCTCGCCGAAGAGCGCCATGGCTCCCATGTCCAGGGCGTTGTCCAGGGTGGTCTCGATGGTGTTGACCTCGTAGTCGGCGTCGACGGCGCGGTTGGTCACCAGCTCGATCTGCTGGAGCTGGTCCGGGGAAAGCTGGTGGGTGTAGGCGAAGTCGAAGCGCAGGTAGCCCGGGCGGTTGAGCGAGCCGGCCTGGACGGCGTCCGGGCCGAGGATCTCGCGCAGCGCGGCGTGGATGAGGTGGGTCGCCGAGTGCGCCTGGCGGGCGCCGTGGCGCCACGCGGCGTCGACCTCGGCGGTGACCTCGTCGCCCACGGCCAGGCCGCCGGCGGCCACGGTGGACTTGTGCAGCCAGACCTTCTTACCCACCTTCTGCACGTCGTTGACGTCGAGGGTGGTCGCGCCGGCGGAGATGGTGCCGCGGTCGGCCATCTGGCCGCCGGACTCGGCGTACATCGGGGTCGCGTCGAGGATGACCTCGACCTCGTCGCCCTCGTGGGCCTCGTTGACCAGCTTGCCGCCGGAGACCAGGCCGAGGACCTTGGCGGAGCCGGTGAGGTCCTCGTAGCCGTGGAAGACGGTCGGGTGGGAGTCGACGAACTCGCGGTAGACGGAGAGGTCGGTGTGGCCGTGCTTCTTGGCGCGGTTGTCGGCCTTGGCGCGGGCCTTCTGCTCGGCCATGGCGGCCTCGAAGCCGTCCATGTCGACCTCGAGGCCGGCCTCGTGGGCCATCTCGAGGGTCAGGTCGATCGGGAAGCCGTAGGTGTCGTGCAGCTCGAAGGCGCGCGCACCGGGGACGGTGGCCGCGCCCTTGCCCTTGAGGCTCTCGGCGGTCTGCTCGAACAGGCGGGTGCCGGAGGCCAGGGTGCGCAGGAAGGTGTCCTCCTCGCCGACGGCGACGTGCAGGATGCGCTCGCGGTTGCGGGCGATCTCCGGGAAGGACGGCTCCATGGTGTCCATGATCGTGGTCATGAACTTCTCCATGGTCGCGCCGGTGGCGCCCAGCAGGCGGGCGGAGCGGATGATGCGGCGCAGCAGGCGGCGCAGGATGTAGCCGCGACCCTCGTTGGAGGGGCTGACGCCGTCGAGGATGAGCATCATGGCCGTGCGCGAGTGGTCGGCGATCACGCGGAAGCGGATGTCGTCGGCACGGTCGGCCGCCGGGTCCTCGTAGGTGGAGCCGGTGACGGTCTCGGCGACGTCGATGACCGGGCGCAGCAGGTCGGTCTCGTAGACGTTGTCCACGCCCTGCAGGATGCAGGCGACGCGCTCGACGCCGAGGCCGGTGTCGATGTTCTTCTTGGGCAGGTCGCCGAGGATCTCGAAGTCGTCCTTGCCGATGCCCTCGCCGCGCTCCTTCTCCATGAAGACCAGGTTCCAGATCTCCATGTAGCGGTTGTCGTCGGCGACCGGGCCGCCCTCACGGCCGTACTCGGGGCCGCGGTCGTAGTAGATCTCCGAGCAGGGGCCGCAGGGGCCGGGCACGCCCATGGACCAGTAGTTGTCGGCCATGCCGAGGCGCTGGATGCGCTCGCGGGGCACGCCCATCTTCTCGTGCCAGATGTCGGCGGCCTCGTCGTCGTTCTCGTAGACGGTCACCCACAGCCGCTCGCGGTCCAGGCCGAAGCCGCCCTCCGCCACCGGACCGGTCAGCAGGGTCCAGGCGTGGGTGATGGCACCCTCCTTGAAGTACTGGCCGAAGGAGAAGTTGCCCGCCATCTGGAAGAAGGTGTTGTGGCGGGTGGTGATGCCGACCTCGTCGATGTCGAGGGTGCGCACGCACTTCTGGATCGAGGTCGCGGTGCCGCTCGGGAAGGGCGGCGTCTGCTGGCCGAGGAAGTAGGGCTTGAACGGCACCATGCCGGCGTTGACGAACAGCAGATTCGGGTCGTCGAGGATCAGCGAGGCGCTGGGCACGGGCGTGTGGCCGGCCTTCACGAAGTGGTTGGTGAACCGCTCCCGGATCTCATGTGTCTGCACGACGGGGTCTTCCTTGCATCTGTCGGGTGTGCGGGGCGCCCGAGTTGCCTCGGCGCCGCCCGCGGGTCGGAAGCACACTTTACCCCGTCGACCGCTCGCGTCAGTTCCCCACCCGGGCGACGTTCCCGCGGCGGGGCCACCCGGGCAACGTTCCCGCGGCGGGGCCACCCGGGCAACGTTCCCGCGGCGGGGCCACCCGGGCGACGCTCACGCGGCGGGCCCCGCCCGCCGCTCCCCCGCCGGGCGGCGCGGGTCGCACGCCCGTGCGTGCGGCACGGCGTCGGAAATCAACGACGCCCGCGCACGATGCGGCGCAGTGAGTCGACGAGCGCGCTCACACGTTTCTCCGCACCGTGGTCGGTGGGCGCGTAGTAGACGGCGTCGTCGAGCTCCTCCGGGATGTAGCGCTGCTTGACGACGCCGCGCGCGTCGTCGTGCGGGTAGACGTAGCCCACGGCGTTGCCGAGGTCCTTCGCGCCCGAGTAGTGGCCGTCGCGCAGGTGCGGCGGGACGGGGCCGACCTTGCCGGCGCGGACGTCGGACAACGCCGCGTCGATCGCGCGGATCACGCCGTTGGACTTCGGCGCCGTGGCCAGGTGGATCGTGGCCTGGGCCAGCGCGAGGCGCCCCTCGGGCATGCCGATGAACTGCACGGCGTCGGCGGCGGCCACGGCGGTCTGCAGGGCCGTCGGGTCCGCCATGCCGATGTCCTCGCTGGCGTGGACGACGAGGCGGCGGGCGATGAAGCGGGGGTCCTCCCCACCCTCGATCATGCGGGCCAGGTAGTGCAGGGCGGCGTCGACGTCGGAGCCGCGGATGGACTTGATGAAGGCGCTGGTGATGTCGTAGTGCTGGTCGCCGTCGCGGTCGTAGCGCACCACCGCGCGGTTGACGTTCTCGCGGATGGTCTCCACGTCGAGCTCGCCGCCGTCGGCGACGGCCTCGGCGGAGGCCTCCAGGTAGGTCAGCACGCGCCGGGCGTCGCCGGCGGCGAGGCGCACCAGCTGGGCGACGGCGTCGTCGGAGAGCGTGATGCGCCCGGCCAGGCCGCGCTCGTCGGCGGCGGCGCGGCGGACCAGTTCGGCGAGGTCGTCGTCGCTCAGGGGCTTCAGCTGCAGCAGAAGCGAGCGCGAGAGCAGCGGAGAGACGACGGAGAAGGACGGGTTCTCGGTGGTGGCGGCCACGAGCAGCACGGTGCGGTTCTCCACGGCGGCCAGCAGGGCGTCCTGCTGGGTCCGCGAGAAGCGGTGGACCTCGTCGATGAAGAGGACGGTGCGGCGGCCGGCGATCAACTCGCGCCGGGCCCGGTCGATGACCTCGCGGATCTGCTTGACCCCGGAGTTCAGGGCCGACAGGGCGATGAAGTCGCGCCCGGTGGAGGTGCTGATCAGCGAGGCGATCGTGGTCTTGCCGGTGCCGGGCGGGCCGTAGAGGATCACCGAGGAGTCGCCCTGGCCCTCGATCAGGCGGCGCAGCGGGGTGCCCTCGCCGAGCAGGTGACGCTGGCCGAGGACCTCGTCGAGCGTGCGCGGGCGCATCCGGGCCGCGAGCGGGGCGTTGGCGTCGACGGAGAAGTACTCCGCCCCGCTGCGCCCGGGGCCGCCCGCTCCGGGGCCGCCGGGGCCGTCGGCGTTCGCGTCGCCGGAGCCGAAGAGTGCGTCCTGTGCCAAGGAGCCGGTCACCTGGCCTCGGGGTCGCGGTGGTCCTCGGCGCCGGGCGCGGAGTCACGGTCGGCGTCGATGCCCAGGGCGGCGTCGGAGTCGTCGAGGAGCTCGGCCAGCGCCTCGGCGAAACCGGTGACCACGCGGGTGCGCGGGTCCGCCTGGCGGCAGGTCGCCTCGCGGCCGGCGAAGCGGGCCAGCGCCTCGAAGGTCTCGAAGAGGTCGCGGCGCAGCATCAGCTCGGCGTCCGAGAAGTCGAGGCTGCCCGGGGCGGCCAGCAGGCGCTCGGCCGGGGTGACGTCCTCCGGGTAGCGCCCGATGGAGGCGTCACCGGCGGCGGCCGCGACGGCGTCGACGACGTTGTGCGAGGAGCCGTAGTGCAGGTTGGCCACCTCGGCCAGGGCCACGCCGAGCAGCGCGGTGACGAGCCGGCCGTGCAGGGCGTGGTCGTCGCGCACGGTCGGCCAGATCTGGTCGACCTCGTGCGTCCAGGCGTCGACGAAGACGTCGGCCTCGTCGTCGCTGATCGGGCGGGTGGTCAAGAAGCCCGGGAAGCCGGAGATGACCGAGGCCAGGTCGAAGCCGACGTCGCGGAAGGCCGCCCACTCGTAGTCCAGGAACTGGGTGCGTCCGGCGACGATGATGTTGTCGGGCGAGAGGTCGATCGGGGTGAAGGCGCGGCGCCCGCCCTGCAGACGCTTGGCCGCCTCGCGGCCGAGCTCCTCGACGGGACCGGGGACGGTGATCCCGACGGAGCGGATGAGCTCCATGCCGCGGTCGATGACGAAGCGGTGGGCCGTGGAGCGGTAGCGGTTGACGGAGGCCGCGTCCGGGTAGGTGCGCCCCAGCCGGGTGCGCAGGGTCTCGAAGTCCTGCTCGCGCTCGGCGGTCGCCGCGTGCATGCGGCCGAGGGCCTGGCCCAGGTTGCGCAGGATCTGGAGGCGATCCTCGGCATCGCCGGTGTCCAGCAGGTCGGCGAAGGTGTCGCCGTCGCCGGAGTCGGAGATGACGATGGTGCGCTCGTCGATGTCGTAGGCGAGCAGCACCGGGCCGGGTCGGGCCTCCTCGGGCAGCGAGGTGGTGAACTGGTAGGCCACGATCTCGCGCACGAGCGCGGCGTCGTCGAGCTCGTCGTCGGTGACCGGGATGTACTTGACCACCAGGCTGCGTTCCTGGAGGAAGGGGTTGGCCGCCAGCCGCACGCGCAGCACGACCGAGTTGCCCGTACCGTGCAGTTCCTCGGAGCCGGTGATCTTCTGGGTGCCGCCGAAGCGCCGGGCGAGCTGGCGCTCCGCGGATCTGCAGATCTCCTCGATGTCCGGGACTGCGGGGGTTCTGGGTTCGGTGGGCACGGGCGGACTTCTCCTTGTGTTGCACACGTCCCGCGCGCGAGAACGCGGCGGGGGGACTCCATTGTCCTCCCGCCGCGCGCTGCGGGCAACGGTTCGCCGGCTGCCCTGGGGCGGCCGGCGGCGCGTCGGTGTGGGGACCGGCTCCGCGTCAGCGGGCCGGACCGCGGTGTACTGCTACTTCTCGGGCTGGGCCTTCTTCTCGGCCGCGGCGGCCTTGTCGTCCTGGCCGCCCTTCTTCTTCGGCTTGGCGTCGATGCCGGACTCGCGGCGCTGCTCCGCGGTGATCGGCGCCGGGGCGTCGGTCAGCGGGTCCACGCCGCCGCCCGACTTCGGGAAGGCGATGACGTCGCGGATGGAGTCGAAGCCGCCGAGCAGGCTGACGATGCGGTCCCAGCCGAAGGCGATGCCGCCGTGCGGCGGGGCGCCGAAGGCGAAGGCGTCGAGCAGGAAGCCGAACTTCGCGCGGGCCTCCTCCTCGGTGATGCCCATGACCTGGAAGGCGCGCTCCTGGACGTCGCGCTGGTGGATACGGATGGAGCCGCCGCCGATCTCGTTGCCGTTGCAGACGATGTCGTAGGCGTAGGCCAGCGCGCTGCCCGGGTCCTTGTCGAAGGTGTCGAGGTACTCCGGCTTCGGCGAGGTGAAGGCGTGGTGCACGGCGGTCCAGGCGGAGTGGCCCAGGGCGACGTCGCCGGACGCGGTCGCGTCGGCGGACGGCTCGAACATCGGGGCGTCGACGACCCAGGTGAAGGCCCAGTCGCCGTCCTTGATCAGGCCCAGCTTCTCCGCGATGGCGCCACGGGCGGCACCCAGCAGGGCGCGCGAGGACTTGGTCTCGCCGGCGGCGAAGAAGATGCAGTCGCCCGGCTTGGCGCCGACGTGCTCGGCGATGCCGGCGCGCTCGGCGTCCGTGATGTTCTTGGCCACCGGGCCGGAGAGCTCGCCGTCCTCGCCGACGAGGATGTAGGCCAGGCCCTTGGCGCCGCGCTGGCGGGCCCAGTCCTGCCAGGCGTCGAGCTGACGGCGCGGCTGCGAGGCGCCGCCGTCCATGACCACCGCGCCGACGTACTCGTTCTGGAACACGCGGAAGGTGGTGTCCTTGAAGAAGTCGGTGCACTCGGTGATCTCGATGTCGAAGCGCAGGTCCGGCTTGTCGGAGCCGTAGCGGCGCATGGCCTCCTCGTAGGTCATGCGCGGGATCGGGGTCTTGACCTCGTAGCCGATGAGCTTCCACAGCTCGGTGACGATCTCCTCGGCCAGGGCGATGATGTCCTCCTGGTCGACGAAGCTCATCTCGATGTCGAGCTGGGTGAACTCGGGCTGGCGGTCGGCGCGGAAGTCCTCGTCGCGGTAGCAGCGGGCGATCTGGTAGTAGCGCTCCATGCCTGCGACCATCAGCAGCTGCTTGAACAGCTGCGGGGACTGCGGCAGGGCGTACCAGCTGCCCGGCTTCAGGCGGGCGGGCACGAGGAAGTCGCGGGCGCCCTCCGGGGTGGAGCGCGTCAGCGTCGGGGTCTCGATCTCGGTGAAGTCGTGGGCGTCGAGGACGGCGCGGGCGGCGTGGTTGGCCTTGGAGCGCAGGCGCAGCGCCTCGTGCTGGTCGTGGCGACGCAGGTCGAGGTAGCGGTACTTCAGGCGCGTCTCCTCGCCGACCTCACCGGAGGCGGACGGGTCGTCGATCTGGAACGGCAGGGCCGCCGAGGGATTGAGGATCTCCAGCTCGGAGACGTTGACCTCGATGGCGCCGGAGGGCAGGTTCGGGTTCTCCGAGCCCTCGGGGCGGGCCTCGACCACGCCGGTGACCTTGATGCAGTACTCACTGCGCAGGTCGTGGGCGCGCTCGGCGACCTCCGACTCACGGAAGACGACCTGGGCGACGCCGGAGCGGTCGCGCAGGTCGATGAAGATGACGCCGCCGTGGTCGCGACGACGGGCCACCCAACCGGTCAGGGTGACCGTCTCACCGGCGTGGTCTTTGCGGAGTTCCCCCGCGAGATGAGTGCGCAGCACGAGGCCACACGTCCTTTCCTCGTAAGATGCCAGAATACGTCCGCACAGTTTACCCTCCCGCCGGCCGCGCCCGTGCAGTGGGCGTGTGGCATGATCAGTCCATGACTTTCCGTGGTGACCTCCAGCGCAGCACCGACCGAGTGAGCACCTCCTCCGGGGGTCGCCGCGGCGGTATCGCCGTGGGCGGCGGGCTCGGCGGCCTGGTGCTCGTCGGCCTCTTCCTCCTCCTCGGCGGCAATCCGGCGGACATCGGTCTGGGCGGCGGGGGCGCCGACCAGGGCCAGGCGGAGCAGGGCGCGCAGGCCTACGACCTCGACCACTGCGAGACGGGCGCGGACGCCAACGAGCACGACGACTGCCGCGTGCTCTACACCGCCTACTCGGTCGACGAGGTCTGGGACAAGGTGCTGCCCGAGCAGGCCGGCATCACCTACGAGAAGCCGGGCGTGGAGATCTTCCGCGACTCGGTGCAGACCGGCTGCGGTTTCGCCTCCGCACAGACCGGCCCGTTCTACTGCCCGGCCGACCAGACGCTGTACCTGGACGTCTCCTTCTTCGAACAGCTCGGCCAGCTCGGCGGCGAGAACGCCCCGCTGGCGCAGGAGTACATCGTCGCCCACGAGTTCGGCCACCACATCCAGAACCTCGAGGGCACCCTCGGGCTCTCGGACTACGAGAACCCCGGCGAGGACTCGAACGCGGTGAAGATCGAGCTGCAGGCCGACTGCTACGGCGGCATCTGGGCCCACTACGCGGACGCCGAGAACGGCGGCGACCTCGAGCCGATCTCGAAGGACCAGCTGGCCTCCGCCGTCGAGACCGCCGGCGCCGTCGGCGACGACAACATCCAGCGCCGCAGCGGCGGCGAGGTCAACCCCGAGGCCTTCACCCACGGCTCCTCGCAGCAGCGCCAGGAGGCCTTCCTCGCCGGCTACAACTCCGGCGAGATGGCGCAGTGCGACACGCTGGACCGCGGCGCGTACCAGAGCTAGGCGCTAACTGAACTACCAGCGCAGCGAGATGCGCTCGTTGACGTGCGCGGCGTCGCCGTCGGCCTCGGCCTCGTCGACGAGACCGACGGCATAGTCGGCGTAGGAGATCGCCGAGTCGCCCTCGGCGTCGGTGGTGAACTCCTCGCCGGCCTGGACGTACTCGCCGGTGCGCTCGCCGTCGGCGCGGAAGTCCGCGGCCGGGCTGATGAACGTCCAGCGGACGTCCTCACGGCCGCGCAGCACCTCGAGCTGGCGGATCTGGCCGCGGGCGACCGGGAGGAAGGCCTCGGGGAAGTCCGGGGTCTCGGCGAGCATCTTCGAGTGCGCCTCGTCGACGAAGAGGCTGCCCGCGCCGCCGACGACGATGAGGCGGGTGTCGGTGCCGGCCAGGGCGTCGGCGATGGTGGTCACGGTGGCCGCGTGCTGGTCCTGCGCGTCGAGCGGGAAGGACAGGGCGTCGACGACGACGTCGAAGCCGGAGAGGTCCTCGGCGGTCAGCTCCGCTGCGTCCCGGCGCAGCTCGTGCGCCGCCTCGGACTCGTTGGCCCGACGCACCACGGCGGTGACGTCGTGCCCGCGCGAGGTGGCCTCGGCGGCGATGCGGCTACCGGCCTTGCCGTTCGCTCCGATGACTGCGAACTTCATGGTTGAACTCCTTCTGTCTTGCACGGTTCTTTGACTGCGCTGATCTCTGCCTGCACTGCTCTCGGCCGACCCTGCTTCTCTCGCGAGGCTCGTCCCGCAGTGCGTTCTGTACCGGCGCAGGTGGGGTACCCGCGCCGTCGTCAAGCGACTGTAGTATCTTTTGGTAACTAGGCAGCAAATGGAAACCGAGGCACCCGGAGGTAACTCATGGCTTCAACCGGCACAAAGACGACGCGCATCGCCGCCTCAGACCTGCCGGCGTGCCCGGTCGAGACGTCGTTGGCGGTCATCGGCAAGAAGTGGAAGGTGCTCATCCTGCGCGAGCTGCGGCGCGGGCCGCTGCGCTTCGGCGAGCTCAAGGCGAACATCGACGGCGTCAGCCAGAAGATGCTCACCACGAACCTGCGGGAGATGGCCGACGACGGCCTGCTGACCCGCACCGCCTACCCCGAGGTTCCCCCGCGCGTGGTCTATGAACTGACCGAGCTGGGCGCGAGCCTCTCCCCCGTCCTCAACGCGCTCGCCGAATGGGGCGAGGGGTATCAGGAGCTCCGCGCGGGGCGGGGTTAGCACCTAGTCGGTGCGGCGGGGTTAGCACCCACGCGGTGCGGCGGGACTAGCACCGAGGCGGTGCAGCGGGGCCGGCCTCCCACCGCGGGACGGGACCCGGCCACCGCCGCGAAGGCGTCAGCCCTCGGCGTCCTCGACGATCTGCTCCACGCCGTCGAGCAGCCGCCCGAGGCCCCACTCTACGGGCACCGCGGCGTAGGGGTTACGCGCGCCCTCGATGGCTGACTCGAGGTCCTCGACCTGGCCGGCCAGGCCGGCGGCGGCCGCGGAGCTGTCGTCGATCAGTTCCCCGGGGTCCGCGGGGGCCTCGGAGCGCCCGGTGGCGGCCGCTCCCCCGTCAATGACGCCGGTGTAGGCGTCGAGCACGCGCGCGAAGGCCGGGGTGACCACGTCGCCCGGGCCGGCGGTGAAGATCGTCGGCGGGGCGTTGTAGTCCATCGCGGCACCGAAGAGGAAGTTCTCGAAGGCCACGATGACCGGCACGACGTCGTGGTCCGGGATGCCGCCGGCGAGCATGGCACGGGCGACGACCTCGTACATGTTCCGGATGTTCGGCGAGCCGGCCACCGGCAGCGTGGCGATCAGGGGGATCAGCTCGTGCTGCTCGGCCAGCACCGTGCGGTAGGACCGCGCCCAGTGCTCGAGCGCGGCGCGCAGCTGCTTCCCGCGGGACCGCGGGGCGTCGGCGGAACCGGTGTCCCCGGCGGCACGGGAAAGCCCGTGGTTTTCCGGGAGCCCCCGATCCCGCCCGGCCGGTCTCGCACCGTCGGCGCGCACCGTCCGCGCGAGCTCCGCGAGGGCGGAGGTGTCGACCCGGGAGAGAACCTCGTCCTGGACGAAGACGAGCAGCTGGTCCTTGCCCGAGATGTGGTTGTAGAGGGCGGACGGGGCCACCCCCAGCTTCTCGGCGAGCCGGACCATGGTCAGCGCGGAAGCGCCGTCAGCCTCGACGATCTCCATCGCCGCCGCGCCGATCACCTTCCGGGTCAGGCCCGGGGGCCGTCCGCGCCGACGTTTACGTGCGCTCATCACCCCTCCTTACCCGTCGGTGAACACCGACTGTCTCGTATCGCGTCACGGCCGTCCGGCCGCGTTTTTATTCAGGCAACAACGATACATAGCCCGACAGGCATTTGGCATCCGTTGCCAGTTAAGTCCCCGATTGTCAGGGCCAAATTTCGGTTACATGTCTATCGTGGTTGTGAAACCGGTCACCGAACGCCATGCCCCAGCCGCGACCGTACCCGCAACACCACGGAAAGGAAAGAGCACGTGAACGCACCCGCCTACCGCTCGGTCAACCCCACCACCGGTGAGCTCCTCGACGAATACCCCCACATCACCGCCGAGGACCTCTCCGCCGCCCTGGCCGCCGCCGACGAGGCCTTCGGCTCCTGGGCGGCGCGCCCGATCGAGGAGCGCGCCGAGGTCGCCCGCCGCGTGTCCGAGGTGCTGCGCGAGCGCGGCGACGAGCTCGCCGCCCAGGTCACCCGGGAGATGGGCAAGCCCGCACCCGAGGCCGCCGGCGAGGCCGAGCTGGCCGCCGACATCTTCGCCTACTACGCCGAGCACGGCCCCGAATTCGCCGCTGAGCAGGTCCTCTCCGACACCGACAAGGAGCGCACCGTGCTCCAGCACCTGCCCGTCGGCCCGCTGCTGGGCATCATGCCGTGGAACTACCCGCTCTACCAGGTCGCCCGCTTCGTCGCGCCGAACCTGGTCCTGGGCAACACCATCCTGCTCAAGCACGCCGAGTCGACGCCCGGCTGCGCGCTCGCCATCGAGGCCGCGCTGCGCGAGGCCGGGGTGCCCGAGGGCGTCTACCGCAACATCTTCGCCGGCCACGAGCAGGTCAGCGAGATCATCGCCGACCCCCGAATCCAGGGGGTCTCGCTGACCGGCTCCGAGCGCGCCGGCGCCGCCGTGGCCGAGCAGGCCGGCCGTCACCTCAAGAAGGCCGTCCTCGAGCTCGGCGGCTCGGACCCGTGGATCCTGCTGTCGAGCGACGACATCGAGAAGGACGCCGCCAAGGCGGTGGGCGTGCGCCTCGAGAACGCCGGCCAGGCCTGCAACTCCAACAAGCGCATCATCGTCTCGGCGGACATCTACGACCGCTTCGTCGACGCCGTCATCGCGCGCGTCGCGGCACTCAGCCCGGGCGACCCGGCCGACGGCGAGGAGGACACCTACGGCCCGCTGTCCTCGCGGAAGGCCGCCGACACCATCGAGGAGCAGCTCACCCGCGCGGTCTCGGCCGGCGCGCAGCTGCGCATCGGCGGCGAACGCCTGGTCGAGGGCGCCTTCGGCGACGGCTTCTACGTCTCCCCCGCCGTGCTCACCGACGTCCCGCGCGGCAGCGACATCTACTACGAGGAGTTCTTCGGCCCGGTCATCACGATCTTCCGCGTCGAGAGCGACGAGGAGGCCCTCGAGCTGGCCAACGACACCCAGTACGGGCTCGGCTCGACGGTCTACGCCACCGAACCCGGCCGCGCCGAGGCCGTCGGTGCGAAGCTGCGCGCGGGCATGACCGGCGTCAACGGCGCCGCCCCGGAGTCGGAGGACATGCCCTTCGGCGGGGTAAAGCGCTCGGGCTACGGCCGCGAGCTCGGACCGGTCGGCATGGACGAGTTCGTCAACAAGCGCCTGTACTCGGTGCGCAAGGCGTAAGCGTCCGCGCAGGGCGCCAGCGTCCCCGCGGGGCGCGGGCACCCGCCGCTCCGGGCGGCCACGCACCGCGCGGGCGGCTGCACGCCGCGGGGCCGG
Organism: Corynebacterium frankenforstense DSM 45800; assembly: GCF_001941485.1. NCBI lineage: Bacteria > Bacillati > Actinomycetota > Actinomycetes > Mycobacteriales > Corynebacteriaceae > Corynebacterium > Corynebacterium frankenforstense. The sequence goes on along the minus strand of NZ_CP009247.1, from coordinate 1,179,774 downwards.
CGCGACGTCGTCAATCTTTCGGTAGTGTCGGCGGTCACACCTGTTGTTCACGAAACAACTTTCCGCCCCTACCGAAAGGACGCCGACCGTGACCGTCTACGCGAATCCCGGCACCGAGGGTGCCGTCGTCAACTTCCGGCCCCGCTACGAGAACTTCATCGGCGGCGAGTGGGTGCCGCCCGCCGAGGGCCGCTACCTGGAGAACATCAGCCCCGTGACCGGCAGGGTCTTCTGCGAGGTGCCGCGCTCGACCGCGCCGGACGTCGAGGCCGCGCTCGACGCCGCGCACGCCGCCAAGGACGCCTGGGGACGCACCTCCCCGGCCGAGCGCGCGAACGTGCTGCTGCGCATCGCCGACCGCATCGAGGAGAACCTCGAGGCCCTCGCCGTCGCCGAAACCTGGGACAACGGCAAGGCGGTGCGCGAGACGCTCGCCGCGGACCTGCCGCTGGCCGTCGACCACTTCCGTTACTTCGCGGGTGCGCTGCGCGCCCAGGAGGACCGCACCAGCCAGATCGACCACGACACCGTCGCCTACCACTTCCACGAGCCGATCGGCGTGGTCGCGCAGATCATCCCGTGGAACTTCCCCATCCTCATGGCCTCCTGGAAGCTCGCGCCCGCCCTGGCCGCCGGCAACGCCGTGGTGCTCAAGCCGGCCGAGCAGACCCCGGCGTCGATCCTGCTGGTCGCGGAGCTGATCGCGGACATCGTCCCCGACGGCGTGCTCAACATCGTCAACGGTCTCGGTGAGGAGGCCGGCGCGGCGCTCTCGGGCTCCGAGCGCATCGGCAAGATCGCCTTCACCGGCTCGACCGAGGTGGGCAAGATGATCAACCGGGCCGTGGCGGACAAGATCATCCCGGTCACCCTGGAGCTGGGCGGCAAGTCACCCTCGATCTTCTTCCCCGACATCATGGACGCCGACGACGCCTTCCGGGACAAGGCCGTCGAGGGCTTCGCCATGTTCGCCCTCAACCAGGGCGAGGTGTGCACCTGCCCGTCGCGCGCGCTGGTCCACGAGTCGATCGCCGACGAGTTCCTCGAGCTCGGCGTCGAGCGCGTCCGCCAGATCCGCACCGGCAACCCGCTGGACACCGACACGATGATGGGCGCGCAGGCCTCGCAGGAGCAGATGGACAAGATCTGCGGCTACCTCGACGTCGGCCCCTCCGAGGGTGCGAAGACGCTCATCGGCGGGAAGGCCGCGCAGCCCGAGGGCACCGAGGGCGGCTACTACGTCGAGCCGACGGTCTTCCTCGGCGACAACTCGATGCGCATCTTCCGCGAGGAGATCTTTGGCCCGGTGCTCTCGGTGGCGACGTTCCGCGACTTCGACGAGGCCGTGGCGATCGCCAACGACACCAACTACGGCCTCGGCGCCGGGGTGTGGTCGCGGCAGTCGATGACCATCTACCGCGCCGCGCGCGCCATCCACGCCGGCCGGGTGTGGGTGAACCAGTACCACAACTACCCGGCGCACGCGGCCTTCGGCGGATACAAGGAGTCCGGCATCGGACGCGAGACCCACCTGATGGCGCTCAGCCACTACCAGCAGGTCAAGAACGTGCTCGTCTCCTACGACCCGCAGGCGACGGGACTCTTCTGACGGCGAAGGGCGGGGCGCACGCCGCGCCCCGCCCCACGGGTGCTCCCGCCCGCGGTAACCACCGGGGCGTCGTCAATCTGACGCCGGCGGGCTCACACGGTGAGCTCGGGGTGCAGGTCCTTGTGCATGATGATGCGCCCGCGCCACGCGGAGATCGAGGACAGCGTCCACGCGATCGCCAGCACCAGCAGCAGGGCGAGGACGGCCTGCACCGGCCGCGGGTTCGCCGCCGTGGAGCCGGGCACGTCGGTGCCGATGATGACCTCGCGGAAGATGTCGACCGTGAAGCGCATCGGGTCCCAGGAGTGGACGTGCTGGATGAACTTCGGCTGCGTCTCCGGCGGGTAGAGCCCGCCCGAGGAGACCAGCTGCAGGGCCATGAACATCAGGCAGATCACGCGGCCGGCCGTGGCGCCCACCACCGCGTTGATGGCCTGGGTGACCGCGACGAATACCGCTGAGACGCAGCACATCGACACCCACAGGCCCAACGGGTGGGCGGCGTCGAGCCCGATGAGCCCCTCGAGCACGATCCAGATCAGCGTCGCCTGGCCCACGCCGACGGTCAGCGCCGGCAGGTAGCTGGCCAGCACCGCGCGGAACGGCGCGACGCCGGAGTCGAGCGCGCGCTGCTGGACCGGGCGCAGCACCATGAACATGATGGTCGCGCCGACGAAGAGCGCCAGCGAGATGAAGAACGGCGCCAGGCCCACGCCGAAGGGGGTCAGGTCCTGGGCGGTCAGCAGGCGACGCACCGGGTTGCCGCCGGCCTCGGCGGCCTTCTCGCGGTTCTCGCCCTCCTGGCGCGGGACCTTGCCGGCGCCGTCGGTGATCTTCAGGGCCAGCTCGCCGGAGCCGTCGTCGAGCTCGACCAGGCCGTCGCGCAGCGATCCCGCGCCGACGGTCAGCTGGCGCGAGCCCGCGGCGAGCTTGCTGGTGCCGTCGGCGAGCTGGTCGGCGCCCACCGTCAGCCGCGAGGAGCCGTCCTTGAGACGCTCGAGGCCGCCGGCCAGCTGCTGCGAGCCGGAGACGGCCTGGGAGACGCCGGAGCGGTACTCGCTGGCCGGGTCGCCCAGCTGGCCCGCGAGCTGGGCCGCGCCGTCGCGCAGCTGGTGGATCTGCCCGGTCAGCTCGGGGTTGAGCCCCTTGGCGTAAAGGTCGGCCACGGCCGCGTCGAGCTGGTCGGCCAGCTGCGCCGCGCCCGGCACCCCGGAGGCGCGCAGCTGGGTCGCGGCGTTGACCAGCGGGGCGGCGAGGTTGTCCTGGGCGCCGGCCAGCTGGTCGGCAACCCCGGAGATCTTGTCCACGCCGCCGGAGATCTGCCCGGCGCCGTCGCCGAGCATCGCGGTGGCCGCGTCCAGACGGGTCAGCCCGTCGGCCAGCTTCGTCGCGCCGTCGTGGGCGGTGCCGATGCCCTCGTCGAGGGTGTGCGCGCCGTCGGCGAGCTTCGCCGCGCCGTCGTGGGCCTTGTCGAGGTTCTGCTCGAGCGTGCCGGAGCCGTCGGCGAGCTTGCCGGCGCCCTCCTCGGCCGTGCCGGCGCCCTCGTGCAGGCGGCCAGCGCCGTCGGCGGCGGCGTCCATGCCCTCGCCGATGGTGGAGAAGCCGACGAGCATCTGGTCGGTGATCTGGGTGCCCACCACCCCGGAGATGGTGTTGACCATGACCTGCGTGGCGGCGTTGCCCAGCATGGTCGGGATGAAGCCGTTGGCGTTGTTGAACGCGACGTTCAGCGTGGTCGAGCGCGGGTTGTCGCTGGTCACACTGGTCGCGGCGGCGGAGAAGTCGGTGGGGATCTCCACGGCGAAGTAGTAGTCGCCCTCGACCACGCCGTCGAGCGCCTCCTGCGCGGAGGTCTCCTTGAAGTCGAGCGGCTTCTGCTTCATCAGCTCGTCGACGACCTGGTCGCCGGCGTTGAGCTCCTTGCCGTCGGGGCCCTTCGCGCCCTCGTCGGAGTTGACCAGCGCGACGGGCAGCTGGTCCATCCTGCCGATCGGGTCGAAGTACGACCACACGAACAGCCCGCCGAAGATCAGCGGCAGGCACATGATGGTCACCAGCGCGATCGGCGGCAGCATGCCGCGGCCGAAGCGCCGCATCTCGGTGCCGGTGTGCAGCAGTGCGGGGATCATCGGCGCTCCTCTCCTTCAGTGCGGATGTCTGCGTGGTGCTTGCCGACGTCGCGTCGGTCAGCCGTGGGTGCGTCCTGTGCGTCCTGCACGCCGCGCTTGCCGACGTCGCGTCGGTCGGCCGTAGGTGCGTCCTGCGCCCCTTGCGCGCCGTTCTTGCCGACGTCGCCCCGGTCGCCGGCGCGCGCATCCGTCGCCGCCCGGCGGTTGGCGGCGGCGTGGTACTCGCCGACGTCGCGGCGCACGTCGAGGAAGCGCGCCCCCTCGGGCGCGCCGTCGTTGACGGTGTGCGCGATGACGGGCAGCTCCTCGGCGAGGCGGACGAGGCGCTCGAGCATCTCCGCGCGCAGGTCCATGTCGCGCAGCTGGTCGATGTCGTCGACGATGAGCAGGTCGGCGTCGGGGCGCGCGATGAGTGCGAGCATCACGCGCACGGTCAGGCGGGTCTCCACGTCGATCTCGCCGGCGGGCGTGGCGGGGTCGAGGTCCTCGAGGCCGAGCACGCCGGACCACCGGGTGACGTAGGGGTGGGCCATGATGTCGCGCGGGGCGTGCCGGTAGAACGGCAGCGCCCAGGCGACCTGCTCGCGGATGGACTCGCGCACGGGGACCTGCCGCTCGAGCGAGTCGGTCTCGGGCACGCCGGCCAGCGCCACGCGGCGGAAGCGTTCGCGGGCGCCGGTGTGGCCGAAGCCGCCGCGGCCGGACTCGTGGCCGCCCTCATCACGGCGCTCGTCGCGCCCCCTGTTGCGGCGCCCGTCGCGGCCTGCGTCGCGGCGCATGAGCACCTCGCCGTCGACGGCGCGGCGCCGCCCGGCAAGGGTCAGCGAGAGGGCGGTGGTGTTGTGCTCGCGCAGGTTGCGCAGCACGGTCAGCCCCTCCCCCACGGTGAAGTTGACGGGTTCGGCGTCGCGGGCGACGGAGAGGTCGTGGGCCTCGATGACCGGGTTCTCGACGGGCCCGAGGGCGTCGTCGGGCCGCGGGTCCAGGTCGATCTCGACGGTCTCGTCGGCGGGACCGGTGACCCGGGTACGCCCCACGGCACCGGCGGGATCTGCGGCGCCGGTGCGCCGCACGCTGTGTGCGTCTGCCACATTTCCCCCTGGTTCTGGGCGCTTCCGGGCCGCAAACCCCGGAAGCGGAGGTTCTACTATCACTTGCTATCCTGATGATAGTGCTTCCACCGGCGCCGCGCTGTCAACTCACGGGCCGGGCGACGTGGCGCGTGGATCGGACGACGTCCCGCGCGTGTCAGGTCACGTGGCGGGCCACGTGTCAGAATCACGTGCCGGGCCACGTGTCAGATCACGTGCCGGGCCGCCCCGGGCCACGCGGCGCGCGGCGGAGGCCACGGGACCGAGGTTTTCGAGGAGAGGATGGCAGGGATGCGTTCAGACGCCCGCGAGCGCCGACGCCGCATCATCGACACGGCGTGCGAGCTGTGGCGCACCACCAACCCCGGCGAGGTCACGCTCGAGCGGATCGCCCGGGAGGCCGGCGTCGGCATCGCCACCGTCTACCGCAACTTCACCGACCGCCAGGACCTGGCCTGGGCGGCCGCGCTCACCCTGCTCGAGCGCGCGGCGGCCCACCAGGAGGAGACGATGGCGCACTTCGCCGAGGACCCGCGCGCGGCCTGGGACGGCTACGTCCACCACCTGGTCGACATGGGCCTGGGCACGCTGGTGCCGGCGCTGGCTCCGGAACACCTGGCCGAGCTGCCCGACGAGCTCCACGACGTCCGCGTGCGCACCCGGGAGAACATGGGCAGGATGCTGGAGCTGGCCCACGAGCACGGGTTGATGCCGGCCTCGCTGACGCCGGACCAGTTCATCACCCGGCTCACGGTCGTCTCGCGCCCGCCGGTGCCGGGCGTGCGCGAGCTGGACCCGGACGTCACCGAAGAACTCGTCGAGCTCCTCCTCGAGCACGGGCGCATGACCGCGTCGCGCGGCGCGCGGTAGCCGCACAGCCGACGCGCGCCGCACACGCCGACACGCGCCGGACACATCTTCACCCGCGGCGCACGCCAGCACGCGCCGGCCGGAACGGAAGCGCCCGCGCCGGGCCGCGCGGGCGTCGTCAAGCGCGCATACCATGGCCTGCATGGACAGCACCGCGGACAGCAACGGTGAGGGCCGGCGCGCCGCCGCGTTCCTCGCCGCCTTCAACGACATCGAGGACCACCTGCGCGAGGCACTCAACGCCAAGCGCAGCGACAGCTTCAAGTGGATGGTCGGCCTGGCCGAGAAGAAGCACCTCATCTCCGCGCCGCACGCCGAGCAGCTGCGCGACTACGCCGAGCTGCGCAACGCCATCAGCCACGGCACCTACGAGGGCCTGACCCCCATCGCCGACCCGCTGGCCTCGACGGTCGAGTCGATCCGCGCGATCCGCGACCTGATCCTCGACCCGCCGCTCGCGCTGTCGGTACTGGGCACGCACCAGGTGCAGAAGCTCGCGGGTAACGACGCCCTGAGCGACGTCCTCGAGTTCATCGACACGACCGGCATCTCGCAGTTCCCGGTCTACGACCAGGGCAAGTTCCAGGGACTTCTGACCACGGACCAGATCGCGCGGTGGTTCGCCACGCACCACGGGGTGCTGGACGGTTCGGGGAGTCCCGGTGGCGACGGGACGCCGGACTTCGCCTCGGCCACGGTCGCCGACGTCATGGCCGGCCCCCGAGCCTCCGGCGAGCGGCGCGCCATCTTCCTGCCGCGCGACGTCGGCGCCCAGGAGACCGTCGACCGCCTCGTCGAGGTCGACGGCGAGGGCCACGTCCCCCGCGCCGCCGTCATCACCGAGCACGGCCGGCCGCACCAGACGCCGCTGCGCATCGTCACCGCCTCCGACCTGGCGGAACTCATCCGCGTGCTGGACGCTTAGGCCGTCAATTTCCGACGTCCCGGTGGTGCGCGTCGGCGCGTCTGTGCGGGTGGGTGCGTCTGTGCGCGTGGGTGCGTGGTGCGTATTGCGCGCGTGGGTGCGTGGTGCGTATTGCGCGCGTGGGCGCGCGGTGTGAATGGCGCGCGGTGTGAATAGCGCGTGGCGTGCGTGGTGCGCCTCGCGGCGCACCACCGATCGGCCGGACCTGGTTGGACGGACCTGGCTAGCCGGAACTTGTTGGACGGACCTGGCTAGCCGGACCTGGTTGGACGGACCTGGTTGGACGGACCTGGTTGGCCGGACCGGGTTGGCCGGAACTGGCTAGCCGGACCTGGTCAACACCACCAACCGAGATCATGTGACACATATCACTTCGCACGTGGCCATCTTTCCATGCCTCACCCTTGCATTCGTACATACATTCGCATAACATGATGGTCAGAACGGAAAGCACGGGGGGATCGACTGGCCGGTAGCAGGCCCCCCGGGATCAGGGCCCAGGGAGGTGACCCGATGACCACCGCGACCGCACTCAACCCCGACGGACCGGATTCCGCGCGCGTCCGCGAGGTCAACTCCCTTATCGGGCGGATCTCAAGCGACATGGAGAAGGTCTCCGAGCTCATCGACACCTCCGTCAAGGCCCGCGAGTTCCAGGACATGCTGCCCTCGCTGGTCAACCTCGAGAAGGCGATGGGCTCGAAGACCGTCATCGATCACACGGTCGCACACCTGGCCGGAGTGCACCACGCCGGCAACCTGACGGGCACCTCGCGGGTGGACCTGTTCCTGGCGGAGGTCTTCGACCTCTCGCGTGCTGAAGCCCGCGCCCGCGTCGACGGCGCCGAGAACACCTACGGTCCGGCCCGCCCCGCGGCGGCACCGGACCCGACGCCGGCCCCAGAGCCCGACACTGACGCCGGTGATGGCACTGGCCTCGGTAACGGCGCGGATTCCGGTACCGGTAGTGTGCCCGGCGCCGATGCAGGTGCTGCCTCAGGCTCTGGCGCTGACGGCGTCGGTGCGGATTCCGGTGCCGGAAGAGTTCCCGGCGCCGGCGAGGATCTGGGCCCCGACGGCGCGCCCGGCGACGGCGACGACTGGTCCTCTGAGGCTCCCGGCAGCGGGCCCGCCGACGAGGCCGAGTCCGAGCGCGAGCGCGCTGAGCGCGAGCGTGAGAAGCGTGAGCGTGCCGAGCGGGAACGCGAGGAGCGCAGGCGCCAGGAGCAGGAGCGTCTCGAGCGCGAGAAGGCCGAGCGCCGGGCGGCGGAGGAACGTCGCCGGCAGGCCGAGGGCGACCGCCGGGAGGCCAACCGCCGCGCCCGCGAGAAGAAGCTCGCCGCCGAGAAGCTGCGCATCATCAACAACGAGCTGAAGAACCTGCTCGACGAGGCCAAGGTCGGCGCCGAGGAGCTGCGCCGCCGCGCGATCGAGGAGGCCGACAACCGCTCGCCGGAGGATCTGCGCGACTGGATCCGCAACCGCGTCGCCGAGGCCAACCTGGAATCCGGTGACCCGCTGGCTGCCTTCAAGAAGCGTTGGCTGTGGGTCTCGAAGCAGCAGGCCGACGGCGGCGTGCACATCAAGGGCTACCTGCCCGCCTCGACGGCCGCGCTCCTGAAGCATCTCATGGCCGGCGCGACCCCGGGCTTCGACCGCCCCAAGGACGACGACGCCGACGCCGACATTCTCGAACTGGGCATCCCCGGTCTGGACCCGGACGGGGTCGCCGCCTCCCGTGCCAAGCGCAACGGGCCCGACCGGCGCCGCCGCGCCGAGCGGTACGCGGACCTCCTGCACCACGTGCTCAGCGCCTACGCCGCCGGCAAGACGGAAGACACCGGCAACGCCGCGATCGTCCTCTCGCTCGTCGCCGACGACGCCGACGAGATCATGCAGGCCGGCGCCGACGTCGAGACGGACCCGGCCAAGGCGCGGAGGGCCTTCATGAGGAGGCACCCGACGAACACCGGAATCGACCTCTCGCTCTTCGAGCTGATGAAGATCAAGGCGAAACCCTACGACTACCTCGTCCTGCACGACACCGCGGGCAATCCGCTCTACGCCGGCAGGGCCCGGAGACTGGGGAACTTCATGCAGAAGGTCGCGCTGTTCGCCGCGGAAGGAGTGTGCTCGTACCCGGGCTGTACCGCGCCCGCCGACTTGGTTGAGCTCCACCACGACTGGCCCCACAGCGACGGTGGCCCCACGGACATCAACAACCTGACGTTCCGGTGCAAGGAACACCACAGGGACAACAACGACAAACGCGACATGCAGGCCTCACGCGGCTGGTCCGCGCGGGACCCGGAGACCGGGCGGATGGGCCACACCCCGCCGGCCGCGTCCTCGGACACCTCCGGTGTGACGATCAACCGGACGCAGCGGGCAGACTTCTCCGCTGGCGAACGGATCCGGCGCAAGTACGAACACCTGGACAGCGAGTCCGGGAACGACACCACACACCCGACCGACGGGAGCGGTGCGCCCGCAGCCGGGCGAGACCCCAACGGGGCCGGTGTGCCCCGAGGCGGTGCCAGATCTGACGGGAGCTCTGTGCTCCAGGACGGTGCCGGACCTGACGGGAGCTCTGTGCCCCAGGACGGTGGAGGATTCGACGGGACCGGTGTGCCCGCGGACCCGGATGAGTCCTGGATGGCGGACTACGAGGACTACCTCGCCGAGAAGTACTCCGAGGAGTCCGAGGACGCGGGCGGACCCGGCTCTGGAGCCGCAGCGGGCCACCCCGCCGGGGCCGGGTTCGACGAGCCCGAGGACACCCACTACGCCGCCCCGCTGAACTTCGACGACGGGGACGGCGGCGGAGAGGATTGGCCCGGCGACGAGCCCACACTGTTCAGCGCCTGAGCGCCCCACCGGTAATCACCAGTAATCGAACCTGGCGTGACGCCGGCCCGGCGCGCTGGCCGTCCCTAGGCCTCTCCCCCGGTGTCCCCCTTGGACTCCCGGGTGTCCCCGGCGTCCCCCTCGGCCTCCCCACCGACATTCCACCGCTTGCGCTCCGCCGCGATGATCTCCTCGGCCAGCTGCGACTCGGAGACGTCCACCGCGTCGTGCACGCGCGCCGACTCCGACTCCCGGGCGTAGGCGTCGAAGACCTTGGTCTTCTGCCCCAAGATCTCCAGGAGCCGCTCGTCGGCGGTGTCGTCGGCGACCAGCCGGTGCACCAGCACCGTGGACGTCTGCCCCATGCGGTGGGCGCGTGCGATCGCCTGCGCCTCGATGGAGGGCTTGACCTGAGGCTCGACGAGGATGACCACGCTGGCGGCCTGGATGTTCAGCCCCGCACCCGCGGCGGTGATCTGGGCGAGCAGCACCGCGGGCCCGTCCACGGCGGCGAACTGGTCGACGAGGTCCTGCCGCTTCGCCGCGACCACCGAGCCGTCCACCGTGCCCACGACAGTCTTACCGAGCTCCTCCTCCAGCCGGCCCAGCACGTCGAGGAAGAACGAGAAGATGAGCACCTTGCGCCCGGCCTCGGCGGCCTCGTCGACGATCTCGCGCAGACGCTCCAACTTCGCCGGCACGCCCACGGGCGTGGTCATGGGCGCGCGCCGCATGGCCATCCAGCCGCCCTCGCGCACGGCCTCGAGGTAGTGCCGGCGGTCTTCGTCGTTGAGGTCGATCCAGTCGATCGTCTCGGTCTTCTGCGGCAGCTCGTCGAGCACGTCGTCCTGGTTGCGCCGCAGGTACACCGGCGCGATACGGCGCCGGAACTCGCGGGCGGAGAGGTCCGCCACGTCGAGCTCCGGGGCGATGTAGCCGACGAGGTTCTCGAAGTCCTCCACGGCGTTCTCCAGCGGGGTGCCCGTCATCAGCAGCGCGTGCGCCGCCGTGTCCACCAGGCGCGCGACCGCCCGGGAGCGCTGCGCCCGCGGGTTCTTGATCATGTGCGCCTCGTCGACGACCACGAACTCCGGCGCGCCGAGCCGCGAGGCCATGGTGCGCGCGCCGTCGTAAGTCACCACGCAGAACCCGCCCTCGCTGCGCCAGGCGTCCACGAGGTCCTCCTTGACCGCGCCGTGGGCGCGGAAGACGGGCAGCCCGTCGGTGAAGTTCTTGATCTCGCGCTCCCAGTTGACCACCACGGAGGCCGGGCAGACGACGAGCACGCGGGTGCGCGCCACCCCGTCGACGGCGGCCACGTGCGCCGCCGCGGCAATCGCCTGGACCGTCTTGCCCAGGCCCATCTCGTCGCCGAGGACGGTCTTCTTCTGCACCACCGCGAAGCGCGCGCCGAAGGACTGGTAGCCGCGCAGGTGCAGGTCGGGGTTCAGGAAGGTGCGGTCGAGGCGCAGCGCGCGAATCGCGGCGAGCGTGTCGGCGTCGAGGTCCTCGCCGCCGGTCTTCTGGTTGCCCAGCAGGTCGGCGAGCAGCCCCTGGTAGTGCGCGGGCCGGCGCTCGTAGTCGGCCCACGGGTTCACCGTCACGGTCAGTCCCCGGAAGGTGTCGAGCACCTGCGGGTTGGCCTGCGCCCAGGCGATGTCGCGGCGGAAGCGCGCGTAGGTCTCGTTGCTCTTCTCCCCGCCCGAGTACGCCACCGCCCACCGGTCGGGGTCGCCTGCCGCCACACTCCAGTTCCTCGACAGGTCGGCGATCTCGAAGAGGCGCCTGCGCCGCGCCTGCTGCTCCTCGTCGAGGTCCGGCAGGGCGTCATAGCGCGCCAGGACGTTGACCAGCTGCACGGCGTAGCGGGTCCGCTCGGTGCCGATGTCGCGGCGGGGCTCGGCGGCGGCCTCGGAGAAGAGCGTCTCGGCCGCGGCCTTGAGCCGGTCGGCGGAGCGCTGACCGATCCCGGGGATCTGGCGCAGCTGGCCGGCGTGGGCGCGGCGCACGTCGCCGACGGTCTTCACACCGGCCTCGGGCAGCCCGGAGATGCGCAGCCGGTCGGCGGTGACCTCGCGCAGCGTCTCCAGCGGCATGCCGTCCAGCAGCTGCTCGGCCTCGACCCGGCCGCGCTCGGCGAGGATCCGCTCGAGCTGCGTGCGCAGCGTGGCCTCGGAGAACGGGTCGTCACGCGCGGCCCGCGCCCGCTCGAGCACCGCGGCGACCGGCCCCGGGTCGAAGGGGTCAAGGCCCACCGGCCCCGAGGTGCCGAAGTGCCCGTTGAGCGCGTCCTTGACCGCCTCGCGCGCGGCCTTCAGGTAGCGGTTGGGGGTCCCGTGCGAGCCCGGGAAGAGGTGCACGCCCTCCCGCTGCAGCTCGGTGGCCGTGTGCATCCGGTCGAGCGCCTCGCGGGCGCGCACGAGGGCGCCGCTGGAGTCGATCCCGCCGAGCACGCTCTCCAGTTCCGCGGCGGCCTCCCGGGCGGCGTCGACGCGCCCGCCGCCGAAGAGCCGGCCGAAGAAGCCGGGCGCGGCCTTCTTCGCCCGCTTGCGGAGCTCGGGGACCTCCCCGGCGTCGTCGATGAGTGCGAGCAGCGCCTCGGCGAGCCCCGGATCCGCGTTGGCCTCCTGGACGGCGTAGAAGCCGTCCGGCCACGTCAGCGCCCACGGGGTGAGAAAGCATATCCACTCACCGGTGTCGGAGTCGCGCAGGTACGCGCTGTTGAGGTCCGCCGCACGCGGCGAGGACACCCAGCCGGCGAGCCACTCGGCGGCCTCCCGGGACTCCCTCGCCACGGCCGTCACCTCATCGGCACGCCCCAGCAGGGTCTGAAGCTCGACGGAGGTGAAGGTGCGCTGCGACATGGACAAGATTCTGCCACGGCGCCCGGGCTCGATTTCCGACGCCCCGGTGCTCCCCCACTGCGCACAGGCCCTACGTGCGCGGTGCCCGCCGGCGTGGCGAACTACCGCGCATCCATCCGCCTGCCCACCGGAGGTCGCCCGCCGCGCCCGGGGTCGATTTCCGACGCCCCGGTGCTCCCCCGCCGCGCACAGGCGCGGCGTCTGCCCCGGGCACAGGCGCGGCGCGTCCGGCGCACACACGGACCTCCCTCCCGGCGCGCGCGGCGCCGACGAACCTCGCCTGACGCGCCCGGGAATACCCGCCCCACACAGTTTGTTGACATGTCATAGAGTGGCGGACAGTGTCACTCCCCGTGAATCAAAGACACCCGACGAAACCTTCAACCACGGAAGCACTCCGTACAGTCAGTTAGCGGCGGCCGGCGTCGGCCCACGGACCAGTCCGACGGGGCCGGACCCCGGGAGCAGTCCCGCCGGCCGAACCCGGCGGGAACAGCCCGGCGGGACCAGCCGGTCCGACCGACGGGACCGGCCGACGCGACCGCCCGCCCGAGCAATCAGAGTCAGGAGCCCCACCATGCAGTTCGGCATCTTCACCATCGGAGACGTCACCGAGGACCCCACCACCGGGCGCACCCCCACCGAGGGCGAGCGCATCGAGGCGATGACGAAGATCGCGCTCAAGGCCGAGGAGGTCGGCCTCGACGTCTTCGCCACCGGCGAGCACCACAACCCGCCCTTCGTGCCCTCCTCACCGACGACGCACCTGGCCTACATCGCGGCCAAGACCGAGCGCATCCTGCTGTCGACCTCCACGACGCTGATCACCACCAACGACCCGGTCAAGATCGCCGAGGAGTACGCCTTCCTGCAGCACCTGTCGGGCGGGCGCAACGACCTGATGCTCGGGCGCGGCAACACCGGCCCGGTCTACCCGTGGTACGGCAAGGACATCCGCCAGGGCATCCCGCTGGCCGTGGAGAACTACCACCTGCTGCGCCGCCTCTGGCGCGAGCGCTCCGTGACCTGGCAGGGCAAGTTCCGCACGCCCCTGCAGGGCTTCACGTCCACCCCGTGGCCGCTTGACGACGTCCCGCCCTTCGTGTGGCACGGATCCATCCGCTCGCCGCAGATCGCCGAACAGGCCGCCTACTACGGCGACGGCTTCTTCCACAACAACATCTTCTGGAACAAGGAGCACACGGCCAAGATGGTCGGCATCTACCGCCGGCGCTTCGAGGCCTACGGCCACGGGCGTGCCGACCAGGCCATCGTGGGCCTGGGCGGGCAGGTCTTCATCGGCGACACCGAGAAGGAGGCCGTCGACTTCTTCCGCCCCTACTTCGACAACGCCCCGGTCTACGGCCACGGCCCGAGCCTCGAGGAGTTCAGCGAGCTGACCCCGCTGACCGTCGGCACCGCCGAGCAGGTCATCGAGCGCACCCTGACCTTCGCCGACTGGGTCGGCGACTACCAGCGCCAGATGTTCCTCATCGACCACGCCGGCCTGCCCCTGGAGGTCGTGCTCGACCAGATCGAGCGCCTGGGCCGCGACGTCGTGCCCGAACTGCGCCGCCGCTTCGAGGAGCGCCGCCCCGCCGGCGTGCCCAGCGACCCGCCCACCCACGCCAGCCTCAGGGCCGCGGGCTCCGGGCCGCACTTCGAGGTCGCCCCGGGCGCCCGCGGCGAGAGCCCGCAGGCGTAGCGTCATAGGCAAGCCTCATAAGTCCAGGCCGACCCTTCGGGTCACGGCCGGTTGACCCGGCCCGCAGGACCGGGTTCACCGACGGGCCAGCCAACTGGTCCACCGACGGGCCCACCGACGGGTCCACCGACGGGCCTACCGAAGGGCCCGCCGACCGGCTCCGTCAACCCGCTCCGTCAATCCGCTCCACCCACCGCTTCCACCCACCGCTTCCACCCGTTCCACCTTCACCGAGAGGAGTATCCCAGTGCGCCACCTGACAGTGGTCACCGCGGGACTGTCCACCCCGTCGACTACCCGGCAGGTCGCCGACCAGATCGCCGACTCCGTCACCGCCGCGGTCTCCGCGCGCGGCGAGGCCGTCGAGGTCCACGTCATCGAGCTGAAGGACCTCGCCGTCGATCTCGCCCAGGCGATGGTCTCCGCGGGCGTCGCCTCCCCCGCCCTGACCGAGGCCAAGCGCCTGATCAGCGAGTCCGACGGCCTGATCGCCGTCACCCCCGTCTTCAAGGCCAGCTACACCGGCCTGTTCAAGATGTTCTTCGACGTCCTGGACCCGAAGGCGATCGTCGGCATGCCCGTGGTCGTCGCGGCCACGGCCGGCTCCCCGCGCCACTCGCTCGTCCTCGAGTACGCGGTGCGGCCCATGTTCGCCTACCTGCGCGCCACCGTGATGCCCACCGGCGTCTTCGCCGCCACCGGGGACTTCGGCACCGAGGCCGGCCGCGCCCTGTCGCAGCGCATCACCCAGGCCGCCGGCGAGCTGGCCGAGAAGATGGTCACCCAGCACGACTCCGTCGGCGGTCTCGGCGGGGCCACCGCCCGCGGCCAGGTCGAGCCCGAGGAGACCCGCGAGCGCGCCGCCGCCCGCGCCGAGGCTGAGGCCCGCCGCACCGGCACCGACCCCGAGGAGGAGTTCACCCCCCTTCGCGGACCTGCTCGCCGGCCACGACGGCAAGTAGCGCCCCACAGCTGACGCCCACGGCAGGCCCAGACGGCACGCGCCCGCGACGCGTACCTACGGCAGGCGCCCACCACACACCGACGGTGCGGTGACCGCGCACGCCGCGCTGCGCGGCGTCGGGAATCGGGGGGGTGAGCCCGGCACACGGGGAGGTACACGCCGACGGCGGCGGGCGCGACGTCGGCAAGCGCGCGGGCGGGCGGGGCACGTGCGTAGGCTGGGGTGCCGTCACCGACCGCGACAGAGAGGAACCGACGCCGTGACCATCAGCATCGTCGACATGTTCAGCCTGGGCATCGGGCCGTCGTCCTCGCACACCGTCGGCCCCATGCGCGCCGCGAAGGACTTCCTCGACTCGCTCGACGAGACTCCGCAGCGCGTGCGCGTCGAGCTGCGCGGCTCGCTCGCGGCCACCGGACGCGGCCACGGCACCGACCGCGCCGTCGTCCTCGGCCTGGCCGGCCACGAGCCCGAGACCGTGCCCGCCGACGCCGAACCCGTGCCCGGCGCCAACGTGCCCGTCTTCGGCACCGCCAAGGGCCCGCGCGGCACCGTCGACTACGTCATCGACCTCAACCCCAAGCAGCTTCCCGCCCACCCCAACGGCATGCTGTTCACCGTCGTCGACGACCACGACGAGGCGCTGACCGAACCGGTGGACTACTACTCCGTCGGCGGCGGATTCATCCTCACCGGCGCCCAGCTGCGCGCCGAGCACGAGGAGGCCAACCAGCTCACGGCCGCCCAGGACCCGCACCCGGTGCCGCACCCCTTCGCCTCCGGCGAGGAGCTGCTGGCCCGCTGCGCGGAGACCGGCAAGTCCATCCCGGAGATCGTCCGCGAGAACGAGGACGCCCTGCACGCCGAGGACGGCGGCTGGCCCGTCGTCGCCGCGCACCTCGACGCCGTGTGGAAGACCATGCGCGAGTGCGTGCTCGCGGGCATGACCACCCCGGGCACCCTGCCCGGCGGGCTGGGCGTCAAGCGCCGCGCCCCGATCCTGCTCGAGCAGCTGCGCGACCAGGCGGCCCGCAACGCCGCGGGCTTCGGCGCGATGGAGTGGGTCAACCTCTACGCCATGGCCGTCAACGAGGAGAACGCCGCCGGCGGACGCGTGGTCACGGCCCCGACCAACGGCGCGGCCGGCATCATCCCCGCCGTGATGCACTACGCGCGCGACTTCCTGCTCGACTTCGACGAGGACGCCGCCCGCGACTTCCTGCTCGCCGCCGGGGCCGCCGGCTCGATCATCAAGGAGAACGCCTCGATCTCCGGCGCCGAGGTCGGCTGCCAGGGCGAGGTCGGCTCGGCCTCGGCGATGGCGGCCGCCGGCCTGTGCGCGGTGCTCGGCGGCACCCCGGCGCAGATCGAGAACGCCGCCGAGATCGGCCTCGAGCACAACCTGGGGCTGACCTGCGACCCCGTCGGCGGGCTGGTGCAGATCCCGTGCATCGAGCGCAACGCCATCGGCGCGGTCAAGGCGATCAACGCCGCCCGCCTGGCCCGCCTCGGCGACGGCACCAACCGCGTCTCGCTCGACGACGTGGTGACCACCATGGCCGCGACGGGCCGCGACATGAGCTCCAAGTACAAGGAGACCGCCATGGGCGGCCTCGCGGTCACCCTAGGGATGCCGGTCAGCTTCACCGAGTGCTGACGAGCCGCGGGGCTCAGGCCCCGCCGGAGCGCCCCCCGGGGTCTGTCCTACAGCCGCCCGGTCAGGTACTCGACCACGCCGTCGACGGCGACGGTCTCCTGCTCGCGGGCCTCGAGGTCGCGCACGGTCACGGTGCCGTCCGCCAGCTCGGACTCGCCGAGCACCAGCGCGAAGCGCGCCCGGGCGCGGTCCGCACCCTTCATCGCGCCCTTCAGGCCGCGGCCGCCGTAGGCCATGTCGGTCGACACGCCGGCCGCGCGCAGGCGGTTGACCAGCCCGGCCATCCGGCCGCGGGCCTTGTCGCCCAGCGGCACGCCGTAGACGTCGACGCGGCGGCCCACACCGAGGTCCGCGGCGGTGATGCCCTCGGCCTCAAGCGCCAGCACGGTGCGGTCCACCCCGAGGCCGTAGCCGATGCCGGAGAGGTCCTGTCCGCCGAGCTGACCCATCAGCCCGTCATAGCGCCCGCCGCCGCCGATGCCGGACTGCGCGCCGAGGCCGTCGTGGACGAACTCGAAGGTGGTCTTGGTGTAGTAGTCCAGCCCGCGGACCATGCGCGGGTTGACGGTGTACTCGACGCCGAAGTCGTCGAGCAGCCCGGTGACGGTCTCGAAGTGCTCCCGGCACTCGGCCGAGAGGTGGTCGAGCATCAGCGGCGCGTCGGCAGTCATCTCGCGGACCTCCTCGCGCTTGTCGTCGAGCACACGCAGCGGGTTGATCTCGGCGCGGCGCCGGGTCTCCTCGTCGAGCGGCAGGTCGAAGAGGAACTTCTGCAGCTTCTCGCGGTAGGCCGGCCGGCAGGTGCTGTCGCCCAGGCTGGTCAGCTCGAGGCGGAAGCCGCTGAGCCCCAGCGCGCGGTAGGAGCGGTCGGCCAAAGCGACGACCTCGGCGTCCAGGGCCGGGTCGTCGACGCCGATGGCCTCGATGCCGACCTGCTGCAGCTGGCGGTAGCGGCCGGCCTGCGGGCGCTCGTAGCGGAAGAAGGGGCCGGCGTAGTTGAGCTTGACCGGCAGCTGGCCGCGGTCGAGGTTGTGCTCGATGACGGCGCGCATCACACCGGCCGTGCCCTCGGGCCGCAGGGTCACGCTGCGCCCGCCGCGGTCGGCGAAGGTGTACATCTCCTTGGTCACCACGTCGGTGGACTCGCCCACGCCGCGGGCGAAGAGGTCGGTGTCCTCGAAGACGGGCAGCTCGATGTGCTCGTAGCCGGCCAGATGGGCCTGGCGGATGAAGGTGTCGCGCACCGCGAGGAACTCCGCCGACGCCGGCGGGACGTAGTCGGGAACGCCCTTGGGGGCACTGTGGGTCTGCTGCTTGTCACTCACGCATGAGATGGTACCGCGCTCAATTGCCGACGCCGCGCCCCGCCTCCCCCGGTGCCCTCCCGCGCCGTCGCCGCCGCGGGGCGGCGGGCTCCGCCCGCCACCCGGTGATAACAGCCGCGCGGACGCTCTCTGAGGTTGCGGAGGGCCTAGTGATCTTCGGGGCGGCGGACTAGTTGTCTCCGGTGCCGCCGGCCTCATCCCCGGGGCGGCGGGCGAACCGGTCACTCACCTTCGGTGCCGCCGGCCTCATCCCCGGGGCGGCGGGCCGCGTCCCCGGAGCCGCCGGCCTCATCCTCTGGGCGGCGGGCCGCGTCCCCGGTGCCGCCGGCGGAGCCGGCGGCACGCATGAAGGGCCCGGCGAAGGGGTTCGTGGCGCGCTCGGCGCGCACCGTCGTGGTCGGCCCGTGGCCGGGGAGCACCGGCAGGGCGTCGTCGAGCGCGGCGACGGGGCCGGCCAGCGTCCGCTTCATCGCCTCCGGGTCCGAGTACGGCAGGTCGGTGCGCCCGATGGAGCCGCGGAAGAGCACGTCGCCGGAGAGCACCACCTCGTCGGCGATCAGCAGCACGCTGCCCGGCGAGTGGCCGGGGGCGTGCGCCACGCGGAAGTCGTGGCCGACGAGGGTGACCACCGCGGCGTCGTCAAGCGGGCGCACCTCGTCCGGCTGGGCCATGGTCGCGGCGTCGAAGAGGCGGGCCGTCTCCGGCAGCACGCCGTCGCCGCCGGCGAGCATGAAGCGGTCGTCGGGGTGGATGTAAACGGGCACGCCGAAGTGGTTGGCCAGCTGGGCCGCGTCGCGGGTGTGGTCGATGTGGCCGTGGGTGCACACGACGGCTTCAAGCTCCAGGTCGAGTTTGCCCAGCACGTCCATGACCGGGGCGAAGGCGTGCATGCCCGCGTCGACGACCACGCAGCGGCCGTCCTCGATGAGCAGGTAGCAGTTCGTCTTGTACGGGCCGGTGGCGAATCCCTGGATCTCCATGGCCTCGACCCTAGACGCTGCCGCTACAATGACGTGGCGTTACCGCGGCCCACCGGCGATCGGATCCCGACCGGCCGCGGGGAAGTGACGAAGCAGACGGAAAGGTTCCCGCCGAAGTGAGTAACGAGCAACGCGGCCAGGAGGCGCTCGACGCCCTCGACAAGGCGCTCAAGAGCCGCGACCGCGCGGAGAAGAGCAAGCCGCTGGCCGTCGTGGCCATGTCCGCCGTGGCCATCCTCGCCATCGTCGGCGTGGTCTGGTTCCTGGCCACCCGCGACTCCGAGGAGGACGTCGTCGCCGACGACGCCGAGTCCACCGAGCAGACCTCCGAGGCTCAGGTCGAGCCGCTGGCCCTCGAGCGCGAGAACCCGCTGCCGGAGACCGTGACCTGCAGCTACGACGACGCCGGCGAGGCCGCCCGCGAGGTCAGCAAGCCGCAGACCGAGAACGTGCCCGCCACCGGCGAGGTGACCGTCACCCTGCAGACCGGCCAGGGCCCGATCCCGATGACCCTGGACCGTTCGGTCTCCCCGTGCACCGTCAACGCCTTCGTGCACATGTCCGAGCAGGGCTACTTCAACGACACGGTCTGCCACCGCATGACCTCCGGCGCGCTGAACGTGCTGCAGTGCGGCGACCCGACCGGCACCGGCTCCGGCGGCCCGGGCTTCCAGTTCGCCAACGAGTACCCGACCGACGAGATGGGCGCGCAGACCGGCAAGCCCGTGACCTACCCGCGCGGGACCGTCGCCATGGCCAACTCCGGCCCGGACACGAACGGCTCGCAGTTCTTCCTCAACTACGACGACTCGCAGCTCCCGCCGGACTACACCTACTTCGGCAAGATCACCGACGAGGGCATGGACACCCTCGGCAAGATCGCCGAGGCCGGTGTCGAGGGCGACCCCAACAACGGCGCGCCCGCCGAGGAGGTCCGCATCTCCGAGGCCACGGTCAACAAATAGACCGTCCGGAGGCCCCGCGGGGCCTCCCCCGGGCCAGCGCCCCGGAACCCGCCCCGGCCGGCGCCACGCGCACCGGCCGGGTTTTCTCGTGCCCGGGTCCGCGACTCCTCTCGAGCCTGGGGCATGCCACCACGTCCCGGTGTGTGCCGGCGGTTCGGCGGGATCCGGGGTCGTTCGCGTCCAGTTTCCTGCACGAATGTGCCCGCGCGACCGGGCGCTTGTAACATCCCCGGGACAGTGCGCGATGGAGCGCCCGGAACCGCAGAACTCAGGAGGACCCCATGAAGCTTGTTTCCCGCACCGGCCTGGTCGCCGCCGCCACCGCCGTCGCCGTCTCCGCCACCGGCCTGGTCGCCCCGGCCGCCACCGCGGAGACCACCGGCGCCGAGGGCGTCGTGGCCACCGCCGGCACCACCGCGGGGACCGCCGGCGCCGGCACCGCCGTGCGCGCCGCCGACTCCGGCAACTCCTCGAAGTCCGAGGGCGGCGCCGGCAAGACCTCCTCCACGAGCGACAACGCCCTGACCAAGATGTGGAACGAGGGGCCCGGGGGCAAGGTCGGCGCCTTCGCCACCGTCATCGGCGGCATGCTCGGCGCCGTCGCCGTGCTCGCGCTGATCAGCCGCGGGCTGACCGAGCTGACCAAGGCGATCGGCAAGTAAGTTTTACGTCCAGATCAGTGTTCTCGCTCACATAGGCGAGCCTTTACGATCCGGTGAATCGAAACTCCCCGCAGGACAGGGCGCCCGGACCCCCTTCAGGGCATTGATTCACCTGATCAACACCTGTTTATTTCTTGGGAGTGAACTGTTGCCCGGCGTCTTCCGCCCCGCTATGGTCTGGGAGGAGCTTTCAACCACCAGCATGTTCGGGAGGACACGAACCCCATGAAGCTTTTCACCCGTAAGGGCATTGTCACCCTCGGCGCCACCGTCGCCATCGCCACCACCGGCATCGTCGCCCCGGCCAACGCCGAGGAGGGCACCCCGACGGAGACCACGGCCGCCAGCTCGACCGTCGAGACCACCCCCGAGAAGCCGGCCGCGAACCCGACCGACAAGAACGAGAACCCGGCCCCGACCTCGGATCCGGAAGCCCCGGTCAACGAAAACGTCAGCTCCTCCGAGTACGACTGCGACGACGAAAACGCCCCCAGTAACGTGAAGAACTCCCTGAAGTGCCAGTGGGAGAAGGGTGAATTCGATGAGCGTCTCGGCATCATCACCGGCTTCGCCACCCTGATCACCACCGTGATCGGTGTCGCTTCCGCCGTCTTCAGCCTCGTCAAGAAGGTCGCCCCGGACCTGTTCTAAGGCTCTTCTCAGGCTCCCTGAGAACACCACCCGCCCCGACCGGCACGCCGCCGGCCGCGGGCGGGTTTTCGCGTGCGATTCTCTTCCGTGGCCCCTCCGCGGCTCCTCCGTGGCCCCCACACGGCCCCGCGCCACCACGCTCCCTCTTAAGAAGCTTCTCCCTTACAAACCGGAACAAGCCCTCCCCCACAAACCGGAACAAGCCCTCCCCGCAACAAGCCCCCACACAACAGGCACAGCCCCGCGCCACGCGCGCGGGTGCGCGCCGACGCGGGGCAGGCGGGGCGTCGTCAATCGACGCGCGCCACGGGCACTCAGGCGGTCACGCGGTAGACGTCGAAGACGCCCTCGGTGTTGCGCAGCGCCGTGATCAGCGCGCCGAGCTGCTTGGTGTCGGAGACCGCGAAGGTGAAGCGGATCGTGGCGATGTGGTCGTCGCCGGCCTTCGAGTTCATCGCCAGCACCGACAGGTTCTGCTCGCTGACGCACCGGGTGATCTCCATGAGCAGCCCGCCGCGGTCCAGCGCCTCGACCTGCAGCGTCGCGGTGAATGCGTTGCCCTGGTCCGAGCCGGCCCAGGAGACGTCGATGAGGCGCTCCGGCTCCTCGCGCAGCTTCGGGGCGTTGGTGCAGTCCGTGCGGTGCACCGAGACCCCGCCGCCGCGGGTGACGAAGCCGAAGATCTCGTCGCCCGGCACCGGCTGGCAGCACTTGGCCAGCTTCGCCAGCACGTCCGGGCTGCCCTCCACGAGCACGCCCGGCCCACTGACGGCCTGCGGGCGGTGCTCGGCCTTGTCCGCCAGCTCCGCCAGCGGCATCCGGCTCATCAGCTCGTCCTCGGCGGAGTCCTCGTCGCCGAAGATGGCCATCAGGCGGTGCGCGACATGCTGCGCGGAGACCGAGCCCGAGCCGATCGCCGTGTAGAGCGCGTCGACGTCCGGGTAGTGCAGCTCCGTGGCCACCGTCTTCATCGACTGCGCGGTGAACAGGCGGTGCAGCGGCAGCCCGCCGCGCTGCACCTCGGCGGCCAGCGCGTCGCGGCCGGCCTCCAGGTGCTCCTCGCGGCGCTCCTTGGAGAACCACTGGCGGATCTTCGCCTTCGCCCGCGGCGAGACGACGAAGTCCTTCCAGTCCGCCGAGGGCCCGGCGTGCTGGTCCTTGGAGGTGAAGATCTCCACCCGGTCGCCCGACTTCAGCTTCGTCTCCAGGGCGACGAGCTTGCCGTTGATCTTCGCGCCGATGCAGCGGTGGCCGACCTCCGTGTGCACCGAGTAGGCGAAGTCGACCGGGGTGGAGTCCACCGGCAGGTTGACCACGTCGCCCTTCGGGGTGAACACGAAGATCTGCTTGGCCGTCAGGTCGTAGCGCAGCGCGTCG
This sequence comes from Corynebacterium frankenforstense DSM 45800, assembly GCF_001941485.1. Classification (NCBI taxonomy): domain Bacteria; kingdom Bacillati; phylum Actinomycetota; class Actinomycetes; order Mycobacteriales; family Corynebacteriaceae; genus Corynebacterium; species Corynebacterium frankenforstense. Next base: position 1,157,153 of record NZ_CP009247.1, on the reverse strand, counting down.
AGGAACTCGTTCGGGTCGGCGGCCTCCTTCTGCCAGTCGAGCAGCTGGCGCATCCAGGCCATCTGGTCGATCTCGGCCTGGTCGCCCTTGTGCGAGCCCTTCGTCTCCTTGTAGCGCCAGTGCGCCGCGATGCCGAACTCCGCGTTGTAGTGCATCTCGTGGGTGCGCACCTGCACCTCGAGCGGGCGGCCCGAGTCCGTCATCACCGTCGTGTGCAGCGACTGGTAGACGCCGAAGCGCGGCGCCGAGATGTAGTCCTTGAAACGGCCCGGCATCGCCGCGTAGAGGGCGTGGACCACGCCGATGGCCGCGTAGCAGTTGTTGACGTTGTCGACGAGCACGCGGATGCCGACCAGGTCGAAGATCTCGTCGAACTCGTGGCCGCGCACGATCATCTTCTGGTAGATGGACCAGTAGTGCTTCGGCCGGCCCATCACCTCGGCCTCGATGTTGTTCTCCTTGAGCGCCGCCTTGAGCTGCGCCATGATCTCCTCGAGTGCCCGGTCGCGCTGCGGGGCGCGGTCGGCGACGAGGCGGACGATCTCGTCGTACTTCTTCGGGTAGAGGATCGCGAAGGAGAGGTCCTCGAGCTCCCACTTGACGTTGGCCATGCCCAGGCGGTGCGCCAGCGGGGCGATGACCTCGAGGGTCTGGCGGGCCTTCTTCGCCTGCTTCTCGGGCGGCAGGAAGCGCATCGTGCGCATGTTGTGCAGGCGGTCGGCGACCTTGATCACCAGCACGCGCGGGTCGTGGGCCATCGCGACGATCATCTTGCGGATCGTCTCGGCCTCCGCGGCCGCGCCCAGGGCGACCTTGTCCAGCTTGGTCACCCCGTCGACGAGGCGGGCGACCTCCTCGCCGTAGTCCTCGGTGAGCTGCTCGAGGGTGTAGTCGGTGTCCTCGACCGTGTCGTGCAAAAGCGCCGCGACCAGCGTGGTGGTGTCCATACCGATCTCCGCGGCGATGGTGGCCACCGCCAGCGGGTGGGTGATGTACGGGTCGCCCGACTTGCGGTAGACCCCGTCGTGGAGGCGCTCCGCCGTGGCGTAGGCGCGGTCGAGCACCGCCCCGTCCGCCTTCGGGTGGAACTGCCGGTGGATGCTCAACAGCGGCGCGAGCACCGGGTTGATCTTCGGGCGGTTGCCCGTCAGGCTGCGTGCCAGGCGCGCGGACATGCCCCGCACGCCGATGCTCCTGCCCCGGCCGTTCTCCTGGGTCATAGTCCCTACACCTTACCTTCGCCTCTCCGGCCCGGACCCGTGTCCGGTACGCCTCTTCCGGCCCCGGGCCCTGGCCCGGTACCCGTCGAACCCCGCGCCCCGACTGCCTGCGGCCGGCCGCCGGGGCCGACCCGTCAGCCGGCGCTCAGGCCTCGACCGTGTCCTGCGAGATCACGCTCAGGGGCACGTCCCCCAGCTTCTCGCGCCCGCCGAGGCCGTCGACCTCGAGGACGACGACGTTGCCGACGACCTCGGCGCCCGTGCTCGCCAGCAGCTTCGCCGCCGCGCCCAGGGTGCCGCCGGTGGCCAGCACGTCGTCGACGAGCACGACCTTGCGGCCCTTCAGGTCCATCGCGTCGGCCGGGATCTCCAGGGCCGCCGTGCCGTACTCGAGGGCGTACTCCTCGGTGTGCACCGGCGGGGGCAGCTTGCCCTGCTTGCGGATCGCCAGCACGCCCAGCCCCAGCTTGTAGGCCACGGCCGCGCCCAGCAGGAAGCCGCGCGCGTCGAGCCCGCCGATCAGGTCGGCGCCGTCCTCGACGGCCGCCTGAGCCAGCGCGTCGACCACGGTGCCGAACGCGTCCGCGTCCGCGAGCACCGGGGTCAGGTCCTGGAAGACCACGCCCTCCTCGGGGAAGTCCGGCACGAGCCGCACATGCTCCTTGAGTGCGGCCGCAGCCTCGGGAAACCTGGTCTGAGTCTTACCTGCCACCTTGAATCTCTCCCATATTTCTCTCGTTGCCGGGCCCGGGTGCACCGGCGTCAGCCGATGCGCCACCGGTCCATGTTCCAGCCGATGCCGGCGAGACCTGTGTACACGTTCACGTTACCCATCTCGCGGTCGGTGGCGAATACGCGGGGCTGGGAGGCCAGCGGAATGGCGCGCACGCGGCGCCACTCCCCCGCCTCCGCGGCCTGCAGTGCCCGCCAGCCGCGCTGACCCGGGGCCACCGCGGAGTACTCGGCGGCCGGGTCGACGGCCTTGAGCACCGCGTCGACGCGGTCCTCGCCGCCCGGGGCGACCCCGACCAGGTCGCCGAGCTGCCCGGTGGTCTCCGAGACGTCCTCGACGGTGACCCCGGCCGGCTCGCAGCTGCGCCGGATGGACCCGACCATCGCGGCCTTGCGCGGGTCCGGGCCCATGTAGCCGATGCGCACGGTCTTGCCCTTCAGGCGGCCGGCCAGCGCCTCGTCGGTGCCGAGGTGGACGTCCGAGACGTCCGCGACGTGCACGGCGTCCGGGTCGGTCGGGTTGAGCACGTGCATGGCCACCGCCGGGACCTCCACGCCGGAGACCCGCGAGCTCTCGGCGGCGACGTCCTTCTGGTCCACGCACGCGTTGAAGGCGTCGCGGTCCTCCGGCGTGGCGAAGACGCCGCCCTCGCCGAGCAGCAGCGTCTCGGTCAGGTAGCCGACCTCCGGGTGGATCTCGTAGCGGTTGCCCGGGTTGTCGCGGTCGATGAAGGAGCCGTCGGTGCGCGTGATGTCCGCGGCGACGACGTGCGCCTGCGCGGCCAGGGCGTGGGTGTCCACCGACGGCGGCCAGACCACCAGCGTCGGCTCCTCGGCCGGCGCGCCGTTGTAGTGCTCGTTGCGCACGAGGCGGACCTCGCCGTGCTCGCCGACGGAGTCGACGCGGTAGGGCCCGTAGGCCAGCTGCAGGCCCTCGTCGAACTCGGAGAGCCGGAAGCCGTCGCGCCACACCCGGGCGACCTCGCGCAGGGCGTCGGGCACCGCGGCGTCGGAAATCTCGGTGGTGCCGGTGGCCGCCGCACCGGAACCGCCCGCGCCGGGCAGCGCGGCGTCGAGAAGCGGCACCAGGTCCTCTTCGCCCACGCCGGCGCGCTGCGCGATGGCGTGGGCCGGCAGGATCTCGCCGGGGCCGAAGAGCTGGCGCCAGCGCGAGCCCGCGCCCTCGACGAGGGTGAGCTGGAAGCGCTTGGCGCCGGGGCGGCACTGCACGGACTCGACCTGGTCGGTCCACGGCAGCTGCGCGCCGAAGACGCCGTCGAGCTTGCCGGCGGCCACGGCGAGGTAGAAGTCGTCACAGGTGACGGCGTGGCCGTCGGAGAAGGCGGCCTCCGGGGCGATGTCGTAGAGTACCTTGCGCTTCGCGCCGGGCAGCAGCTGCGCGGTGGCCAGGTCCGTGTTCGGGATCATCTGGCCGTTCGGCCCCGGCGTGTAGACGGCCGGGTAGACGCGCCCGGAGATCAGCTCCGCGTTCGTCGACGCACCGTCCAGCGAGGCGGCGTTGGTGGTCTCCAGCGGAGAGGAGACGACGTAGGCGGGGAACCCGGTGTTCTCGCCGAGGTCCTCACCGTCCTCCTCGGTCGAGCAGGAGGTCAGGGAGACCGCGCTGGCGAGCGCCAGAACGGCGGCCACGGCGGCGCGCAGGCGTCCCCGGCCAGGTCGTGCAGCGGCGGACATGCGCGCCCTCCCCCGTCAGTTCCGGCCCGGGCGCCAGGTGGCGCCGGGGTGGCCGGGCGCCGGGGTGTCGGCGTCGGCCTCGGCGTGGTGCGCCGGGGAGGTGACGGTGCGCTTGCCGGAGTTGCCGGTATTGCCTTCCGACGCCGCGTCGGTCGCCGTGGCGTCGTCGGCCGCGTCCGCCGGCTCCTCGCCGCGACGGTAGGCGGCGACGGCGGCGTTGTGCTCGCGGATCTCCTTGGAGCGCTCGGTCACGCTGACCAGGATCGGGGTGGCCAGGAAGATCGAGGAGAACACGCCCTCGACCACGCCGATGAGCTGGATGAGCGCGAGGTCCTGCAGATCGCCGACGCCGAGCATCCACACGGCGACGATGATCAGCGCCACGATCGGCAGCGCGGAGATCACCGAGGTCGAGATCGAGCGCATCAGCGTCTGGTTCACGGCGGCGTTGGCGGCCTCCGCGTAGGTCTGTCTGCGCGAGTCGAGAAGCCCCGCGGTGTTCTCGCGGACCTTGTCGAAGACGATGACGGTGTCGTAGACGGAGAAGGACAGCACGGTCAGCAGACCGATGATCACGGCCGGCGAGACCTCGAAGCCGAACAGCGCGTAGATGCCGGCGATGACGACGGCGTCGACGAGCAGGGCGGCCATGGCCGCGATGGCCATCTCACGGCGCAGGCGCACCGCGATGTAGAGGAAGGCCAGCAGCAGGAACACGCCCATGGAGATGAGCATGCGCTGGGTGATCGTCGAGCCCCAGGACTCGGAGACCGTCGAGTCGCCGATCGCGTCCGGGCTCGGGGTGCCGGTGGCGTCCTCGGGGTGGTAGGCCTCGAAGATCTCCTGGCGGGCGGCGTCGATCTGGTCCTGCGTGAGGCGCTCGGTGTTGATCTCCAGGGTGGCGGTGTCGCCGGAACCGACGACCTGGGTCAGCTCCGGGGTGACCCCGGTGGCGTCGACGAAGGTCTGCTCGACGTCGTCGACGTTGAGCTCCGCGGCCGGCATGTTGATCTTGGTGCCGCCCTCGAAGTCGATCGACATGTCGAAGCCGCGGATGCCGATGGCGGCGACGCTGATGACGATGAACAGCGCCGTCAGCCAGTACCACAGCTTGGTCCGGCCGATGAAGTCGATGCCGCCCTCACCGGTGGAGATGCGGTCGAACAGGGAGTGGTTCAGGTTCGCGTCGGGCTCGACGGGAACTTCGAGTGTCTTGGTCTCGGACATTGCTCAGTTCTCCTTGTCCTTGGGCTCCGCGTCCTCGGCGGGCGCGTCGCCGTCGGCGTCGGTGTCACCGTCGGCGGGCGAGACCGCCGAGGCGGTGCCCGCTTGACGACGTCCCGCCTCGTCGGCGTCGGCGGTCTCCTTTGCGGTCGCAGCGGTGCCGGCGCTGGCTGCGGTGCCGGCGGTGGCTGCGGTGCCCGTCGCGGTGGTCCCGGTGGCGCCCGAAGCGGTGGCCCCGGAAGCGGTGGCGCCGCGCGCGGGGGTGTTGACCTTGGCCGCGGCCGTGCGGCGGTCGGCGGCCAGGCGGAAGACCTTGCCCATGCCGTTGACGGCCGGGCGCGCCCAGAACGGCCGCCGCGAGCACAGCAGCATGATCGGGGCCGTGACCAGGAAGGTCACGACGAGGTCGAAGACCGTCGTCATGCCGAGGGTGAAGGCGAAGCCCTTGACCTCGCCGACAGCCAGGAAGTAGATGACCACGGAGGCGATCAGGGTGACCATGTTGCCGGTCACGATGGTCTGGCGGGCGCGGTGCCAGCCGCGGTGCGTGGCCGAGCGGAAGGTGTGGCCGTCCCTGACCTCGTCCTTGATGCGCTCGTAGATGACCACGAAGGAGTCCGCGGTCGCGCCGATGCCGATGATCAGGCCGGCGATGCCGGACAGGTCCAGCGAGTAGCCGATCCAGCGGCCCAGCAGGATCAGGGAGCCGTAGACCAGCGCGCCGGAGCACACCAGGGTGAACAGCGAGATCAGGCCGTAGAGGCGGTAGTAGGCGAAGACGAAGACGGCGATCATGGCCAGGCCGACCAGGCCCGCGACCAGACCGGCCTTCAGCGAGGCCTCGCCGAGGGAGGCGGGCACGGTCTCGGCGGTGCCGCCGGGCTGGCCGTCCTCGCCGGCGAAGGACAGCGGCAGGGCGCCGTACTTCAGGTTGTTGGCGAGGTCCTGCGCCTCCTTCTGGCTGAAGTCACCGGTGATCGCGGTGGCGGAGCCGGCCGGGGTCGGCGACTGGATGCGCGGGGCGGAGATGATCTGCGAGTCCAGGGTGATGGCGACCTGCTGCTGCAGGTACTCCTGGGTCAGCTGCGCCCAGGTGTCGGCGCCGGCGCCGCCGAAGGCGAAGCCGACCTGCATCTGGCCGGTCTGGGAGTCCAGGCCGCCCTCGATCGGACGGTCGGTGTCGATCTGGGCGCCGGTGAGGCGCTCGCCGTCCGGGTTCTCGCCGACGAGCTCCGGGGAGGGCGACAGCAGGTACGGCGCGCCGGAGGAGGCGTCGCAGGAGACCAGCGGCTTGGCCGGGTCGTCGGTGCCGGCCAGCGGGTCGACGGAGCCGTCGCACTTGATCAGGGCCATGGCGGCCAGCTGCGTGGTCGGGTCCTCGGACTGGCGGTCCTCGCGCAGCATCTCGGTGGTCTGCTGGCGGCGCTCGGTGGCCTCCAGGGAGTTCGCCGGCTCCGGCTTGGGCTCGGCGTTGATCTCCGGGGCCTTGATCTCCTCACCGCCGAGCTGCTTGAGCTGGGCGGAGAGCTGCTCGGCGGAGCTCTTGGCGTCCTCCGGGCTGATCACGTCGGCCTCGACCCAGCGCTCGGCCATGTCGGTGAAGGTCTCGGGCAGCGCGGCCATGTCCGGCATCTGCGGCTGAGCGACCGGGCGGAAGACCAGCTGCGAGGTCTGGCCGACGGCGCGGGCCTGGCCCGCGTCGTCACCGGGGACGGTGATCACCAGCGTGTTGCCGTCGGCGACGACGTCGGCGCCGGAGACGCCCATGCCGTTGACGCGGTTCTGCAGAATGGTGCGCGCCTGGTTCAGCTGCTCCTGCGTGGGCTCCTCACCCTGGGGAACCAGGGTGATGCGGGTGCCGCCCTCCAGGTCGATGCCCAGCTTCGGCTCGGCCTTCCGGTCGCCGGTGAAAAAGATCAGGGCGTAGACGGCCAGGACCAGGAGCAGGAAGACCCCCAGCGCCTTGAGCGGCCAGCTCCTGCCCGACGTCTGGGCGCCGCGCGGTCTCGCGGTTGTGGTCACGAACAAATCTCCTTGAACAGACACGCCGGAAGGCCTCTGCAGGCTCTCCCGGCCGTGATGGACGCACCTATGTTACGGCATGGTCCGCGTGTGTCGAAGAGTTGGTGCCGAAACTTCCCGGTGTCCCGGGTCACGTCTCCCCCGCCTGGGACCTCGGCTTATGGGTCGCGGGCGGGATTCCGAGCGGGCTTCCGGCGGTGTGCCGCGAGGTCCCGCACGCTGCTCGCCGGGGTCCCGGTCGGATTCCCGGGTTCCGGGACCTAGCGCCCGGGGCGGCCGTCGGCGTCCGGGCCGTCGGTCCGGTCGGGGTCCGGGTAGGAGCCGTCGTTCTCGGGGTGACCGGCGGCGTCGGTGTAATCGGTCCCGGTGTAGTCGGCGTCGCTGTAGTTGGCGTCGGTGTGCTCGGCCTCGGTGGCCTCCGGGTGGACGTAGCCCTCGGCGTCGGCCTGGCCGGCCTGCGCGTAGCCGGCCTCGCCACCGACCAGCTCGGGGTTCTGCTCGTCGACGGTGCGGATGACGGCGATCCGCTCCCAGGTGGTGATCACGTCGGGCGCGATCTCGAGGGCGAGCTGGTCACCCTCGAGGCCGACGATGGTGGCGTGCATGCCCGAGGCGGTGACCACGCGCTGGCCGACCTCGAGGCCGGCCTGCATCTGGGTCATCTCATTCTGACGACGGCGCTGCTTGCGCATCATGAAGAAGGAGGGCGCGATCAGAATGAGCAGTAGAACGAGAAGCAGAATCATATCCATGCCCCACACTGTGCCAGACGGCTCCGTGGACATGCCAACTAAACGCCCAGGTCCGGCACCGCCCCGGGTGCCCCTGGGCGCGCTCCCCCGGCCCCGCCCGGGCGGCGGGCACGCCCCCGCGGCACGAGGTTTCATCCCCCGCCGAGCGCGCCCCGGCCGTGCCTCAGTAGAGACCAGGCGGGCCCCGGCCCCGCCGAGCGCGCCCCGGCCGTGCCTCAGGAGAGACCGGGCGTTCCCCCGGCCCCCTGCTCCCCCGGCCCCCTGCCGAGCGCGCTCCGGCCGTGTCTCAGTAGAGACCGGGCGCGCCCTCCGGCGGCTCGAGGTCCAGGTGGCGCCAGGCGGCGGCGGTGGCCACCCGGCCCCGGCCGGTACGCGCGATGAGACCCGCGCGCACCAGGTAGGGTTCGCAGACCTCCTCGATGGTCGAGGGCTCCTCGCCCACGGCCACCGCGAGCGTGCCCACGCCGACCGGCCCGCCGCCGTGCCCCTTGATCAGGCAGTCGAGCACCGCGCGGTCCAGGCGGTCGAGGCCTACCTCGTCGACGTCGAAGACCGCCAGCGCCCCGCGGGCGGAGGCCAGGTCGATGCGGCCGTCGGAGTGGACCTCGGCGTAGTCGCGCACGCGCCGCAGCAGCCGGTTGGCAATACGCGGCGTGCCCCGGGAGCGCGAGGCGATCTCGGCGGCCGCGTCGTCGTCGATCTCGACGTCGAGGATGCGGGCGGCGCGGGTGACCACGCGGGTCAGCTCCGGGGTGTCGTAGAACTCCATCTGCGCGGTGAAGCCGAAGCGGTCGCGCAGCGGCCCGGTCAGCATGCCTGCCCGCGTGGTGGCGGCCACCAGGGTGAACGGCGGCAGGTCCAGCGGGATCGACGTGGCACCGGGGCCCTTGCCCACGATGACGTCGATGCGGAAGTCCTCCATGGCCATGTAGAGCATCTCTTCGGCCGGGCGCGCCATGCGGTGGATCTCGTCGATGAAGAGCACGTCGCCCTCCATCAGGTTCGACAGCATCGCGGCCAGGTCGCCGGCGCGCTCGAGCGCCGGTCCCGAGGTCATGCGCAGGCTGGTGCCGAGCTCCTGGGCGATGATCATCGCCATGGTCGTCTTGCCCAGGCCGGGCGGGCCGGACAGCAGGATGTGGTCCGGGGTGACCCCGCGGTTCTTCGCGCCGGTGAGCACCAGCGAGAGCTGCTCGCGCACCTTCTGCTGGCCGATGAACTCCTGCAGCGAACGCGGACGCAGGTTGCGCTCGACGTCGCCCTCCCCCGCCTGCTTGTGCGGGGTGACGGGCCGCTCGGCGCCGTCGCCGGCAACGGGGCCCCCGGCGCCGGGACCTCCGGCACCCGGGACACCCGCCGGACCGTCGGCCGGGCCGCCGGCCGGGCCGCCGAAGCCGCCCGCGCCGCCGCCCGCGGCTCCCGGCCCACCGGCCGATCCACCGTTCCCCGGCCCACCCGGGCCTGCCGGTCCCCCGGCGCCCTCGGGCAGCCGGAACTCGGTGCGCTCAATTCCGTGGCGGGTCATCTCAGTTCTTCTTCCCCAGGCGGCTCAGCGCCGCCCGCAGCGCGGCGGAGGTGTCCAGGTCCGGGTCCTCGGCGAGCACCGCGTCGACGGCGGACCCGGCCTGCTTGTCGGTGAAGCCCAGGCCGGTCAGCGCGGCGGTGACCTGGGCGGCGGTCGCGGACTCGGCGCGCGGGGCCGCGGGCTCGCCGCCCTCCGGCGCCGCCTCACCGTAGACGGCGACCTTCTCCTTCAGTTCGACGATCATGCGCTCGGCCATGCGCTTGCCCACGCCGGGCACGCGCTGCAGGGCCTTGGCGTCGCCGGCGCCGACAGCCGCGGCGACCTCGGCCGGCTCGAAGACCGACAGCGTGGCCAGCGCGAGGCGGGGCCCCAGGCCCGAGACCGTCTGCAGCAGGGTGAACATGCTGCGCTGGGAGTCGTCGGTGAAGCCGTAGAGCTGCACCGCGTCGTCGCGCACGACCATGGTGGTCAGCACGCGCGCGGTCTCGCCGCGGCGCAGGCCGGCCAGCGTCTGCGGGGTGGCCGTGAAGAAGTAGCCCACCCCCGCGCACTCGATGACCGCGCCGGTCAGTTCAATTCCGACGACGGTTCCGTTGAGCGAGGCGATCATCGCGCCATCTCCTCCTGACGTTTACGTTCCGCGGCCAGCCGGGCCTTCTGTCTCCTGGCGCGCTCCTCGTTGGCCTTCTCCCGGGCGAGGAAGGGCGCGCGCCAGCAGTGCGTGACCGCCAGCGCGAGCGCGTCGGCGGCGTCGGCCGGCTTCGGCGGTTCACTCAGGCCCAGGATGCGGGTGATCATCGCGGTCATCTGCTTCTTGTCCGCGCGCCCGTTGCCCGAGATGGCCTTCTTGGCCTCACTGGGGGTGTACATGTGCACCGGGATGCCGCGCTCGGCGGCGGCGAGCACCAGCACGCCCACGGCGTGGGCGGTGTGCATGACGGTCGAGACGTTGCCGCGTTCGAAGACGCGCTCGATGGCCACGACGTCGGGCTGGTAGCGGTCCATCCACTCGCACACGCCGTGCGAGAGTTCGAGCAGACGCGCGGACAGCTCGGCGCCAACCGGGGTGCGCGCGACGCCGACGGCGACGGGGTAGACCTGCCGCCCGCGGCCCGCCTGCACCACGGACAACCCGCAGCGCGTCAGGCCAGGGTCGATGCCCATCACCCGGAGTCCCTCGACGTTCACCTTCTGCGACACCAACCTTCCCGCTGTCCGCCCCGCCCCGGACCGGGCCCGGGCGGGTTCCGTCATTAGCACACAGTACCGAAGAGACACGCTACCCGACAGACGACGTCGCGGCCGCGGCACCGCACCGGGTGCCGCGACCGCGACGTCGGGTACGCGCGGGCGTCGTCAAGCGACGCGCCGCACGGGCGGGGCTCAGTCCTCCTCGGCGAGCTCCGCGGCGACCTCGTCGGAGAGGTCCATGTTGGTGTAGACGTTCTGGACGTCGTCCGACTCCTCGAGGGCGTCGATGAGCTTGAGCACCTTGCGGGCGTCGTTCGCCTCGAGCGGGGCACTGACGTCGGAGCGGAAGTCCTGGTCGGAGTCCTCGACCTCGATGCCGGCCTCGCCCAGGGCGGACTTGACCGCGCTGAGGTCCTCCGGGGCGGAGACGACCTCGAAGAGGCCGTCGAGCTCGTTGACCTCCTCGGCGCCGGCCTCGAGCACGGCCATCAGCACGTCGTCCTCGGTCAGGCCCTCGGACTTGACCTGGGCGACGCCCTTGCGGTTGAACATGTAGCTGACCGCGCCCGAGTCGGCCATGTTGCCGCCGTTCTTGGTCATGGCGGTGCGCACCTCGGTGGCCGCGCGGTTGCGGTTGTCCGTCAGGCACTCGATGAGCATGGCCACACCGTTGGGGCCGTAGCCCTCGTACATGATGGTCTGCCAGTCGGCGCCGCCGGCCTCCTCACCCGAGCCGCGCTTGCGGGCGCGCTCGATGTTGTCGTTGGGCACGGAGGCCTTCTTGGCCTTCTTGATCATGTCGTCGAGGGTCGGGTTGGCCGAGGGGTCCCCGCCGCCCGTGCGCGCCGCGACCTCGATGTTCTTGATCAGCTTGGCGAACTCCTTGCCGCGCTTGGCGTCGTTGGCCGCCTTCTTGTGCTTGGTGGTGGCCCACTTGGAGTGACCTGACATTGATGTCCTTTCGTCGTTGGCTCACGGTGGCGAGCGTCCACGCCCCCGGCACCGTGCGGCTCGCGGTCTGCCAGTATACGCAGCAGGCCCCCGGGCTCCGAACGCACCCGGGCGTGTCCGCGCAGGACCACGGCCTGCCGCGCGCGTCCGTCGACGCCCGGGGCCACGCGGCGGGCGCCCGCGCCGGGCCCGGCCCCGTCCCCGGTCCCGGCCTAGCGGCCCTCGTCGAGGGTGCGCACCAGACCCTCCTGAGTGACCTCGGCGACCAGGTCGCCGGCGCGGTTGAAGATGCGCCCCTGCGTCATCGCGCGCCCGCCGTGCGCCGAGGGCGAGGTCTGGTCGTAGAGCAGCCAGTCGTCGGCGCGGAAGGGCCGCAAGAACCAGATCGCGTGGTCCAGGCTGGCCATCTGCACCTTCGTGTCCGGGTGCGGCACCAGCGAGGAGTGCAGCAGCGTCATGTCCGACATGTACGCCAGGGTGCACTGGTGGAACTTCGGGTCGTCCGGCAGCCTGCGCTGGGAGCGGAACCAGACGACCTGCTGGCTGGCGGCGTACTTGTTCGGCTCGTAGCGGTCCTGCGGCACCACGCGGATGTCCCAGTCGCCCCACTCGTCGAGCAGCGCGCGCGAGCCCCGCGGGCGCAGCAGGCCCTCCTCCCCCAGCTCCTCCGGGTCCGGCACCGCGCGCATCTGGTCGGAGTGGTCCGGGCCGGTGTCCCCGCTGACGTGGAAGCTGGCCTGCATGCTGAAGATCGTCTCGCCGCGCTGCACGCCGCGGACCTGCCGGGCGGAGAAGCTGCGGCCGTCGCGCAGCCGGTCGACGAGGAAGACGGTCGGCTCCCTCGAGTCGCCCGGGCGCAGGAAGTACCCGTGCAGGGAGTGCACCGGGCGCTCGTCGGAGACCGTGTTGACGGCGGCGACCAGCGCCTGCCCGGCCACCTGTCCGCCGAAGGTGCGCGTCAGGGTGCTCTCCACGGCCGGGCCGCGGAAGATCAGGTCGTCGATGCGCTCCAGCGTCAGGATCTCTTCGATACGCGCCACGGTGGCTGGTGCTCCTTTACTTTCCGTCCGGTCGGGTCTGCGGGCCGGCCTCGTTGCCCGGCCCGTCTGCTGCGCTCATTGTGTCACCCGCGACGGCGTCCCATCGGGATTCCTCGAAATATCTGGGCAACTTCGCCGTGCCGCCCAGCCGCAGCAGCCGCACCGCGGGGCGCAGCCGCAGCGCACGGGTGACACGCACGGCGTCGTTGTAGAAGCGCATGGCCATCTCGACGCGCGCGTTGGCCTCGGAGAGCACGGCCGGGAAGACGACACCGGCGGCGTGGGCGGCGGCCAGTGCCGCCGTCAGCTCCCGCTCGCGCTCGGCGCGTTCCGGCAGCGTGCCGTAGCGCAGCGTGACCGCGCCCGCCCGCCGTGCGGCGACGACGGCCTTATTGACGACGCCCGCGTCTCCCCCACCCGGGCGCGCACCCGCGGCGTCGGCGTCGTGACCGGCGCCTGCGGCGCCGCCGGCACCTTCGGCGCCGTCACGGGCCACGGTGCGGGGACCGCCGCGGGTGCCGCGCGCGGCGTCGGCAAGCACGGCCTCGACGAGGTTGACGCGGTTGTCGAGCGCGCCGGCCAGGCCCTGCAGCGCGGAGTCGGTGCGGATGTGCAGCCGGTCGAGGCGCTGGGCGGTCTGCACCGCCCAGAAGATCACGAGCGTGACCACGACGGCCAGGACGATCCACCAGTCCATCAGCGCACCGTCACCTTCGTGCCGTCGGTGACCGTCTCGTAGACGGCGAGCACCTGGCGGGTCACGGTCCGCCAGTCGTAGCGCTCGGCACGCGCCCGCCCGGCGGCGGCCAGGCCCTTGCGCGCGGCGGGGTCGTCGACGAGCCGGTCGAGCGTCGCGGCCAGCGCGGCGGAGTCGCCGGTGGCGAAGAGGGCGCCGGCGGGCCGGGCGGTGTCGCCGGCGCACACGGCGTTGAAGGCCTCGAGGTCACTGGCCACCACCGCGCAGCCGGCGGCCATCGCCTCGACGAGCACGATGCCGAAGCTCTCCCCGCCCAGGTTGGGCGCGACGTAGATGTCGGCCTGGGCCAGCAGGCGGGCCTTCTCGGCGTCGCTGACCCGGCCGACGTAGCGCACGCCGCGGGCGGGGCGGGCGCGCCCGGAGCCGATGACGGTCACGTGCACCGGGGTGCGCGAGCGCATCGTCTCCAGGGCGGCGAGCAGCACGTCGAGGCCCTTGCGGGACTCGTCGAGGCGGCCGAGGAAGACCAGCTCCACGGGGCGGGTGGGCTCGGTCCCGTCGCCGCGGGGCCCGTCCACACCGGTGGCGGCGTCGGCTGCGCCGGTGGCGGCGTCGGCTGCGCCGGAGGCGGGGGCGTCCGCGGCTGCCTGTTCCGCCTCGCGGCGCGCGCGGGCGAAGACGCCGGTGTCCACCCCGTTGGGGATGAGCACCGGGTCGCCGCCGAGCTGCTCGACCTGCCAGCGCCGCGCCATCTCGGAGACCGCGATGCCGCCGCGGACCTTCTCCAGCAGGGGGCGCAGCACCGGCAGCGCGGCCTTGAGCACGCGCGAGCCCGACGCCGAGGCGTGGTAGGTCGCCACGATCGGCCCGCGGGCGCGGGCCAGGGCGACCATCGAGTAGCTCGGCGAGTTCGGCTCGTGGATGTGCAGCACGTCGAAGTCGCCCTCGGTCAGGAAGCGGTCGACGCGCCGACGCACCTGCGGGCCGATCGAGAGCCGGGCGACCGAGCCGTTGTACGGGATCGGGATCGCCGGGCCGCCGCGGTGGACCCACCCGGGCACATCGGCGGTCTCCGAGGCCGGGCCGATGGCCTCGACGTGGTGGCCGCGGGCGCGCAGTTGGGCGCCGAGCTCGAGGACGTGCGCCTGCACGCCACCGGGCTCGTCGAAGGAGTAGGGGCAGACCAGGCCGACGCGCATCTCAGGCCCCGCTTTCCCGGCCGCGCCCGGCTGCCCGGCCGCGCCCGGCCGCCCGGCCGCGCCCGGCCGCCCGGTCGCGCCCGGCGTCACGCCGTCGCGCGCCGCGGTCCGAGCGGTGCAGGGCCTCGCCGTCGGCGCTCTGCCGGGCCCGCTCGGCGCGGCGACGCTCACGGTCGGCCGGCCACAGCGGCTGCAGCATGTGCCAGTCGGCCGGGTGCGCCGCGATATTGGCGGCGAACTGGTCGGCGACCTCCTGCTGCATCTTCTCGCGGGTGTCCACGGCGACCTGCTCGCCGACGGAGAAGCCCCAGCCGTCGTCGGTGAACCAGCAGTGCACCACGTGCAGGGCCGCGCCGGTCTCCCGGGCCAGGTCCACCGAGCCGGTGGGCATGGTGGTCTCCTCGCCGAAGAACTGCACCGGCACGCCGTGGCCCTTCAGGTCGCGCTCGCCGACCAGGCAGACCACGCCACCGGCCTCGACCACCTCGCGCAGGCGCTCCATCGGCGGGCGCCCGCCGGCGTGGGCGAGCACCTCGAAGCCGAGGCTGTTGCGGTAGTCGACGAAGGCGTCGAAGAGCGCCTCGGGGCGCACCCGCTCGGCGACGGTGGTGAAGCCGGTGTAGCGGCCGACGAGGAAGGCGCCGGCCATGTCCCAGTTGCCGGTGTGCGGCAGCACGAGGACCACGCCCTTCCCACGGCGGAAGGACTCGGCGAAGCGCTCCTCGCCCACCACACCGTCGCCGAGCCGGTCGATCAGCTCCGGGTCGCCGGCGATCGAGGGCAGTCGGAAGGCCTCGGCCCAGTAGCGGGCGTAGGAGCGCACCGAGTCGCGCACGAGGCGGCGGGTGACGTTCTCGGGACCGACCACGCGGGCGAGGTTGCGGCGCAGCTGTTCCATGCCGCGGCCGTTGTCGCTCGCCCTGTCGGCGCCGAGGCGGAAGGCGGCGTTGACCCACCTCTCGGGCAGGAGGCGCACCAGCCGCCACCCGGCGAGGTAGCCGAGGGCGGCCAGGTCGTCGCGTCGGGGCAGGCGCACGCTACTCGCCCTCCCGACCGGCCTCCGCCGCATCGTCTTCGGCCGCGCGGCGGGCGCCGGCCGCGCGCTCGGCGTCGGCCGAGTGCTCTGCGCCGTTCGCGCGCTCTGCGCCGCCCTCTGCTCCGGCGTCCGGCGCCTCAGCCGCCCCGGCGGGCGGGGCGATGCGCCGGCCGGCCTCCGGGTCGCGCGAGGCGCGCCACAGCCGCTGGCAGACGGTGAACGCGGAGCCGACCGCGAGCAGCCAGACGGCCACCTCGACGGCGTGCGGCACGCCCAGGCCCTCCAGGCCCAGGCCGAGCAGGCCGACGATGAGGCGCTCGGCGCGCTCGACGAGCCCGCCGTTGATCTTCAGCCCGCCGGCCTCGCCGCGCGCCTTGACGTACGAGATGACCTGCGAGGTCACCAGCACGACCAGCCCCGCGGCGACCGTGGAGCGGGCGGCGTCGTCGACGTAGACGAGCCACCAGACCACCGCGGCGAACAGCGCGCCGTCGGTGATGCGGTCGCAGCTGGCGTCCAGGGTGGCGCCGTAGGCGGTGCCGCCCCCGGAGAGCCGGGCCATGGTGCCGTCGATCAGGTCGAAGCTGGCGAAGACCGCGCACAGCACGGCCGCGGCGAACAGGTGGCCGGTCGGGATGAGCACGAGGATCGCCGCGCAGGTCAGCACCGTGCCGGTCAATGTCACCGTGTTGGGGCTGACCCCCGTGCGCATGACCGCACGGGCCACCGGCTCGACGACGACGGCGGCCGGACGCCTGCCACGCACGCTCAGCATGTGCGCCCCCAGGCGTCGGCCAGCAGCTTCCGGGTCTGCGAGAGCAGCTGCGGGAGCACCTTCGTGCCGCCGAGGACGGTCATGAAGTTCGCGTCGCCCGACCAGCGGGGCACGATGTGCATGTGCAGGTGGCTGCCCACGGAACCGCCCGAGCCCTTGCCCAGGTTGAAGCCGACGTTGACACCGTCCGGGTTCGAGACCCGCTTGACGGTGCGCACGGCCTCCTGCGCGAAGGCCATCATCTCGTGCGACTCGGCCTCGGTCAGGTCCTCCAGGTCGGCGACCTTGCGGTACGGGATGACCATCATGTGCCCGGCGTTGTACGGGTACAGGTTGAGGATGCAGTAGACCGTCTCGCCGCGCGCCACGATCAGCGACTCCTCGTCAGAGTGGCGCGGCGCGTCCACGAACGGGTCGTTGTCGCGCTTCGTCTCGGCGCGCGCGGCGTCGTCAATCGAAGAACCGTCCGGGCGGGTGGTGATGTAGTTCATCCGGTAGGGCGCCCACAGGCGCACCAGCCCGTCCGGCTCGCCCACGCCGCGGTCGACGTAGGTGCTTGACGACGCCGCGCCCGCGACGTCGCCGGCACCTGCGCCGTGGGCGCTGCGGGACGCATCGTCGGCCTCACTCGCCATCGGCGACCTCCGTGCCGAGCAGCGCCTTGAGCGCCTCGGCGGTCGGCTGGTCGTTGCGGCGCGAGCGCACCCACTCCTCGATGGCGTCGACGGCCTTCTCGACCGGCACGCCGTTGACCTGCGAGCCGTCGAGGAAGCGGAAGCTGACCGCGTGGGCCTCGACGTCGCGGCCGCCGGCGAGAAGCATGAACGGCGACTTGCCGGTGGTGTGGGTGCGGATCTTCTTCTGCATGCGGTCGTCCGAGGTGTCGACCTCGGCGCGGATGCCGCGCCCGCGCAGCTGGGCTGCGACGTCCTCGAGGGCCGGGATGAACTCGTCGGCGACCGGGATGCCGACCACCTGGTGCGGGGCCAGCCAGGCCGGGAAGGCGCCGGCGTAGTGCTCGAGCAGCACGCCGAAGAAGCGCTCGATGGAGCCGAAGAGCGCGCGGTGGATCATGATCGGGCGCTGCTTCGAGCCGTCCGGGGCGGTGTACTCGAGCTGGAAGCGCTCCGGCAGGTTGAAGTCGAGCTGCACGGTCGACATCTGCCAGGTGCGGCCGATGGCGTCGCGGGCCTGCACGGAGATCTTCGGGCCGTAGAAGGCCGCGCCCTCCGGGTCCGGGACCAGCTCGAGGCCGGACTTGGTGGCCACGCGCTCCAGGATGCTCGTCGAGCGCTCCCAGATCTCGTCCGAGCCGACGAACTTGTTCGGGTCCTTGGTGGACAGCTCCAGGTAGAAGTCGTCCAGGCCGTAGTCGCGCAGCAGCGAGATGATGAAGTCGAGCACGGAGGACAGCTCGTCCTCGAGCTGGTCCTCGGTGCAGTAGATGTGGGCGTCGTCCTGCGTGAAGCCGCGGGCACGGGTCAGGCCGTGGACCACGCCGGACTTCTCGTAGCGGTAGACCGTGCCGAACTCGAACAGGCGCAGCGGCAGCTCACGGTAGGAGCGCCCGCGCGAGGCGAAGATCAGGTTGTGCATCGGGCAGTTCATCGGCTTGGCGTAGTAGTCCTGCGGCTGCTTGGTGCAGTTGCCCTCCGCGTCGTACTCGCCGTCGAGCTGCATGGGCGGGAACATGCCGTCGGCGTAGAAGTCCAGGTGGCCGGACTTCTTGAACAGGTCGCCCTTGGTGATGTGCGGGGTGTTGACGAAGGAGTAGCCGGCGGCCAGGTGGCGGCGCCGGGAGTGCTCCTCCATCTCGAGGCGGACGATGCCGCCGTCCGGGTGGAAGACCGGGAAGCCGGAGCCGACCTCGTCGGGGAAGCTGAACAGGTCCAGCTCCTGGCCCAGGCGGCGGTGGTCGCGCTTCTCGGCCTCGGCGAGCATCTGCTCGTACTCGGCCAGCTTCTCCTTGGACTCCCAGGCGGTGCCGTAGATGCGCTGCAGGCCGGCGTTGTTCTGGTCGCCGCGCCAGTAGGCCGCGGAGGTGCGGGTCAGGGAGAACGCGGGGATGAAGCGGGTGGTGGGCACGTGGGGGCCACGGCACAGGTCGAACCACTCGACGTCGCCGGTGCGCGGGTTGACGTTGTCGTAGGCGGTCAGCTCGCCGGCGCCGATCTCGGTGGCCTCGTCGGAGTCGGGGTCGACGTTGCCCTTGTCGTCGATGAGCTCGAGCTTGAACGGCTCGTCGGCCAGGGCCTCGCGGGCCTCGTCCTGGGAGGCCCACACGCGGCGCTCGAAGCGCTGCCCGGTCTTGATGATCTTCTTCATCCGCTTCTCGAGCGTCTTCAGGTCCTCCGGGGTGAAGGGCTCGGCGGCGTCGAAGTCGTAGTAGAAGCCGTTCTCCACGGCCGGGCCGATGCCCAGCTTGGTGCCCGGGAACTCGGCCTGGACGGCCTGGGCGAGCACGTGCGCGCAGGAGTGGCGGATGACCGCGCGGCCGTCCTCGGAGTCGGCGGGCACCGGGGTGAACTCGGCGTCGGCCTCCGGGACGTGCGAGAGGTCCTTGAGCTGGCCCTCGGCGTCCTTGACCACGACAATGGCCTCGGGGCCCTTCTTCGGCAGGTCGAGCTCGCGCAGGGCAGCGCCCACCGGTGTGCCCGCGGGTACGGTGAACGGCCGGTAGGTACGGGACTCACTGGTTAATGCCATGGGAGGTAGGCGCTCCTTCTTGCGCTCACGCGGCGGCGCCATACCGGGACGCGGCCGCTGGTGGGTTCTTCCCCCGCGTTTCACCCCGCACGCCGGATGGGCGCGCGGGGCCGCGGACAGTCAAGCATCCTACCCGGCGGCCCCTCCCCCGCCCAGAGGCGGGCGCGCGGGACCGGCCGGGCCACGACAGTGCAGACTTCCCCGTGTTCCCCATAGCCCGGGGTGTCAGCCCCGGGCAGCCCCGCCGTGCTTTCAGCCCCGCGCCGCTCTAGGCCTCGAGCAGGCGCTGGCCCCAGTAGCTGTCGCCGTCCTCGCCGACGCCCGGCGGCAGGGCGTAGACCGAGGAGCCGATGTGGGTGATCCACTCGTTGAGGCGGTCGCCG
Organism: Corynebacterium frankenforstense DSM 45800; assembly: GCF_001941485.1. Lineage (NCBI taxonomy): Bacteria > Bacillati > Actinomycetota > Actinomycetes > Mycobacteriales > Corynebacteriaceae > Corynebacterium > Corynebacterium frankenforstense. Next base: position 1,138,005 of record NZ_CP009247.1, on the reverse strand, counting down.
CCGTCGAGGCGGCGCTGGATCGCGCTGAACTGCTTGTCCGGGTTGCGCTGGTAGCACAGGAAGACCAGCCCGGAGTTCGAGGCGTCGCCGCTTCCCGGTTCCGGCTCGAGGTCGTAGGTGTAGGGCCGGCGCAGCAGGCGCTGCTCGGCGTCGTATTTCTCGTCGTCGCGGGAGAGCGCCATGTGGCTCTTCGGGTCGATGACCGGAAGACCCGTCTCGTCGGTCTTGGTCAGGTCCGGTTCGGTGAACTCGTCGCCGCCGGACAGCGGCGCGCCCTCGGGCAGGTCGCGGCCGATGACGACCTCGCGGGAGTTGCGGTCGAGCTTCTCCCACTCGTCCATGTGCATGGCGATGCGGCGGGCGACCATCACGCTGCCGCCGTCGAGCCAGTCGGGCGCGCCGTCGGCGGCGGCGTCGATCCAGACCTGCTGGTCGTACTCCTCGTCACCGTGCGGGTTGACGGTGCCGTCCTTCTGGCCGAAGAGGTTGCGCGGGGTGGTGCCGTCGGCCATCGAGCCGTCGGCGTGGCTGAGCCCGCGCTGGAACCAGCGGGTGTGGGCGTAGTCCACGCCGGAGCGGATCATGTGGCGCATCGCGTAGGCCACCGAGATCGCGTCGTCGCCGCAGATCTGGAGCACCAGGTCGGTCTGACCCCAGCGCGGGTCCAGGTCGTCGTGCTCGAAGGCGGGGATGTCGTGCAGGAACCCGGGGCGCTGGTCGGGCAGGCCGATCTTGTCGAAGAGCGGCTCGCCGAAGCCGACCGTGATCGTCAGGTTCGCCGGGGTCTGCACCATCTCCGGCTCGAGCCCGCCGACCGGGTTTTTCCCGCCGCACAGCGCGCGGGCGTCCTCGGTCCACAGGTTCATCAGCCGGCGCACCCCGGCGCGGTCCACGCCCTCGTTGAGGTCGAAGGAGATCAGCGCCAGGTTCGCCTGCGAGGCGGTCTGCACGCCGGCCTGGTGGGGCCCGTCGAAGGCCACCGTCTGACCGGCCAGCGGGGCGGCGTCCGCACCCTGCGCGTCGGTCGCCTCATCCCCCTGGCCACCCTTGGCGGCCTCGCCCCCGCCGGGGGTGGCGCAGGCCACGGCGGCGGCGCCGACGGTGCCGACGCCGGCGCCGAGGAACCCGCGGCGCGAGAGGCGGTGGATGTGCTGGTTGCGGTCGGTGGTGTCTGTCATTTCCTTCTGGTCGAGCTCCCTCATCGTGGCCCGGTGCGGGCCGGGTGGCCGTCGGTGACCCCGGTGGGCCTCATGGCCCGGGTCAGCCCGACGGCTCTTGCGGGGCCTGGTGGCCGTGCGGGCCTAGTGGCCCTCGTGGCCGGAGTGGTCCATGCCCTCCATGCCGTCCATGTTGCCCGAGTCGCCGTGGTCCATGCCCTCGTGGCCGGAGTGGTCCATGCCTTCCATGCCCTCCATGCCCTCGTGGCCGCCGTGCTCCTGGCCGGCGAGGTCGCCGTAGTCCTCGTCGCCGGGCAGCAGGGTGCGCACGGGCACGTCCTTGGCCTCGACGGTGGAGCCGTCGGCGAGCTCGAAGGTGATGTCGACGGTGTCACCGGCGGCCACCGGGGTCTCGTAGTCCATGACCATCAGGTGGTCGCCGCCGGGCTCGAGCACGCGCTCGCCGCCGGCGGGGATCGTCATCGGCGTGGTCATCTCCTGCATCACACCGTCGACGGTCTCGTGCATCTGGTTCTTCGGCGCGCCCAGCGAGGTGGTGAAGCCGGTGATCGACAGGTCGCGGTCGGTGTGGTTGACCAGGGTGCCGAAGATGCCGGTCATGTGGTTGTCCTCGCCCTTGGCGCGCACGACGGCGTCGTCGAAGGTCAGCTCGGAGTCCGCGGCCTCGGCGGTGCTCTCGGCGGCCGAGGTCGCCTGGCTGCTCTCCGGGGAGGTGGCCTCGGAGTCCTGCTCGTTGGCGGGCGAGCAGCCGGCCAGGGCGAGGGCGGCGGTCGCGGTGAGCGCGGCCAGCATCATCGGCGGGCGCTTGGACAGGTGCTTCATCGAATTACTTCTCCTTGTCAGAGGACGTCCTGGATCGGGTGAACCAGACGATCACGGCGCCGAGGACGGCCAGCAGCGCGACCCCGCCGAGGGCGATCCACAGCCAGGAGGAGGGTCCCTCCTCGGCCGCGGCCTCGTCGGAGGCGTCCGCGGTCTCCCCGGTGGCTCCCGCGGCCCCGGCGTCATCGCCGAGGACGGTGAACTGCGTCTTGCCGCGGGTGGAGTGCCCGTCCGAGGAGGTGATCTGGAAGCCGACGGTGTAGGTGCCGGGCCCCGGGTCGACGTCCGCGGGCACGTCGATCGACACGAAGCGCCGGTCGAGATCGGGCTCGCCGCTGAACAGCACCTCGCCGCTCTCGGCGTCCGAGACGGCGACGGTGTTGAAGTTCGGGCGCGGCTCGCCGGAGAACTCCAGCGTGATGCGCTCCGGGAAATTGTCGACGCTCGCGTCCAGGCCCGGGTCTGCGTCGATGACGCTGTCGTGGGCGGTCGCCGTGGGCGCCGCCGCCGCGGCGCCGAAGACGCCGGTCAGGGCGGCTGCGGCGGCGACGAGGCCGGCTCGTGCACGGTGCGCGGTGTCTCTCAAGGTTCTCGGGGGCCTTTCCTTCGTCGTCGGCCCGGACCTTCCCGGCCCGGGCACTCCGGCTTAGTTGTCGGCGCGGTCTCCGCTCCAGTTCCCCACCGGGGGTGAAGACGGGGGTGCGCCGTCTCGGGTTCAGCCGTCGATTCTATCCCAGACATGCAAAAGATCCCGCACCCCTGATCGGGGGCGGGATCTGGCGGTGGTCCCAGCTGGGATCGAACCAGCGACCTTTCCGGTGTGAACGGAACGCTCTTCCACTGAGCCATGGGACCGAACGACCCGACGCGGACGACTCGGCCCGTGCGGTGCGCTGAACAAGTTAACACGCCACCTCGCCGCCGACCTAATCCGCAGGTGGACCGGAGTGCCGGCGGAACCCCCGGTGAGGCCCCGCTCCCCGACCACATCCACCGGAAGTCCCCGGAGGAATGAGGGGTCCGGAAAGGGCGGGCGCCCCGGAGGCGGGAACGCGCCCGCACGGGCGCGGGGCACGGCGTCGTCAAGCGCGCGTGGGCACCAGACGCGGGACGGGGCGCGCCCGGACGGGACGAGGTGGCGCCAAGCAGAGGCCGGACGGCGCGCGCAGGGGCGGGCGACGGGGCGTCGGCAAGCGTGCGGAGGCGAACACGGGTGCGGCGAAGTACCCCGGGGCGCGGCCACGGGCGCCGGGCGGGGGCGCCAAAACGGCGTGACGCTGGGGATTTGTCTTAGGCGACCGGAACCAGATAGAGTTTGTCCTCGCACAACGGCAGGCACCGCCTACCGGATGGGCATGCGGATGTAGCGCAGTTGGTAGCGCATCACCTTGCCAAGGTGAGGGTCGCGAGTTCGAGTCTCGTCATCCGCTCCGGGAATTTCGATTCCCTTCCCCGCGCGATTAGCTCAGGGGGAGAGCGCTTCCCTGACACGGAAGAGGTCACTGGTTCAATTCCAGTATCGCGCACAGAGAACCTTCGGGTTCTCGATGCGGATGTAGCGCAGTTGGTAGCGCATCACCTTGCCAAGGTGAGGGTCGCGAGTTCGAGTCTCGTCATCCGCTCCGGTACCCGGTTTCCGGGCACCCAATCAGGTGGGCCGAGGTCCTCCTGCGGTGGAATGGCCGAGTGGTGAGGCAACGGCCTGCAAAGCCGTGCACACGGGTTCGATTCCCGTTTCCACCTCGTAGTTCATCTACCCCGCGCGATTAGCTCAGGGGGAGAGCGCTTCCCTGACACGGAAGAGGTCACTGGTTCAATTCCAGTATCGCGCACAGAGAACCTTCGGGTTCTCGATGCGGATGTAGCGCAGTTGGTAGCGCATCACCTTGCCAAGGTGAGGGTCGCGAGTTCGAGTCTCGTCATCCGCTCCACTTCCCCGCCGGTCCCTTCGGGCCGGCGGGTTTTTCTGTGCCCGGGTGGGTCGCGGCCCCGGCTAGTCTCGGGGCATGCACTCCGACGCCGCACACCAGCCCCGCGACACCGACGCCACCGCGCCCGGGCCCGACGCGCTTCTCGACGAACTCGTCGGCCCGGACGCGCCCGCCGGCGAGGCGACGCACGCCCCGGACGGCGGCGGGCAGCCCGCCGAGGTGCGCGCCATCATGGTCAGCGCCCTGACGGGGTCGGCCGCCGTCGACGGGACCTCGGGCGGACTCGGCAACGACCTGGACGCCGCCCTCCTGGCCGCGGTGCGCCAATGGGCCGACGCGGTGCTCGTCGGTGCAGGCACCGTGCGCGCCGAGGACTACGGCCCGGTCTCCCCCGACCCCGCCTACACCGACCGGCGCACCGCCCGCGGACAGGCCGCGGCCCCGGTGCTCGCGGTGCTCTCCGGCTCGCTCGACCTCGACACCGACGCCCGCCTCTTCGCCGCCTGCCGCGGCGAGGCCCCCGGTGCGCGCCCGCCGCTGATCCTGACCGACTCCTCCGGTGCCGCCTCAGAGCGCGCCGAGGAGCTCCGCCGCGCGGGCGCCGAGGTCGTCGACACCGGCGGCGGCGACGTGCGCGCCGCCGTCGACGCGCTGGTCTCCCGCGGGGCGCGCCGCATCGTCTGCGAGGGCGGCCCCAGCCTGCTGGGCGCGGAGGTCTCCGCCGACCTGATCGACGTGCTCTACCTGACCCTCTCCCCCGTCCTCTCGGGCGCCGTCGAGCAGCCCCTGGTCACCGGCGGCGAGGCGGCCGCCCGCCCGATGGAGCTGGAGAACCTGCACCGCGACGCCGACTCGACGCTCTTCCTGCGCTACCGCCGGGTGCGCTGAGCGGGGCTCCTCGGGCGCGACGCCCCGGCAGATCCCCGCACACCGCGGCGGCCACCGGCTCCTGCTGAGCCCCGTCGATCCCGCCCGCCGAGGCTCCCGGCCACACCCGTCCCGTTCAGTAGGGTGGGGCGCGTGAAATCTCTTCGCAGCGACCCGTTCGCCGGCTTCTGGGTCGGCGCCCCGCCCGCAGCTCCCGGCGCGGCGCGCGCCGCAACCCCGGCTCCGTCCGACGACTCCCCCGCCGGGCTGCGCGACCTCGGCCGCCGCGACGGCCTGCTGCGCGTCATCCTCTGGCCGCTGGCGGTGCTGCTCGTCGTCCACACCGTCTTCGTGCGCGCCGTCGCCGGCAGTGTCACCGACGACTTCACCACCGTCTACCTCGCCGCGCGCCGCTTCCTGGACCGCGTGCCCGTCTACGACGAGATCTACCACCACGTCGACCCGCATTACCTCTACAACCCGGGCGCGACCCTGCTGCTCAGTCCCCTGGGCCTCAGCCACCACCCGAACGCGGTGCGCATGGCCTTCATCCTCGTCGGCGCGGCGGCGATCATCGCGGCGCTGGCCTGGCTGACCCGGCTGTTCGGCTACCGCGCCTCCTCCGCCGTGCTCCCGCTGGCCGTCTGTGCGGCCTTTTTGACCGAGGCCGTGCGCAACACGCTCGTCTTCGCCAACATCAACGGCGTCCTCCTGCTCGTCTTCGTCGCCTTCCTCGCCTGGCTGCTGCGCGGCCGCGACTGGGCCGCCGGCGTGGCGCTCGGCCTGTGCATCCTTATCAAGCCGATGTTCGCCCCGCTGATCGTGCTGTGCGTCGCCGTGTGGCGCTGGCGCGCGGTCGTCGCCGCGGTCGCCGTGCCCGTGCTGGCCAACGTCATCGCCTGGCCGCTGGTGCCCGGCGCCAGCGACTACCTGACCAAGCTCGCCCCGTACCTCGGCGAGGTCCGCGACTACGCCAACAGCTCGCTTCCCGGCATCGCCGTCTACTTCGGCTGGCCCGACTGGCTGCGCCTGGTCTTGACCGCCGTGTGCGCCGCCGCGGTGGCCGTGGCCGTCATCGTGCTGGCGCGCTACCGCTTCACCGCTCCCCTGCTGTGGCTGACCACGTCGTCGGGCGTGCTGCTCGCCGGGGTGTTCCTGCTGTCCTCGCTCGGCCAGCAGTACTACTCGATGATGCTCTTCCCGCTGGTCTTCACCGTGCTGCTGGACCGCTCGGTGGTGCACAACTGGCCGGCGTGGGCGGCCCTGGCCGCAATCTTCTCGCCCTTCGACTGGGACGCCGAGGCCTGGGGCCGGTGGGGCCGCTGGGTCGGCCAGTTCGCCAACACCGCCGGCTGGGCGGTGCTGCTCGTCGTCGCCGCGGCCGTCGCCGTGGCCTGGTGGCGCTCCGAGCGTCCCGGGGGCCGGCAGGCCACCCGGGCCTCCCGCCCCGCCGGGGCAGCCCGCACCGCCGGGACCGCACGCCCCTCTGAGGCGGCCCGCCCCGCTGGAGCCGCCGGTAAAGCGGGAGCCGCCGGGGATGCCGAGAACACCGGCTCCGGCCGGGAATATCGGGCCCGCCGCGTACGCTTCAGTGAGAAGCAGGGCAAGTGAATCCCCGAGGAGGCAGACCGTGACAGACTTCAAGATGATCTCCGACGCCGAGTGGCGCGAGCGTCTCAACGACGAGGAGTACCGCGTGCTGCGCCAGGCGGGCACCGAGGCGCCCTTCGTCGGCGAGTACACCGACACCACCACCGAGGGTGTCTACAGCTGCCGGGCCTGCGGCGCCGAGCTGTTCCGCTCCGAGCACAAGTTCGCCTCCCACTGCGGCTGGCCGGCGTTCTTCTCCCCGCTCGCCGGCGACCGCGTCGTCGAGCGCACCGACGACTCGCTGGGCATGCGCCGCACCGAGGTGCTCTGCGCCAACTGCGGCTCGCACCTGGGCCACGTCTTCGCCGGCGAGGGCTACGACACCCCGACCGACCTGCGCTACTGCATCAACTCCGTGTGCCTGACCCTCGAGCCCGCCGAGGGCGAGGCCGAGGAAAGCTAGGACCGGAGACTGCCAGGCCCCGGGACCGCCCGGCCCCGGGAGAACCAGGGGTGCGGCCAGACCGCACAACTGCACTCAGCGCAACGACAAACAGCGCAGCGAAAAAGGACCGCCGGTGAAAACCACCGGCGGTCCTTTCCTCTCGGGCCTTCAGATCTCCTTGGCCCCCGAGAGCCTTTCGGGCGGAAGGCCCCCTCAGGACAGCAACCCTTCTTAGGGCAGCAGGTCGACCATCTTCGAGATGTCCTCGTAGCGCTGGCCGGTGTAGAACGGGATCTCCACGCGCACGTGCAGGCGGGCCTCGGTGTAGCGCATCTGGTGCATGAGGTCGACGATGCGGTCGAGCTGGTCGGCCTCGAAGTTGAGCATCCACTCGTAGTCGCCCAGCACGAAGGAGGTGGTGGTGTTCGCGCGCACGTCGGCGTAGTCGCGGGCGTTCTGGCCGTGCTCGCGCAGGATCTGCGAGCGCTTCTTGGCGTCCATGTAGTACCACTCGTAGGAACGCACGAACGGGTAGACCGTCATCCACTCACGCGGCTCCTCGCCCATCACGAACGCCGGCAGGTGACGCTTGTTGAACTCGGCGGGACGGTGGACACCGTTGCCGGTCCACACCAGCTCCGAGGCACGGCCCAGGGCGGTGTCGCGACGGAAGGAGTTCAGCGCCTTCTGTAGGTCGGTGAACGTCTCAGCGTGCCACCACACCATGAAGTCCGCGTTCGCCTGGATGCCCGAGGTCAGGTAGACCCCGCGCACGGTGACGGTGCCCTCCTCGGCCAGCTTGTCGAAGAACTCCTGGGCCTCGCGGCCGACCTCGGCGCGGTCGGCGGGAAGCTCGCCGGGCAGCGTGCGGAAGACCGCGGTCTGGAGGTAGGCCTGGACGCGATTGAGCGCCACGTAGTCGATGTCGTTGTCAGCCATGCCGACGGGACCCTCGCTTTCTGGTGATGTCTCGGGAAACCGAATTGGGTCCATCATAAGTTGTATTTCCGGGCGCGTGCCAACCGACCCGCGCAACGGCGCGCCTCCCCCTCACCCGCCCGGGCGCCCGTTAGCTTGAGGGGCGTGATGTTTTCCGAGCAGTCTACGATTCCGCCGTCCCGGGACGGCCGCGCGGACGACGAGGCACTGCCCGCGGACTTCTCCGCCGCCGTCGAGTCCCTCTACCACGCGCGCCTGCGCGACGAGCTGTCGCTCGGCACGATCCGACCGCCGCAGCGGCTCGCGCCGTACAGCCACGCGGTCGGCCTCGAGGTCGACCGCGGCGAGAACCCCGACGACCCGCAGACCGACTCGGACGGCGACGCCTTCGGCCGGCTGATCCTGCTGCACGACCCCCAGGCCGAGGAGGCCTGGGACGGCTCGATGCGGCTGGTCGCCTACATCCAGGCCGACATGGACGACGAGGTCGCCTCCGACCCGCTGCTGCCCGACGTCGCCTGGCAGTGGCTGACCGAGGGCCTGGACAACCTCGAGGCGGGCCACACCAACCTCGGCGGCACGGTCACCTCGACGTCCTCGATGCGCTTCGGCGAGATCGGCGGTCCGCCGCGCGCCCACCAGCTGGAGATGCGCGCCTCCTGGACCGCCACCGGCACCGACCTGTCCGCGCACGTGGAGGCCTTCGCCGACGTGCTCGCCCACGTCGCCGGCCTGCCGCCCGAGGGTGTGCGCACCCTCGGCGCCCACTGACGGTGGCCGACGCGCGGCCCGTCCGGCGCGCCGCCGCCCCGGCCCGCCACAACGGCACCGGCGGTGACCGCGGCCGGGGCCAGACGCACGCGGAGCCCTTCCACACCGAGGCCGAACCGGCCGACCTGCTGCCGCGGGTGCTCGACACCCCGGAGCTCTTCGCCGCCGGCGCCGAGGTCCTCGCCGCCGGCCGCGGCCCCTTCGCCGTCGACACCGAGCGCGCCTCCGGCTTCCGCTACGACGACCGCGTCTTCCTGCTGCAGGTACGCCGCCGCGGCGCCGGCACCCTGCTCTTCGCCCCCGAGGGCCACCGCGGGGAACTGACCGCCGCGCTCGCGCCCGTGATGACCGGCGCCGACTGGATCGTCCACGCCGCCGTCACCGACCTGCCGCCCCTGGCCTGGCTGGGCCTCGTCCCGGGCCGCCTCTTCGACACAGAACTGGCCGGCCGCCTGCTCGGCTACGACCGCGTCAACCTCGGCGCCCTGCTCGAGAACACCCTGGGCGTGCACCTGGACAAGGGCCACGGCCAGGAGGACTGGTCGACGACCCCGCTGCCGGAGGACTGGCTCGTCTACGCCGAAGGCGACGTCGCCTACCTGCTGGAACTGGCGGACTTTCTGGCCGAGGCCCTCGACAACGAGGGCAAGCTCGACTGGGCCGAGCAGGACTTCGACCACATCATCGCCACCCACACCGACCCCGCCCCCGAGCGCGACTGGAAGAAGACCAAGGGGCTGCGCCGCCTGCGCCGCCCGCGTCAGCTCGCCGTCGCCCGCGCGCTGTGGCAGGCCCGCGAGGACGTCGCCGTCGCCGAGGACAAGAACCCCGCGATCCTGCTGCCGGACAAGGCGCTGGTCTCCTTCGCCGCCGCCGGGGTCTCCGACGCCGACCGGCTGCTCAACACCGCCCGCCTCAAGCCCACCCAGTACCGCCGGGTGGCCTCACGCATCAGCCTGTGGGCGAAGACGGCCGCCGAGGCGCTGACCTCGGACCCGGCCGACTGGCCGCGCCCGGCCCCGCGGCACGACTCGATCCCGCCGCACTCGCACTGGCCGGAGCACCACCCGCAGGCCGCGGAGGCCTGGGAGCGGATCCACGGCGAGCTCCTCGAGCTCTCGGTGGAGCTGGGCATGCCGGTGGAGAACGTCGCCACCCCGAAGGTGCTGCGCCGCGCGGTGTGGGAGTCCACCGAGGGCCACCAGCTGCACTCGGTGAGCGAGCTGGTGGACTTCCTCGTCGACTACGGCGTGCGCGACTGGCAGATCGAGCTGGTCGTACCGGCCTTCACCGCCGCGGTCTTCACCGCTGACGGGGGTCGTCGGCGAGGCTGGTGACCCAGCCCTCGATCGAGGAGCGCATGCCCTCGGCGTCGAGGCCGACCTCGGCGAGCAGCTGCCCGCGCGAGGCGTGCAGCGGGTAGATGTCCGGGAAAGCCAGGTGGCGCACCGGGGTGTCGATCTCGGCGGCCTGCATCGCCTCGGCGAGCTGGGAGCCGACGCCCCCGCGGATCACGCCGTCCTCGACGGTGACCACCAGGTCGGCGCCCGCGGCCGCCTCGAGCAGCTCGGCGCGCACCGGGGAGATCCACCGCGGGTCCAGCACGGTCACCGCGACGTCGCCGCCGCGGTCCACGCGGCCTGCCAACCCGTCGACGGCCTCGAGCACGGTGCCGGCCAGGGCACCGAAGGAGACCACGAGCAGCTGGAACGGATCGGTGGCCTCCTCGACGTCCGCGACCTCGGCACCGTCCGCACCCACGGCGGCGTCCACCGCAGCACCGTCCTCGGCGCCGTCCTCGGCGCCGTCCGCCGCACCCGCAGCGTCCGCGCCGGCGGCGCCACGCGCGGCGTCGTCAATCGGCCCCGTCTCGAAGAGCACGTCGGTGCCGCCGGCGGTGCGGCGCAGCGCGGGGATGTCCGCGGGCTTCTCGCCCTTGGGGAAGCGCACCACGGTCGGGCCGTCGGTGACCTCGATGGCCTCGTCGAAGAGCTCGACGAGCTGCTGCCCGTCGCGCGGGGCGGCCAGGCGCAGGCCCGGCACCAGCGAGGTGATCGTCAGGTCCCACACGCCGTTGTGGCTCGCGCCGTCGGAGCCGGTCACCCCGGCGCGGTCGAGCACGAAGGTCACGGGGCGGTTGAGCAGCCCGACGTCCATGAGCAGCTGGTCGAAGCCGCGGTTGAGGAACGTCGAGTAGAGCGCGACCACCGGGTGCAGCCCGGCCAGGCTCATGCCAGCCGCGCTGGTCACGGCGTGCTGCTCGGCGATGCCGACGTCGTAGAAGCGCGAGGGGAACTTGTCGTTGAAGGCCGACAGCCCCGTCGGCCCGCCCATCGCGGCGGTGATGGCCACCAGGTCGGGGCGCCGCGCCCCGGCACGGACCAGCTCGGCGGAGAACGCCGAGGTCCAGCTGGGCCCGGCGACCTTACGGGACTTGCCGGTGACCGGGTCGATGACGCCGGTGGAGTGCATCAGGTCCGGCGACTCGGTGGCCGCCGGTGCGAAGCCGCGGCCCTTCTCGGTCACGGCGTGCACGATGATCGGGCCCTCGAACTCGCGGGCGTAGCGCAGGACGTTGCCCAGCGCCTTGAGGTTGTGGCCGTTGACCGGCCCGATGTACTTGATGCCCAGCTCGGGGAACATCTGGTCCGGCAGCACCTGGGACTTCACGCCCTCCTTGAAGGCGTGCAGCGCCTCGAAGGTGCGCTCGCCGACCCAGCCGAGCGACTTCAGCGTGGTCTTGCCCTGCTCCATGACGCGGTCGTAGGTGCGCAGCATGCGCAGGTCCGCCAGGGCGTCGGCGAAGCCGCCGATGGTCGGCGAGTAGCTGCGGCCGTTGTCGTTGACCACGATGACGACGTTGCGGTCGCGGCCGGTGGCGATGTTGTTGAGCGCCTCCCAGACCATGCCGCCAGTCATCGCGCCGTCACCGACGACGGCGACGACATTGCGGTGCGGCTCGCCGCCCAGGGCGAAGGCCTTGGACATGCCGTCGGCCACACTCAGGGCGGCCGAGGCGTGCGAGGACTCGGTCCAGTCGTGCTCGGACTCGGCCCGGCAGGTGTAGCCGGACAGCCCGCCCTTCTGGCGCAGGGTGTCGAACTGGTCGGCGCGGCCGGTGAGGATCTTGTGCACGTAGGCCTGGTGGCTGGTGTCGAAGATCAGCGGCTCGCGCGGCGAGTCGAAGACGCGGTGCAGGGCGACGGTCAGCTCGACCACGCCGAGGTTGGGACCGAGGTGGCCGCCGGTGGCGGAGACCTTCTCGATGAGCAGCTGCCTGATCTCCGCGCACAGCTCGTCGAGGTCGCCGGGGTCCAGCGCCTTGAGGTCGGCGGGAGAGGAGATGGTGTGGAGAATTCCCATGGGGGTCAGCTCTGCTCCTTCGTGTACCGGGTGACACCGCCGGAGACGGGCCGCCGGCCACCCCCTGATGGGGGCAGCTGACACCCTACGGTGCGTTCCCTCGATCGTACTAGCGTGCCGCGCCCCCGTGGCCGACGGGGGCGGTCTGCGCCGCCTCGCCCTCACCCGCGGCACGTGCGGCCTCGTCGGCGGCGGCGCCACCGGCGGGGTCGGCGGGCTCGAGCCGGCAGACGACCTCGAAGTGGTGGGTGCCCGGGAAGGCGTCGACGAGCTGGCAGTCCGTCAGCCAGTAGCCGTTCTTGCGCCAGTCGGACAGGTCGCGCGAGAGCGTCGCCGGGTCGCAGCCGACGTGGACGACGACCGACGGGTGGGCGGCGGCCACGGCGGCGACGACGTCCGCCCCCGCGCCGGTGCGCGGCGGGTCGAGGACCACCGCGTCCGGGTGGGGCAGTTCGGCCACGGCGCGCTCGACGGTGACCGGGTGCACGTGGTGGTCGATGCCCTTCAGTGCAGGCTGGCTGCCCGCGCGCGCCGAGGGCGAGGAGTCGACGGTGTGGATCGCCGCGCCCTCCCCCAGCGCCGCGGCCAGCGCGGGTACGAACAGCCCGACGCCGCCGTAGAGGTCCCAGCCCACCTTGGGCGCGTTCTCGCCCTGCTTGACGACGCCCTCGGCGTCGGCGTCCAGTCCGGCGGGCGCGGTGGCCGAACCGTCGGACGCGGGCTCGCCGACGGCGGCGGCCACGCGCTCGCGCCCGGCCTTCGCGGCCTCGCTGTCGCGGGTGGCCGCCGGCTCGGCGGAGACGAAGCGCTCCACCAGCCGCGAGTAGGCGGCCGGGGCGGCGACGTGCGCCTGCCAGAAGGCGGGTGCGGCGACGCGGAACTCGCGGCCGGCGACCTCGATGCGGCCCGACTCGGGGCCCTCGATGATCTCGGAGACGCGTTCGGCACGCCGGCCGCGGCCGGTCTTGCGGGTCTCGACGATCTGGCGGCCGTCGTCGGTCTGGGCGACGATGACCTGCGCGCCCGGGGTGAAGCGGCGCGCGCCCTCGCCGACCACGCCGTCGAGCAGCCCGGGCAGCACCTGGGAGCACACGGCGTCGGTGACCAGCTCGTGCGAGCGGGCCTTGTGCAGGCCGGCGCGCCCCTGGGAGTCGACGCCCAGGCGCACGCGGGTGCGCCAGCCGGTCACGGGGTGCAGGGCGGCGGACTCGACCGCGGGGGCGGTGGTGAACCCGCCGAGGCGGGTCAGCTGGTCGCGCAACACGTCGACCTTGAGGCCGACCTCGGCGTCGGGGTCGACCACGCCGTAGTCGCAGCAGCCGGCGCCCTCCGCCGCCGCCGGGCAGCGCTGCTCGACGCGCAGCGGCGAGGCCTCGAGGATCTCGACCGCGTCGCCGCGCGCGAAGCGCTTCTTGGCCTGGGCGATGCGCACGGTGCAGGTGTCACCGGGCAGGCCGCCGCGGACGAAGACGACCCGGCCGGCGACGGTGCCGATGCCCTCGCCGCCGTGCGCCATGCGCTCGACGGTGACCTGGCACTCGTCGCCGGAGGCGAGGTGCTCGGGATGGCTGGTGGACTCACTCATCTGCGATCACGCTTTCGTGGTGCCGCCGGGCTGACCGGCGGCGCCACCCGGGTTCTGCTGGTTCTGCTGGTTCTGCTGGGCCGCGCGCTGCTTCATGGCCTGCTGCAGCTGCTCGACGAGCTGCGCCGGCAGGGCCACCGGCAGCGAGTTGCCGGCGAGCACCGGGTCCTGGCCGCGGTAGACGAAGGTGCGGGCGAACAGGTCGCGGGCCTCGTCGGCCAGCTCCTGCTCGTGGCCGGTCGGGGCGGCCAGGGTGAAGCGCAGCATCCAGCGCGGGCCGTCGACGCCGATGAGGCGCAGCTGGCCGTTCTCGTTGGGCGCGACGATCTCGCGGCCCCAGGGCCCGTCGACGATCTCGGGGGCCAGGCCGTCGTCCTTCATCTTGGCGACGATCTCGGTGACGGTGGTGCGCCACTGTCCGCCGGAGCGCGGGGCGGCGAAGGCGACCGGGGTGATGCGGCCGTGGCGGGTGACCACGTGCAGCATGCGCGGGCCCTGCTCGCCCATCTCGACCTGCACCTGGGAGCCCTTGGGCAGCGGCAGGCGCAGCGAGCCGAGGTTGAGCACGCCGGAGGCGAAGTCGGAGAAGTCGAAGTCCTCGATGTTGACCGAGTCGCCGTCGAAGGGGCCGGTCTCCCCCGTGCCGGAGACCTGGACGTCCTCGCCGGCGCCCGGGTCGGCGGCCGCACCGTCGGTGCCCGCCGTACCCGCCGTGCCCGCGGCGCCCGGGTTCTGGGCCGCGGCGGCGTCGGCCGCGGTGTCGGTCACCGCGGCGCCCGCGCCCTCGGCGCCGGTGCCGGTGCCGGTGCCGCCGACGTTTCCGTTGCCGGCGCCCTCAGCGCCCGGCGCGCCGGTGTCCCGCGCGGCGGCGTCCTCGTGCTTGTCCTTGTCCTTCTTGCCGAAAGGCCAGATCGCCATGTGCTCCTCGCTCCCCTTGTTGTCGTCGGTGTTGTCGTCGTTCCCGTTCGCTTCAGTTCAGCCCGGTCGAGCCGTGCCCGCCGGTGCCGCGTTCCGTGTCGCCGAGGTCGTCGGCCTCCGCGAAGTCGACGAGCTCGACCTTCTGGACCAGAAGCTGGGCGATGCGCTCGCCCCGGGTGACGTGGACGGTCTCGTGCGGGTCGAGGTTGATTAGGCTGATCTTCAACTCGCCACGGTAGCCCGCGTCGATGGTGCCCGGGGTGTTGATCACGGTCAGCCCCTGGCGCGTGGCCAAGCCCGAGCGCGGGTGCACCAGGCCGACGGTGCCGGCCGGCAACGCGATGGCGATGCCCGTGCGCACCAGGCGACGCTCGCCGGGGGCGAGGTCGACGTCCTCGGCGCTGCACAGGTCCGCGCCCGCGTCGTCGGGGTGCGCGCGCTTGGGCAGCGGCATGTCCGGGTCGATCCGGCGCACACGCACGGTCATGTTCGGGTCCAGGGTCTCACTCACGGCCCCCACGATACGGTGCGCCCCGCGCGGCGCGCACCACCGCGCCGCCGCGGCCCACCCCGGCCACGTGCCCGGGGTTCTGCCCGGCGGCGGCCTCCAGTAGACTCTCCGGGTGTGACTGAGACGGCGAACAATGAAGCGAAGGTGCTCTACCGCGAGCGCCAGTGGGTGCCCTTCTACTGGTGGATCCTGGCGTTCTTCCTGGTCGCGCTGCTGACCGCGCAGTTCGCGCACAACCGGACGATCGCCTGGCTGATCGTGCCGGCCGTCGTGCTCTCCGCCCTGGCGGTGTGGGTGCTCGTCTCACTGTCCTCGACCGTGCTGCAGGTCGAGCAGGACGCCGACGGCACCCGCTGGCTCTTCGCCGGCGACGCGATGCTGCCCGGCGACGTCGTCTCGCGCTCGCTGGCCGTGCCCGCCAACGCCAAGCGCAACGCCATGGGCCAGCAGCTGGACCCGGCGGCCTTCGTCGTCTCCCACGGCTGGGTCGCGGAGATGGTCATGCTCGTCCTCGACGACCCCGACGACCCCACCCCCTACTGGCTGATCGGCACGCGCAACCCCGAGGAGCTGCTGCAGGCCTTCCTGCCCGGCCAGGCCGAGGAGGCCACCCGCACGCTGCGGTAGGCGCCCCACCCGAGACGAAATTGCCGACGTCGCGCTGCGCGACGTCGGCAATTTTCTTCTGCGGTGCGCCGCTAGGCGCAGTCCTTGCACACCGGCGAGCCGTCGGACTCGCGGTGGTCCAGGCGCGCGGTCTTCTGCACCAGGAAGCACTCCGAGCAGGTGAACTCGTTGGACTGGCGCGGGACGACCTGCACGTTGAGCTCCTCGCCGGAGAGGTCGTTGCTCGGCGGGTCGAAGGAGTCGACGATCTCGCCGTCCTCGTCGATCGGCGAGGAGGCGGCCTCGGCGGCCTTCAGGCCCTCCAGGGAATCCGTCTCGAGCTCATCGTCCTCGCGGCGACGGGCGTTGTCGTAATCGGTGGCCACGGCAGCCTCACTACTCCCTCACAAGGTTGGGGTCGCCCCACCGGTATGCGGGGCGGACGACGTGTTCTTGGTGGCGGATACTAAACCACACACGCCCGCCTGTCATATATCCACGCCACGCGGCGTTTCCGCGGGTGTAACCAGGGCACCCGACCGCACCTGGCGGCGCCCGGAGGCCGGGCCCACCGGCCGCCCGTGCGCCGGGCCCACCGGCCGCCCGCGCGCCGGGGCTCGGCGGCTCAGCACGGGGCCCGGTGGCTCAGTGCAGCGGGGCGAGCTGGGCCGGCATGGCCAGCTCGTCGAAGAGCCCGGCCAGGGCCGGGTCCAGGGGGCCGGCCGCGGCGCGCAGCAGGCGGTACTCGGAGCTGGGCACGGAGAGCGCGGGCGCCTCGACCACGGCGCCGGCCTCCCGGGCGATGACGGCGCCGGCGGCGAAGTCCCAGCAGCTCAGCCCGTACTCGTAGTAGGCGTCCACGCGCCCCTCGGCCAGGCGGCACAGGTCGAGGGCGGCCGAGCCGGAGCGGCGGATGTCGCGCACCCGCGGCAGCAGGTCGACCAGGAGCTCGGCCTGGCGGCGGCGCGCCCGGGAGGCGTAGGCGAAGCCGGTGGCCACCAGGGAGCGCTCCGGGTCGGTCTCCTGCGAGACGGCGAGGGTCTCGGTGCCCTGCGGGTCGGTGCGGGTGGCCCCGGCGCCCCGGGCGGCGGAGTAGAGCGCGTCGGCCGAGGGGTCGTAGACCGCGCCGGCGACGACCTCGCCGTCGACGGCCGCCGCCACCGAGACGGCGAAGGCCGGCAGGCCGTAGACGAAGTTGACGGTGCCGTCGATCGGGTCGATCACCCAGGACACCCCCGAGTGCGAGGCGACCTGCGAGCCCTCCTCGCCGATGACGCCGTCGCCGGGGCGCCGGCGCTCCAGTTCGCCGACGATGAACTCCTCGCTCATCGTGTCGACGACGGTGACCGGGTCGACCGGCGAGGACTTCGTCATCGTGTAGGCGCGCACGTCGCCGAGCTCGGCGCGCCGGGTGCGCACGCGTGCGCCCGCCTCCCGGGCGATCTCGGCGGCCAGGTCGCGCAGCTCGGTCGGCTCAGTCATCTTCTCCGTCTCACTCTCTGTCGGTGTCGGTCAGTGCCCCGGGCGGGTCCGGGCCGGGCCCGAGGAGTCCCCCGGGCGGCCCCGGGCCGGGCCCGAGGTTCGTGTGCGGTGCCCGGTGCGGCCCCCGCGGCGGTCATGACGCCCGCCATTGTCCCACCGCCGCGGCGCCGGCGCCCACCGTCCACGCTCCCGCCGACTCCGCCCGGCGCGCGCCGTCCGCCTCGGTAGTATCAGGCGCATGGCTAAGCAGGAGAACGTCGGATTCGGCGTGGACATCGGCGGCTCCGGGATCAAGGGCGCGCTCGTCGACCTGGACGAGGGTGTCTTCATCGGGGACCGCCACAAGATCAAGACCCCGAAGAAGTCGACGCCGGAGAACGTGGCGGCCGTCGTCGCCGAGGTCGTCGAACACTTCGAGTGGGACGGCCCCGTCGGCATCACCCTGCCGGCGATCGTGCACGGGCAGGTCGCGCACTCGGCGGCCAACATCGACGAGTCCTGGGTGGGCACCGACCTGCAGGAGCTCTTCCACGCCCACCTCGGCGACCGCGAGATCTCGGTGCTCAACGACGCCGACGCCGCCGGCGTGGCCGAGGCCGCCCACGGCGTGCCCGAGGCCTCGAAGGGCGCGGTGATCTTTTTGACCCTCGGCACGGGCATCGGCTCGGCCCTGCTCATCGACGGCCGCCTCTTCCCCAACACCGAGCTGGGCCACCTGATCATCGACGGCAGGCACGCCGAGCACTTCGCCTCCTCGGCGGTCAAGGAGCGCGAGGACCTCAGCTACAAGAAGTGGGCCAAGCGCGTCAGCGTCGCGCTCAACGAGTACGACCGCCTCTTCTCCCCCGACGCCTTCATCGTCGGCGGCGGGATCTCGCGCAAGGCCGACAAGTGGATCCCGAAGCTGACCGTGGAGACCCCGGTCATCCCCGCCGACCTGCGCAACACCGCCGGCATCGTCGGCGCGGCCATGGCCGTCCACGACCACCTGCGGCCGTGAGGCGGGCGGGCGCCGCCACCGTGAGGCCCCCGCCCCCGCGGAGACCCGCCCGCAGGCACCGCCCCGGGCGCCGCCCCGGGCACCGACCAGAGCACCGAACAGAGAGGACACCGTTGACCCGACCCGAGGAGACCGCCGAGGCGCCGACCGCGGAGTCGACCGAGGAGCTGCTCGCCGCCCGCTACGGCGCGGGCCACCCCCCGGAGACCACGCCCGCCCCGCTGACCGAGACCATCGCCAACCAGCTGCGGCACCGCTCCGTGCGCCGCTGGCTGGACCGCGACGTCGACGGGCCCACACTCACGGCGATCCTGACCGCCGCGCAGTCGGCCGCGACGTCGTCGAACAAGCAGACCGTCTCCGTGGTCGCCGTGCGCGACGCGGAGACCAAGCAGGGCCTGGCCGAGGCCGCCCGGCAGATGGCCGGGCACATCGCGCATGCCCCGGTGGTGCTCGTCTGGCTGGTCGACCACTCCCGGGCCCGGCTGCTCGCGGCCCGCGCGACCGCCGGCGGCGAGGCACCGGACCTCGGCGGGCTGGGCTACCTCGAGGAGGTGCTCGCCTCCGTCACGGACGTCGGCATCGCCGCGCAGGCGGCCGTCGACGCCGCCGAGTCGCTGGGGCTGGGCACCGTCTACCTCGGCTCGCTGCGCAACGACGTGCCGCGGGTGCGCGAGCTCGTCGGCGCCCCGCGCGACGTCGTGCCCGTCCTGGGCCTCGCGATCGGGCATCCGGACCCGGAGGAGAACGCGGGCACCAAGCCGCGGCTGCCGCTGGAGCTCTTCGCCCACCGGGACCGCTACGTCGACTGCCGCGCCGACCCCGAGGCCGCGGCCGCGTTGGCCGGGTACGACGAGACGCTGGCCGGGTACTACTCCCGCTACGGCTCCCACTCGGCGTGGTCGGACCAGCTGCTGGGGCGGCTGTCCGAGGAGGCGGCGACGAAAACCACGCGCCACCTGCTGCGCGAGGAGTTCAACCGCTCCGGTTACGGCCTGCGCTAGACCGCGTGCCGGGCCGCGCCGGGGAAGGGGTGCACACGGCCGCGCGGCTTTGATCTATACTGGGCGCTTGTCAACTCGTGGCCCCGGTGTCTCTGCATCCTCGGAAGCAGGCGCCGCGGGCCACGATCCGGGGGCCGCCCAACGCCCGCTGTCAGGGCGCGGCGACCTCGTAGAGGAGGCGCCCGGCACCCCGTCGGGAACCTTCCGGGACTTGTAGGTAGAGCGAAAGGGCGTACGTGGCAGCCACCGGCACTCCAGGAAACCCCACCGACGGCCAGCAGGCCGAGAGCGCATCGGGCGAGGGGACTGTCGCGCGCAAGACGGCCAAGAAGACCGCCAAGAAGTCGGCGCGCAAGACCGCCCGCAAGGCGACTCCCCGCCGTGCCGCGACCGCCGGCACCACCGCGACCGCGAAGAAGACACGTGCGGCGTCCTCCGCCGGGACCAAGGCCGCCGCCGACACCGCGGCCGCGGCCCCCGCCGCTGAGACGGGCTCGGCCGAGGAGGCCGCCCCGGCGAAGAAGACCGCCAAGAAGACGGCGAAGAAGACCACGCGCAAGGCCACCAAGAAGGCGACGAAGAAGTCCGCCCGCAAGACCACGCGCAAGGCGACGAAGTCGACGGCCAAGAAGACCGCGAAGAAGTCGGCCAAGAAGACGACGAAGAAGACCGCCGCCAAGAAGGCGACCGCCAAGGCCACCTCCCCCGAGGACGAGTCGCAGGAGGACGCCGAGGACGACGAGTTCACCCACGACGAGGGTCACGACGACGCCCACGCCGAGGCGCACGCCCACGGCGAGGGTCACGACGACCACGACGACGAGGAGGAGGACGACGGCTCCTCGGTCTGGGACGAGGACGAGTCGGCCGCGCTGCGCCAGGCGCGCAAGGACGCGGAGCTGACCGCCTCGGCGGACTCGGTGCGCGCCTACCTCAAGCAGATCGGCAAGGTCGCCCTGCTCAACGCCGAGCAGGAGGTCTCGCTGGCCAAGCGCATCGAGGCCGGCCTCTACGCCAACCACCGCATGGAGCAGATGGCCAAGGCCTTCGCCGACGGCGACAAGGAGGCCCGCCTGACCCCGGCGGTCAAGCGCGACCTGCGCTCCATCGCCCGTGACGGCCGCAAGGCCAAGAACCACCTCCTCGAGGCGAACCTGCGACTGGTCGTCTCGCTGGCCAAGCGCTACACCGGCCGCGGCATGGCGTTCCTGGACCTGATCCAGGAGGGCAACCTGGGCCTGATCCGCGCCGTCGAGAAGTTCGACTACACCAAGGGCTACAAGTTCTCCACGTACGCCACCTGGTGGATCCGCCAGGCGATCACCCGCGCGATGGCCGACCAGGCGCGCACCATCCGCATCCCGGTGCACATGGTCGAGGTCATCAACAAGCTGGGCCGTATCCAGCGCGAGCTGCTGCAGGACCTGGGCCGCGAGCCCACCCCGCAGGAGCTGGCCAAGGAGATGGACATCACCGAGGAGAAGGTGATCGAGATCCAGCAGTACGCCCGCGAGCCGATCTCCCTGGACCAGACCATCGGCGACGAGGGCGACAGCCAGCTCGGCGACTTCATCGAGGACTCCGAGGCCGTGGTGGCCGTCGACGCGGTCTCCTTCACGCTGCTGCAGGATCAGCTGCAGGACGTGCTGACCACGCTCTCCGAACGTGAGGCCGGCGTGGTGCGCCTGCGCTTCGGCCTGACCGACGGCATGCCGCGCACGCTCGACGAGATCGGCCAGGTCTACGGCGTCACGCGCGAGCGCATCCGCCAGATCGAGTCGAAGACGATGTCGAAGCTGCGCCACCCCTCGCGTTCGCAGGTGCTGCGCGACTACCTCGACTAGTCCCCCGCCCCCACTTTCCGACGCCCGCGTGTCCCCCACGCGGGCGTTTTCCTTGCGCTCGTGCTGTGCGGCGCGCGGTCTGCGCCGCGCACTCCCCTGCTCCCCGGCGCCGGCAGAGCGCCCTCCCCCGGGGCCGGCCCCTGTCTTACGGTTTCTGCGGCACCGCTCCCACGGGCCGGACGGCGAAGCCTCCGGCCCCTACCACTTGCGCAGGTAGGCGATGCGGTCGCGCAGCTCCTGGGCGGAGCACAGCGCGGTCGGCGGGCCGCCGCAGGCGCGGCGCGCCTCGTTGTGGATCGAGCCGT
This sequence comes from Corynebacterium frankenforstense DSM 45800, assembly GCF_001941485.1. NCBI lineage: Bacteria > Bacillati > Actinomycetota > Actinomycetes > Mycobacteriales > Corynebacteriaceae > Corynebacterium > Corynebacterium frankenforstense. Next base: position 1,116,844 of record NZ_CP009247.1, on the reverse strand, counting down.
GCGGCCGCCCGGTGCGCGCCGCGGTGATCGAGACGATCGCGTTGAGCTCCTTGCGCAGCTTCGGCAGCTCCTCGCTGGCCACGCGCTCCCGCGCCCGGCGGGCGCCCTCGGTGCGCGAGGCCTCGCGCTCGCGGCGCTGGTTCTCCTCGGTCTGCTTGGCCTGGCGGGTGCGCGCGTCGAGCTGCTCGGTCTGCCGGCGCTGCAGCAGCGCCTTGACCTGTTCGGCGTCGAGCAGACCGGGAAGACCCAGGTACTCACGCTCCTCGGCGGAGCCCACGCCGGCGCCGGTGCCGTAGGTGGAGCCCTCGTAGATCAGGGAGTCCAGCTCGGCCTCGGCGCCGATCGACTGGTAGCCGGTCTCCTCGTCGGGCTCGTTCTTCTCCCGGTTGGCCTCGGCCAGCGCCTCGTCGTCCCAGCCGCCGTTGTCGCGGTGGGGCTTGCTCAGCACGTGGTCGCGGGACTTCTCCAGCTTGGCGGCCAGGTCCAGCAGGACCGGCACGCTCGGCAGGAAGATCGAGGCGTTCTCACCGGGCATGCGCGAGCGCACGAAGCGCCCGATGGCCTGGGCGAAGAACAGCGGCGTCGAGGCGGCGGTGGCGTAGACGCCCACGGCCAGGCGCGGGACGTCGACGCCCTCGGAGACCATGCGCACGGCGACCATCCACTCGTCGGTGGAGGCGGAGAACTCGTCGATGCGGTCGGAGCTGCCCGGCTCGTCGGAGAGCACGACGGTCACCGGCGTCGAGGAGTAGCGCTCGAGGATCTTGGCGTAGGCGCGCGCGGTCTTGGTGTCGCTGGCGATGACCAGGCCGCCGGCGTCCGGCATGTTGTTGCGCAGCTGCTGCAGCCGGGTGTGCGCGGCGGAGAGCACCGCGGGGATCCAGTCGCCGCGCGGGTCGAGCGCGGTCTTCCAGGCCCGGGCGGTCTGCTCGGCGTTGAGCGGCTCGCCCAGGCGGGCGGCGTACTCCTCGCCGGCCGAGTCACGCCAGCGGGCCTCGCCGGAGTAGGCCAGGAAGATCACGGGGCGCACCACGCCGTCGGCGAGCGCGTCGGAGTAGCCGTAGGTGTGGTCGGCGCGGCTGACCAGGTGGCCCTCGCCGTCCTCCTCGTAGCGCACGAAGGGGATCGCCGCGTCGTCGGAGCGGAACGGGGTACCGGTCAGCGCCAGGCGGTATTCGGCGTCGCGGTAGGCCTCGCGGATGCCGTCGCCCCAGCTCTTCGCGTCGCCGCCGTGGTGGATCTCGTCGAGGATGACGAGCGTGCGCCGGGCGGTGGACACGGCGTGGTGCTTGAACGGGTGCAGCGAGACCTGGGCGTAGGTGACGGCCACACCGTCGAAGTTGCGGTTGAAGCCGTCGGAGTTCTTGAACTCCGCGTCCAGGGAGATGCCCACCCGCGCGGCGGCCTTGGCCCACTGCACCTTGAGGTGCTCGGTGGGCACGACGACCACGACGCGGTCGACGGCGCGCACGTCGAGAAGCTCGACGGCCACGCGCAGCGCGAACGTCGTCTTGCCCGCGCCGGGCGTGGCCACGGCCAGGAAGTCCTTGGGGCGCTCGGTCAGGTACTTGCGCAGGGCGCGCGCCTGCCAGTCGCGCAGCCGCCCCCTGATGAGCTGCCGGGTCACTTCTTGCGCAGGCTCCTGTAGATCCGTTCGCAGTCGGGGCACACGGGGGAACCCGGCTTGGCCTGCTTGGTCACCGGGAAGGTCTCGCCGCACAGCGCGACGACCATTTTCCCGCTCACCGCGGAGTCCACGATCTGGTTCTTCTTGACGTAGTGGAAGAACTTCGGCGTGTCGTCGGTGGTGCCGGTGCTCTCCCGGGTGTCTGGGCGCTCGATGGTGGTCGTTCCGGTTTTCACGGACCCCATAATGCCCCAACCGTGACTCGACGGTCCATCGGGGGTCTACCCTTGGTAGGCGATGAACGAGGGCACTGCAGGTGAGGACGCGGAGACGTCGGGCGACGACGTCTTCTTCGTCGACGCGCCCGCCGACACCCCCGCCGGGGACTCCGGGAGCACCGGCCACCACCGCTGGCGGCTGCGTCGTCGGCGCGCGGAGCTGATCACCTCGCAGCACCGCACCGCCGGGCAGAACCTGCACCGGCGCAAGGTCATCTACCTGACGCTGCAGCTGCTGCGCCTGCCGCTGATCGCGCTGGCGCTCGTGACCTACCTGGTCTGGGAGAACTGGTGGCTGGCGGCGATCGTCTTCGTCGTCTCCGTGCCGCTGCCCTGGGTCGCGGTGGTCATCGCCAACGAGAAGGGCGAGGTGGCCGACAAGCGCGAACGCAACGTCTACAAGCCGGCCGCCGTGCGCGAGCACCGCCGCGCCGTCGCCGCGGAACACGCCGGGCAGCTCGGCCAGGCACAGCGCCGCGAGCTCGGCGCCGGCCCCGCGGACCCCGGCTCCCCGGACACCGGGCGGGCCGCTGAGGAGCAGCACCCCACCATCGACGACCCGAACTGGAGGCCCAGTAAGTGACCCGACCCGACGACGCCGCGACCGATTCCCCGACCGGCCCCGCCGCGCGCCTGGCCGCCCGCCTCATCGAGCTCGGCTTCACCGAGCCCGGCCTCAACACCGCCCTCGGCGGCGAGGCCGTGGCCGCCCTGCACCGCGGCGAGCCGGCGGCCGTCGCCTGGGCGCTCGAGCGCGCCGAGACCGACCTGGAGGTGCCGGTGCGCGCCTTCCTGCTGCGCGAGCCGGTGGCCGAGGAGGCGCTTGCCGAGGCACTCGGCGCGGACCTGGTCAGCGCACTCGTCGACGCCGGCGTCTTCGAGACGACCCCGATTGACGACGCCGCGCGTGCCGACGTGGCGGGTTCCGGCGCGCCCGGCGGTGCCGCGACTGCGGGTGCCGACGTCGCCGGTTCCGCCACCGACGCGCCCGGCGGTGCCCCGGCTGCGGGTGCCGACGCCGCCGGTTCCGCCACCGACGCGCCCGCTCCCTCCGCACTGCGCGCCGTCGTCGACGTCCGCCCGGTGCACCTGAACGGCGCCGACCGCGTCGTCTTCTCCGACCGCGACGCCTCGGTCACCGACGCCGAACAGCGCCGCGACCACGTGCCCGGCATGGGCCAGGCCAGCCTGACGCTGCTGCGCTCGGTGCCCGACACACCGTGCGGCTCACTGCTCGACCTCGGCTGCGGCTGCGGCGTGCAGTCGCTGGCCCAGGCGGGGCTGGCCGAGTCGATCACCGCCACCGACGTGCTGGACCGCGCCCTCGACTTCACCCGCGCCACCCTGGCCGGTGCCGGGCGCGCGGACGCCGAGGTCCTCGACGGCCCGTGGTTCGAGCCGGTGGCCGGCCGCCGCTTCGACCGGATCGTGTCCAACCCGCCGTTCGTCGTCGGCCCGCCCGAGGTCGGCCACGTCTACCGCGACTCCGGGCTCGGCCTGGACGCCGCGAGCGCGACCGTCGTCTCCGGGGTGGCCGAGCACCTCAACCCCGGCGGGCACGCCCACCTGCTGGCCGCCTGGGTGCACCGCGAAGGCGAGAACTGGGCGGCGCGGGTGGCCTCCTGGCTGCCCGAGGACGGCGTGGCCGCCTGGGTCCTCGAGCGCGACCGGGTCGACCCCTCGACCTACGTGGGCACCTGGCTGCGCGACGAGGGCGTCGACCCGCGCTCGCCGGAGGGTGCGGCGCGCACCCACGCCTGGCTCGACTACTTCGAGTCCGAGAACGTCGAGACCGTCGGCTTCGGCTTCGTGGCCGTGGAGAACATCGGCGATGCGCCCTCCGAGGTCGTCGCCGAGGAGCTGACCCAGGCCTTCACGGATCCGCTCGGCCCCGAGGTCGAGGAGTACTTCCGGCGTGCGGCCTGGCTGCGCGCCCGCGACACCGAGGGCGTGCTCGCCGCGAACTACCTGGTTCGCCCGGGGGTCGCCCTCGAGGAGGTCGGCCTGCCCGACGCCGGGACCGGCTTGGGCTTCGCCGACGAGGTCCGTCGGCTCACCCGCACCGACGGGCCGCGCTTCAGCCACGAGGTCGACGCCCACGTCGCCGCCGTCGTGGCCGGCCTGCACCCGCAGGGGCTGACGCTTTCCGACGTCGCGGAGCTCTACGCCGCCGCGAAGGGGCTCGACGCCGACGAGGTGCGCACCGGCGCGGCGGCGGTGACCGTCGACCTGGTGCGCCACGGGCTGCTACTCCCGGCGGACCTGGTCTGCTAGGCCCGCCCCCGCGCAGCAGGCCGGGGGCCGCGGGCCGGGACCTAAGACCCCGCCGTGGCCGGGGCCATGGGCCGCGGCAGAAGGCCCCGCAGGGGCCGACGCCGTGGGCCCCGCACCCCACGCTGCGGGGACCGCCCGCGGGTGGGGCGCGACGTCGGCAATTGAAGAAGAGACGCAAGAGAAAGAGGTAGACGATGAGAGCCGTTCTGACCCGGGTGAGCTCGGCGTCGGTGACCGTCGACGGCGAGACCGTCGGCGCGATCGAGGAGCCGGGGCTGCTCGCCCTGGTCGGCGTGCACCGCGAGGACGGTGACGCCGACATCGAGAAGATGGTGCGCAAGATCGCCGAGCTGCGCGTGCTCGACGGCGAGGTCTCGGTCACCGACGCCGGCGCCCCGGTACTGCTGGTCAGCCAGTTCACCCTCTACGGGCGCACCGCCAAGGGGCGCCGGCCCTCCTGGTCCGACGCCGCCGGCGGCGAGCAGGCCGAGGCGGCGATCGCGAAGGTGACCGCGGGGCTGCGCGAGCGGAGCCTGACGGTGGCCGAGGGTCGCTTCGGGGCGATGATGCGCGTCGCATCCGTCAACGAAGGTCCCTTTACCCTGCTCGTGGACACGCGCGAGTGATCACGAAGCCACCCACGACTGACCCCGAAAAGGGGCACGGGAACTTTCCCGCCCGCCCGTGCGTTACACCCTTCGAGACGGCAACACTGAGGAGGCCTGCATGACAACTGCGTCCGCCAAGGACCACGACTCGAAGGACGTCCCCCACGACAAGGGCAGTCGCCGCAACCAGACCAACGACAACCCGTCGGCCGATCTGGTCCGCGTCTACCTCAACGGCATCGGCAAGACCGCGCTGCTGACCGCGGAGGAGGAGGTCGAGCTCGCCCAGCAGATCGAGGTCGGGCTCTATGCGGACCGGGTGCTCAACCACTCCGACCAGCGTCTCACCCGCGCCAAGAAGCGCGACCTGAAGGTCCTCATCCGCGAGGGCCGCAAGGCACGCAGCCACCTGCTCGAGGCCAACCTGCGCCTCGTTGTCTCCCTGGCCAAGCGCTACACCGGCCGCGGCATGCCGCTGCTGGACCTGATCCAGGAAGGCAACCTGGGTCTGATCCGCGCGATGGAGAAGTTCGACTACGCCAAGGGCTTCAAGTTCTCCACCTACGCGACCTGGTGGATCCGCCAGGCGATCACCCGCGGCATGGCCGACCAGTCGCGCACGATCCGCCTGCCCGTCCACCTCGTCGAGCAGGTCAACAAGCTCTCCCGCATCAAGCGCGAGCTCTACCAGCACCTCGGCCGCGAGGCGACCAACGAGGAGCTGGCCGAGGAGTCCGGCATCCCCGAGCACCGCATCGAGATGCTGCTGCGCCAGTCGCGCGACCCGGTCAGCCTGGACATGCCCGTCGGCGCCGACGAGGAGGCCCCGCTGGGCGACTTCATCGAGGACGCCGAGGCCGCCGACGCGGAGACCGCCGTGGTCGCCTCGCTGCGCCACTCGGACATCCGCTCCGTGCTGGGCACGCTCGAGGACCGCGAGGAGGACGTCATCCGCCTGCGCTACGGCCTCGACGACGGGGTGCCGCGCACCCTGGACCAGATCGGCCGGCGCTTCGGGCTCTCCCGTGAGCGCGTGCGCCAGATCGAGCACGAGGTGATGAGCAAGCTCCGCGACGGCGATCGCGCCGACCGCCTGCGCGACTACGCCCTCTAGCCTCCTCTCCCTCGGGGCCCGCCGGGACCGTTTCCCACCCGGGTCCGGTCCCCACCGGCCCCGGGGCCCGTCCCCGCCCGGACCTGAGTCCCGGGCACCTTCCCCGTCGCCGTGGGCGGCGGGGTTTTCTGCTGCGCCGGCGGGCTCGGGGCTGCCGCACGCCGCAGCGAGCCGGCCGCACGCCGCCGAGGGTCGGCCGCCCTCACCCCGCAGCCCCGCCGCCTGGCGACCGCCGCCGCTCGGGCCGCCGACCGGCCGCTCCCGGACAGTTAAGTGCAGACTTCTGTACGCCACGGGGTCGTATTCCGCCCGTGGAAGGCGAGGCTGGCGTATTCTGGTCACGAACGCAGGTTCGGAGGCGTTGTCTCACCGACGACGCAGGATTGATAAGATAACTTCATTATCCGCGGCGGATTCATTGCCCTCCGCGGATCGTCCCCCGCCGGCGCCGGTGTCGCCGACAGGTCAGCCGCTGACAGTAAGCACGAAGAGGTCCGAGAACGTGAGAGATCTGGTCGACACGACGGAGATGTACCTCCGCACGATCTACGAACTGGAAGAAGAGGGCATCACGCCGCTGCGCGCCCGCATCGTCGAGCGCCTCGAGCAGTCCGGTCCCACCGTCAGCCAGACCGTGGCCCGCATGGAGCGCAACGGCCTGCTGCACGTGCGCCCGGACCGCAGCCTCGAGATGACCGAGGAGGGCCGCTCCCGCGCCATCTCCGTGATGCGCAAGCACCGCCTGGCCGAGCAGCTGCTGACCGACGTCCTGGACCTGGACATCCACCAGGTCCACGAGGAGGCCTGCCGCTGGGAGCACGTGATGAGCGACGAGGTCGAGCGCCGCGTGATCGCGGTGCTCGACGACCCGACGCTCTCCCCCTTCGGCAACCCCGTGCCCGGGCTCGAGCAGCTCGGCGCGGAGGGCCCGGAGTCCCTGGAGCGCGGCATCCGCCCCGTCGACCTGCCCGAGGGTGAGACCGCGCACGTGCGCCTGCTGCAGATCAACGAGATCCTGCAGGTCGACGTCCGCCAGTTCCGCGCCCTGACCGAGATTGGCGCCGTGGTCGGCGCCGAGGTCGACGTGACCAACAACGACGGCACCGTCACCGTCACCCACGACGGGCAGTCGGTCGAGCTGGCCGACTACCTCGGCCACGCCCTGCGCGTCGAGAGGATCGACGAATGAGCCAGTCCCGCCCGCTGCGCCTGCTGGTCACCGGCGGCGCAGGCTACGTCGGCAGCGTCTGCTCGCACGTGCTGGTCGAGGCCGGCCACGAGGTCACCGTCCTCGACGACCTGTCGACCGGCAACCGCGGCGCGGTGCCGGAGCAGGCCAAGCTCGTCGTCGGCGACATCGACGACTCCGCCGACGAGGTCCTCGCCGGGGGCGACTTCGACGGCGTGCTGCACTTCGCCGCCCGCTCCCTGGTCGGCGAGTCCGTGGAGAAGCCGGACGTCTACTGGCACCACAACTTCGTCTCGACGCTGAAGCTGCTCGACGCGATGCGCGCCCACGGGGTCAATAGCCTCGTCTTCTCCTCGACGGCCGCCACCTACGGCGAGCCGGCCGAGGTGCCGATCACCGAGGACTTCCCCACCGCGCCGACCAACCCCTACGGGGCGACGAAGCTGGCCATCGACCACCTGATCACCTCGTACGCGGCGGCCTTCGGCCTCGGCGCGACGAGCCTGCGCTACTTCAATGTCGCCGGCGCCCACGGCGCGGTCGGCGAGTCGCGGGAGGTGGAGACCCACCTGATCCCGCTGGTGCTGCAGGTCGCTCTGGGCCAGCGCGAGAAGATCTTCATCTTCGGCGACGACTACCCCACCGAGGACGGCACCGCGGTGCGCGACTACATCCACATCCGCGACCTCGCCGACGCCCACCTGCTGGCGCTGACGACCAACGAGCCGGGCCGCCACCGCATCTTCAACCTCGGCTCCGGCGACGGCTACTCGGTGCGCCAGGTCATCGAGACCTGCCGCGAGGTCACCGGGCACCCGATCCCCGCCGAGGTGGCCCCGCGCCGCGCCGGCGACCCGGCCGTGCTCGTCGCCTCCTCCGAGCGCATCAAGGAGGAGCTCGGCTGGAACCCGACGCGCACGGACCTGCCGCGCATCGTGGCCGACGCCTGGGCCTTCACCAAGGACCTCGACGCCGCGGCCTACCGCGCCGGGAAGGCCTGAGGCCAAAAGATTCACGCGGCGAGCCCGTCGATCCCGCCGGCCGGGTCCGCGCCCGCCACGCCGAGGCGCTCGGCGACCTGCCGACTGCCGCGGCGTACCCGCTCGGCGACCACCTCCGGGCCGCACCGCAGCTGCGCCTCGGAGAGCAGGCGGGTGAGCCGGTGGGCCGGGAACTCCGTGCGCGCCACCGCGAGCGCGGCGGCCACCCGGTGCCCGTGGCCGGCGGGCCCGGCCACCAGCGAGTAGAGGCAGAGCGCGTTGGCCCGGGCCTCCCCGCTGAGCACCCGCACGAGCACCGCCAGGACCCGCTCGGCGGCCTCGGGGTGATCCAGCACGGTCGCGGCCACCGCGTCGCGCAGGTGAGTCTCGCCGAGGGCGCCCGCGAGGCAGACCAGATCCTCGAAAAAAGAACCACGAACAAGTCCTCGGCCTTGACTTACCGCGTCCAGGGCCCTCTCGGCCGCACCGACGACGGCCCCGTACGCGGCCCGTCCCGCCGCTCCCCCGCGTCGCATCGCTGCTGCCAACCCGCGGGCACGCTCGGCCGCGGCAGCGAGCACGACGTCGTCCAACACGCCGGCCGGGCCGGCCACGGGCGCCCCACCACCGACCGCACGGGTGCCGGCGACGGCACCGACCGCACGGGTACCGGCGGCGGCGCCGGGCGCGACGTCGTCAATCTCTCGTCCGGCGAGCGGCGCGAAGAACTCCAGGGCGGCCTCCCGGTCGGGCTCGGGCAGCTCGCCGCGGCGCAGCAGCGGCGCCATCGCCGCGGCCGCGACGACCTCGGGGATGCGCCCGCCGTACCAGTCGTCGAGGGGCTCGGCGCCCGGCGGGCAGAACTCGAGCTCGTAGCTCCCGCCGGCCAGCACCCCCTCGGCGCTCCAGCAGCCGAGCAGGTCGACGTCCCCGGCGCGCGAGGCGGCGAAGAGCAGCTCGCAGACGCGGTCGCGCTCGGCGGCGTCGGCGGTGATGACGAAGGCGGCGATGACGCGCCCGTCGCCCGCCCGGTACGCGCCGAGACTGCCGAGGGCGGACTCGACGGCCTCGGCGTCGACGGGACGCAGGTCGACGCGCAGGACGGGACCCAGGGCGAAGCGGACGCCGTCGTCGAGGAAGGCGGCGAGCACCAGGGAGTCCTCGGGGAAGAAGCCGAAGACGGCGGGCAGGTTGGCGATCAGGTCTCCGGGGGTGTGCAGGGTGTGTTCCGTGGAATCGGTCATGGCGCCATGGTCGCCGCCCGGACCACCCGGCGCGCGCCGCGCACCGCCCGCCTGTGGAGTACCGCGTGCAATCCACAGGACCGGCCGCGCGGGGCGGCCCGTGAGGCGCGGCACACGGCTATAATCGACGGTTCAGGCCGGGGCTTTCACCGCCCGCCGGAGGACACCACGGAATTATCGGCGGGGCCGGTGGCGTTGTACCCGGTGTGACCGCGAGCGCCCCGCCGACCGGGGCGGCCGCGGCGAAGCGAACAGGTAAGGGAGGCACGTCATGAACGACGACGAGCGTCGGATGTACGAGCTGGAGTACCCCACCCCGGAGATCCGGGACGGACACCAGCACGGGCCCACCCTCGTGGTGGCGCTGCAGGGGTACGCGGACGCCGGGCAGGCCGTCGAGGCCGTCTCCGAGCACCTGCTCGCCGCGTTGGAGAACCGCCTGGTCGCCTCCTTCAACACCGACGAGCTGGTCGACTTCCGCTCGCGCCGGCCCGCGGTGACCATGGAGGACCACGAGATCATCCGCACCGACCAGATCAGCCTCGACATGCGCGTGCTGCGGGACCCCGAGGGCCGGTCCTTCCTGCTGCTGTCGGGTCCCGAGCCGGACATGCGCTGGAACGCCTTCACCGAGGCCGTCACCGACCTGGTCGAGCGCTACGACGTGGAGAACACCATCTGCCTGTACTCCGCGCCGATGACGGTGCCGCACACCCGCCCGCTGGTCGTCTCCGCCCACGGCAACGCCCCCGGGCTGGTCGGCCGGATGTACCGCTTCGACGGCAAGGTCGTCCTGCCGGGCTCGGCCGCGCTGCGCATCGAGGCGGCGCTGGCGCGCGCCGGGCGCAACGTCGCAGGCTACACCGCGCACGTGCCGCACTACGTGGCCGCCTCCCCCTACCCCGCCGCGACGCTGAACCTGCTGCGCTCGGTCGCCGACGCCACCGACCTCGACCTGCCGCTGCGCACCCTCGAGCACGACGCGCGCCGGGTGGCCGAGCAGCTGGCGGAGCAGACCGACGACTCCGGCGAGATCCAGCAGGTCGTGCGCGCCCTCGAGGAGCAGTACGACGAGGCCGTGGAGAAGTACCGCGAGGCCCACCCGCGCGCCGTCATGCCCGGCGAGGCCGACCTGCCCAGCGGCGAGGAGCTCGGCGCCGAGTTCGAGCGCTTCCTGGCCCGCCTCGACGAGCCGGGTGACGGCCCGGGCGAGGACGACGGCGAGGGCCCGGACTCCCCGCAGCCGCCGCAGGGCGAGTAGCCCCGCCACGCGCCGCGTGGACGCCCGGCTAGGGTGGGCAGGGTGAATCTCGCCCAGATGCTGCCCGACCTCGACGAGGTGCCCGCCTCCCTCGTCGACGAGTCCATCCTCGACTCGTTCACCGCCTGGACCCGCTCGAAGGGCATCGAGCTCTACCCCGCCCAGGAGGAGGCGGCCCTCAACCTGGTGGCGGGCGACAACGTCGTGCTGGCCACCCCCACCGGCTCGGGCAAGTCGATGGTCGCCATCGCCGCGCACTTCACCGCGATGGCCAAGAGGCAGCGCAGCTTCTACACCGCCCCGATCAAGGCGCTGGTCTCCGAGAAGTTCTTCTCCCTGTGCGACGTCTTCGGCCCCGAGCAGGTCGGCATGATGACCGGCGACGCCACCGTCAACGGCAACGCCCCGATCATCTGCGCGACCGCCGAGATCGTCGCCAACATCGCGCTGCGCGACGGGAGGCGCGCCGACATCGACCAGGTGGTCATGGACGAGTTCCACTACTACTCCGACCCCGAGCGCGGCTGGGCCTGGCAGGTGCCGCTGCTCGAGCTGCCCCAGGCGCAGTTCCTGCTCATGTCCGGCACCCTGGGCGACACCACCGACCTGCGCGAGGACCTCACCGAGCGCACCGGCCGGGCCACCCAGCTCGTCGGCGCCGACGCCGAGCGCCCCGTGCCCCTCGAGTTCGAGTACGCCACCGACCCGGTCCACGAGACCATCGAGCGCCTCCTCGAGAACAACCGCGCGCCGGTCTACGTGGTGCACTTCTCCCAGCGCGAGGCCACCGAACGCGCCCAGGCGCTGACCTCCCTGAAGCTGCTCACCGACGAGGAGAACGAGCGCCTGCACACCGAGCTGGCCGGCTTCCGGTTCACCACCACCTTCGGCAGGACGCTGTCGAAGCTGGTGCGCCGCGGCATCGGCGTGCACCACGCGGGGCTGCTGCCCAAGTACCGCCGCCTGGTCGAGCGCCTCTCCCAGACCGGCCTGCTGAAGGTCATCTGCGGCACCGACACCCTGGGCGTGGGCATCAACGTGCCCATCCGCACCGTGCTGATGACCGGGCTGGCCAAGTTCGACGGCACCCGCCAGCGCGTGCTGAAGTCGCGCGAATTCCACCAGATCGCCGGGCGGGCCGGGCGCGCCGGCTTCGACACCACCGGTTACGTCGTCGTGCAGGCCCCCGAGCACGAGATCGAGAACATCCGCGCCCGCGCCAAGGCCGGAGGCGACCCGAAGAAGCTGAAGAAGGTGCGCACCAGGCACGCCCGCGACGGCGAGGTGACCTGGTCGAGGAAGACCTTCGACCGGCTCGTCGAGGCCCCGGCCGAGCAGATGCACTCGCAGTTCCGCGTCTCCAACTCGATGGTCATCAACATCCTGGCCCGCCCGGGCGACGCCTACGGCCACTTCCACCACCTGCTGCGCGGCAACCACGAGACGCGCGCCCGGCAGAACCGCGACATCCTGACCACGGTCGGGCTGGTGCGCGGGCTGATCAACGCCGGCGTGGTCGAGCGCGCCCCCGGCGGCGGCCCCGACGAGGCCGGGCGCACCTACCGACTGACCCGCGAGGTGCCCCGCGACTTCGCGCTCAACCAGCCGCTGAGCCCCTTCGCCCTGGCGGCCCTCGAGCTGCTCGACCGGGACTCGCCGACGTTCACCCTCGACGTCATCAGCGTCTTCGAGTCGGTCCTCGACGACCCGCGCCCGATCCTGCGCGCGCAGCGCAGCGAGGCGCGCGGCCGCGAGATCGCCGAGCTGAAGGCCGACGGCGTCGACTACACCGAGCGGATGGCCATCGTCGAGGACATCACCTGGCCGAAGCCCCTGGAGGAGCTTCTCGACTCCGCCTTCGAGACGTACGCGCAGGGCGCGCCGTGGGCGCGGGAGTTCGACGTCTCGCCGAAGTCCGTCGTGCGCGACATGGTCGAGCACGCCATGACGTTCTCCGACCTGGTCTCCGCCTACGGGCTCGGCCGCTCGGAGGGCGTGGTGCTGCGCTACCTCACCGACGCCTGGCGCACCCTGGCCCACACGGTGCCGGAGGCCTACTACACCGACGAGCTCGACGACATCGTCGTCTGGCTCGGCGAGCTGATCCGCCAGGTCGACTCCTCGCTGGTCGACGAGTGGGCGCAGCTGGCCGACCCGGACCAGCCGGTCTCGAAGGAGGTCGTCGCCCAGGAGCTCGCCTTCGGAGTCACCGACCCCTCCGCGCTGACCGCCAACCGCCGCGCCTTCCGCATCATGGTGCGCAACGCCATGTTCCGCCTGGTCGAGCTCTTCGCCGACGAGCGCGAGGACGAGCTGGCCGAGGCCTTCGACTACCTGGACGACGCCCCCGACTTCCCGGCGGCGATGGACACCTACTTCAACGAGTTCGACGAGGTGGACACCTCGCCGGCCGCCCGCGGGCCCGAGTACTTCATCGTCGAGGAGTCCGACGCGCGGCGCTGGCTGGTGCGCCAGATCCTGCGCGACCCCGAGAACGACCGCGCCTTCTCCTTCGTCGGCGAGGTCGACCTCGACGCCTCCGACGAGGCCGGCGAGGTGCGGCTGAGCTCGCTGGAGTTCCGCGGCCGGTAGCACCGGAGGAGAGATTTCCGACGCCCGCGGTGGCCCGCGCGGGCGCGCGTGCGCGCGCCGACCGTGCGGTGCCCGCCGCGCCGGGCGGCGCGGCGTCGGAAATTCAGCGCTCCTCAAATTTCCCGCGACTTATTAGGGGCCGACATCACATTCCGGGCGGCGATAGGTTACCCTGATTGATATGTCGAACAAGGAGTACCGCCCCACGCTCGCCCAGCTGCGGACGTTCGTCACCATCGCCGAGAACAAACACTTCGGCACCGCCGCGCAGAAGCTGAACATCTCCCAGCCCTCACTGTCGCAGGCACTCGTGGCCCTGGAGACGGGGCTCGGGGTCCAGCTCATCGAGCGCTCCACCCGCAAGGTCATCGTCACCGCCATCGGCGAGAAGCTGCTGCCCTTCGCCAAGGAGACCCTCGAGGCCGCCGACGCGTTCCTCAACCGCTCCCGCGGCGCCGGCGGTGAGCTGACCGGACCGCTGACCATCGGGATGATCCCCACGATCGCGCCCTACCTGCTGCCCACCCTGCTGCCGCGGCTGCGTGAGCACTGCCCGCAGATGAGCCCGTCGGTCGTCGAGGACAAGACCAAGCACCTGTTGGCCATGCTGCGCGAGGGTCAGATCGACCTCGCGCTGATGGCGCTGCCCTCCGAGGCCTCCGGCATGGTGGACCTGCCGCTGTACACCGAGGAGTTCGTGGTCGTCGTGCCCGAGGACCACCCGCTGGCCGGCTCCCACGACCTCGACCTCGACGTGCTCGACCAGCTCGACCTGCTGCTGCTCGACGAGGGCCACTGCCTGCACGACCAGATCATCGACCTGTGCCGCCGCGCGGAGATCAACCCGTCGAAGGCCGCGCACGCCGTCACGCGCGCCTCGAGCCTGACCACGCTGATGCAGCTGGTCTCCGCGGGCTTCGGCGCGACGCTGCTGCCGATGAGCGCCGTCGACGCCGAGTGCCACCGCACCGGCGTGGCCACCGCCACCTTCGGTCCGCGCGTGCGCGCCGACCGCGAGATCGGCCTGGTCTACCGCTCCTCGAGCTCACGGGCCCACGAGTTCGAGCAGATCGGCCGGCTGATGCGCGAGGCCTACGACGAGGCCTCCCGCCCCGCCGAGAAGCTGCTCGCCTAGGCGGCCGGCGGCCCGGCGGTCCCCACGGCCGTTCGAGCGCAACGCGACGGGCCCCGTACCCGGTGGAGGTCACCGGGTGCGGGGCCCGTTTCCTGTGTCAGCGGGACTGGCCGCTGTCGGTGTCAGCGGGGCCGGCCGCTGTCGGTGTCAGCGGGGCCGGCCGCTGTCAGCCGCGAGCGGGGACGACACCGCCGACGGCCTGGCGGTAGGCGTGCGCCTGCGCGTTGTAGGACGCGGGCAGGACCACCAGCAGCGCGAGGCCGAAGGTGATCACCACCAGCACGAGGGTGATCAGGCCGAGCAGGATGTTCAGGCCGAGCAGCGGGAAGAAGTTCCGCAGCGCGGCGCGGAAGCCCACGCCGATCGCGGCGCCGAAGGGCGCGCGCCGGTCGGCGACCGTCCAGTTCCACAGCATGGTCAGCGGCCCGACGATGAGGGCGACCAGGAGGGCCAGCAGCATCGTCACGGCGAGGCCGATCATCGCGCCGGCGGGCAGATCCCCGCGCGCTGCGGCTGCGGGGTCGACGGAGGCGAAGGCCACGAGGACACCCGGGACCACGATGACGGCGACCGCCACGGCGGTGATCACGCTGACCAGCACCACCATGCCCAGCGTGGGCAGGTAGTTCAGGTTCTGCCTGAGCATGCCCCAGTCGACCCGGCCGCGGCTGATGTGACCGAGCGCCAGGTTGTAGACCAGCGGCATCAGGAACAGCATCCCGAAGTTGGTGATCATGTTGGTCGCCGTGCCGAGCACGGAACCGCCCGAGCCGACGTAGTTGACGTCCGCCCAGAACCCGAGGCCGCCGAGCAGGGCGACCACGGCGAGCACGGCGAGGGTACCCAGGACCCAGACCTGCCAGCCGGCGAAGGTCGCGCGGAAGCCCCAGGCGATCGACTCGGTGATCGAGACCCGGCCGTCGGCCGTGCGCAGCGCCGGCGCCTCGTCGTGGCCCGGGCCGTAGCCCACGGCGTCGTAGCCGTAGGCCTGGTCGTAGTTCTGGTCGTGGGCCTGGTCATAGCCGGCACCGTAGCCCGCGCCGTAGCCGTCGGCGTCGTAACCGGCGCCGGCCCTGCCGAAGTCCTCGCGGTCCTCCGGGTGGTTGGTCGACGGGTAGGCCGGGTAGGACGGGTACGACCCGGAGTCCGCGCCCTCGCCGGAGCCGGGAGTCAGGTCATCGCGGTCGTCCGCGTTCCCGTTGTCGCGGGGATCGTCAGGTCCAGTCATCGGAGGAGACCCTTTCTGCTCGGAACACTGAGTTTCGTACGCCGCAAGGCTACCCTGTAAGGCCTGTCTCCACCGGCCTGCCGGGGTGCGTCGCGCCCGGGCGGACTAGAATCTCCCCATCGACATGGACTCCAGCAACAACACCGACCGCAACCACGACGCCGACACCGCCGCGCCCTCCCGCGACGAGCTCTACTCCCGGCTCGACGAGGTGAGCATCGCCGACGAACGAGCTTTCCGACGCCGCCTGCGTAAGGCGCGCGCGCCCAAGGCGCGCGCCGCGATCGGCGCCGACATCGACGCAGCCGCCGCACGCCTGCGCGACGTCGACAAGCACGTGCCGGAGATCCACTACCCCGAGCAGCTGCCGGTGACCGCCTGGCACGACGAGATCGCCGAGGCGATCCGCGACAACCAGGTCGTCGTCATCGCCGGCGAGACCGGCTCGGGCAAGACCACGCAGATCCCCAAGATCTGCCTCGAGCTCGGCCGCGGGCGGCGCGGGCGCATCGGCCACACCCAGCCGCGGCGTCTGGCCGCGCGCACCGTCGCCGAGCGCATCTCCGAGGAGCTGGGCCAGAAGATCGGCGAGACCGTCGGCTACGCCATCCGCTTCGACGACCGGGTCAGCCCGACCACCGCGGTGAAGCTGATGACCGACGGCATCCTGCTCGCCGAGATGCAGCGTGACTGCTGGCTCAACGGCTACGACACGATCATCATCGACGAGGCCCACGAGCGCAGCCTCAACATCGACTTCCTGCTCGGCTACCTCAAGCGGCTGCTGCCGCGCCGGCCGGACCTGAAGGTCATCATCACCTCGGCGACGATCGACCCGGAGCGCTTCGCCCACCACTTCGCCGACGCCGACGGCGAGCCCGCCCCGGTCCTCGAGGTCTCCGGGCGCACCTACCCCGTCGAGATCCGCTACCGCCCGCTGGAGCGCATGGAGGGCGACAAGGTCGTCGACACCGACCCGCTCGACGGGCTGGTCTCCGCGTGCGAGGAGCTCATGGCCGAGGGGCCCGGCGACATCCTCTGCTTCTTCCCCGGCGAGCGCGACATCCGCGACGCCATGGACGCCATCGAGGCCCGCCACTGGCGCGGGGTGGAGACCACCCCGCTCTTCGGCCGGCTGAGCAACCAGGAGCAGCACCGCGTCTTCTCCCCGCACTCCGGGCGGCGCATCGTGCTGGCGACCAACATCGCCGAGACCTCGCTGACCGTGCCCGGCATCCGCTACGTGGTGGACACGGGCACGGCGCGCATCTCGCGCTACTCGACGCGCACGAAGGTCCAGCGCCTGCCCATCGAGCCGGTCTCGCAGGCCAGCGCCAACCAGCGCTCGGGCCGCTGCGGCCGTGTCGCCGACGGCATCGCCATCCGCCTCTACTCCGAGGAGGACTTCAACTCGCGCCCCGAGTTCACCGACCCGGAGATCCTGCGCACCAACCTGGCCAGCGTCATCC
Source organism: Corynebacterium frankenforstense DSM 45800 (assembly GCF_001941485.1). NCBI lineage: Bacteria > Bacillati > Actinomycetota > Actinomycetes > Mycobacteriales > Corynebacteriaceae > Corynebacterium > Corynebacterium frankenforstense. Next base: position 1,099,845 of record NZ_CP009247.1, on the reverse strand, counting down.
TGCAGATGGCCCTGCTGCGCCTGGGCGACATCGCCGAGTTCCCCTTCGTCGAGCCGCCCGAGCGCAAGGCCATCCGCGACGGCGTGCTGCTGCTCCACGAGCTGGGTGCGATCACCGACCGTGAGCGCGACGGCCTGCCGCAGCTGACCGACATCGGCCGCGACCTGGCGCGCATCCCGGTCGACCCGCGCCTTGCACGCATGCTGGTCGAGGCGCGCACGCTCGGCTGCCTGGCGGAGGTCATCGTCATCGTCGCCGCGCTGAGCATCCGCGACATCCGCGAGCGCCCGATGGAGAAAAAGGCCCAGGCCGACCAGCTCCACGCCCGCTTCAAGGACACCACCAGCGACTTCCTGAGCTACCTGAAGCTGTGGGACTACGTCGAGGAGAAGCGCCACGAGCTCTCCGGCAACGGGCTGCGCAAGCTGATGAAGGCCGAGTACCTGCACTACATGCGCTCCCGCGAGTGGCGCGACCTGATCCGCCAGCTCACCGAGGTCACCGCGCAGCTGGGCTGGCAGAAGACCAACGTCGTGGGCAAGCGCGACGCCGACGCCATCCACCGCGCGCTGCTGACCGGGCTGCTGCAGCACATCGGCGCGCGCGACGGGAAGTCGCGTGAGTTCCAGGGCACCCGCGGCACCCGCTTCATGATCTTCCCCGGCTCGGCGCTGGCGAAGAAGCCGCCGGAGTTCGTCATGGCCGCCGAGGTCGTCGAGACCTCCCGGCTGTGGGCCCGCGACGTCGCCGCCGTCGACCCGGCGTGGGTGGAGAAGGCCGCACCCGATCTGGTGCGTTACCAGTACTCCGAGCCCTACTGGTCGACGAAGAAGGCCGCGGCGATGGCCCACGAGAAGGCCACGCTCTACGGCGTGCCGATCGTCGCCGACCGCCCGGTGCCCTACCACAAGGTCGACCCGGCCGCCGCCCGCGAGATGTTCATCCGCAACGCGCTCGTCGACGGCGACTGGAACACCCGCCACCACTTCTTCCGGGACAACGCGGTCAAGCTCGAGGAGGCCGCCGAGGTCGAGGAGAAGGCACGCCGGCGCGGCATCGTCGTCGACGAGGACACGCTCTTCGAGTTCTACGACGCCCGCGTGCCGGAGACGGCGACCACGGGCGCGCACTTCAACAGCTGGTGGAAGCGCAAGCGGCACAAGCAGCCCGACTTCCTCGACTTCTCCCCGGAGAAGCTGCTCACCGACGCCGCGGGCGCGGTCACCGAGGAGTCCTTCCCCGACCACATGCGCGTCGGCGACGTCGACTACGAGCTGACCTACCGCTTCGAGCCGGGCGCGCCCGACGACGGCGTGACCGTCAAGGTGCCGGTGCCGATGCTCGCCGGGCTGGACGCGACCGACTTCAACTGGCTGGTGCCCGGTTTCCGCGAGGAGCTGTTCACCGAGCTGATCCGCTCGCTGCCGAAGCCGCTGCGGCGCACGGTGGTGCCCGCCCCGGACTTCGCGCGCAAGGCGCTGGCCCTGGCCGAGCCCTACGCGGGCACGGTCACCGAGGAGCTGGCCCGCGCGCTGCACGAGTGCGGCTCCAGCGGCATCGACGCCGTGGACTTCGACCCGACGAAGCTGCCGGCGCACCTGAGGATGACGTTCGCGGCGATCGACAAACGCGGCAAGGTCATCGACACCGACAAGTCCCTGCCCGCGCTGCGCGACCGGCAGGCCGGCCACATCCGCTCCTCGGTGAGCAAGCTCGGCCGGGCCGCGGAGTCGAAGCGCGCGGAGAAGTGGACCCCGGAGACGCTCGGTGACGTCGCCGAGGAGGTCACCACGGTCGTCGACGGCCACGAGGTCACCGCCTACCCGGCGCTGGTGGCCACCGACGGCGGCGTGGCGGTCAAGGTGCTGCCGACGAAGCAGGCCGCGGACTCGGCGATGCTCACGGCGACGCTGACGATGCTGATGCGCGAGATCTCGGTCTCGACCAAGCAGATGACGCGCGGGCTGCCGCTCAAGCAGCGCGTCGCCGTGGACAACTACCCCCACGGCGGGGTCGACGGCCTGGTCGAGCAGGCCCGTGTCGCCGCCATCCGGGACCTGATGATGGCCCACGGCGGGCCGGTGCGCTCCCCGGAGAAGTACCGGGAGCTGGCCGCGGCCGTGGCGCCGGAGGTGCCCGGTCAGGTGCGCCGCACGGTGGTGGCGATCGCGCCGGCGCTGGTGACCTACCTGTCGGTGGCCGCCGAGCTGGATCGCTGGGAGGGCCCGGCGATCGACGACATGCGCGCACAGCTGGGGTTCCTGCTGCCGGAGAAGGCCGTGCTCGTGCACGCGCAGGCGCACCTGCGCCACCTTCCGCGCTACTTCCAGGCGATGGAGATCCGGCTCGCCGAGATGCAGGAGGACCCGGACCGCGACGCCGACCGTCAGGACGAGGTCGAGGCGGTCAAGGCGGCGTTGAAGAAGAAGATGTCGGGTCGCCCGGCGGCGGCGTGGCGCACGAAGGCGGTACGCGACGTGCAGTGGCAGATCCAGGAGTTCCGGGTCAGCCTCTTCGCCCAGCGTCTGGGCACGGCGGGTTCGGTCTCGCGCCGGCGCATCGAGAAGGCGATCGCGAAGCTGTAGGCCGGGTCTCCCCTACTCGGCCTCGCGGGCGCGACGACGCATCATGCGGATCTCCTTCTCGAAGTCCTCGGCGGACTCGAAGGACTTGTACACCGAGGCGAAGCGCAGGTAGCCGACCTCGTCGAGCTCGAGCAGCGGCTCGAGGATGGCCAGACCGATGTCGTTGGCGTTGACCTGCGAGGGCCCCTTCGAGCGCACCTTCTCCTCGACCTTCTGGGCGAGGCGCTTCAGCGCGTCGTCGGGCACGTCGCGGCCCTGGCACGCGCGGCGGACGCCATTGACCACCTTGTCACGGCTGAACGGCTCGGTCACGCCGTTGCGCTTGACCACCAGCAGGACGGCCTTCTCGATCGTGGTGAAGCGGCCCTCGCAGGCGGTGCACTCGCGGCGGCGACGGATGGCCGTTCCGGCGTCGATGACGCGCGAGTCGATCACGCGGGAACGGTCGCTGTGGCAGAACGGGCAGTACACTGCGGGCACCCTCCTAGGTCCGGGACGGCTCGCCCGGGGCGTCCGGGCACCGACCCGAGTCTAGTGTCCGCCCGGACCCGCCTACTTCGCCGCGGTGGCGTCGAAGTCGACGGTGGAGATCTGGTGGGTGGCCGAACCCATGTTGACCGGCGGGTAGCCGGCGGCGTCGTCAGACTCGCCGAAGATCAGGGCGCCCAGCACGAGCACCAGCCCGCAGATCGCACCGACCAGCAGCGAACTGCGCTGCTCCTGGACTCGCCGAGACGTTCGCCGGGCACCGCCCTTCCGGGTACCCCCGGCGGGTATCCCGGCACGCCCGCCCGGAGAGGCGGTATTCGAAATCTCGAGCGTTCGAACACCGGCCGTCGAGCGCCCCTGACCGGGCTCCCACACCAGCGGTGCGGCCACGGTGTTCCGGACGTCGACCGTACCGTTGTCGGGCCGGACGAACTGTGCGTTACGCTGCATCGAGATGGTCATGGGGGTTCTCCTTTCGCCGTGTTCGAGGTCCACCCTAAAGACCGGGCGTGACTGTTCGAACATCGACTAGTTCATCTGTTCGATTACGGGTACGTGTTCGAGTTATAGCACCCGCCCGGGCGTGTGTCCACCACGCCGGGCAAAATCCTCGAACACAGTTGCCATGGACGCGCTATACTGAACGCAAACCGACCACAGCCGGATGACGGGGCCGACGACAACGGCCCCCGACCGGCCGAGAGCGAACCGCCGGCAGGCCCGGACCAGCCGGCCAGAGAGAGACGAAGACCAGGAGCGCGCGACCATGGCCACCAACCGATCGACCAAGAAGCAGAAGAACTCCACCACCAGAGACCCCGCGAGCCTGACCGCGCGCCAGCGCCGCATCCTGGAGGTCATCCGCGACGCGGTGGTGCTGCGCGGTTACCCGCCGAGCATCCGCGAGATCGGTGACGCCGCCGGCCTGCAGTCGACCTCCTCGGTCGCCTACCAGCTCAAGGAGCTCGAGAAGAAGGGCTTCCTGCGCCGCGACCCGAACAAGCCCCGCGCCGTGGACGTCCGCGACCTCTCCGGCGCCCCGGTCAAGAAGGGCCGCAAGGGTACCCCGGAGCCGCCGGAGCACGCGCAGACCTCCTTCGTGCCGATGGTCGGCTCCATCGCCGCGGGCGCACCGATCCTGGCCGAGGAGAACATCGACGACTACTTCCCGCTGCCCGCGGACATCGTCGGCGACGGCGAGCTGTTCATGCTCAAGGTCTCCGGCCAGTCGATGCGCGACGCCGGCATCCTCGACGGCGACTGGATCATCGTCCGCTCCCAGCCGGTCGCCGAGGAGGGCGAGTTCGTCGCGGCGCTCATCGACGGCGAGGCGACCGTCAAGGAGTTCCACCGCGACTCCAGCGGCGTGTGGCTGCTCCCCCACAACGACGCCTTCGAGCCGATCCCGGGCAACGACGCCGAGATCATGGGCAAGGTCGTCTCGGTCATGCGCAAGCTCTAGCACCTCCCCTCCTGCCGGCCCCACGCACGCCCGGACGGGCCTCGCCCGCCCGTCCACCCCCGTTCGTGGGGCCGATCCAGCCTCAGGGACTCGTCACACGCTTCCGTGACGGGTCCCTCTTTTTGCATCGCAGGTGCAGGTCGAACCGGAAGAGCAATGTTTACCCGGGCACATTCACACACAATGGCTCGGTTATTTTTGCTGCTATAGGGTCCCACCGCTTATGTACAATGTCTGTTTTTGTGGTTTAATGTTGGCATCGGGCATTTTCTGCCACTCCCCCCGCACTCTCATAAACATTTCCCCATCTGAGGAGGCGCCCAGCGAGATGTACGCCGAGGAAAGACGACGCCAGATCGCCTCACAGACCGCGGTCGAGGGCCGCGTCAACGTCACCGAACTGGCCAGACGCTTCGACGTCACGGCGGAGACCATCCGTCGTGACCTCGCCGTGCTCGACAAGGAGGGCATCGTCCACCGCGTCCACGGCGGCGCCGTGGCCACCCAGTCCTTCCAGACCACCGAGCTCTCCCTGGACGCGCGCCTGCGCTCCGCGCCGACCGCGAAGTCCGCGATCGCCCGCGCCGCGCTCGAGTTCCTGCCCGAGCCGCCCGGCGGCATGTTCCTGGACGCCGGCACCACGGTGACCGCGCTGGCCGACCTCATCTCCGATTCCGGCCAGGCCAACCAGTGGTCCATCGTGACCAACTCCCTGCCGATCGCCCTGAACCTGGCCAACAAGGGTCTCAGCGAGATCCAGCTGCTCGGCGGCAGCGTCCGCGCGATCACGCAGGCCGTCGTCGGCGACACGGCACTGCGCACCCTGGCGCTGATGCGTGCCGACGTCGCGTTCATCGGCACCAACGCCCTGACCCTGGACCACGGCCTGTCGACGGCCGACGCCCAGGAGGCCGCCATCAAGTCCGCGATGGTCACCAACGCCCGCCGCGTCGTCGTGCTGTGCGACTCGTCGAAGATCGGCAACGACTACCTGGTCAGCTTCGCCTCGATCGACGACATCGACGTCGTCATCACCGACGCCACCGCCCCCGAGTCCTTCGTGCGCGCCCTGCGCGAGCACAACGTCCAGGTCGTCCTCGCGGAGTGACGCCCCGCCGGACGTCCTTCAATTGACGACGTCCCGCTGATCGCCGCCGTGCGCCCCTCACCCGGGGCGTACGGCGGCGTTTTCCGTCTCCGGGCACTCCGCGCGAGACCCCGAGCCGCCTCTCCAGAGATCCCTGGACGCCACAGTCTCCCCTCTCTCCGCCCCCTGCTTCGGCAGAGCAGACAAGAAGAAACCGCCCCGGGACCTCTCTCGAGGCCCGGGGCGGCTGCGTCACGCCGGTCGCAGCCGGCGCGCTCGCGGCCTACTCGCCGACGAGCATCTTGCGCACGCTCTCGCGGGCGACCACTGCGCCCACGGCGTCCAGGGCTGCCTCGGCGGCCTCCTGGCACTGCTTGAACGTGGACTCGGAGAGCCGGGTGCCCACGGCGGCGATCGCGGTGGAGGCGGCCGACAGGGAGTTGACGCCCAGGCCGGTGAGCACGCAGGCCAGCAGCGGGTCGGCGGCGGCCTCGCCGCAGACGCCGACGGCGGTGTTGGTGTCGCGGCCGACCGAGCAGGTGTGCTGGATCAGGCGCAGCACGGCGGGCTGCCACGGATCGGTCAGGTACGCCAGCTGCGAGGACAGGCGGTCCGCGGCCATCGTGTACTGGGTCAGGTCGTTGGTGCCCACGGAGACGAAGTCCAGGTGCGGCATGATCTTGTCGGCCATCAGGGCGGCGGCCGGGACCTCGATCATCGCGCCCGGGGTCAGGCCGCGCTCACGGCAGAGGGTGGAGAACCACTCGGCCTCGCGGGCGGTGGCGACCATCGGGGCCATGACCCAGGTCGGCGCGTCCTCGCCGCGGCCCTCGGCGGCCTTGGCGATGGCGTCGAGCTGGCGGGTCAGCAGCGACTGGTTCTGGCGGGCGATGCGGAGGCCGCGCACGCCGAGCGCCGGGTTCTCCTCCTCGTCCATGTTCGCGAAGGCGATCGGCTTGTCGGAGCCGGCGTCCAGGGTGCGCACGACGACCTTGGAGTGCGGGAAGGCGTCGAAGACCTTCTTGTAGAGGGCCGCCTGATCGTCGACGCTGGGCTCCTCGGTCGCGGAGAGGAAGCTCATCTCGGTGCGGTACAGGCCGATGCCCTCGGCCTGGGTCTCGGAGGCCAGGCGGGCGGCGTTGCTGTCCTGGACGTTGGCCAGCAGCTGGACGCGGTGGCCGTCGGAGGTCTGGGCCGGGCCACGCCACTCGGCGATCTTGACGGCGCGCTCCTGGGACTCGCGAACCTGGCGGCGGGCGTCCTCCTCGTCGGGCTCGACGTAGACGACGCCCTGGCTGCCCTCGACCATCACGCGGGTGCCGGCGGTGATCTCGGAGATCTCGCGGCCCGCGGCGACGATGCACGGCAGGTTCAGCTGGCGGGCGATGATGGCGGTGTGGCTGGTCGGGCCACCCAGCTCGGTGACCAGGCCCTTGTAGTGGTCGATGTCGAGCGCGGCGGTGTCCGCCGGGGAGAGGTCGTCGGCGAAGAGGATGGCCTCGCCGTCGATGGAGGGAAGACCGGGCTCCTCCTCGCCGCGCAGCTCGGCGATGACTCGGTCGCGGATGTCCTTCAGGTCCGTGGTGCGCTCGGCCATCAGGCCGCCGGCCGCGGTGAACATGTTGATGAACTTGCTGGTGGCCTGGACCACCGAGTACTCGGCGTCGGCACCGCCGCGCACGTTCTTGCGCACGGCCTTGCGCCAGCCGCGGTCGCGGACCATCCCGGCGGTGGCCTGCAGCACCTCGGCGGCCGGGCCGGAGGCCTCGGCGGAGCGTGCGGTGAGTCGGTCAGCGACGGTGTCTGCCGCCGTGACGAAGCGCTCGAACTCTGCGTCGCGCTCATCCTCGGCGACGGTGCGTGCGGAGCCCGGGAGCTCGGGGCGGGGACGCACCCAGACGACCGGGGCGTACGCCGTACCGGCGACAACCGCGGTGCCCGTGAAGGTGGTGGTGTCAGTGCCTGAAGTCATGCATCCGATACTAGTGAACCATTCGTTGGATTTCCACATGAACGGCTACCGACCGGACATGAAACCCCAAAGTTCCCCACATAAACTCACATAAAACGCTTGACATTCCCACACAACCGGGCGATGATGGAGCGCGGAACGAACTGGCCCTGCCCGCAGGAGGATGCGCCACCGTGATTGTCACGCTGACCCCCAATCCAAGTACCGACGCCACGCTCGAGCTGGACGGCCCGCTCGAGCGCGGCGCCGTGCTTCGACTCAAGTCAACCACGCACGTCGCCGGAGGGAAAGGGGTGAACGTCGCCCACGCCGCGGAGCTGGCCGGGGCCGACACCCTCGCCGTCTTCCCCGCCGGCGCCGATGACCCCTTCGTCTCGCTCGTCGCCGCCTCGGGCGTGCCGCACCGCGACGTCACCGTCGCCGGTTCGGCCCGCACGAACACGACGGTCACCGAGCCGGACGGCACCACCACCAAGCTCAACGGCCCCGGCCCGGAGCTCTCCGGGTCCGAGCGCGCCGAGCTGACCGAGGCCCTCATCGCCGCGGTGCCCGAGGGCGCCGGGCAGTGGGTCGTCCTCGCCGGTTCGCTGCCGCCGGGGGTCCCCGCGGACTGGTACGCGACGCTCGTCGACGCCGTCCGCGAGGCCCGTCCGGAGGCCAAGGTCGCCGTCGACACCTCCGACGCCCCGATGATCGCCCTGGGCGGCCGCTTCCCGGCCTCCGCCCCGGACCTGATCAAGCCCAACGGTCTCGAGCTCGGCCAGCTGGTCGGCGTCGACGGCCAGGAGCTCGAGCGCCTCGCCGAGGACGGCGACTTCGGTCCCGTCGTCGAGGCGGCCCGCAAGGTCAACGGGCAGGGCGTCGAGAACGTCCTGGTCACCCTCGGCGGGGCCGGTGCCGTCCTGGTCACCCCCGAGGGCGCGTGGAAGGGCACCCCGCCGCCGACCACGGTCGCCTCGACCGTGGGCGCCGGCGACAGTTCGCTGACCGGGTTCATCCTGGCCACCCTCGACGGAGAGGACTCCGCCGGGGCCCTGCGGCGCGCCGTGGCCTACGGCTCCGCCGCCGCCGGCCTGCCGGGTACCACGCTGCCGCGGCCGGACCAGGCCGACGTGGAGCGCACCCGGGTCTCCACGGTCGACTGACCGCGCCCAGGCGCACATACACAAGGCGCACATATTTCGGGCCCAAGTCCCGCCAATTCGTCACCACCGACCCAATCAATCCCTCAATCGCAGTAGTGCTCAAGAAGGACTGCCATGACTGACCAGATCATCACCCCCGATCTCGTCGCGCTCGACGCCGACTTCGGGTCCTCGACCACCGAGGTGATCGAGAAGCTCGCCGGACTGGTGCACGCCGCCGGCCGCGCGACCGACCAGGCCGTGCTCGCCTCCGACGCGAAGGCCCGCGAGGCCAAGTCCGGCACGGGTGTGCCCGGCGGCGTCGCGATCCCCCACTGCCGTTCCGAGGCCGTGACCAAGCCGACCCTGGCGTTCGCCCGCCTGGCCAACGGCGTGGACTTCTCCGGCCCGGACGGCGACGCCCACCTCGTGTTCCTGATCGCGGCCCCCGCCGGCGGCGGCAAGGAGCACCTGAAGATCCTCTCGAAGCTGGCCCGCGCGCTCGTGCGCAAGGACTTCCTGGCCGGCCTGCGTGAGGCCGAGACCCCGGAGCGCATCGTCGAGCTGGTCCTCGGCGTGGTCAACGCCCCGGCCAAGAAGAAGAAGCCGGCCGCCGACGCCGCCACCGGCGCCGCCGGTGCGGGTGCCGCCGGCGCCACCGCCGCCGGCGCCACCGCCGCAAGCTCCGAGGCCGCGAGCTCCGAGGCCGCCGCCCCGGCCGCCAAGGCGGACGTCACGCGCATCGTCGCGATCACCGCCTGCCCGACCGGCATCGCCCACACCTACATGGCCGCCGACTCCCTGACCCAGGAGGCCGACGCCCGTGCGGACGTCGACCTGGTCGTCGAGACCCAGGGCTCCTCGGCCGTCACCCCGGTCGACCCGAAGATCATCGAGGCCGCCGACGCGGTCATCTTCGCCACCGACGTGGGAGTCAAGGACCGCGAGCGCTTCGCGGGCAAGCCGGTCGTCGAGTCGGGCGTCAAGCGCGCCATCAACGAGCCGACCAAGATGATCGACGAGGCCATCGCCGCCGCGAAGAACCCGCACGCCCACCGCGTGGCGGGCACCGCGGGCTCCTCCTCCGCCGCCGAGGCCGAGGACGAGAAGGGCCTGGGCTGGGGCAAGCGCATCCAGCAGGCCGTGATGACCGGTGTCTCCTACATGGTGCCCTTCGTCGCCGCCGGCGGTCTGCTGCTGGCCCTGGGCTTCCTGCTCGCCGGCTACGACGTGGGATCCGACGACGGCTGGAAGGCCATCGTCCTGGGCAACTCCCTGACCAACCTGCCGGGCAACGAGGTCATCTACGACGGCGTCACCTACAACTTCGACCGCTCCGGCCTCCTGCTCTACCTCGGTGCCGTGTGCTTCGCCACCGGCCAGATGGCGATGAGCTTCATCGTCGCCGCCCTGTCCGGCTACATCGCCTACGCCCTGGCCGCCCGCCCGGGCATCGTGCCCGGCTTCGTCGGCGGCGCGGTCTCCGTGCTCGTCGGCGCCGGCTTCATCGGTGGCCTGGTCACCGGTATCGTCGCCGGCCTGGTCGCCATGTGGATCGGCTCCTGGAAGGTGCCGCGCTTCATCGGCTCTCTGATGCCGGTCGTCATCATCCCGCTGCTCAGCTCGCTGACCGTCGGCGTCCTGATGTTCCTGCTGCTCGGCCGCCCGCTGGCCGCCCTGATGAACGGCCTGCAGGACTGGCTGACCTCCATGTCCGGCTCCTCGGCCGCGATCCTGGGCATCATCATCGGCCTGATGATGTGCTCCGACCTCGGTGGCCCGATCAACAAGGCCGCCTACCTCTTCGGTACCGCCGGCCTGTCCACCGGCGACGAGGCCTCCCTGAAGATCATGGCCGCCGTCATGGCCACCGGTATGGTCCCGCCGATCGCGCTGTCCGTCGCGACCTTCGTGCGCAAGAACCTGTTCACCCCCGCCGAGCAGGAGAACGGCAAGTCCTCCTGGCTGCTGGGCCTGTCCTTCGTCAGTGAGGGTGCCATCCCGTTCGCCGCGGCCGACCCGCTGCGCGTCATCCCCTCGATGATGCTCGGTGGCGCCACCACCGGTGCCCTGTCGATGATCTTCGGTGTCACCAGCCAGGCCCCGCACGGCGGCATCTTCGTGATCTTCGCGATCGCTCCCTGGTGGGGCTTCATCGTCTCGATCATCGCCGGTGTGCTCGTCGGCGCGATCGCCGTGATCGCCATGAAGCAGTTCTGGCCCAACAAGGCCGCCGAGGCCGCCGCCGCCAAGGCGGAGAAGGCCCCGGCCCACGCCTAGGCCCTCCGGAACGCTCACCGGCGCCAGGTCCGCCTGAGCCGCCGGACGAACCGGCAACCGACCCCGGTCCCCGCACCCGCGGGGGCCGGGGTTTCGCTGTGCGTGGACCCGGAAACGCCACCCCCACTTGTGGGCATATCCTATGAGTTCCGCCACACCTATCGGACTACCTTTCAACCGCTCCCCCGCACACACGCCGCAGCCGACGCGCAGACCTGCACCGACGCGACGTCGTCAATTTATCGCCACAATCAGCGCCGCAAAATTAATTTACTTCACTTATTGACAAACGCGCGCTTCGGACCAAAATCGGGAGACAGAGGGGCGCCGGGCCGCAGACCCGTCAAGCCCCACGGAGAATCTCTCTGCAATTCCTAGAAGGAGTGTGAACATGCTCACCGTCGGTGACAAGTTCCCCGAGTTCAACCTCACCGCACTCAAGGGCGGCGACCTCCACGAGGCCAACGCCCAGCAGCCCGAGGACTACTTCGAGACCGTCAGCCTGGACAAGTACCCGCGGCAGTGGAAGGTGGTCTTCTTCTACCCGAAGGACTTCACCTTCGTGTGCCCGACCGAGATCGCCGCCTTCGGCGAGCTCAACGAGGAGTTCCTGGACCGCGACACCCAGATCCTGGGCGGCTCGGTGGACAACGAGTTCGCGCACTTCAACTGGCGCGCCACCCACCCGGACCTCAAGACCGTGGGCTTCCCGATGTTCTCCGACATCCGCCACGAGCTCGTGCGCGCCCTGGGCATCGAGAACGCGGACGGCGTGGCCGACCGCGCCACCTTCATCGTCGACCCGGACGGCATCATCCAGTTCGTCTCCGTGACCCCGGACGCCGTCGGCCGCAACGTCGACGAGGTGCTGCGCGTGCTCGACGCGCTGCAGTCCGAGGAGGTCTGCGCCTGCAACTGGGAGGCCAACGACCCGACCAAGAACATCAACAAGATGGACGTCGTGCAGGAGGCGCTGAAGTAAATGGGTATCGCTGAACTTCGCAACGGATTCCCGGACTGGGCCAAGGACACCAAGCTCAACCTGGGCTCGCTGACCCGCTCCAAGGACCTCAACGAGCAGCAGCTGTGGGGCACCATGCTCGCCGTGGCCGCCTCCGCCGGCAACGCGACCGTGCTGCGCGAGATCGACGCCGAGGCCAAGGAGCACCTCTCCGAGGCCGCCCGCGACGCCGCCTTCGCCGCCGCGACCGTGATGGCCATGAACAACGTGGCCTACCGCTCGCGCGCCTGGCTCGGCGACGACTACTCCGGGGTCCGCATGGGCCTGCGGATGAACGTCATCTCCAACCCCGGCGTGGAGAAGGCCGACTTCGAGCTGTGGTCCCTGGCGGTCTCCGCCGTCAACGGCTGCGAGCACTGCCTGAACGCCCACGAGCACACGCTGCGCGAGGAGGGCCTGAGCCGCGAGACGATCTGGGAGGCCGTCAAGGTCGCCGGTACCGTCCGCGCCGCCGCGCAGGCCTACGACATTCTGGCGACGACCGCCTCGGACGACTAGACTTCTGGTCGAGATCGTCAGGCCTCGTGTCCGCCCGGACATCCGTTCGGGCACCCGTGGCCGCAATCCGTTCAACGAAAGGACGACCATGGCCTCCAAGACCGTTACCGTCGGCTCCGCCGTCGGCCTGCACGCCCGCCCGGCTTCCATCATCGCCGACGCCGCCGGTGAGTACGACGACGACATCTACCTGTCGCTCGTCGGTGGTGACGAGGATGACGACGAGACGGACGCCGCCTCGTCGCTGATGATCATGGCCCTGGGCGCCGAGAAGGGCGACCAGGTCACCGTGACCTCCGACAACGCGGAGGCCGTGGAGAAGATCGCCGGCCTGATCGAGAAGGACCTCGACGCCGAGTAGTCCCCGCCGACGCCGGTGCTCAAGCCGGCGCCGCGACTGACAGAGCCCTCCCGGGTACGGGAGGGCTCTTCTCGTGTCCGGGGTTCCTCGGGGATGTCTGCCCTCTGTGGGTTTGTGTGGGGTTCTGCGGGGCGCGTGCGGCGCCCCGGGCCCCTTTCCCCGCCCGTCGCTTGCCGACGTCCCGTCGGGCGCCGTGAGCGGTTCCGTGCGCCGTTGGCGCTCCGGCGGGCCGCGGTGCCGGCGGGGTGCGGGGGCGCGGGCGGTGCCACGGCGGCCCGTACGCCAGCCCCGGGGGCACCCGGGGGTCTTATCGCCCGCCGGGAATCTTTGGGACGCGGGCGCAGCCACCGGCGGGCCAGCTGCCAGGGTATACGCGCTTCGTTACATAAGCGTGTCCTTGTCCAGGGAGCACACATGCCCTGAATGAAATACGTTGGGTGTGCCCTAATTCACTTGACTGAACCTGACGAGGCACACTATGAAACCAACGGAACAACCCAGACGGGTCTCCGCCACGCTGACGGTCCTCGCGATCTTCGCGGCATTCATCGGCGTCTTCACCCCGACCGCCACCGCGCAAGACGACACGCCCGCCCAGGACGACGCCCAGGCCTCCTCCGTGCTGATCATGGACGCCTCCAGCTCAATGCTCGAAGCCGACGGTGAGGGAACCCGCATGGACTCCGCCAAAAAGGCCGCCCACACCCTCGTCGATGAGCTCCCCGACACCGCCACGATGGGGTTCGTCGCCTACGGCGCCAACGAGTCCGACGCCCCCGACAACCGCGAGGCCGGCTGCAAGGACATCGAAACGTTGGCACCGGTGGCCGAACTCGACCGCGACAAGTTCCACGCCGGCATCGACGGGCTGACCCCCACCGGCTACACCCCCATAGGCAACGCCCTGCGACACGCAGCCGACGAACTGCCTGACAAAGGTGAACGCTCCGTCATCCTCGTCTCCGACGGCATCGACTCCTGCGCCCCACCGCCGGTCTGCGAGGTCGCCGAGGAACTCGCCGACGAAGGTGTCGGTCTGGTCGTCCACACCGTCGGCTTCCACGTCGACGACGAAGCCCGCAAAGAACTCGAGTGCATCTCGCAGTCCACCGGCGGCGAGTACCGCCAGGCCGACGACGCCGACAAGCTCGCAGAGGACCTGAAGGTCCTCGCCCAGCGAGGCATCGCCGGATACCAGAAGGCCGGAACGGAATTCGAGTTCGCAGATTCGATCGAGGACGCCAAATGGCTCGGCGAAGGCCGCTACCACACCCGGGTGACCCCGAACACAAACATCAACCAGGGACTGCACTACATCCGCGTCGCCGTCCCCGAGGGCACAACGCCTACGTCTCGCTGACCGGCTTCCCCGACCGTGAGGCCACCGGCGAAGTCGTCGCCTCAGGAGGCTTGAACCTCAATTACTTCAGCTCAGAAGTCGACAGCACCTCCGGACACGACTCATGCACCAGTGAGTCGCTCACGAGTAGTGGGACCAGTACCGAGCTCACAGCCTATAAACCGCCGGAGCCTCACGTAGTCCGGATCGACGGCGGCCTCGACACCGAGTGCGACATGGATCAGTGGTACCTCGGCTACGAGATATACACGCCCAGCAAGGAGGTCAGCGACGCCTCGATCGAGGTAGAGATCTCCTTCGAGCCCGTCCCCGACGAGAAGACCCAGGCTAGCTACCCGGACGGGGAGGAAGGAGATAACTCGACGGATCACCGCGACCTCCCCCTGGAGGACGCCTCGCCGATCACCGGCGGCACCGGCTTCGCCGACGCCGTCGAAGTCAAGCCCGGCACCTACTCCGACACGATCGTCCCCGGCGAGTACCGCTTCTACAAGGTGCCGGTCGACTGGGGCCAGCGCCCCGTCGTCACCCTCCGTTCGAACAAGTCTGAGCGCGAGAACGTCGACCGAATCGCCGCTGTGATCTATTCGCCGCACCGCGTAAGTTCCGCAGAGCTCGATGTCTCCCCGCCTCATGACGGAGGCTCCGACAGCGGCACCGCCGCCACTGACCGACCGGTCCTCTTCAACAACCGCGCATCCGACACCGGTGGCCCTACCTCCCTGGCCGGCGACTTCTACATCGGAGTCGCCATGTACTACGGCCGCGACACAAATGCAGTCACCGGCATCGACCAGCCCTACGAGATCGCCTTCGAAGGCGACAAGACCGACGGCCCCGAATGGCGCATGGTCAACGCCGACGGGCCGCCGCCCTCCGACACCCCGCCCTCCACTGAGAAGCAGGAGGGCGCGGACAAGGAAGGCGACAAGGCCGACTCCGAGGACACCGACCAGCAGGCCCAGGACTCCGACGACGACGGCGGCTTCAACCTGATGTGGATCGCCGCCGCAGCCGGCGGCATCCTCGTCATCGCCCTGATCATCATCGTGGCCCTGCTCATGACCCGCCGCAGGTAAAGCCCTGACCCGCCGCGAGCACAGCTGACCCCCGACGCCGTTTGAACGGCGCCGGGGGTCACCCGCGTCGGGGGTCGGTCCTCCCCTGCCTCAGCGGCGGGAGAAGACAGCCGCGCCGCCCTCGCCGACGTGAACGTAGAGCCACTTGAGGATCGGGTAGCCGACGATGATGCCGATCGAGCCCCAGGCGATGCCCTCGAGCTCCACCGGGCCGACCGAGAGGGTCAGGTTGCCGATGCCGGCGATCAACGCCGTGGCCGCAGCGGTGAGGTTGACCGGGTTGTTGAAGTCGACCCGGTTGTCCTGCCAGATGCGGATGCCCAGCATGCCGATCAGGCCGTAGAGCACGAGGGTCGCCCCGCCGAGCACGCCGGAGGGGATGGTGAAGATGAGCGCGCCGAACTTCGGGATGAAGGCCAGGGCCACCGCGGTCAGCGCCGCGACCCAGTAGGCGGCCGTGGAGTAGACGCGGGTCGCGGCCATCACGCCGACGTTCTCGGCGTAGGTCGTGGTGCCGGAGCCGCCGGACAGGCCCGCGACGGTCGTCGCCAGGCCGTCGGCGAGCAGCGCGTCGCCGGCAAGACCGTCGAGGTTGCGGCCGGTCATCTGGGAGACGGCCTTGACGTGGCCGACGTTCTCGGCGATGAGCACGATGATCACCGGCAGGGTGACCAGCACGGCCGAGAGCCGGAACTCCGGGGTGTGGAACTGCGGCACGCCGATCCAGGCTGCCTCGCGGATGTGCTCGGCGGCCTCGGGGCCGATCGCACCGGTCAGGGCGGCAAAGACCCAGCCGATGATCACGCCGATGAGGATGCCCAGGCGGGCGACCATGCCGCGCCCGGCGACCGTGGCCACGAGGATGGCCAGCAGCGTCACGCCGGCCACCCAGGGCTGCGACTGGAAGTTCTCGGCGGCCGTGGGCGCGAGGTTCAGGCCGATCAGGGCGACGATCGCGCCGGTGACTGCCGGGGGCATCACGGCGTCGATGACGCGCTTGCCGGCGGCCTTGACGATGAAGCCCACGCAGGCCAGCGCCGCACCCGTGACGACGATTCCGCCGAGCTGGACGGCGATGCCGTCGGCCTGGGTGGCGGTCAGCGGGGCGATGAAGGCGAAGGAGCTGCCCAGGTAGCTGGGCAGCCGGTTGCGCGTCATCAGCAGGAAGAGCATGGTGCCCAGCCCGGAGAACAGCAGCGTGGTGTTGACCGGGAAGCCGGTGATCGTCGGCACCAGCAGGGTGGCGCCGAACATGGCGATGACGTGCTGCATGCCGATGCCGATGGTGCGCGGCCAGCTCAGCCGCTCCTCGGGCTCGACGACCTCACCTGGCAGGATCCGCCGGCCGTCGCCGTGCAGCGTCCAGCCCAGTCCGCGGCGGGCGGGTGCCGCCGCTCCCCCGCCGGCGGTGTCGGTGCCGGTCCCCGCCCCCCGCGGAGCCGGCGTCTTCTGTGCGATTCTCGGATTCGTTCACAGACCTCGATTATTGCGCGCCCAGGTCGCGCACGGAAATCCCCTACTTCCCGAGGTCCTCCTCGACGTCCTACTCGCGGTTGTCCTCGGCGTCCTCCCCCACCGCGAACTCCGAGAGCGAGGCGGCCAGCTCGGTGGGCATGCGCGCCTCGAGCACGGTTCCGGCGTCGGTGTACTCCTCGCGCAGCACGGTGCCGTGCTCGTGGACGCGGGAGACAAGCTCGCCGCGGGTGTAGGGGATCTCGACGGTGACGTGGGCGTCCAGGGAGTTGAGGAAGAGCTCGATGCGGCTCTCCAGCTCGTCGATGCCCTCGCCGGTGCGCGCGGAGACGAACACCGCGTCGTCGAGCGCGTGGCGCAGCTCCGCGATGACCAGCGGGTCGGCCGTGTCGACCTTGTTGACCACCAGGATCTCCGGCGGCGCCTCCTGGCCGGTCTCGCGGACGATGTCGGCGATCACACCGTTGACCGCCTCGACCTGGCCGAGCGGGAACGGGTCCGAGCCGTCGACGACGTGCAGGACCAGGTCGGCGCCGAGGACCTCCTCGAGCGTCGACTTGAACGCCTCGACCAGCTGGGTGGGCAGGTGACGCACGAAGCCGACGGTGTCGGTGAAGATCACCGCGCGGCCGTCGGCGAGCTCGGCGCGACGGGTCGTCGGGTCCAGGGTGGCGAACAGGGCGTTCTCGACGAGCACGCCCGCGTTCGTCAGGGCGTTGATCAGCGAGGACTTGCCGGCGTTGGTGTAGCCGGCGATCGCGATGGTCGGGGTCAGCGACTCCGCGCGGCGGTGGCGCTTGACCTCGCGCGAACGGGTCATCCCGGCCAGCTCGCGGCGCAGCTTCGCCATGTCCGAGCGCAGCCGGCGACGGTCCGCCTCGATCTTCGTCTCACCGGGACCGCGCAGGCCCACGCCGCCGTTGGAGCCGGCGCGGCCGCCCGCCTGCCGGGACAGGGCCTGGCCCCAGCCGCGCACGCGCGTGATCAGGTACTCCATCTGGGCCAGGGCGACCTGCGCCTTGCCCTCGCGGGACTTCGCGTGCTGGGCGAAGATGTCGAGGATGAGCATCGTGCGGTCGATGACCTTGCAGTCGAGCTCCTTCTCCAGGGCGACCAGCTGGCCCGGAGAGAGCTCGCCGTCGCAGACGACCGTGTCCGCGCCGGTGGCCGCGACGATCTCGCGCAGCTCGGCGACCTTGCCGGAGCCGATGTAGGTGCCCGGGTCCGGGGTGTCGCGGCGCTGGTAGAGCATGTCGATGACGTCGGCGCCGGCGGTCTCGGCCAGGGCGGCCAGCTCGGCGAGCGCCGCCTCGACCTCGGCGACGGTGCCCTCGGTCCACACGCCGACGAGGATGACCTGCTCGAGGCGCAGCTTGCGGTACTCGACGTCGTAGCCGTCGGCCTGCTCCTCGTGGTGGACGTCCGTCTCGCGGATGACGCGGCGGAAGGAGTTGCGCTCGGCGAGGTCCATGTCGCCGGTCGTCACGGCGTGCCCCGCACGCCCGTCGGCGCCCGCCCCACGGTGGTCGCCGACGGTGACCGACGCGGCGTCGTCAATCGCCCCGCGCCCGGTGTCGCTGTGGTTGTCCGCGAAGGCCTGCGACAGCAGCTCCTCGCGCTGATTGTGATCGGTTTCTCGCATTGCCTTCCATTGTCCCACGTCGTCGTGACGGGCGTGCCGGCACTCCCCGGTCAGCGGGCTCCCGGGTGCCTGCCCGCGCGGGCGCGCACGTAGAATCGTGCGCATGAGCGACGACCTGAAGAGCATCGGCCTGGACTTCGACCGCTGGCAGGACGCGGTCGAGGCGGCCATCGGCACCGACCGACTCGCCGTGACCGGCGCCGTGCGCGGCGGCCAGCTGATCCAGTACAGCGACCCCTCCGGCGCACAGATCAACATCCTCGCCGTCGAACCGTACTCGACCTGGGCGGGCTTCGACGCGCAGTCCCAGACCACCGGCACCCTCGACATGGTCAACGACGTCCTCGCACTTGTCGACGTCACCGACCCGGCCGGCCAGGAGCTGGGCACCATCACCGCGAACCTCTCGCAGGGCCCGCTGTTCTACGAGGTCGGTCCGCAGCCCGAGCAGCCGCTGGGCATCACCGCCCTGGCGCTCGACGCGAAGGTCTACCCCTCCGACGTCGAGTACGAGAAAGCCACCGGCGAGGTCTTCGGCGTGGTCTACTCCGAGGGCGCGCAGCTGGTCGCCTCCGGCTCGGGTGCCGCCGTGCCCGACGCCGGCGCGCAGTTCTCCGCCCGCGTGATCACCGCCGAGCGCCGCACCAGCGACCTGACCGGCCAGGCGTTCATCCACGCCACCGTCGAGGGCCCCTTCCCCTTCGACGTCTGCCTGCCCGACGCCGCCGACGTGCCCCAGCCGGGCGCCGTGATCGCCGGCACCGCCCTGATGGCGGCCTCCGTCCTGGTCACCGGCGGTGGCTGCGGCGGCTCCGGCGGCTGCGGCTGCGGCGCCGGCGGGTGCGGCTGCGGCGGGCACTGACCCATGCCGCCCGCACCGCAACGCGGTGTCCCGCGGCTCTACCTGATCGGGTTGGCCGCCGGCTGCGTGCTGCTGGTCTGGCTGATGAAGCTGCCCGGGCTGCTGCTCGCGGGCATGCTGCTGACGGTGGTCTTCGTGGCCACCCGCCGCGACCCCGGTGCGGCCGGGCGGGAGGCCGCGGCGCTGACGAACTCCGTGCGCCTTTCGGCGGAGGACATCCGTGACGTGCTCGAGGCCTTCGAGAAGTTCCGCACCTCGCAGGACGCCGACGCGCTGGCCGACCGCACCTTCAACCGGCCTGCCTTGGCGGACCCGGACACCTCCGACCCGGAGATCCAGCGGTTCCACTACCAGTGCCACGGCGCGCGGCGCTTCCTCAACCGCATCGAGGCGCGCCTGGCCGACCCGGACATGACGGTGCGCGACCTCGAGCGCCTGCTCGCGGTCACCGACCGGCGCGCGGTCGAGCTCGAGGAGTCCTGGCTGACCGCACGGCGCGCGGCCCGGCGGATCGGGCGCCGCGGGCGGGGGCTGGACCGGGACTGAGACGGGAGCGCCGGCGCGGGCCGCCGGCGCGGGCCGCACGCTTTTCCACCGGGGAACGTCAGAGTGTGCGACTACGACGTCGCACATTCTGACGGTCACACGACCGTTACGCGAATCATCACAGGTCAGAGCCTCGACGAAAAACGGGGTGTCAGAATGTGCGACCGCTTCGTCGCACAATCTGACACCCCACAACCGGCAGGCCCCGGGACCGGCCCCGAACCCGCGCCCGGCGACGCCCAATCGACCCGCGAGCACGGCCTACCGCGCCCCGTCGGTGCCGTGCCGGTCCAGCCTGGCGCCAGTTCCCGCACATCGTTACATAAGCGTGTCCTTGTCCGGGGCGCGCGCATGGTGTGAATGAAATACCTTGGGTGTGCCCTATTTCACTTAACTGAACCTGACGAGGCACACCATGAAACGAACGGGACAACCCATACGGGCCTCCGCCACACTGACGGTCCTCGCGATCTTCGCGGCATTCATCGGCGTCTTCACCCCGACCGCGACAGCACAGGACGACGCCAAAGCCTCCTCCGTGCTGATCATGGACGCCTCCAGTTCCATGCTCGAATCAGACGGCGACGGCACCCGCATGGACTCCGCCAAGAAGGCCGCCCACACACTGGTCGACGAGCTGCCCGACACCGCCACGATGGGACTGGTCGCCTACGGCGCTAACGAATCCGACGCACCCGACAACCGCGAGGCCGGCTGCAAGGACATCGAAACGTTGGCCCCTGTGAAAGCGCTGGACCGCGACAAGTTCCACGACGGCATCGACGGGCTGACCCCCACCGGCTACACACCGATGGGCAACGCACTGCGCCACGCAGCAGACGAACTGCCCGACAAAGGTGAGCGCTCCATCATCCTGGTCTCCGACGGCATCGACTCCTGTGCCCCACCGCCGGTCTGCGAGGTCGCCGAGGAACTCGCAGACGAAGGTGTCGGCCTGGTCGTCCACACCGTCGGCTTCCACGTCGACGAAGCGGCACGCAAGGAGCTCGAGTGCATCTCCGGGTCCACCGGCGGTGAGTACCGCCAGGCCGACGACGCCGACAAACTCGCCGAGGAACTGCAGTTCCTCGCACAGCGCGCCGTGACCACTTACAAGGCCGCCGGCACGGAATTCGAGTTCGCCGACTCGATCGAGGACGCCAAGTGGCTCGGCGAGGGCCGTTACCACACTCGAGTGACCCCCAACAACGAGAAAGACGAGGGCCTGCGCTACATCCGCGTCGCCGTCCCCGAGGGTCACAACGCCTACGTCACCGTGACCGGCTTCCCCGACCGCGATGCCACCGGTACCGCCGGTGATACCTCTGGTCCTTCGAAAAATCTCTTTTACCACCTGGACGACATCGGTAATACATCCAACGGAAAAGACTGCTCTGGCGATGAAATGGGGCTGGCTACCGGAGAAACTCCCCTCAGCGCGTACACACCGCCGGAGCCCGTAGTCGCCGGAATTGAGGCCCCTCAGGGCGACGACTGCAATATGGAACAGTGGTACCTCGGCTACGACATCTTCTCCAGTGCTGATCTGACCGGCCGTGAAGTGTCCATCGAGGTCCAGGTCGCCTTCGAGCCCGTCCCGGATGAGACGCCCATGCAAGGCATCCCGGAGGATGGCTCCGGCGGCGACCAGAAGAGCCAGGCGGACCTCCCCTTGGACGAGACCACGCCGGTCACCGGCGGGACCGGCTTCGCCGACGCCGCCGAGGTCAAGCCCGGCGCCTACTCCGACACGATCGTCCCCGGCGAGTACCGCTTCTACAAGGTGCCGGTCGACTGGGGTCAGCGCCCCGTGGTGACCATCCGCACCGGCAAGTCGGAACGCGGCGACGTTCTCGACCGAATCTCGGGCACCATCTACTCGCCCCACTTGATCGAAGCCCGTGAATTCGTCGTCGAACCTCCTGAAGACGGCACCGAGACCACCACCGCGACGACCGAAAAGCCGATCCTCTTCAACAATCGCCAAAGCAACAGGGCCGGTGGCAAATTCTCACTCGCCGGCGACTACTACGTGGGAGTCGCTATGCGCCTCGGCTCCTCGGACGAAGCCCGGGGCATCGACCAACCCTATGAGATCGCCTTCGACGTCGAGGGCGACAAGGTCGACGGCCCCGAGTGGCGCATGGTCAACGCCGACGGTCCGCCGCCCTCAGACACCCCGCCCTCGGATGAGAAGGACAAGGACGCGGAGAAGAAGGACGACAAGGCCGAGGCCGCGGACACCGACCAGCAGGCCCAGGAGTCCGAGGACGACGGCGGCTTCAACCTGATGTGGATCGCCGCCGCAGCCGGCGGAATCCTCGTCATCGCCCTGATCATCATCGTGGCCCTGCTCCTGACCCGCCGCAGGTAGCCGGACGCGTCAGAGTGTGCGACGACGGCATCGCACACTCTGACGGTCACACGACCGTTACACGAAAAGTCGCAGGTCAGAGCCTCGACGAAAAACAGGGTGTCAGATTGTGCGATCGCTTCGTCGCACAGTCTGACACCCAGCAGCCTGCAGGGCCCAGGGCCGGCCCCACGCCCAGCCCCCAGCAGGGCCCAGGACCGCACCGCACCCGCACCCGGGTGCTCCCCTACCGCGCCCCGTCGGTGCCGTGCCGGTCCAGCCAGGCGTCGATGCCGCCGCGCAGGCTGACCAGGCCCTCGAAGCCGCGGTCGGTGAGCGTCTGCACGGCCAGCGCCGAGCGCACCCCGCCGGCGCAGTAGACCACCACCGGGGCATCCTCCGCGGTCTCCGGCAGCTCGGGGTCACGCCCCGCGAGCAGGTCAGGCAGCGGGACGTGCACGGCACCGGGCATGTGGAAGGCCTCGTACTCAGAGTCGTCGCGGACGTCGAGGAGCACAGCACCCTCGGGGATCTCGGAGACCTCGCGCACCTGGCGCTCCCCCACCCCGGCTACACCAGCCTCGCCGGCCGCCGCCCCACCGGCGCCAGCCCCGCCGGCCGCCGAACCACCGGCGGCACCGGCACGATCAGCACCGTCACCCGGCTCCTCAACCGACGCACCACCACTAACCGCATCCCCCACCGCGGAACCGTCCACCAGGAACTCCCCCGCCGCGACCCGACGCGCCACCTCGGGGTCCCCCACCAGCGGCACGTACTCCCAGCGTCCGACCAGCGAGTCCAGGTAACCGAGCGATCCGCACAAGACGTCACCGACCCCGGTGACCACCTTCAACGCCTCCATCGCCATCGCGGAGCCGACCTGGCCCACCACGGGCCCGAGCACCCCGGCCTGCGCGCACGAGGGCACCGAGCCGGGCGCTGGCGGCGCGGGGAAGAGGTCCTCGTAGACCGGCCCGCGGGTGGCGTCGAAGACGGACATCTGCGCCTCGAAGCCCAGGATGGAGCCCCACACGTGCGGGATCCCGGCCCGCGCGCAGGCCCAGGAGGCGGTGTGGCGCGCGGCGAAGTTGTCGGCGCCGTCGAGGAGCACCGCGGCGTCGTCAAGCACCTCGGCGGCGTTGGCCGGGGTGAGCCGCGCGCGCACGGCGCGCACCTCGATGTCGGGGTTGAGCGCGAGCATCGCCGCGCGCGCCGAGTCGGCCTTGGGCTCGCCGATGCGCGCGGTGGCGTGGATGACCTGGCGGTGCAGGTTGGACAGGTCCACGAGGTCGTCGTCGATGACGGTGATCCGCCCCACCCCGGCGCCCGCCAGGTAGAGCAGCGCGGGCGAGCCGAGCCCGCCGGCGCCGAGCACCGCGACGTGCGCCCCGGCCAGCGCCTCCTGCCCTGCGCGCCCGAAGCCGGCCAGGGTCAGCTGGCGCCGGTAGCGGGCGACGGCGCGCGCGTCGAGGCGGCTCACTCCAGGCCCACCCAGTGGTTGGTGCCGTCGGCCATCTCCTGCTCCTTCCACACGGGCACGCGCGCCTTGACCTCGTCGACGACCTCGGTGGCCGCGGCGAAGGCGGCCGCCCGGTGCGCGGCGGCGACCACGACGTAGAACGCGGTGTCGCCGATGGCCAGTGCGCCGGTGCGGTGGGCGGCCCACACCCGTGCGTGCGGGTGCCGCTTGACGACGTCGCGCACGACCTCACCCATGACGTCGCCCGCCGTGGGGTGCGCCGTGTAGGTCAGGGCGTTGACGTCCGCGCCGCCGTCGTGGTCGCGGACCACGCCGTCGAAGGTGACCACCGCGCCCATGGCGGGCGTGGCGGTCGCGGCGCGGGCCTCGACGGCGAGGTCCTCGAGGCGGTCCTCGGTGAGGAAGGCGGCGATGACGCGGCCGGTCTGCTCGTGGACGCGGGCGGGGTCCTCCCCCGGGGTCAGCGGCTGCGCTTCGGCTCCGGTGGCCGCGTCGGTGACGGGGTCAGTGGGCATGGTGTCCTTCCAGCATGTCGGCGAGGTGGTCGATGAGCGGGTCGAGGGTGGCGATGCCGTCCTTGACCGCGCCGCGCGAGCCCGGCAGCGTCATCACGAAGGTGCGCCCGACGGTGCCGGCGACCGCGCGGGAGAGCGCGGCGTGCGGGGTGGCGGCGGCCCCGGTGGTGAAGAAGGCCTGCACCACCCCGGGCAGGGTGCGCTCGAGGTGGGGCTCGACGGCCTCGACGGTGCGGTCGTCGTCGGTGATGCCGGTGCCGCCGGTGGTCAGCAGGACCCGGGGCAGCAGGCCAGGGTCGGCGAAGAGCTCGCCGAGGACGGTCTCGATCTCGGCGTCGGCGACGACGACGGCCTCGGGGGTCTCGAAGCCGCGGGAGCGCAGCCACTCGACGAGCAGCGGGCCGGTGCGGTCGGTGTAGGTGCCGTCGGCGGCGCGCGTCGAGGCGACGACGACGAGCGCGTCGCGGGCACCGTTCGTGGGTTCAGACACGGTGGATCCTTCCTGTTCGTGGGCGGGGCCGGGTCGGCGGACGGGAGCCGCCGGCCAGGCCGGGTCGGTGGGCGGGAGCCGCCGGCCGGTCCCGGGGCGCTGGCTGGGGCCGGGAGCCCGGTCCCCTACAGCCGGTGGACGGTCACGGCGTCCCCGGCGGCCAGGTGGGCCCCC
The DNA here is from genome assembly GCF_001941485.1 of Corynebacterium frankenforstense DSM 45800. Classification (NCBI taxonomy): domain Bacteria; kingdom Bacillati; phylum Actinomycetota; class Actinomycetes; order Mycobacteriales; family Corynebacteriaceae; genus Corynebacterium; species Corynebacterium frankenforstense. Next base: position 1,074,989 of record NZ_CP009247.1, on the reverse strand, counting down.
GAGGGTACCTCGATGAGGCAGTCGGCCCCGACGGCCTGGGAGATCAGGTGGCTGCCCGGCCCTCCCAGCGGCGTGGCGGTCACCACGCTGGCGTCGCCCGCCGCAGCCGCACCGGGCTCAGCACCCGGCGCCGCCCCGGCGCCGGTCTGCGCCCCACGGCCCAGGTACCCGCGACGGAACTGCACGCGGGCGTCGGAAAGCCCGTCCAGCGCCTCGGTCAGCCGCGCGGTCTCGGGGGCGGGCGCCTCACCGAGTGCGGGAGCCACAAACAGCCGGAAGCTGACCATGGTCGAGACGGGGTTGCCGGGCAGGCAGACCACGGGCACCCCGGCCAGGCGCCCGACGCCCTGCGGGCCGCCGGGCTGCTGGGTGACGTGGCCGAACCAGACGTCCTCGCCGTCGGCCTCGAGCAGCTGGCGGACGACCTCGAAGCGGCCGTGCGAGATGCCCCCGGAGGTCACCACCGCGTCCGGGCGGTGCGCCTCGATCGCGGCGGTCAGATCGGCGGCGAGGCGCTCCGGGTCGTCGTCGGTGCGCACGCGGGCCACCGGCTCGAGGCCGTGGCGGCGGCACAGCTCGGCGAGCATGGGCCCGTTGGAGTCCGGGATGGTCGCCGCGCCGTCGGGATCGTCGACGACCTCGGCGCCGCCGGTGCAGATGAGCACGCGGGCCCGGGCGCGCACGCGAACGCGTGTGACGGAGGCGTTGATCAGCGCGGCCAGGGTGATCGCGTCGACGCGCTGGCCGGCCGGGGCCACCACCGCACCGCGGGCGAGATCGGAGCCGGCCGCGCGCACGAACTTCCCGGCGGTGGTCGCCGGCACGTGCACCTCACCGGCGGCCTCGGCGGCGGTGAAGGTGTCCGGTCCGCACTTCTCCACCGGCACCACGGCGGCGGTGCCGCCGGGCAGCTTCGAGCCGGTCATCACGGGCACCGCGCGGCCGGCCACGCCCTCGGGCACGACCTCGGCCGGGTCGGTGCCGGCGGGCACGGTCGGGCCCACGGGCAGCCCCGCGGGCAGTGTTTCCAGGGAGGCGGCGTCGACGGCGTAGCCGTCCATCTGGGAGTTGTCGAAGCGCGGCGAGTCCGCGGCCGCGAGCGCGTCGGCGGCCAGCACGCGGCCGGCGGCCTCGCGGACGGCGACCTCCTCGGTGCGCGCCGGGCCGAGCAGACGGCGCACGGCGGCGAGATGTTCTTCGGGACTACGCATCTACGGCAGCCTCTCCCTTTCTCGGTTTTCCACGGCCCGCAGGTACGGTCGGGCACATGTCCACGATAGAGGTCCACTACTTCGCCGCGGCGCGCGCGGCGGCCGGCACCGCGCTCGAGCGCGTCGAGGCGCCGGGCACCCTCGGCGAGCTCGTCGGGCAGCTGGCGGCCGGCCACTCCGGCACCACGGAGGCGGGCATGTCCCTGGCCTCCGTGCTGGAGCGGTGCAGCTTCCTCGTCGACGGTGCGCGCAGCGAACTCACCGCGTCGCTTGACGACGCCGCGCGCGTCGACGTGCTGCCGCCCTTCGCAGGCGGCTAGAGGGTTGGGCCGGCGCTGTCGCGCCGACCGGGGGCCTAAAGGTTCACCCCCGAACCGCTCCCCCGACCCCGCCCGGATCCGGGAGGTGTACAGATGTACACCCCCGTCCGGGCGGTCTTTTTACACGGATACACCCGTACCCGGTGAGCAGCACCGACGGCGCCGGGTGGCGCCGGCGCCCGCGGACGCGACGTCGGCAATCGAAGCGCATACCGGAAATAACCACGTCTGAACCCGGTTCATCGTGTCTGAACAGCGCCGACAAAAGCTGTCATACTGGTGCCCGCATACCGGAATCGCACTGAAAGGAAGCTTTTCCCGTGAAGAAGACCCTCGCAGCCATCTCCGTCGTCTCCGCCGCGGCGATCGTCCTGGCCGGCTGCTCGCCGTCCAACGAGAACGACTCCTCCGCCGAGGCCACCTCGAGCTCCGCCGCGGGCTCGAACTCTGAGTCCCAGGCCGCCTCCGACCAGAACGAGGCCGTCGACCTGACCGTGCTCGCCGCCGCCTCGACCCGCGTGCTCAACGACGACCTCGACGCCCAGACCGCCGAGCTGGACACCCCGCTGAACCTCGAGTTCATCAACGGCGGCTCCTCCGGCCTGGTCCAGCAGCTGCAGGACGGCCACCCCGGTGACGTCTTCATCTCCGCCGACAAGAAGAACATGGACAAGGCCGTCGACGCCTCGGTGGCCTCCGACCCGGTCGAGATCGCCCAGAACTCCATGGTCATGGTCGTGCCCAAGGGCAACCCCGGCGAGATCACCGGCGTCGACGACGGCTCCATGGACGGCAAGAACGTCGTGCTGTGCGACGAGCAGGTCCCCTGCGGCAACGTCTCGAAGTCCATCCAGGAGGACCTGGGCATCGACATCGAGGCCGTCTCGCTCGAGCAGTCCGTCTCCGACGTGCTGGGCAAGGTGACCTCCGGTGAGGCCGACGCCGGCTGGGTCTACCGCACCGACGCGCAGGCCGCCGGCGACGACGTCGAGGTCATCGAGATCCCCAAGGCCGAGGACCACGTCAACTCCCTGTACGCCGCGGTGACCACCAACTCCGAGAACCCGGAGGCCGCCCGCGAGCTCGTCGACCTGCTGACCTCCAAGGAGTTCGCCGAGACCTGGGAGAAGTACGGCTTCACCCCCGTCTCCGAGTAAGAGGTGCGCGTGACACGCACTCCCACTGAGCAACCGGCCCCCAGGCCCGCAGGCGCCCGGGTGCCGGTTGCCCTGCTTCTGGTCGCCGTCATCGGCGTCGTCGTCATCGTCGGCCCCGTGCTCGCCCTCGGCGTGCGCGTGGACTGGTCGCAGTTCTGGCCCGTCCTCCAGGAGGACGACACCCGCGAGCTGCTCGCCGTGACCGTCTACGCCGCCGTGCAGGCCACCCTGATCACGGTGCTGCTCGGCGTGCCGCTGGCGGTGTGGATCTCGTCCTCCGAACGCTTCGGCGCGCGTGTGGTGCGCCTGCTGGTGATGCTGCCGCTGGCGATGCCGCCGGTGGTCGCGGGCCTGGCGCTGACGGCCGCCGTGGGCCGGCGCGGGCTGCTCGCCCCGGTGCTCGACGCCCTGGGCATCCAGTTCGCCTTCGCCTTCCCCGGCGTGGTGCTCGCCCACACCTTCGTCGCGCTGCCCTTCGTGGTCGTCTCCGTCGACTCGGCCCTGCGCCAGATCGACCGCGAGATCCTCGCCTCGGCCGCCGGCGTGGGCATGCGCCCCCGCGAGATACTCACCCGCATCACGCTTCCGGCCATCGCGCCGGCCGTGGCCACGGGCGCGGGCCTGGCCTTCGCCCGCTCGCTCGGCGAGTTCGGCACCACGCTGACCTTCGCCGGCTCCATGCCCGGCGAGACGCGCACCATGCCCATCGGCATCTACCTCGAGCGCGAGATCGACCAGGACCGCGCCTACGTGCTGGCCGCGGTGCTGATCATCCTCGCCGTCCTCGTGCTCTTCGCCGCGATGCTGCCCACCCTCTTCGCCCGCGAGCACACCCCGCGCCCGGCGACGATCACCGCGCTGGACACCGACCGGATGCGCGAGCTGACCCGGCCGGCCTCCGGCGGCACCGGCGTGGAGATCACCACCCGCGGGGTGACCACCCACTTTCCCGCTGGCACCATCACCGCCCTGATCGGGCCGAACGGCTCGGGCAAGACCACCCTGGCCGGTCTGATCGCGGGCAGGCTGCGCGGCGCCGAGGTCCGCGTCGACGGCGAACTGGTCGACGGGCCCGCCCGCGGCGACTTCGTGCCCGCCCAGCGCCGCGGCATCGTGCTGCTGACCCAACGGCCCGGCCTGCCGCGCACCGCCACGGTGCGCCAGGCGGTCACCATGGCCACCCGGGACAGGGAACTGTCCGGCGAGCTGCTCGAGGCCGCGGGTCTGGCGGACCTGGCCGACACCCCGGTGCCGGCGCTCTCCGGCGGGCAGGCCGCGCAGGTCGCCCTGGTCCGCGCCCTCGGCGCGCGACCCGGCGTGCTCATCCTCGACGAGCCGATGGCCGCCATCGACGTCGACTCCACCGCCCGCTGGCGCCGCCTGCTGCGCGCCACCGGCGGCGACCGCACCACGATCATGGTCACCCACGACCCCGTGGATCTGGCCGGGCTCTCCGAGCGCGTCGCCGTGATGCAGTCCGGGCGCACCGTCGCCGAGGTCCCCACCGGCGAGCTCTTCGCCCTGCCGCCCACGGACTTCGCCGCGCGCCTGGCGGGTGTCAACCGCCTCGAGGGCACGGTGACAATTTCCGACGCCGCGTCGGTCACCGTCGGCGTCGCCGGCCAGGAGGTTGCCGGCCAGCTGTCCGCGGACGCACCGGCCCCGGCCGGGGGCGTCGCCCCCGGCACGCCGGCCGTGGTGACCTTCGCCCCGACGGCGGTCACGCTCGCGCGGCGCGCGGGCGCCGACGGTGACGGGACCGGCGAGGACGCGCGGCGGGACGTCGGCAATCGCGCACCGGAGGTGCTCTCCGCGCGCAACCGCTGGTCCGGCACCGTGCTCACGCTCGACTCCACCCCGGCCGACGCCGGCGCGGGCGCGAACGTCATCGTCACGGTGGGACTCGCGGACGGCGTGCAGCTGACCACCCCGGTGACCACCGCCGCGGCCGTGGAACTGGGCCTGGAGTCCGGGGTCGCGGTCGACTGCCTGGTCAAGGCCACCGCGGTCACCATTCACCCCCGCCTGATGCCCGGGCCCGGCGCCGATAAGGTCTAGCTGATACCTTCATGGGGACCCTGAAAGGAGCCCCTGTGAAGAACATCCTGCGCAGCGCCGCCGCGGTCGCCGCGGCGGCGCTCAGTGCCACCACGCTCACCGTCGCCGCCTCGCCCGCCGGCGCCCAGACCGCCGGCGTCAACTGGGGCGAGTGCCCCGTGCGCGTCGACCAGCCCGGCGCCCAGTGCGGCACCGTCGAGGTGCCCGTCGACCACGCGAACCCCGACGGCGAGAAGATGGAGGTCAGCCTCGTGCGGCTGCCCGCAGGCGGCGAGAAGCGCGGCACCGTCTTCGCCAACCCCGGCGGCCCGGGCGTGGACGCCATGGGCGTCTACGGCTCCACCCAGGGCATGGCCTATCCGGCCGCGATGCGCGAGCACTACGACGTGGTCGCTGTGCAGCCGCGCGGGCTCTCCGGCTCCCGGCCGATGACCTGCAGCGAGAACGCCTCGGCGGACTTCGTCTCCCAGACGGTCAACGTCGGCGGCGCCGTGCGCAGCGCCTGCGAGGCGACCCACCCCGGCTTCCCGCGGCAGATCACCACCGAGAACACCGCCGGCGACTGGGAGTCGGTGCGCGCCGCACTCGGCGAGGACCGCATCAACATCCTCGGGGTCTCCTACGGCACGCTGCTCGGCTCCGTCTACGCCTCGACGTACCCCGAGCGCGTGGACAAGCTCGTGCTCGACTCCGGCTTCAACCGCGAGACCATGTGGGCGCCGCTGATGAACGGCCAGCGTGCCGGCTACGAGCGCTCGCTGCACGACTTCTTCGGCTGGGTCGCCGCCAACGACGAGACCTACCACCTCGGCGACACCCCGCTGAAGGCCTACCAGTCCTGGTCGGCGGCCGTCACAGCCGAGGCCGGCACCAACCCGACCGTCGCCCCGCCGGCCGCGCAGGTCGGCGACGTGCCCGCCGGCCTCGAGTGGGCCGGGCAGTCCGCCGCGGACCTGATGACCGCCACCGGCCTGCAGCGCGTGCAGCTCGAGAGCCTGGCCTCCCAGGCGACGAACCCGGGCGCGAACCAGTCCAACTCCGAGCTGCTGGTGACCACCCGCCTGCTCGTGCCCACCCCGGCCACCTGGGACGTGCTGGCCCAGATGATCAACGGCAGCATCGACCCCGCCGAGGCGATGGGGGCCGCCGACGAGATGGACGCCGAGACCAAGGACCGCGCGCTGGCCGAGGCCGCCGAGGTCGAGGAGTCCTTCATCTACATGCAGAACACGATGATCTGCAACGAGTCCGAGGCCCCGGTCAACCCGGCGCTGTGGCCCGAGGCCCTGTGGTACTCGCTGGTCACCGGCGACATCTTCGCCTCCCCGGGGGCCCTCTTCGGCTCGGGGGCGTACTGCTCCGGGGCCCCGGCGACCACGAAGGTCCGCCCGCTCGACGGCTCGAAGCTCGAGCACCGTCCCCTGCAGCTGCAGGCCACCGGCGACCCGCAGACCGTCTACGGCAACTTCGACAACATGGCCGGGCAGATGAACAGCCAGGTCGTCACCGTGCACGGCCCCGGCCACGGGCAGTTCGGCGCCGGCAACCCGGCCGCCGACGAGCTGGTGATGCACTACCTCGAGACCGGTGAGGCCTCCGCGGCGGAGATCCAGGGCATCGACCCCTCCGACCCGCAGATCAGCTAGCCGCGGTTAGGCCGCACGGGCGGGCGGTGCTAGACTGTCTCCCGTTGCCCGGCGGCTCACCGCCGGACAGATGCCCCCGTAGCTCAGTGGATAGAGCGCCGGTTTCCGGTACCGAAGGTCGCAGGTTCGACTCCTGTCGGGGGCACGACGACGCCGCAGGCCATCAGGCCCGCGGCGTTTCTTCGTCGAAGGTGAATGCCCCGGAGAACTCACCGCGCTCGAGCGGGCCGGCGAGCTCGTGGGCGACCACGCAGATCTCGGCCATCATCTCGCCCTCGGGCGCGGTCTCGATGTCGCCGGCGAGGAACTGCTGCGCGATGTTGCCGGCCGGGGCCACCTCGCCGTACCCGGCACGGGTCAGCGCCAGCCAGGCCGCGATCTGCGCCGCGAACTCGGCGGCCTCGGGGGACCTCGTCTCGTGGCCGCGCCTGGCCGCCTCGCGCAGCAGCGACCACCTGCGGTTCTGGCTTTCCTGGATCCGTTCCCCCCGCGAGGTGCGCGGCGCGGAGGCGGACTCGTCCGGGACACGCTCCGGCAGGTACCTGTTGCGTGCGCTGCGCAGCAGCGGCAGCCGCACCTGCAGGCGCCCTGCGGCGACCATGAGCTCCCACAGCCGGCGCGAAGGCGTGAGGCGGGTCCAGTCCGGCGTGGGCGCCATCTCCAGGACGACACCGCGCAGCCGAGACTTGTTCGGGACGGAAACCAGGCCCGGGTAGCCCAGGCGCGTGGTCACGAAGTATCCCCCGCCGAGCCCGAGCTCGTCCGGGTCCCGGCTCGGCTCCGGGTCCACGGCGATCCCGAGGTCGGGCAGGCCGCGCATGAACCGCGCCGCCAGTCCCGGATGGTCCACGGGCCGGGAGAAGAGTCCGCGCTGCTCGCCCTGCGGGTCGGCGGCGAGACCCGCCTCCGCGCCGACGATCGGGCGGGTCTGGGCGATGTCGTAGACGGGCAGGAGCGGGGCGCCGGGCTTGAGGATCATCTCCGGGCGCTCGTCCGCCTCCGGTCGGCGCCCGAGTTTCTCCCAGCCCTCCCGGGTCTCCACATGCGTGGCCTGCGGGCGCTGGAGCAGCAGCGCGACGGCGTTGTACGGGGCCAGGCCATCGAAGAGCGCGACGGCCTGGAGCAGGGAACGGGCGGATTCGGTCTGGGCGGAGTCGGCGGGGTCGGGAAGTTCGGTGGCGAAGGCGTCGAACAGGGAGAAGTCGGTGTAGGAGCTGGACGTCATGGTCGGTCCTTTCGGTCGGCTACGCGACCCACACTATGAACCGCCCGTGACACGACCGAACGGGATCCGCGCATTTTCGAACAGGCTCTCTAGCTCCCGCACCCCGGGCCCGGCCGTCGAGCCCGCCTGGTCGCCCCGTCCGCCTAGTCGCGCTGGCGCCACCAGTCGAGCAGCTCGGTGCCGCGGCCCTCAGGGAAGGCCACCCCGGAACGCGCGCAGCAGTCCAGGCAGAGGCACTCGAGCTTCGCGGCCAGCCGCAGCGCCTGGCCCAGGTCCGCGGTGTGCGTCTCCGAGGGGTAGTCACGCTCCATGCCCATGCGCGCCGCGGCCAGCCAGCCGGCCAGGCGCGCCGAGGCGCCCGCGGTCGAGGCGTCGGTGACCTCGGTGGCGCCCCCGCCGGCGCCCATGCCGGCGTCCGCGCCGGCGTCCGCGCCCTCGGTGCCGGAACCGCCCTCGGCGGGCTGCGCGGCGTCGCCAATCTTCCGGGTGCGCAGGTGTTCGATCAACGGGTACGCCGCCAGCAGATGGCGGCGCTCATCCTTGGTCACGCCCTCGGCGTCGAGGCGGTGCTCGGCGGCCGCGTGCTCCTCGACCTCGAGCGCGCCGAGCGGCAGGCCCTCGGCGGCGAGCACCTCGGCGACGACGGGCAGCAGGTCCGCCAGCTGCTCGCGGGCGCTCAGCCCGAACCAGGAGTCGGTGAGCACGACCTCGGCGAGCACGGCGCGCTCGTGGCCGGCGCGCGAGGGCACGAAGGCGGGCTCGGCCAGGCGACGGCCGAGCACCGTGCGCCGCCCCTCCCCCGGTACGTCTCGGTCCTCGCGGGCGGCCACACCCACGCCGGGCAGGACGGTGATCAGGTTGTCCACCGCGGCGTCGGCGGCGACGGGCTCGATCGAGGAGTCCGGCGCGGTGCCCTTGCCCAGCGAGGTGGTCTGGCGCTCGTCGTAGACCAGCTCGACGGAGCCCTGCGGCCCGGGCAGCGCCGATGGCCGCGCGCCGCGGGATGGCGCGCGCCCCAGCTCCCGCCACCGCGCACGGGTGTGCACGTGGCTGGCGTCGGGGTCCTGGACGATGAGCACCGCGGCCGTCGGCAGGGGCAGCTGCCGCAGGCAGGCCAGCCCGGAGAGGATCGAACGGGCCTCGGGCGCGCCGGCGTCGGGCAGCTCGCAGGCCGCGGCGTCGAGGATCGACTCCGGGGCCGGGTGGGTGTGGAGTTCAGAGAAGTTTTGCGGGGCGTTCATGCCCGTCACGCTAGTGCAGCGCAGGTCATTCGTCTCGCCGAACAGATCAGGCTGCGCGCATGCCCCGCCCCTTCACTTGCCGACGTCGCGCGTGCCCCACCCCGGCGTGCCCCGCGCGCGTACAAAATGGCACGCGCCACCCGGTCACACTGGTAGTGTCGGCGATCACAGCAAATGACTAACGACCGTTCGTCCGGAGGAGCCATGGCCGACAACCCCATCACCAGCCCCGCAGACTTCTACGACGTCTTCTCCGACGTCACCGGAGGCGACCTCGAGGCGTGGCGGCGCGCCGCCGAGTTCGGCGCGGCGGCCCGCGACCGCGTCAACGCCGCCTGGGAGGCCGCCGACTACCCGCTCGACCTCGTGCGCGAGGCCGCGGCGGCCGGGCTGATGACCGACGGCATCGAGATCCCCGGCCAGCCCTCCTACTCCGCGCTCGGGCGCTCCCTGATCGTCATGGAGGTCGCCCGCTGCGACGCCTCCCTGTCCACCGCCATCGCCGTGCAGGCCGGTCTCGCCATGCGCTCGATCGCCAACTGCGGCTCCGAGGAACAGAAGACCAAGTGGCTGCCGGCCATGGCCACCTGCGACAAGCTCGGCGCCTTCGCGCTGACCGAGCCCGACCACGGCTCCGACTCGGTGGCCCTGGAGACCTCCGCGCGCCGCGAGGGCGACGAGTGGGTCATCAACGGCGCCAAGAAGTGGATCGGCCACGGCTCCGTCGGCGACGTCTCCATCATCTGGGCGCGCACCGACGACGGCGAGGTCGGCGGCTTCCTCGTCGACCAGACCGCCGAGGGCTACGCGGCCGAGACCATCAACGGCAAGGGCTCGCTGCGCGGCATCCCCCAGGCGCTGATCACGCTGACCGACGTCCGCGTGCCCGACTCCGCCCGCCTGCCCGGCGCGCGCAGCTTCCGCGACACCGCGGGTGTGCTGTCCGGCACCCGCTGCTCGGTGGCCTGGGCCGCCCTCGGCATCGCGCTCGACTGCTTCGAGCGCGCCCTGGCCCACGTCCAGGAGCGCGAGCAGTTCGGCCGCAAGCTCGCCGGCTTCCAGATCATCCAGCAGCGCCTCTCCGACATGCTGCAGGACCTGGTTTCCATGGCGCTCTACTGCCGCCGCCTGGCCGACCTCGAGGAGGCGGGCACCCTCTCACCGAAGCAGGCCTCCCTGGCGAAGGTGCACAACACGCGCGCGGCCCGGCGCATCGCCGCCGACGCCCGCGACATGCTCGGCGGTGTGGGCATCCTCCTGGAGAACCACATCATGCGCCACATGGCCGACCTCGAGGCCCTGCACACCTACGAGGGCACCGACACCATCCAGTCGCTGATCGTCGGCAAGGCGGTCACCGGCGTGAGCGCGTACCGCTGAGCGCGGCCGCCCCTGACCCCGTACCGGCAACCGCACCCGACGCCCCTGATCCCATACCGGCAACCGCACCCGACGCCGAAGGAGCAACGATGAGCACGTCCGAGACCGTCCGCCCCGTCGAGTGGCTCACCGAGAAGGTCCGCGACCTCGACATCCCCGACGACGAGACCGTCTTCGACCTCGTCTTCGGCGGCATCACCGACGAGGAGCGCGACCGCCCCGCCATCACCGACGTCTCCACCGGCCAGACACTCACCCTCGGCGAGTTCCGCGACCGCGTCGAGGCCCTGGCCGGAGCGCTGGCCGCCCGCGGGATCGGCGTCGGCGACGTCGTCGGCCTGCAGGCGCCCAACGGCATCGCCTACGCCCTGGCCTTCCACGGCATCATGCGCGCCGGGGCCACCATCACCCCGATCGGCGCGCTGGCCACCGCCAAGGACGTCGAGTTCCAGCTGCGCGACTCCGGGGCCGGCAGCCTGCTCTACATCGACAAGCTGGGCCCCGCCGGAGCCGAGGGCGCCGAGCGCGCCGGGGTCGACATGACCGTCGCGCTCGACGACCCGGCCGCCGGGCTGGCGGCGCTGCTGACCGAGGGCGAGCCCGCCCCCGAGATCGACATCGACCCGCTGACCCACGTCGCCGCCCTGCCCTACTCCTCCGGCACCACCGGCCGGCCCAAGGGCGTGCGGCTGAGCCACCACAACCTGACCGCCAACATCCGCCAGACGGTCGCGATGCTGAGCCTGAACGGCCTGCGCCCGGGCTGGACGGTGATGGGGCCACTGCCGTTCTTCCACATCTACGGGATGAACTCGATGCTCAACACCATCGTCGCGGCGCGCTGCCACCTGCTGACCATGCCGAAGTTCGACCTGCACCTCTTCCTCGAGGCGCACCAGAAGTACGGCGTGCAGTACACCTACGTCGCCCCGCCGATCATGGTCGGGCTGGCCAAGCACCCCGCCGTCGACGAGTTCGACCTCTCCTCGCTGGAGTTCATGCTCTCCGGGGCCGCGCCGCTCGACGAGGAGCTCGCCGACGCCGTGGCGAAGCGCATCGGCTGCGACGTCATCCAGGGCTACGGCATGACCGAGACCAGCCCGCTGGCAACCGCGCACGTGCGCGGCCAGGGCGACATCGGCTCCATCGGCACGCCCGCGCCCAACACCGAGGCCAAGCTCGTCGACCTGCTCGACCCGGATCTCGCCGAGATCCCGGTGCCCGGGCCCGGCGACCCGCAGGCCGAGGGCGTGCCCGAGGGCCACTCCCGCGACGGCGAGCTGTGGATCCGCGGGCCGCAGGTCATGCTCGGCTACCACGACAACGAGGAGGCCACCGCCGGGGCGCTCACCCCGGACGGCTGGCTGCGCACGGGCGACATCGCCCGCTACAACGCCAACGGCAGGCTGCTCATCGTCGACCGCGCCAAGGAGCTGATCAAGTACAAGGGCTACCAGGTCGCCCCCGCCGAGCTGGAGGCCCTGCTGCTGACCCACGACTCGGTGGCCGACTCCGCGGTCGTGCCGTGGCGCCGTCCCGAGGACGGCGAGGAGGTCCCCCGGGCCTTCGTCGTGCTCAAGGAGGGCCACGAGCTCGGCGAGGAGCAGCTGAAGGATTGGGTCGCCGAGCGAGTCGCCCCCTACAAGAAGATCCGCCGGATCGACTTCATCGAGCAGATCCCGAAGTCGGTCTCCGGCAAGATCCTGCGCCGCGAGCTGCGCGACCGCTAGTCGAAGTCGGGGCGGCGGTGTCCCAGGAAGGCCGCCACGCCCTCGCGGTGCCCGTCGGAGGTCAGCAGGCGCGGCTGGACCTCGGCCTCCACGGCCAGCTGCTCGTCCAGGCTGCCGAGCGTGGCACCGTTGATGAGAGCCTTGACCTCGGCGAGCGCCTCGCGCGGCGATCCGGCGAGCACCCCCGCGACCAGCTCGCGGGCGGCGGAGAGGACCTGACCGTCCTCGACGACCTTGGCGACCAGCCCCGCGGCCGCGGCCTCCTCGGCCGGCAGGCGCGACTGGGTCAGCGCGAGCTGCATGGCTCGGGCCCGCCCCAGGGAGGCTGCGACCGTCAGGCACGCCGCACCGTCGGGCACCAGGCCGATGCGCCCGAAGGGCAGCGTGAAGAACCCGCTTCGCCCGGCGACGATGAGGTCGCAGGCCAGCGCCAGCGAGGCGCCGATGCCGGCGGCCGCGCCCTCGACCGCGGCGACGACGGGCACCGGGCAGTCGGTGACCGCGCGAATCATCGCGGTGGCGTTGGCCATCGGGTCGGAGTCGGCGTCGTCGCCGGCGGCGAGCGCCTCGGCGACCTCGGCCGCGCCGTCGACGAGGTCGGCGCCCGCGCAGAACGCGGGGCCGGCGCCGGTGAGCACCACGGCGCGCACCGCGGCGTCGTCACCCGCCCGCTCGATGGCCTGCGCGAGCTCCAGGAACTCCGCGTGCGTCAGGGCGTTGCGCCGCTGGGGCTTGTCGATGGTCACCACGGCCACGTTGCCGTCGCGCTCGGTGCTGATCGTCGTCATGGGGCCACTCACCGTCATTTCCCTTGGATCTCTCTCCGGTCGGGCGACCGGATGCGTCACGTGTGCGTCCAAGGTATCGGGCGCGGGCGCGCCGCCGCAGCCGTTTCGGTGATCTGGCTCACCCGGAATGCGGGCCAGGCGACGGCACCCGACGGAGCGCGTGCGCCGACGCGCGCCGCCGGAACAGCCTCAGTCCTGCGGCATGATCAGCCAGGCGAGCAGGTAGAAGATGACCTGCGGGCCGGGCAGCAGCACCGAGGCGACGAAGAGCAGGCGCACCAGGCCCGGGTCCCAGCCGTAGGTCTCGGCGATGCCGCCGCACACGCCCCCGATCCAGCGGTCGGTGATCGAGCGGTGCAGGCGCCGGCTGCTCAGCGGCTCGGCGTCGGTGCCATACACGGCGGTGTCCTCGGCGGTCGGCGGGATGTAGGTCTGCGCGTTCACGGGATGCTCCTCTCGGGTGGCCGGGGCGGTCTCTCCGCCCCGTGTCACCTTCAAGTCAAGCCGCCGGCGCTGACGAGGACATCGGGGATACTCCCGGATCTTCCCCCTAGGGGTGGGCGCAGACGCGCACCCCGTGGCCGCACCACGCCCCCACGCCTACGGTGCCCCACGCCGCGGGCGACGCGACCGCGCCGCGTCGGAAAGCTACTTCGCGCCGTCGGCGTCCCCGCACAGCGGGCCGGCGAAGTGGCCGGTGCCGGGGACGTTGTCCACGGCGAGCACGCCCTCGCCGAAGGCGCGCAGGCCCGCGGCGGCCTCGGGCGTGAGGTGGTCGAAGACGAGGCGCCGCACGCTCTCGACGTGCTCAGGGGCGGCGGCGACCAGCCGGCTGCGGCCGTCGTCGGTCAGGCGCACCTCCACGCCGCGGGCGTCGCCCTCACTGGGGCACTTGGTCACCAGACCGCGGCGCTCCATGCGCGTGACCTGGTGCGAGGTGCGGCTGCGGTCCCAGTCGAGCGAGGCGCACAGGTCGCGCAGGCGCAGCGACTCACCGTCGGCCTCGGACAGCGAGACGAGCACCGCGAACTCGGAGGCCGACAGGTCCTGGCCCTTCTGCAGCGTCTCGTCGATCGCGCGCGAGATCTTGCGCGTGCTCGCCAGATAGAGGCGCCAGAGGTCCTGCTCGTCGTCGTTGAGCCACCGCGGGGTCTTCGTCATGTCTCCCGAGAATAATTATCGGCCCTGGCAATGGCCAATGACTCCCCCATTTTGTTGACGATTCACCGTTACTTGTTGACACGTCAGCGAAACGCATTATGATGGGTCTCGTCACCGCGACACAGACGGTAACGCGGCCGGGAGGCGTCCGCGACCGCAGCGGTAGCGGTGACGCATTAGCGCAAGACACACAGACCCGATCAAATCTCAAGGAGACTTCAATGACCGACTACACCGGCACCTACGCCATCGATCCGGCCCACACCAACGTCGGCTTCACCGCCCGCCACGCCATGGTCACCAAGGTCCGCGGCCACTTCCCCGAGGTCGAGGGCACCGTGGAGATCACCTCCGCCGACGCCTCCGAGGCCTCCGCCAAGGCGACCGTCAAGACCGCCTCGATCGACACCGGCAACGCCGACCGCGACGGCCACGTCCGCGGCGAGGACTTCTTCGACGTCGAGAAGTTCCCGGAGATCACCTTCTCCACCACCGAGGTCTCCGTGACCGGCGGCGAGGGCACCATCACCGGTGACCTGACCATCAAGGGCACCACCAAGCCCGTCACCCTGGACGTCGAGCTCTTCGGCGTCGAGGAGGACCCCTTCGGCAACACCCGCCTGGGCTTCGAGGCCACCGGCAAGATCAACCGCACCGACTTCGGCGTCGACTTCCAGGCCCCGCTGAACTCCGGCGGCGTGCTGGTCAGCGAGAAGATCGGCATCGAGATCGAGGGCTCGGCCATCAAGCAGGCTTAAGTCTGAGGCGCTGCCGGAGCGCCACCGGGCCGGACGGGTATCCCACCCGCCCGGCCCGTTTTCTTGCTTGACGACGCCCGCGTGCCCCGCCGTCGGCGCGTCAGTCCACCGTGGCGGCGCGCTTGAGCTGGGCGATCGGGTAGTCGACCTTTCCGGCGACCCCGTCGTAGCGGCTCGGCATGCAGGTCAGGATGAAGACCTGCCCGTCGCCGCCGACCTTCGAGAGCACCGTGCTCATCCGCTCCAGGCGGTCGGGGTCGGTGTTGCCCAGGGCGTCGTCGACGAAGACCGGCGTGGTCAGCCCCTCGCCGGGACCGCCGGCCAGGCGCGCGACGGCGAGGCGGCCCAGGATCATCAGCTGCTCCTTCGCCCCGCCGGAGAGCAGCTCGACGTCGACGGTGCGCCCGTCGCGGCTGCGCCCGCTGACCGCGAGGTCCTCGTCGAGCTCGAAGCGGGCGTCCCGGCCGAAGACCGGACCGGTCAGCTCCGCGAGCTCCTCGGCGAAGGGCCGGGCGTAGCGGGCCCGGGCCTCGCCGCGGTGCCGCTGCAGCGCCTCGCGCAGCACGGCCACGGCGTGCGCGCGCCGCTCGACGGCGGCCAGCGTGTGCCCGGTGCGCTCCTTGCGCGAGCGCGCGGTCTCGAGCTCCTCCTCCGCGCCGCGGGCGTGGTTGATGTAGCCCTCGTTGCGCGAGATCGTCAGGGTGGCCCGGTTGGCCCGCTCGGCGAGGCTCTCGACCTTGGTCTCCGCCGCGGCGTGCAGCTCGGCGGCCGTCTCCGGGTCAGCCTCGCGGACCTTCTCCTTCGCCGCGGCCAGGCGTTCCTCGGCCTGGGTCAGGGCGGTCTGCGCCCCGGCGAGCACGTCCTTGAGCGTCTCCTCGGCCTGCTCCTCCTCCGCGGCGGCCAGGCGCCGGTCGGCGGCCTCGGCCTCGGAGCGCGCACCTTCCAGCCGGGCACGCAGCTCGGCCAGCTCGGTGGCCGCGGTCCGCTTCGCCCACGGGTCACGCTCGGCGGCGGCCCGGTCGCGGGCGCCGGCCGCCTTCTCGCGGGCCTCCTCCGCCTCGTCGACCTGCTTGGCGGCGGCCTCGGCGTCCAGCTCAGGCGCGGGGTCCTCCCCCAGCGCGGCGGCGAGCCGGTCGCGCTCGGCGCGCAACTCGCCGGCGTCGTCCTCGCCGAGCGCCTCGTCCAGCAGGCGGCGGGCGTCGGCGAGCTCCCGGGCGCCGCGCTCGCAGCGCTCCAGGGCGGCGCGGGCCTCCTCGACGTCGGCCACGTGCAGCTCCTCGAGCAGCACCCGCAGCTTCTCGCGCGCGTTGTCCAGCCGGTCGGCGTCGGTGGTGTCGTCGGCCTGGCCGGCGCGGAAGACCGCGGTGACCTCGCCGACGCGCAGGGTCGTGCCGTCGGCCAGCGGCACCTCGGCGGGCCCGCCGCCGAGCTCGACCGCCTCGCCGCCCACCGCGACGTCGGCACCCGAAGGGCCGCTGACCAGAAGCTTCGCGGCGCGCTGCCGGGCGACCTCCTCGGCGATGCGCACCTCGGTCGCCGCGTCCTCGACGGCCTTGACGTCCTCGGCGCGCACCGTGTGCTCGGGCAGCGCGGCGCGGGCCTTCTCGACTGCACGGGTGCGCTCGTCGATCAGCTCGACGCGCGCGGCGAGCTCGGTCAGGCGCGCGTGGTCGCGCACCGCCTTCTCCTGCGTGCGCGCCGCCCGCCCGGCGGCCTCGGCGGCCTTGAGCTCGTCCTCGGCCTTCTTCAGCGCCTCGTCGAGGCGGTTGAAGGTCTCCTCTTCCTCGGCGGCCTTCTTCTCGGCCGCCTCGAGGCCGGAGCCCATCTGTTCCAGTGCCTTGCGCCGCGCGCCGGCCTCCTCGCGCAGCTCGGTGCGCCGGGCCAGGTCGGCCTCGGCGCGCTGCACCTCGCGCGCGGCGTTCTCGCGGGCGAGACCCGCCTCCTCGGCGCGGCGGGTGACCTGCTCGGCGGCCTCCAGCTCGGCGGCGCGCCGCTCGAGCTTCCCCCGGGCCTCGGGCAGCGCGGCCTCGGCGTCGTCGCGCTCGCGCTCGGCGGCCGCGGTCTCGCGGACGTGGCCGGCCAGCTCCTCGACCGCGGCCTTGGCGCGGGTGAGCTCCTCGGCCGCCGCGGCGTCGGCGGTGCGCGCCTCGGCCAGCTCGCGGGCCTCCCTACCGGTCTTGGAGAAGTAGCGCGCGTACTCGTCGTCGACGGCGCCCATCAGCGCGGAGTCCTCCTCGCCTGCGCCGGGCTCCCCGCCCGAGGCCTCGTCGAGGGCGCGCGAGAGCGACGGGATGCCCACGGCCTCGAGCGCGGGCTCCACCTCGGACTGGCGCATGAAGGTCGCGGCCAAAAGGTCCTCGTCGACGTTCTGCGCGAGGATCTCCTCGAAGCGGTCGTCGGCGTCGCGGCCGGTGACGTTCTCGCGGCGCGGCTCGAAGACGGTCAGCTCGGCCTTGCGGGACTTCAGCCACTGCTTGGTCATGGTCAGCCGGTACGGCCCGGCCGTGATCGTCAGGCTCACCCGGGGGCCGACGTCGCGGCCGACGGGCTGGTAGGCCTCCATCTTCTTGCCGCCGGCGGTGTGCTTCTTCTCGATGAGCAGGTGGATGGCGTCCATGATGGTGGACTTGCCGGCCTCGTTGTCGCCGGAGATGACGAAGACGCCGCGCTCCGGCAGGTCGTGCAGCTCGAGGTGGTCGACGCCCTTGAAGTTGTCGATGACGATGTCGTGGATGCTCAGGCTCACCGGTTCTCCTCGGTCTCGTACAGGCGGAACAGCAGGTTGACCGCGTCGGTCTCGCCCGCCTCGACCAGCTCGTCGAGGGTCTCGGCGACGAAGCCGGTCATCCCGGAGTCCGCGATCTCCTCCGCGCTCGGCGCGGTGTGCAGGTCCATCAGCCGGGTGCGCTCGCGCAGCGAGGCGAAGACCGGCTCCAGGGCGGCGATGCCGCGCTCCAGCTCGCGGCGTTGGGCGAGCCCCACGCTGCCGGTCAGCGCGTACTTCACCGCGGAGTTCTTCTTGTCCTCCCAGCCGTTGAGGGTCTCCAGGAAGTCGGCGACGTCCTCGTCGGAGTTGATCTCCGCCGCCAATGCCTGGAAGCGCCAGCGGCCCACGCGCACCTTGTCCACGTCCACCTCGGCCGGGCCCACGCCGTCCTTGCGCACCGTGACCACCAGGGCGTTGCCGGAGTCGGCCTCGCCGCCGCCGTCGGGCTCGCGGAAGGCGGTGACCTCGGGGGCCCCGGAGAACCAGGCGCGCCCGCCGGTCGCCTCGGGCTCGACGGCCAGGGTCGAGTGGGTGTCACCCAGCGCCAGGTAGTCGATGGTGCCGTCGGCGAAACGCGGCCCCAGCCCGGCGACGTCGAGGTGGTCGAGGCGCTCGTCGCCGTAGGAGGTCGGCTGGCCGTGGCCGACGACCACGCGGATGTCCGCGGTGGGCTCCAGCTCCGCCACGGCCGCGGTCACCAGGTCGCGGTCGGTCTCGCGGGCGGTCAGCGGGGCGCCGATGATCTCCACACCCGGCGCGGCGGCCACCGGCCCGGAGCCGTCGAGCAGGTGGACGTGGTCCATGCCCGGTTCCTCGGTGACCCGGCGCAGCACGGAGGCGGCGTTGAGGGCGTCGTGGTTGCCGGGCAGCAGGTAGCAGTCGACGGGCAGCTCCCGGAAGGCCTGCACCGCGCGTCCGAAGGTCAGCTTGGTCACGGAGTTCATCTCGAAGACGTCGCCGGCCATGACGATGAAGGCGCAGCCGCGTTCGGCCGCGATCTCGCCGAGGCGGGTGATCGCGTCGATGCGCGCGTCCGTGTAGCGCGGCAGCGCCTCCTTCTCGTCGAGGAAGTGCCGTTCCATGCCGAGCTGCAGGTCGGAGGTGTGCAGGAAGGTGACTTCGGTCATGACCCCAGTTCTAACAGACCCCCGTGACAACGCGGCGCCGAGCGGGGACCACTCCCGAACAGACGTTTCCGGCCTCACTCCCGGGAGCGCGGGGAGGTGTCGCTGCCGGTGAGGTGGTCGTAGAGGTCCTCGATGTCGGAGACCGCGCGCAGCTGCTCGATCGAGGTGTAGGAGACCTGCCGCATCGCCTGGTGCAGCAGGTCGGTGTCGGAGTCGTCGAGCGCCGGCGCGACCTTCGGGTCGGGCAGGCCGGGCAGCTCGCGCCCGCCCCAGAACGCCTCGTTGTCGCCGCTGGCCGAGTCCGCCGAGACCTCCCGGGCGTGCCGCGACATCTCGGCGACCATCTGGTCGATGTCCAGCCCGCGCACCTCGAACATCAGCGCGGGCCGCTTGATCAGCCGCTGGGCGGCGACCTCGCTGACGGCCACGGCGTGCTTGCAGGCCGTCGTCATGTCCGGGCAGTCGCAGTGGAAGCGGATGTCGCCGGTGCCCGCACCGAGCAGGATGTCGAGCACCTCGCCGTCGACGTCGCCCTGGCGTGCCCGGCGCGCCCCGTCGGTCGACTCGGCGAGCCGGCGGGCGACCTCGGTGAGGTCGTCGGCCGAGCGGTACGGCAGCTCGATGGTCGTGTGGAAGGGGTCGGGCTGGGACCCGGCGACCTCGGCGGTGATGCGCCCGCCGGAGAACTCGACGCCGAGCACGTTGCCGCCCTCGGCGTAGGCGCGCCCGCGGTCGACGCGCCCCTGGTCGGTCGCCGCGGTCACCGCGCGCACCAGGCGTGCGGCCCCGGGCGAGAGCGTCCGCGAGCGGTCGTCGTCCAGGGGGCGTGCCCTCCTGCTTGCGCGCGCCCCGTCGCCCCCGTCGCCGCGTCCCCCGCCGTCGCGCGCGCGGCCGCGGTCGCGGCGGCCGAAGTTGGCGTAGATGACGTTGTCGCGCCGCGGGTTGCGCCCGTGCCGGGCGCCGCCCTGGCCGTCGTGCTGCTCGTCGTCGCTCATGGTCTTCCTCCTACTCCCCCGTGCCGCGGTAGCTCATCAGCTCGGCGAGCTGGTCCGGGTCCAGCTCGGTGATCCAGCCCTCGCCCTCGCCGATGACGGCGCCGGCCAGCTGGGTCTTGCCGTCGAGGATGTCCTGGATGGACTCCTCGAGGGTGCCGGCGGTGATCATCTTGTAGACGGTGACGTCCTTGCGCTGGCCGATGCGGTAGGCGCGGTCGGTGGCCTGGTTCTCCACCGCCGGGTTCCACCAGCGGTCCATGTGGACCACCACGCTGGCCGCCGTCAGGTTCAGGCCGGTGCCGCCGGCCTTCAGCGAGAGGATCATCGCCGCCGGGCCGTCCGGGGACTGGAAGCGCTCGACCATCTTCGCGCGCCCGGTGCGCGAGACCCCGCCGTGCAGGAAGGGCACGTCCTCGCCGAGGCGGCGGCTCAGGTACGGCTTGAGCAGGTCGCCGAAGGCGCGGTACTGGGTGAAGATGAGCATTCGCTCCCCGCCGCCGACGGCCTCGTCGAGCAGGCGGACCAGCTCGGCGACCTTGCCGGAGCGGTGGTGGCCGCGAAGCGTCACCGCCGAGCCGTCGCCGAGGAAGTGCGCCGGGTGGTTGCAGATCTGCTTGATGCGGGTCAGGGCCGCAAGGACCAGGCCGCGGCGGGCCATGCCCTCGGTGTCCTCGATGCGCCGGCGCACGTCGTCGACGTAGGCGGTGTAGAGCGCGGCCTGCTCGGCGGTCATCGCGACGGTGACCACGTGCTCGTTCTTCTCCGGCAGGTCGTCGACCACGGCCGGGTCGGTCTTGAGCCGGCGCAGGATGAACGGGGCCGTGAGCCTGCGCAGCCGCTCGGCCATCGCGGAGTCCTGGTCGCGCTCGATGGGCCGGGCGAAGTGGTTGCGGAAGAACGACGCGCTGCCCAGCACGCCCGGGTTGGTGAAGTCCAGGATCGAGCGCATCTCGGACAGGTGGTTCTCCACCGGGGTGCCCGTCAGCGCGATGCGGTGGCGCGCCGGCAGGGCCCGAACGGCCTTCGCCGAGCGCGTCGCGGAGTTCTTGATGTGCTGGGCCTCGTCGAGGACCACGTGGTCCCACTCGACCGCGCCCAGGAGCGAACGGTCGCGCGCGGCGATGCCGTAGCTGGTGACCACCACGTCGTGGGTCGCGATCATCTCGTCGAACTTCTCACCGCTCGCGCGGTGCGAGCCGTGGTGGACCACCACGCGCAGCTGAGGGGTGAAGCGGCGCGCCTCGGTGGCCCAGTTGCCCACCACGGAGGTCGGCGCGACCACGAGTGTGGGCCCGGTGGCCTCGTCGCGGGCGTGCTCGACGGCCAGCAGCGTCAGCAGCTGCAGGGTCTTGCCCAGGCCCATGTCGTCGGCGAGCACGCCGCCGAGCCCGTTGCGCGACATCCAGTGCAGCCAGTCCACGCCGCGGCGCTGGTACTCGCGCAGCTCGGCGTGCACGGTCTCGGGCAGCTCGACGCGCTCGGGGGCCTGCTCGGCCAGCGCCCCGGTGCCGCCGATCAGCGCGGTGTACCAGTCCGGCCCGGTGATCTCGACGGGGTCCTCGGCCAGCGCCTCGAGCGCCAGCTCGCGCAGCTCGGCGACGGTGACCTGGCCGGAGTCGTCCTCGGCGGCGGCGTTGAAGGCCTCGCGGGCCTCCTCGAGCTCGCGCTCCAGGCGTGCGACGGTCGCGTCGGTGTCCGGGTCGTCGGAGAGCCGGGCGCGCTCGATCTCGGCGGCCAGGCGCTCCAGCTCCCGCTTGGCGCGCGTGCGGGAGCGTTGCGCGAGCTCGGACATGTAGTCGGTGATCCGGGAGATCGAGGAGGTGTCGGCCAGCACCCACTGCCCGCGCAGGCGGATCAGCCCGGACTTGGAGTGGACCAGCTCGTCCATCTCGGAGTCGGTCAGCTCGGTGTCACCCACCGAGATCCGCCAGTTGTAGTCGATGAGCTTGTCCATGCCGATGTGGCGCCGGGTAGCGCCCTCGCCGGCGGCGTCGGACTCGCGGGTCTCCAGGTGCGCGTGCGCCTCGAAGCTCGCCCACGCCTTGGGCAGCATGACGGTCACGCCGTGCTCGCGCAGCCGGGCGGCGTCGCGGGAGACGAAGTCGACGACCTGGGAGGTCGACAGGTAGACGTCCCAGTCGCCCACGCGCCCCTCCCCCGGCGCCTCGGTGTAGAGGTCGACGGGCACGGAGACGCCGCGCGGTGCGTCCACGCCGTAGGACGCGACGTCGAGAAGCGGGGCGATCTTCACGGCCCGGGCCTGCTTGTCGCGGGCCAGTTCCAGGGTGCCGCGGTCGAGGTGCCCGGCGCGCACGGGCTGCGGGGAGCCCACGCCGCTGCGCAGCTGCACGCGCACCGGCCACAGCGCCTCGTCGGGGTCGACGTTCTCGGTGTCGGAGTCGTCGGGCTGCTCGACGATGGCCACCAGCTGCACGTCGACGCTGGTGATCGACTCCTTCCAGGAGTTCAGCCGGTTGAGCAGGCCCACCCCGCCGCGGCGCACGGGCGTGGACTCGATCAGCGAGCGGGCGAAGTCGTGGCGGTCGAGGTAGTCGTCCTCCTCGGTGAGGTCGGCCAGCATGGCCGCGGCGATCCAGTGCGGCCAGGTCTCGGTGATGTCCTCGTCGAGGTTGCGGTTGTTGACGGTGAGCACGCCCGGCGCGGCGGCGGTCATGGCGGCGACCCAGCCGCGCTCGTCGAGGCCCTGCGCGAGCTGCCACTGCGGGTACCAGTGGTTGTCCTCGTAGGCCAGCTTGATCATCACGCGCCCGGCGCGCACGAAGCGGTAGAGGCCGCGGTACATGCGCACCAGCCACATCAGGTCCGGGGCGATCGCCTCGCGCTGCGCCTTGGTGGCCGCCGGGCCGGGCTCGTCGAGGAACTCGAGGCGGCTGAGCAGACTCATCGCCTCGGCGGGCGCGTAGGCGGCGGTCGGGATGGTCAGGGCGACCTCGCGGCCCTTGGGCGTGCGCAGCGTGGTGCGCAGCCGGTGGCGGAAGGAGGCGGCGGTCAGCAGGTCCGCGACCGCCGGCGGGAACGTGCCCTCGGGGACCGATTCGGGCACGACGATCCGGTGGCCGGCGACCTGCTCGATCCACAGGTGCAGCCCGGAGCGCTGGACCCACAGCCCGTGCAGGAGGAATTTGGCCATAGGAACCGTTTTACCATTGTCGCCGCGTTTTCGGCCCCTCCCAATTGACGACGCCGCGCAGCGCAGCGTCGGTGCACCCAATACGGGTGGGGCGCGCCCCGGTGGCGGGCGGGCCGCTGCGCGGCCACGGCCGGGTGCCGCGCGAAGACGGGTGCCCCGCTGCCACGGGTGGGGCGCGCCCACGGCGCGCACCGGGGCGTCGTCAAGCACACCCATCACCGGGGAGACATGAGTGAATTATTTCCCTGGAAGTGACTTGTGCGACATAATGACGACGATCTGTACGCCACCGGAGAGGCATCCCCCGTGCATATGACCGAGTCGACGTGGTTCGTCATAGCCATCGTCATCTACATGTTCACCATGCTGGCCATCGGCTACTGGTCCTACGTGCACACCAGCAAGTACGACGACTACGTGCTCGGCGACCGCGGCCTGAACCCGTTCGTCGCCGCGCTCTCGGCCGGCGCCTCGGACATGTCCGGCTGGCTGCTGATGGGCCTGCCCGGCGCGCTGTTCGTCTCCGGCCTCTCCGAGCTGTGGATCGCCGTCGGCCTGCTCATCGGCAGCTTCGTCTCCTGGTCGATCGTGGCACCCCGGCTGCGCAGCTACTCCGAGATCGCGCAGAACTCGATCACGCTGCCCAGCTTCTTCGGCAACCGGCTGCGCGACCACACCCGCTCGGTGCGCGTGACGGCCGCGCTGATCATCATCCTGTTCTTCACCTTCTACGTCTCCTCCGGCATGGTCTCCGGCGGGCGCTACTTCGAGGCCACCTTCGGCGGCGACTACCTGACCGGCATGATCATCGTCGCCGCCGTCACCGTCGCCTACACCTTCATCGGCGGCTTCCTGGCGGTCTCCTACACCGACGTCGTCCAGGGCCTGATCATGTTCCTCGCCCTGATCCTCGTGCCCACCATGGCGCTGCTGACCCTGGACAACCCCGCCGACATCTTCACCTGGGCCACCGAGCACGACTACGGCCCGTGGACCGACGGCACCGGCAACCCCGAGTTCTTCTCCATGTTCACCGGCGTCTCCGTGGCCACCTTGATCGGGCACCTGGCCTGGGGCCTGGGCTACTTCGGCCAGCCGCACATCGTCATCCGCTACATGGCGCTGCGCCGGCCCTCCGAGGCCCGCCGCGGGCGCATGTGGGGCATCCTCTGGATGGGCCTGTGCGTGCTCGGCGCGCTGGCCACCGCGACCGTGGGCACCGTGTTCTTCTCCCAGAACCCGGACATCGCGGTGACCGACCGCGAGGCCTTCGAGACGATCTTCCTGGACATGGGCCGCATCCTCTTCCACCCGCTGATCGCCGGCCTGGTGCTCACCGCGGTGCTCGCCGCGATCATGTCCACGATGAGCTCGCAGCTGCTGGTCGTCTCCTCCTCGCTGATCGAGGACCTGATGACGATCTTCCTGAAGAAGCGCCCCGAGGAGATGGTGCTGGTCAACCTCTCGCGCACCGCGGTCGTGGCCGTCTCCGTGGTCGCCGCCGCACTCGCTGTCAACCCCAATGACTCGATCCTGGGGCTGGTCGCCTTCGCCTGGGCGGGCTTCGGCTCCGCCTTCGGCCCGCTGATGCTCTTCAGCCTCTACTGGAAGCGCCTCAACACCGCCGGCGCCCTGGCCGGCATGGTCACCGGTGCCGTGGTATCCTTCGTCTGGGGCTCGGTCGAGGCGCTCTCCGGCACGATCTACGAGATGGTGCCCGGCTTCGCGGCGGCCGCGCTGGTGACCTGGATCGTCTCGAGCGTCACCCGCGCCCCCTCCGCCGAGGTGCAGTCCGACTTCGAGCGCGCCTCGAAGCTGGCCGAGATCGCCGAGTCCGACCCGGACGTCGACATCGCCGAGGCCGGGCGGCGCCTGGAGGCTTAAGTCCCTCCCCCAGCTCACGTGCCCGGCGCCCGGTCCTCCGGCGCCCGGCTTTTCGGCGCCGGGGCCGCGCCCGCAGGAACCGCGCGGCGCGCACCCGCGGTCTAACCGGGTGTGCCCCTCAGTGAGACCCCCGCGCGCTGGCTGCGCCGCATCCTGCTCGTCCTGACCGCCTGGGCGCTGGCCGCCACCGCGTGGCCGTGGCTGCGCCCCTACGAGACGCTTGACGACGTCCCGCTGCCCGCCCTGGGCGATTCCCTCGCGGCCGTCGTCGTGCTCGACGCCCGCCCCGAGCTGCCCGGCTACACCCGCGAGGCCTTCGGCGCCGGGTGGGCCGCGCAACCGGGCGGGTGCACCACCCGCCAGGCGGTCATCGCCGCGCAGTTCGAGGACGTGCACGCCGAGGAGGCGACCTGCCGGCTGCTCGCCGGGGCCGGTCAGGACCCCTACACCGGCGAGGCGCTCGCGGCGACCGACGAGGTCGAGATCGACCACGTCTTCCCGCTGGCCGCCGCCTGGGACATGGGCGCGCACGCCTGGGACACCCGCACCCGCCACGCCTTCGCCAACGACGCGGTCAACCTCGTGGCCACCTCGAAGGCCGCCAACCGGGACAAGTCGGACCAGCTGCCCGCCGAGTGGCTGCCCGAGGCCCCGCGGGCGCGCTGCTGGTACGCGCGCCGCGTCGCGGCGGTCGCGGCGCGCTGGGGGCTCGCGCTCTCCCGGGCGGACCGGGCGGCGATGCGCGGGGCGTGCCGCCTCGGCGGACTGGGCGCGGCGCTGCCCCGCTGAATATTGCTGCCATGACAACGCCCGTTAGACTGGCCGGGAACTTGCACAACTCTCCGGGACCGAAGAAAGGTCACTGTGTACACCATCCTTCTCGCACTCCACGTCATCGCGGCCGTCCTCTTCCTCGGGCCGGTCACCTACGCGGTCTCCCGTTTCCAGGTTGAGGCCGTCGCCGCCCACAAGGGTGACGAGCGCGCCGCCGGCACCGCCCGCACGCTGCACAAGGTCACCTCGACCTACGGCGTGCTCTCGCTGCTCGCCCCGCTGCTGGGTATCGCGGTCATGTTCACCGACCCCGGCACCTACTGGACCGACGGCCGCTTCCACGCCTCCATCGGCCTGTCCGTGGTCGCCTGGGCCCTGCTGATCTTCCTGATCATCCCGCGTCAGAAGAAGATGGCCGGCGCCCTGGGTCTGCTCGGCCCCGACGAGGTCGACGCCGACGAGAAGTTCCGGGTCAGCAACTGGGACAAGGCGAAGGGCCAGCTGTCCATGTTCGGCGGCATCTTCGCGCTGCTCTGGGTCGTCATCGCCGTCCTGATGGTGATCTGACCGGAACCCAGGTCCACTGAACCGGTCCCCCGGACCGGCACATGAAAGAACCGCCCCCCCGGCCTCTCTCGAGGTCGGGGGCGGTTTTCGTGTCAGGCCGGGCGCTCGGCGCCGTCGGGCCGACGTCGTCAGGCCGCGCGCTCGGCGCGCCGGCTCCGTCGGGCCGAGCCGCGCTCAGCGCGCCGGCCGACTGGCTGCCGGTCGCCTACCAGCGGTCGCGACGGTCTCGGTTGCCGCCCCGGTGGCCGCCCCGACGGTCGTCCCGGTCGCGGTAGCCGCCGCGTCGGTCGTCACGGTCCCGGTTGCCGCCACGGTGGCCACCCCGACGGTCGTCCCGGTCGCGGTAACCGCCACGGCGGTCATCGCGGTCCCGGTAGCCGCCACGCCGGTCGTCACGACGGTCGTCACGGTGCCCGCCACGGCGGTCGTGGTGGTCGCGGTGACCGCCCCGGCGGTCGTCGCGCCGGCCACGGCCCCGGTCGCGGTAGTTGTCGCGGTCGCGGTCACGCGGCGGGCGGCCGGTGTCGCGCTCGAGGTTGATCAGCTGGCCGGAGATGCGGGTCTCCTCCAGGCGCTCGAAGACCTCGCCCGGCAGATCCTCGGGCAGCTCCACCAGGGAGTGCGAGCCGAAGATCGAGATGCGGCCGAAGTCGCGGGAGTTCAGCCCGCCCTCGTTGGCCAGGGCGCCGACGATGGCACCCGGGCGCACGTGCTGGCGCTTGCCCACGGCGATGCGGTACATCGCCTTGCCCTCGCCGGCCTCGAAGCGGCCGCGTCCGCGGCGGTCGCCCCGGTCGCGGTCACGGTCGCGGTCGCGGCGGTCCCGACGGTCGCGCCTGGCGTCCTTCGGCGGCTCCTTCATCAGGAACTCGTCGCCGATCTGCGCCTGGGTGGCCAGGGCGGCGGCGATGTCCTCCAGCGGCGTGTCGTGCGCCTCGGAGTAGGCCTTGACCAGGCCGCGGAACAGCTCGAGCTGCGGGTCCTCCAGCGACTCGGTGATCGAGTCGGCGAAGCGGGACTTGCGCGACTCGTTGACCTCGTCGACGGTCGGCAGGTCCATCTCGGCCAGCGGCGCGTTGGTCACCCGCTCGATGGTGCGCAGCATGCGGCGCTCGCGCGGGGTGACGAAGAGGATGGCCTCGCCGGTGCGCCCGGCACGGCCGGTGCGGCCGATGCGGTGGACGTAGCTCTCCGTGTCATGGGGGATGTCGAAGTTGAGCACGTGGCTGATGCGCTCGACGTCGAGGCCGCGGGCGGCGACGTCGGTGGCCACGAGGATGTCCAGGCGGCCGTCGCGCAGCTGGTCGACGGTGCGCTCACGCTGGGCCTGGGCGACGTCACCGTTGATGGCGGCGGCGGAGAAGCCCCGGGCGCGCAGCTTCTCGGCGACCTCCTCGGTCTCCGACTTGGTGCGCACGAAGATGATCATGGCCTCGAACTCGGTGACCTCGAGGATGCGGGTCAGCGCGTCGAGCTTGTTGCGGTGGGCCACGTGCAGCCAGCGCTGCGTGATGTTGGTGGCCGTGCGGGTCTCCGCCTTGACGGTGACCTCGGCGGGGTTGTCGAGGTACTGCTTGGAGATCCGGCGGATGCCGTTGGGCATGGTCGCCGAGAACAGGGCGACCTGCTTGTGCTCCGGGGTGTCCTCGAGGATGCGCTCGACGTCCTCCTGGAAGCCCATGTTGAGCATCTCGTCGGCCTCGTCGAGGACGAGGAAGCGCAGGTTGGAGATGTCCAGCGAGCCGCGCTCGAGGTGGTCGATCACACGGCCCGGGGTGCCCACGATGATGTGGGCGCCGCGCCGCAGGCCGCCGAGCTGGATGCCGTAGGCCTGCCCGCCGTAGATCGGCAGGATGTGGATGCCGCCGAGGTGGTCGGCGAACTGCTGGAAGCTGTCGGCGACCTGCAGGGCCAGCTCGCGCGTCGGCGCGAGCACCAGGGCCTGCGGGTGGCGCTGCGAGCGGTCGATGCGCGCCAGGATCGGCAGCGCGAACGCCGCGGTCTTGCCGGTGCCGGTCTGGGCCAGGCCGACCACGTCGCGGCCCTGCATCAGCAGCGGGATGGTCTCCTGCTGGATCGCCGAGGGCTGCTCGAAGCCGACCTTGCGCACGGCCTCGACGACGTCGTCGGGCAGGCTCAGCGCGTCGAAGCCCGGGGCGTCGTCGTTCTTGTCGTTCTCGTCGTCCTTCTCGGACTTCTCGTCCGCACCGGACGTGCCGGACTTGTCGTCCGTGTTCTCTTCCGTCTTCCCGTCGGCGCCGGCGTCCTGCGCGGCGTCGTCCTTGTTCTCGGCGCCCTTGGCGTCGTCGTTCTCGTTCTCGGCGCCCTGCTCGACGCGTTCCTTGTCGTCCATGTCCTCCGCGCCGTCGCTTTCCGACGCCGTCCCTTCCGCCACGTGCGCGTCCGCCGCGGCCTCTGCGCCGCCCTCGGCGGCGCTGTCCTTCTTCTCGTCGTCGTTCTCGGTCTGCCCGGCCTGATCCGCGGCCCTGGTGTTCTCCGAGGTCTGGGCCTCGACACCGCGCGAATCTTCCCGGTTCACCGACTCATCCACATTCTCCGGCGCATTCTCGCCGCCGGCGGCGTTTTCGGTTATGCTCATTGCCCTGCAAGAATACGACAGGTACCACGGTTTTTCCGCATCGGGCCGACAATTTCGCTCCGTGACCCGATGGAGTGCTGCGTCACCCTGACTGCTATGGTGCGCCGCGCAACTCCCTATTCGTCGGCGCGTCTCCGTGGGCGCGTCAGTTCAACACAAAAGAAAGTGGGCTCGGTCATGTCGGCACAGCCTTCAGAGAGCACCGCCGCGCAGTCCGCGCAGGCGCAGACCCAGACACCGCAGCGGCGTCGTCCGCAGCTGGGACTGAAGGCCCGACACATCCATTTCATCGCGCTGGGCTCCGCGATCGGCACCGGCCTGTTCTACGGCTCGGCCGGCGCGATCCAGGCCGCCGGCCCCTCGGTGCTGCTGGTCTACCTGCTCGGCGGCGCGGTGGTCTACTTCATGCTCCGCGCCCTCGGCGAGATGGCCGTGCGCCACCCGGTCTCGGGGTCCTTCGCCGAGTACACCCGCGAGCACCTGGGCGGCTGGGCCGGCTACATCACCGGCTGGATGTACGCCTTCGAGATGATCATCGTCTGCCTGGCGGACCTGACGGCCATCGCGATCTACATGGGCTTCTGGTTCCCGGACACCCCGCAGTGGGTGTGGGTGGCCGTGACCCTGCTGGTCGTGGGCGCGGCGAACCTGGTCAGCGTGCGCTGGTTCGGTGAGCTCGAGTTCGCCTTCACCATCGTCAAGGTCGCCGCCGTGATCGCGATGATCGTCGGCGGTGCCGCGATCCTGGCGTTCAACCTGGGCTCGGACCCGCAGGCCGCGGGCGTGGACAACCTCTGGAGCGACGGCGGCTTCTTCCCCAACGGCGCCGGCGGCATGATCTCCGCGTTCATCCTGGTCCTCTTCGCCTTCGGCGGCACCGAGATCATCGGCGTGGCCGGCGCGGAGGCCGAGGAGCCCAAGAAGGCGGTGCCGAAGGCCGTCAACACCGTGCCGATGCGCATCCTGCTGTTCTACGTGCTGAGCATCCTGGTCATCCTGCTGCTCAACCCGTGGCGCTCGATCACCGGCGAGGAGAGCCCGTTCGTCCAGATCTTCAGCACCCTGGGAGTCAACTGGGCGGCCGCGCTGCTCAACGTCGTGGTCATCACCGCGGCGCTCTCCGCGATCAACTCGGACCTCTTCGGCGCCGGCCGCGTGATCACGGGCATGGCCCGCCAGCACCTGGCCCCGCAGCAGATGCAGAAGACCACCGCCAAGGGTGTCCCGGTGTTCACCACGGTCGCTCTGTTGGTCGTCCTGGTCGTCGGCGTCGTGCTCAACTGGCTGCTTCCCGAGGAGGTCTTCACGGTCGTCGCCGCGCTGGCCACCTTCGCCACGATCTACGTCTGGCTGATGATCCTCGTCGCCCACGTCGCCTCGCGCCGCCACCTGAGCGCCGAGGAGGTCGAGGCCCTGGACTTCCCGGTGCCGCTGTGGCCCTGGGGTCAGTACTTCGCCATCGCGTTCATCATCTTCACCTTCGGCATCATGCTCTGGGAGCCGGAGTACTGGACCGCACTCGCCGTGGGCGTGGGCTTCCTGGTGCTGATGACGGTGCTCTACTACGCCACCGGCCGGCACCGGATCCCCGGAATCAACGACATCGACGGCGCGCGGCTCTAGAATCCGAGCACACCGAGATTAAGGAGTCCCCCGCGATGGGAATGGCCACTGACCCGATCCGCGTCACCGGCGCGGTCATCGTCCGCGATGGCACTGTCATGGCCGCCCAGCGCGGGGCGCACAAATCTCAGGGGGGCCTGTGGGAGTTCCCCGGCGGCAAAATTGAGCCTGGTGAGGCCCCGCAGGAGGCATTGGCGCGCGAGCTGCGCGAGGAGCTTTCCTGCAGCGTGAGCGTGGGAGAGAAATTGACGACGACCGCGCATGACTACGGCACTGCGGTGGTTGAGCTGACTACCTTCTTCTGCACTCTGGAGGGGACCGAGCCGCAGCTGAGTGAGCACCAAGCGCTCGCGTGGCTGCCTCCCGAGCGCCTTGAGGAGCTGGAGTGGGCCCCGGCCGATGTGCCCGCCGTGCGTCTGCTGGTTGAAGGCGCCCACCCGTGAACCGACTGACCGAGGCGTTGAACCTCGATACTCGATTCGGCTTTCTCGACCGCGCGCTGCCGGCCGGTCAGATCTTCAACCCCGAGCTCATCGTCAATGCTTCGACTGATTCCGCGGCGCCGAATACCGGCGAGGATCGGTCCATGCTCGCCGCGATTAAGAACGAGCTGCGACAGGCCAACGAGTTCATCTTCTCGGTCGCCTTTATCGCCCCGAGCGGCCTGGCGCCGCTGAAACAGCAGCTTCTCGATTTCACCGGCCGCGGGACGATCATTACTTCCCGCTACCTGGACTTCAACGAGCCCGCGGTTTTCCGAGAGCTCCTCCAGCTCACCGAGGACAACCCCAATATCGAGGTCCTCATTCACGAGGATGTCGATCATGGCTTCCACGCCAAGGGCTATATCTTCCGCCACGAGGTCGGTATGACTGCCATCGTCGGCAGCTCGGATGTCACCGGCAGTGCGCTCAGCACTAACCAGGAATGGAACTTGAAGTTCTCTGCCCTGCCCGGCGGCGACATTGTCGAGCAGATCGATAAGGCCGTGGCCTATCAGAAGTCCACTTCGGTCGCCTTGAGCGCCGAATGGATTGAAAACTACGAGCAGACGCGCCACCACCGCGACTTTGTCGTTACCGACTCTGGGGTTGGCGAGCGCATTAACGGCCGCACGCGGATCCTGCCGAATGTCATGCAGTCTGATGCGCTCGAGCAAATTCAGCGCGTTGTCGATGCCGGCGAGCAACGGGCCGTAGTCATTTCCGCCACCGGTACCGGAAAGACCATTCTCGCAGCCCTCGCGGTGCGCCAGTTCGCCCCGAAGCGAATGCTCTTTATCGTGCACAGCGCGGACATCCTCGCCAAGGCAAAGCTCGAGTTCCAGAAGGTTCTCGAGGAACCCGATTCGGCCTTTGGCTTTTACTCCGGTGGCACCTATGACCTGGACGCGAAATATCTCTTCGCCACCATCCAGACCATCTCGCGCGACGAGCACCTGTTGCAGTTCGCTAAGAAGGCCTTCGATTACATCGTCATCGACGAGGTTCACCGCTCTGGTGCCAAGTCCTATCGCAAGGTCGTCGACCACTTCGAGCCCGAGTTTCTC
This sequence comes from Corynebacterium frankenforstense DSM 45800, assembly GCF_001941485.1. Lineage (NCBI taxonomy): Bacteria > Bacillati > Actinomycetota > Actinomycetes > Mycobacteriales > Corynebacteriaceae > Corynebacterium > Corynebacterium frankenforstense. Next base: position 1,043,278 of record NZ_CP009247.1, on the reverse strand, counting down.
CTCGGGCTGACCGCGACTCCCGAGCGCACCGATAACTTCAACGTCTTCGAGCTCTTCGACTACAACGTCCCCTACGAGATCCGCCTCGACAAGGCGCTCAAAGGCCGAATGCTCGTGCCGTTCCACTACTACGGCATCGCCGATCCCGTCGATAGCGAAGGAACCAAGACCGGCGAGCAGATTTCACTCGGCGCGCTGACGGATTCCAGCCGTGTGCGCAGCATCGTCGACAACCTGCAGACCTATGGGCATGCCGAAGGCGCTAAGGGACTGATCTTCTGCAGCCGTGTCGACGAGTGCCAGCTCCTGGCAGAGGAGCTCAATGGCCAACTCGTGTACGGCAAGCCGCTACGTACACGCGCGCTGACAGGCAGCTCCACGAACGAGGAGCGCCAGCAGGCGGTCGAGGAACTCCAGGCCGGACGCCTGGACTATCTGCTCACCGTCGACATCTTTAATGAAGGCGTCGATATTCCCGAGCTCAACCAGATTGTCATGCTGCGCGAGACAAAATCCCGCATTATCTTCACCCAGCAGCTCGGTCGCGGCCTGCGCAAGGCTGCAGGTAAAGACCACGTTCGCGTGCTCGACTTCATCGGTAACTACGCGAATAACTACATGATCCCGTTGGCACTGACCGGCGATAACACCGGCACCAAAGAAGGCGCGCGCCGCGACACCATGACGCCGACAGTGACCGCCGGTGGCTCGACCATTAGCTTCGATCGCATCGCCCAGCAGCGCGTCCTGCATGCCATCGACAGCGCTCGGCTCACGGGCCGGCGCGAGCTGCGCGCAGCCATTACATTGCTTCGCGACCGCCTCAATCGGATTCCCCAGCTGCGACACTTCCTGCGCTTCGACTCGCTCGATCCCTACGTACTCGCGACCACCGAGCGGCCACGGAACTACTGGACGCTTCTGGTCTCTCTGAAGTTCCTGTCAAAGGACATGGCTCCGAGCGCTGCAGAAGAGTCATATTTGAGCATGCTTTCCGCGGAGCTGCTTAAGGGTATTCGCCCGCACGAGATTCTTCTTCTGCAGAGGCTCCTCGAAGTCGGCGAACTTACCCGCGATGACTTCCGTGAACTCCTTCGCGAGAACAACACTCGCTCTGACGATGCGGTTATCACGCACACCGAGCGGGTTCTCACGCTGGAGTTCTTTAACGAGCAGCTCAAAGACGCCTATGGCCGCACGCCCATTATCGATGTGGTTCGCGGTAAATACCGACTGCACCCGAAGTTCCGAGACCTCTACGAGGCCTACTCCCCCAGCGCCAAGCACGAGTGGAACCCCGCATCCTTCCGCGATCATGTCGATGACGTGCTCGCCACTGGACTGATGCGTTGCCGCCAGACCGGTCAATGGGATGGACATCTGGTCGTTGGCCGGCGCTACACCCGCCGCGATGTCTGTCGCCTGCTGTGCTGGGCGAAAAACCAGGAAGGCACGATGTACGGCTACAAGCTCGACGCCGATACTCAGACCTGCCCGATCTTCGTCACACATAACAAGGCCCAAGAGCTCGATGTTGACGTGCGCTACCCCGACCAATTGATCACCCCCAGTGTGATGCACTGGTACTCCAAGCACGGGCGCACGCTGGCCAGCTCGGATGTTGCTCCGATGGCCGCCAATGAAGTCGACATGCCGCTCTTTGTTAAGAAAAGCGATGCCGAAGGCTCCGACTTCTTCTACCTCGGTCGCGTCTCGGCCGATAACCCCGAAGCCACAACGCTTCCCGATAAGGATCACGTCAAGAAGGACGTCGTCTCGATGGACCTGACGCTCGAGTCACCGATCGAGCAGGAGCTTTTCGAGTACCTCAACACCGAGGCGCGCACCGCGCGCCCGGACGCCTAGGGCTACCACCGCGACGTCGTCAATTTTTGTTCCACCCCCTTTCGGGGGCCTGGTTGAGTTCCTTCGCAACTCAAGTAAGTTTCGCATGCCCGGTCGTAGCCGCAGATCACCGGAATCGAAACTAAAGTTGCCTGCGCACGGAAGTGACGGGCGACACGAGACCTTTCACCCCTGTTCTAGTCTGACGTGTGAGGTATCCACCGCGGGATTCGATTAACCCGCCAACTTTGGGTTGAATGTAATTGACGGCGGTACCCGGGCAGATTCTCCGGCTGCCCCGCGACCACTCCCCTGCGGCCGCTTCCGCCTTCCCTCACCGCGTGCCGGGGGCACGTGAACGCAGCCAACGCGACCGGCGGGCGGTGAAGTCTCTCATCGAAACCGGAGCGTGCTCACGTAAAGGGGCTGATTGACAGTGGATGTCCTGGACATCTCACGCTGGCAGTTCGGCATCACGACCGTCTACCACTACCTCTTCGTGCCACTGACCATCGGACTCGGCCCGCTCGTCGCCCTGATGCAGACGTTCTGGCAGACCACCGGGCGCGACTACTGGTACCGCGCCACCAGGTTCTTCGGCACCGTCTTCCTCATCAACTTCGCCATGGGCGTCGCCACCGGCATCGTCCAGGAGTTCCAGTTCGGCATGAACTGGTCCGAGTACTCCCGCATGGTCGGCGACGTCTTCGGCGGCCCCCTGGCCCTCGAGGCGCTCATCGCGTTCTTCCTCGAGTCCGTCTTCCTGGGCGTGTGGATCTTCGGCTGGGGCAAGGTCCCCGGCTGGCTGCACACGACCGCGATCTGGATCGTCGCGGTGGCCACCAACATCTCGGCCTACTTCATCATCGTGGCCAACTCGTTCATGCAGAACCCGAAGGGCGCCGTCTACAACCCCGAGACCGGCCGCGCCGAGCTCAACGACATCGCCACCCTGCTGTTCAACAAGACCGCCTTCTTCGGGTACCTGCACGCCGCCGCCGGCGCCTTCCTCACCGGCGCGACCTTCATCCTCGGCGTGTCCTGCTGGTGGCTGATCCGCGCCCGCCGCCAGGCCGCCAAGGAGAACTGGGCCGAGGACGACCCGCGGCGCGCCCGCCACGAGGTCCACCGCCCCGTCATCCGGCTCGGCCTGTGGGCCACCTGGATCTCCACCGCCGCGATCGCCTTCACCGGCGACCTGCAGGCCAAGCTGATGTTCATCCAGCAGCCGATGAAGATGGCCTCCGCCGAGTCGCTGTGCCACACCCAGACCGACCCGAACTTCTCGGTGCTCACCGTGGGAACGCACAACAACTGCGACTCCGTCATCCACCTCATCGACGTGCCCTTCGTCCTGCCGTTCCTGGCCGAGGGCAAGTTCACCGGCGTGACCCTGCGCGGCGTGCTCGACCTCCAGGCCGAGCACGAGGCCCTCTACGGCCCCGGCAACTACATGCCCAACCTCTTCGTCAGCTACTGGTCCTTCCGCGCCATGATCGGGCTCATGGTCGGCTCGGTCCTGCTGGCCCTGTTCGCCTGGTGGTTCACCCGCCGCGGCAAGGCACCGACCGGCAGGAGGGGCACCTGGTTCGCCCGCTGCTCGCTCATCGCCGTGCCCTTCCCCTTCCTGGCCAATATCGCCGGCTGGGTCTTCACCGAGATGGGCCGCCAGCCCTGGATCGTCCACCCCAACCCCGAGTCCGTCGGCGACCCGCGCACCGAGCTGATCCGCATGACCATCGGCGAGGGCGTCTCGCACCACTCGGCGGCCTACGTCTGGTTCACCGTCATCGGCTTCACCCTGCTCTACGGCCTGCTCTACTGCCTGTGGTTCTGGCTGGTGCGCCGCGCCGTGCTCCTCGGGCCCCCGGCCGAGTCCGGACCCGACCCCGCAGGCGGCACCGAACAGCCCGGCCCCGCCTCCGCGGTCGGCGCCGAGCACCCCATGAGCGTCGAACCGGTGCGCTTCGCCACCGCCGTGACCGGCCCCGACGCCGGTGCCGCGGACACGGGCACCGACGCCGCCACGTCCACCCCCGAGCCCGGGAAGAACTAGGAGGAACACCATGTTCGGCATCGAACTTCCCGTCATCTGGTTCATCCTCATCGCCGTGCTCTTCGCCGGCTACTTCCTGCTCGAGGGCTTCGACTTCGGCGTCGGCATCCTCGCGCCCTTCATCGGCCGCAACCGCGCCGAGCGCAACACCCTCGTCGGCACCATCGGCCCCGTCTGGGACGGCAACGAGGTCTGGCTGATCACCGCCGGCGGGGCCATGTTCGCCGCCTTCCCCGAGTGGTACGCCACGCTGTTCTCCGGGTTCTACATCCCGCTGTTCCTCATCCTGGTCGCCCTCATCGTGCGCATCGTCGCCCTCGAGTGGCGCAAGAAGGTCTCCGACCCCGCCTGGGAGCGCTGGTGCGACCGCGGCCTGGCCTTCGGCTCCTGGGCCCCGGCCATCCTGTGGGGCATCGCCTTCGCCAACATCGTCCGCGGCCTGCCGCTCGAGGCCGACCACTCCCTCGACGCCGGCGCCGCCCTGGCGACCGTGTTCAACCCCTACGGCCTGATGGGCGGGGTGACCTTCACCGCCCTGTTCGTCTTCCACGGCCTGACCTTCATCCGCCTCAAGACCGACGGCGTCGTGCGCCAGCGCGCCCAGCGCTTCATCGTGCCCGTCGCCGCGGTCACCGCCGTGTGCGGCGTGGTCTTCCTGGTCTGGACCGTGCTCATCGCCGCCAATGAGCCCTGGGCCTGGGCGCTGGCCGTCCTCGCCGCCGTGCTGCTGCTCGCCGCCGCCCCGATGATGTACCTCGGCCGCGACGGCTGGGCCTTCCTGCTCAGCTGCCTGGTCGTGCTCTGCTGCACCGCGCTGCTCTTCGGCTCGCTCTTCCCCGACGTCATGCCCACCACACTCGCCGGAGGCGAGTCGCTGACGGTGTGGAACGCCGCCTCGGCGCCCTACACCCTGAAGTTCATGACCTGGGTCGCGCTGATCATGACCCCGCTGGTGCTCATCTACCAGGGCTGGACCTACTGGGTCTTCTCCCGTCGCCTGCGCGCCGAGGACGCCCACGTGGAGATTTCCGACGCCCTGCCCCGCCACGTCGTCAACGAGGCGCGGTAGCGTGCGCCGCGGCGTCGCCCCCGCCCAGCCCGTCCCCGAACCGGTGGACGGGCCCGCGGGCCTGCCCGACGCCGCCGACGCCGCGCCCCGGCGCGGGCCCGTCGACCCGCGCCTGCTGCGCCTGTCCGCGCCCACCCGGCGCTGGATCGGCGTGGCGGGCCTCCTGACCGCCTGCCAGTCCGTGGCCACCGTGGTCATGGGACTGATGGTCGGCCTGGTCACCGCCGGGCTGATCGAACAGCCCGGGCGGCCCTTGAGCTCCTGGGCCGGGCACCTCGGGGCGCTGGCCGCAGCCGTCCTCGTGCGCGGCACGGTCTCCTTCGCCCAGTCCCGCTTCGCCCACCGGGCAGCCGCTGCCGTCACCGTCGATCTGCGTGCGAAGGCACTGGAGCGCCTCGCTTTGGCCGACCCCCGCAGAGTCGACCGCGCCGCCTGGCGCACCACGCTGGGCACCGGCATCGAGGGGCTCGGGCCGTATCTCACCGGCTTCCTGCCGGCGCTCGCCGGCACCGTGATCGCCACCCCGGTCATGCTCGCCGTCGTCTGGTGGCTCGACACCCCGTCGTTTCTGATCGCCCTGGTCACCGTCCCGCTCATCCCCTTCTTCATGTGGCTGGTGGGGACACTGACCGCCGGGCGCACCGAGCGCCGCCTGCGCGACCTCTCCGTCCTGACCGACCAGCTGCTCGACCTCATCGCCGGGCTGCCCACCCTGCGCACCGTCGACCGCCAGCGCGACACCCTCGCCGAGGTCCGCCGCCTGTCCGACCGGCACACCGGCTCCACGGTCTCCGTGCTGCGCATCGCGTTTTTGTCCAGCCTCGTGCTGGAGTTCCTCGCCACCCTCTCGGTGGCGCTGATGGCCGTCGGCATCGGCTTCCGCCTCCTCGACGGCAACATGACCCTCGCCGCGGGACTGACCGTCCTGGTCATCGCGCCCGAGGTCTACAACCCCATCCGCGAGGTGGGCACCCGCTTCCACGACGCCCAGGACGGCCTGGCCGCCACCGACGCCGTGCTCGGGGCGCTCGCCGGCGGTGCCATGGCGGGTGCCGCGCGGCCTGGTTCCGCGGACACCGGTTCGGGAGCCGCGGACACCGGGGACACGGATTCCGGCCGCGCCGAAGGCGACGCCGGGGCCGCTGGCGTCGGCGTGGGCGCCGGCGCCGGCGCCCACGCCGACCGCGCGGGAAGCGCACACGCGGAGGCGGACGGGACGTCGTCAAGCAAAACCGACGAGGGCGTGCGCGTCGTCTTCGCACACCTCACGGTGCCCGACCGCGACGGTGCGCGCCCGCACGACCTGAGCGGGGTCGCCGAGCCCGGCGCGCTGACCGTGCTCGCCGGGCCCAACGGCGCCGGCAAGTCGACCGCGCTGCTGGCGCTGCTCGGCATCGTCACCGACGGGGTCACCGGCACCGCCCACGTCGAGTCCGGCGGCGAGGTGCTCGACCGCGACGAGCTGTGGCGGCGGGTCTCCTACCTGCCGCAGCGTCCCGTCCTGGATCCGGCGTCGGTGGGCGACACCTCCGGGCTCTCGCTCGGCCAGCGCCAGCGCGTCGCCTTCGCCCGCGAGCTCGAACGCGACGCCGCGCTCATGGTCTGCGACGAGCCGACCGCCCACCTCGACGAGGAGAACGCGCTGGTCATGATCGATCAGCTGCGCCGGCGCGCCGCCGACGGGGTGACCGTGGTCGCCGCCAGCCACGACCCGCTGCTCATCGCCGCCGCCGACCGTGTCATCGAGGTGAACGCATGAGCGCCACCAAGACCCTGCGCGGCGATCTGGCCGCCCTGCGCGCCGCCCGGCCCCTGACCGGGCTGCGGCTGCGCGAACTGATCGGCCCCGTCACCGCGGGGACCGCCACCATGCTCGCCTCCATCGCGCTGACCGTCGTCTCCGCCTGGCTGATCACCAAGGCCTGGCAGCGGCCCTTCGTCATGGACGTCATGGTCGCCGTCACCGCCGTGCGCGCCCTCGGCATCTCCCGGGCGCTGCTGCGCTACGTCGAGCGGCTCTCCGCCCACCGCCTCGCACTCGGCACCGCCGGGCGCACCCGCGTCGGCGCCTACCGGCTGCTCGCCGCCGGCGACCCGCGGAAGGCCATGGGGCTCGGCTCCGGGGCGCTGCTGACCCGGCTCGGCGAGGACGTCGACGAGGTCGCCGACGTCATCGTGCGCGCCGTCGTGCCCGTGGGCACCGCCGTGGTCACCGGGGCCGTCTCCGTCGTCTTCGTACTCTTCGTCTCCCCCGCCGCCGCCCTCGTGCTGGCTGTGGGGCTGGTGGCCGCGGCCGTCGTGCCGCCGTGGCTGGTCGCCCGCGGCGTGCGGGTGGCCGAGGACCGCCGGGCGGCGGCCGGCGAGGCCTACACCGCCGAGGTCGACCAGGTCCTCTCCGGCTCGGCCGCCCTGCGTGTGCGCGGCGAGCTGGACGGCGCGCTTGCGCGTGCCGACGCCGCCGCCCGCGAGCGCGAACGCGCCACCGAGGCCGGGGCCCCCGCGCTCGCCTGGGCCGCCGGCGCCCAGAGCTGGATCCACGGGCTGACCGTGCTGGGCGTGATCCTGCTCGCCGGGAGTCTCTACCTGGCCGACGGGCACTCCCCGCAGTGGCTCGGTGTGCTCGTGCTGCTCGCCCTGGCCGCCTTCGAAGCGACCGGCGAGCTGCCCGCCGCGGCCGAGACGCTCACCCGGGCCGCCGGTGCCGCGCGCCGGATCGCCGCGTTCGCCGAGGGGTCGGGGGCTTCTGAGGAGGGGTCTGCCGCGGACGGGTCCGTGGCGGAGGGGGCCTTGGCCGGCGGCGCTGTGGCCTCCGGCCCGCGCCCGCCCGCCGAGCCGGACGTCGTCGCACGCGGCCTCGTCGTCGGCTTCGACACGGACGTGGCCACCTGGGACCTCGAGGCGCCCTTCGGCAGCTTCCGCGAGATCGTCGCCCCCTCCGGCTACGGCAAGACCACGCTCCTGCTCACACTCGCCGGTCTCCTGCCCCCGCGCGGCGGCACCGTGATCATCGGCGGGCTCGCACCCGCCGACTACCCCGCCCACGAGCTGCGCCGCGGCGTCTTCTTCACCCCCGAGGACGCCCACGTCTTCGCCACCACCGTGCGCGACAACCTCGCCGTCGGTGCCGCCGGCGCCACCGACGCCCAGATGCACCAGGTGCTCGAGGCCGTCGGACTCGAGGACTGGGTCGCGGGCCTTCCCCGGGGCCTTGCCACCATCCTCGACTCGGGTGCGGAGAGCCTCTCCGACGGCCAGCGCCGCCGCCTGCTCATCGCCCGAGCCCTGCTCACTGACTCCCCCGTGCTGCTTCTCGACGAGCCCACCGAGCACCTCGACCCGGCAAGCTCCGCGGCGATGCTCGAGATGCTCTCCTCCGGCGACCTGCCGGGTGCCCGGGCGCGGCGCACCGTCATCGTCGTGCGCCACCCGCGCACGCGGTAGTCGTCTCCGGGCGGGTGCCCTGCATGTGCGCATGTGCGGACACCCGGCGTGTGCGCGGCGTGCACAGCGGGCACCGGCCCGGCGCCGCCTACCCGGCCGCGTCCTGCGAGCGCACCCGCGTCGTCGCGCGGAAACCGGAGACCGCGTAGAGCCCCACCAGCAGCCCGCCGACCGGCAGCAGCATGCCCACGGCCAGCGCGCCGGCCTGACCCAGCGGCCCGGTGCCCACCTGCAGCACCGCGCCCAGCGAGGCCGCGCCGAGCACCGCGCCGACCTGCCGGGAGGTGTTGTAGACCCCCGAGCCCGCCCCCACCAGGTGCTCGGGCAGCCCCCGCATCGAGATCGTCGAGTTCGGCGACCAGCACGCCCCGTTGGCCACACCCAGCAGGCAGATCGGCGCCAGCGTCCACATCACCGGAGCCTCAAGCCACATCACCACCGCGAACGAGCACATCGCCGCGATGAGGAAGCCGAAGCCCGTCTTCGAGATCAGCCCCGGCGCCAGCCGGTCGGTCAGCCTGCCGGCCATCGGCGCGACGATCACCGAGAGGACGCCCATCGGGATCATCATCAGCCCCGCGTGCCGCGGGTCCATGCCCTTGACCTGCTGCAGGTACAGCATGATCGGCAGGTGCACCGCGTAGACCGCGAAGCCGAGCGTGGCCACCGCCAGCGCGCCGCGGGCGAAGTTGTTGTTGGCGAAGAGCTCCAGCGGCATCAGCGCCTCCCTACCGGTGCGCCCGGCACGGGCCTGCAGCCACACGAAGCCCACACCCGCGGCCAGCCCCACGATCAGCACCGCGATAAGCTCCGGGCCCCAGCCGAGCTCCGGGCCCTCCTGCAGCGCGAAGACCACGCCGAGCACCGCGACCAGCGAGACCAGCGCACTGACCGGGTCGACGTGCGCGGCCGTGCGCTCCAGGCGCGGCACCCAGCGCGAGACCAGCAGCAGCGAGACCAGGCCCAGCGGCACGTAGGCCGCGAACGCGAAGCGCCAGTCGGCGATCCCGACGATCAACCCGCCGAGCACCGGCCCGAACATCCCCGTCGAGCCCGCCACGGCCGACCACACCCCCATCGCCTGGCCGCGGTGGTCCGCCGGGAAGACCCGGTTGATCACGCTGAGCGGCTGGGGGTTGACCAGCGAGGCGCCGAAGCCCTGGCAGGCGCGCAGCACGATCAGCGCCTCGATCGTCGGCGCCATCGCGCAGCCGGCCGCGCACGCGGTGAAGATCGCCATGCCGCACAGGTAGACCGTGCGCTGCCCGAACCGGTCGCCGAGGCGTCCGGTGACCAAGAGCGGCACCGCGAAGGTCAGCAGGTAGACCGCCGAGACCCACACCGCCTGGTTGACCGAGGCGCCCAGCTCACGCTGGATGTCCGGCAGGGCCACCGCCACGAAGGACTGGTCGAGCAGCGTGACGAAGAGGCCCACGCACAGCGCCCCGAGCGCGTGCCACGGCCGCGTGGAAGCCTGCGTCACGCGCGCCCCCTCCGCTTGCCGACGTCGCGCCGCTCACCGTCGCCGGTCGCCGCACCGTCGCCGGTCGCCGCACCGTCGGCGGTGCCGGCGCCTGCGGCGCCGGGCCCGCCCGTGGAAGCTTCGGCGCCGGGCGCGCCCGTGGAACCTTCGGCGCCGGAGGGGTGGGACGGGACGTCGGCAATTGAGCGCAGGTCGCCGCCGGCGGCCTCGAGGGTCTCGCGCCCGTGCAGCGCCCAGGAGAGGAAGGCCAGGGCGGTCACCGCGCCGCAGACGGCGAAGCCGACCGGGAAGCCGGCGGCCTGCGCGACCGCGCCGACGACGATGGGCCCGAGGATCGTGCCGCCGTCCTGGGCCATCTGGAAGTTGGCCAGCACGTTGCCGCCGGAGCGCTTGTTGCCGATGACGTCGGCGATCACGGCCTGCTGCGGCGGGTTGAGCACGCCCGCGCCCGCGCCGGCCAGCGCCGAGGCGATGAGCAGCGGGTAGAAGCTGTCGGCCAGGCCCAGCGTGCCGGTGAAGACGCCGTTGGCGGCCAGCCCGATCAGGATCAGCGGGCGGCGGCCCACGCGGTCGGCCAGGCGCCCGGAGAACTGCAGGCAGATCGCGTTGCCGAAGGCGAAGGCGGCCATCGCCAGGCCCGCGATCGCCCCGCCGTGCTCGAAGACGGCGGCCGCGAACAGCGGCAGGGTGGCCACGCGCACGCCGAAGTTGGACCAGCCGTTGGCGAAGCCGGAGACCAGCACGCAGCGGTAGGCGCGGTCGGCGAAGGCCTCGCGGAAGGTCATCGGCGGGTGAGTCGGGTCCTTGGCCGTGCGTCCCGTGCCCGCGTGCGGCATGCGCCACCACACCACGCCGACGGCCACGAAGAGCGTCGCGCCGTAGATGGCGAAGGGCGCGCGCATGCCCAGCGAGGACAGCGCCGCGCCGAGGACGGGGCCGATGATGTTGCCCAGCAGGAACGCCGAGGCGTAGGCCGAGGAGCACCGCCCGCGGATCGTCGGCGGGGCGAAGCGGACGATGATGCTCATCGCCGAGACGGTGAACATCGTCGAGCCGATGCCGCCCAGGCCGCGCAGCAGGAGGATGTGCCAGTACTCCTGGGCGACCGAGACCGCACCCGTGGTCACCGCGACCGTGGACAGGCCCGTCAGGTAGACCCCGCGCGAGCCCAGCCGGTCGATCAGTTTGCCCGATGCCGGCGCGAAGAGAAGGCGCGAGAACGCGAAGATCGAGACCACCGCGCCCGCGGCCGCCATGCCGACGTCGAAGCTCTGCGCGAACTGCGGGATGATCGGCGCGATCAGCCCGTAGCCCAGGGCGATGAGGAAGGCTGCTGCGACGAGCACCCAGATCTCGGTGGGGATCTTCGGCTTCGCGGTTGTGACGGTCTGGGTCTCTGACATGGCTTTCTCGGTGGTGCTCCCCTGCTCTGTGGGCGGTCTTGTCCTGTGGCGGGCCCTGACGGGCCATGGCGGTCTGTGCGTCCGCCCTTTCCGGTGGCCTCTGGGCGCTCAATGCCGCAACCACCCTACCCCGGGCGCGCACGAAGTCCACCGAACGTCCTGGACAGCGCCAGGTTTTAGAATGTGTGTTCTAATTTTGCGGCGGAGTGGGGCCTTCCCGTCACGCGGCGTTCTTAATGTGCGGGTCATGAAGAACTCCACGAACCCCGGCAACTCTGACGCTTTCTCCTCCATCGGCGGGCGCGGCCGTTCTTCGGCCGGCCGTTTCCCGGTGAGCCGTGGCGGGCGCGCGGCCCGTCACGGCGCCGCGCGTGACGGCTCCCCCGCGCGCCACGGTGCGGCCACGCGCAACGTGCGCGGCGTCCGGCGCCGCCCCACCCACCGCGCCGAGACCCCGGACCCGGATCTCGCCGGCTCGCTGGCGCGCATGATCCAGAACCGCGAGTCCGACTCGCTGCGCAACGTGCTCTCGATGGTCCGGCACCCGCGCTCGCTGGTACGTCCCGGAGCCCGCTGGCGTCCACCGACACTGCAGCTTCCCGAGGTGCTCGGCGAGGACGCGGCCGTCGTCGCCGTGCGCCGCCACCGCGTGGGCACCCGCGCGCGGGCCCGCATCCGCGGCTGGAGCTCCGAGACCGAGCCGGCCTACCTGCTCATGCTGCGCTTCAGCGCGACCGAGAAGGAACTGCCCGCGGCCACCCCGGAGGCCTGGGTGCGCGCCCTGGTGCCCACCGCCGCAGCTGACGCCGTCCACCAGCTCACCGGCGAGACCGCACCGACCTTCTGCTGGTTCGTCGACCGCGACTTCGCGCCGGTCCACTCCCCCGCGTCGCTGTTCACCGCCGGCGAGGCGGCCTGACGGGGTTCGGCGGGCGGGGCCCGGCGGCCGGACCGGCGCGGCCGGCAGGGCGGTCGGGCGCGGCCGGCACGGCTGGCACGGCCGGGCAAGCAGGGACCGGCAGGCCGGACAGGCGCGGGCGGCAGGGCGGGCACACATCCGTGAGCGTGGATACGGATGCAGACCATGTTCGACCACGCGTTTGCCTCGGCCAAACAGTCACAACCCGCCTGGATCTCGCCGCACACACCGGATAATCAGCGGACGGACCCCAAGAAACTTCGAAAAATATACTCGAACACACTTGCGTTCTATCGCATGGATCGCTAGGCTCGACACCGGAAAGCACGAACAACACTCGGGGGAAATTCACGCGGCGAGGGGCCGCACCACCGGGAACGGACCATCACCGCCGAGGGGGTGACTCTGATGACCGCGACCACCAAGAACCGCTCCGATGACCCGCGCGTCGCGGAGATCACCGCTCTGGCCCGCACCTGCGCCGAGTCCATGGAGAAGATCTCCGAGATTCTCGACAGCGGCCTCGACGCCCACACGTTCACCGCGACCATCCCCGCGATCAAGGAGCTCGAGACCTCCCTGGCCTCCAAGGCGATGGTCGACGCGGCCTTCGCCCACCTCTCCGAGGTCCACCGCGCCGGCAACCTGGCCGGCACCTCGAAGACCCACCTCTTCCTCACCGAGACGCTGGGGATCTCGCGCAAGGAGGCCTGGGCCCGTATCGAGGCCGCGAAGTCCATCTACGGTCCCGCCCAGCCCGCCGCGGCCGGGCCGGGGGATCCGGGGACCGGGAGCCCCGGCGCCGACCAGGACAGTTCCGGTCAAACGGACGGTAACGGCCAGGCTGACAGTGACGGCCAGGCCGCGGACGCCGAAAGCTCCACCCACACCGACGGTGACTCCAGCAGCACCTCCGGCGACGAGTCCGCCGACGGCACCTTCAACCCCTTCAACACCTTCGCTCCCTTCGGCTCAGAGCGCGAACAGCAGCAGCACGAGCAGCAGGAGCGGGAGAAGCGCGAACGCGAGCAGCGTGAACGTGAAGAACGCCGCCGCCGCGAGGACGAGGAACGTGCACGCGAGGAGGCCAAGCGCCGTGCCGCCGAGGAGCGCCGCCGCAAGGCGGAGGCCGACAAACGCGAGGCCAACCGCCTCGCCCGCGCCAGGAAACTCGCCGCCGAGAAGGCCCGCATCATCGACACCGAGCTCAAGACCCTGCTCGACTCCGCGATCATCGGTCGCGAGGAGCTGCGCAAGGAGGCCATCCTCGAGGCCGACAAACGCTCCCCGGAGGACCTGCGCGCCTGGCTGCGCTCCCGGATTGCCGAGGTCAACCTCGGGGCCCGCGACCCGCTCGCCCCGTACAAGAACCGCTACGCCTGGCTCTCCCCGATCAGCGCCGATGGATCGGCGACACTCCAGGCGAAGCTGACCCCGCCGATGGTCGCGCTGGTCGAGGAGCTCTTCGCCGACGCGCTGAAGCCCGGCACCGACATCCCCGACCTCACCCCCGACACCCCTCCGGGCGACGGGCCGAAGCCCACCAAGAAGAAGGACAACCGCACCGCCAAGCAGCGCAAGTGCGACGCCTTCTTCCAGGCCCTGGCCCACTACGCCGCAGCGACGGACAAGGCCAGGGGCTGCGCCGGCCTGCTGATCTCGCTGACCGCCGAGCACCTCGACGAGATCGATGAGGCCGCCTCGGCCATCAGCAGGAATCTCGAGACCCTGGGCGACGCCGGTCGCGTGGACCCGGACAGGATCCCGGTCTGGCGCAAGGCCTACCCCACCAACACCTCGGTGGACCTGACTCTCTTCGACATGCTCGCTCTGCAGGCCTCGGCCTACGACATCGAGATCCTGCACTCCCGCAATGGCGACCCGCTGCACGCCGGGCGCTCGCTGCGGCCGGCGAGCTTCATGCAGAAGGCGGCCCTGGTCGCCACTGAGCTGGTCTGCTCCTACCCCGGTTGCACCGAGCCGGCCATCGCCTGCGAGGTCCACCACCTCGTCGCCTGGCTGCTCGGCGGCCGCACAGACGTCGAGAACCTCACGCTCAGATGCAAGGACCACCACGGAGACAACAACGACAGACGAGATCCCCAGTGGAAACGCGGATGGGCCGACAGAGACCCCGAGACCGGAAGAGTCGGACACACCGGATTCCACACGGCCGACGGGCTGACCCCGGTGGACCTCAACGAGACCTCCCGGGCACGCCGAGCCGCCGGGTCGAAGATCCGCGACGCCAACGCCGACCCACCGGAGGGCAGTCCCCCGCGCGCAGGTGCCCCCGGGGCAACCGATAACTCTGAACCGACCAATGATCCCGGGACACCTGTACCCGAGGCGCCCGACTGGCTCGACGACTACGAGGACTACCTCGCCGAACGGGCCAAACACGAAGAGTCCGACGCGACCGACCATGCCGGCCACGGCGATGTCTTCGGCGACGCCATGGATGGCGGCTACCCCAGTAACGCCTCCGACGGCGCCAGCTGCGACGACGCCATGGACGGCGACCACTGCGGTGACGCCTCCGAAGGCGCCAGCTTCGACGACACCGTGGACGCCCACTACTCCGATCACCTCAGCTCCAACGAGGATGACGGGGACAACGATGACAACGGCGGCTGGATGCAGCCCGGGCTCTTCATCGCCTGACGGGTGTCGCATCGCCTGACCGGCGTCATCGCGTCTCGCGCGGTGCCGCCAGATCGACCTGTCGAACCGTCGCGTAACCGCCGACCTCTCCGACGAAACCGACATCGTGGCAGGTCAGAACCACCGCGGCACCCGAGGCCAGTGCCTCTGCGATCAACCGGTGCGCCCGCCGGCGCCCCGCGTGATCGAGTCCCACGTCGGGCTCGTCGAGAAGCACCACCTCCCGGCCCAGCCCGGTCACTGCTGCCAGCTGCGCGACGCGCAGGTCGGCCCGCGCCAGATCCAGCGGGTGCTCCTCCGGGTCGAGCCCGCAGGCCGTGCACCTCTCGGCCGAGCCGACCCACCGCCCGACCGTCGGGTCGACGGCCTGGTCGTCGGGGTCCTGGACGGCCATGGCGACGGAGGCGTCGACCTCGGCCGGCGTCGGCCCCAGTCCGGCCAGCGCCCGCAGCAGCGTGGTCTTGCCCGAGCCGTTCGGACCGCGCAGCCAGACCACCTCGCCTGCGGCAAGGCTCAGGTCGACCGGCCCGAACCAGTCGCCGGTCCTGTGGTCATGCCCGGGTGCGGAGGCAGCCCCGGTGGCCTCCGGAACCACCCGGGCGGCCTTCGACTTCCGGGAGAAGAGCTTCCCGAGCACCCGACGGACGCGCCCCTTCGGCTCCGGTGCGTATCCCGGACGGGCGACCAGCCCGCGGATCACCGCGACCGTCTTTGGCCGGTGGGCTCCGGTTGCGGCCTCATCCGCGCAGGAGACATCAGCACCATCACCCGCGCAACCCGCGTCAGCCTGATCACCGTCACCGGCGCCGTTTTCACCGGCCGGCCCGACCCGCTCCGGCAGTTCCACCGGTCCCGGATCCGTGAACGCCACCAGCCGCATCCGTCCGTCCGCGCCGGACGCCGGACTCACGGCCCGCACCCCGCCGAGCTCGGCAACCGGGGACGTACCCAGCACCAGCACCCGGCCACCACGACCGGCGAACCGGCGGCACAGCCCGGCCAGTCGCTCCCGCGCCCGCGGATCCAACCCGGCGAACGAGTCGTCGAGGACCAGTACGTCCGGATCCGTGGCCAGCACGCAACCGACCGCGAGCCTGCGTGTCTGCCCGCCGGAGAGCCGCGCGGGGTCGCGCTCCGAAAGCCCGGAGAGCCCCAGGCCCTCCTCAGCCAGCAGCCCGGAGACACGCGCCTCCATCTCGGCGCGCTCCACGCCGCGCTGCTCGAGGGGGAAGGCCAGCTCCTCGGCCACGGTCGCTCTAAGCCCCGTGACGTGCAGGTGCGCGTCCTGCTCGACCAAACCAACCGCGCCCCACCCGGTCGGCGGCTGCGCGCGCAGCCGGGTGCCCAACCGGCTGAGCCCCGACCCGGACGGGGCGACCAGCTGCAGGACCTCCCCCGCCGCAAGCTCACCGGCCACGGCGTCCACGAGAGCGTCGACCCGCATGCCGTCCACGCCGTCGTCTGCCAGAGCGTCTCCAGCCACAGGGTCTCCTGCCGCAGCATCTCCCATCGCAGCATCTCCTGCCTCAGCATCTCCCATCACGGCAACCACCCCGCACGCGCCGCCCACACCGCGGCGACCACAAGCGCCGCGCACGGGACGGCGAACAGGCGCAGCACGCGCTCGCCCGGGACGTCGTCAATCGGGCGGAAGGTGGTGCGTTTTCCCGCGAGCCCCACGCCGGCGGCCTCCAGGGCGCCTGCGCGACCGACCGCCCGTGTCATCAGCAGCGAGACCAGCGGCACCACGGTCCACGGCAGCACGGTGCGCACGCCGACGCGGCGCCCGGCCAGGCGGTTGGCCTCGCCGACGGTGCGGGCGGCGTCGCGGGCCTCGGGCACGGTCTGCAGGGCGCCGGCGACCAGGTAGGCGGGCTTGCCGCCGAGACCGGCCTGCTGCATGGCCACGGCCAGGCGTGGAACGTCGGCGGCCGCAGCGGCGGCGATCACGACGGCCACCAGCGCGAGCACCCGCAGGCCCAGCACCCCGGCCACGGCCGCCCCGTCGAGGGTGATGCCGGGGGCCACGCGCTGCTCGCCGAAGGGGATGTGGATGATCGCGGCGCTGGCGGCGACCGGCACGGCGACCAGCAGGCTGCCCGGGATGACGGTGCGCGCCCGCCCACGCAGTACAGCGTGGGCGAAGACGAGCGTGACGACGGCCGCCGAGAACCACGCCCGGTTGACCCCGAGGACGAGCAGCCAGGCGGCCGCGGCGAGCGCGAACCCGGTCAGCGGGTTGCCGCCCGCCCTACGCGCCGGCACCACCGTCGACGGCACCCGCGGTACCCGAGGCACCGGCGGTACCGGCGGCACCGGCGGCATCCGCACCCCGGCCACGCACGGCCGGCACCGCGTCGGGGGCCCGGAAGGCGCGCAGCGTGCGCTTCGGCAGCGCCTTGACGGTGCCCCACACGGCGAGCATGACCAGCGCCTTGTCCAGCGGGTCGGACAGGATCGACTGCAGGGTGACCGAGCCGAGCAGCGAGTTGCCCATCTCGCGGAAGAGCGAGACGACCGCACCCGTTCCCAGCCCCGAGGTGCCGCCGTAGACGAAGGCGGCCACCGGGGCGGCGATCATCGCGGTGACCACGCCGATCAGCGCGCCGACCACGGCCGTGAGCACGATGTTGCGCAGCACCCCGCGGCGCACGGCCCAGCCGATGAGCAGGCCGGTCACCGCCGAGCCCGCGGCGAACGGCAGGGCCGAGGGGTTGAACACGCCCCAGACCACGGAGCTGAGCGCGCCGGTGGCCAGGCCCGCCACGGGCCCGCCGAGCGCGGCGACCAGCGCGGTGCCCAACGAGTCCAGGTAGAGCGGCAGCGGGGTCATGGTGCCGACGATCTGGCCGACGACGATGTTCAGCGCGATGGCCACCGGGATCACCGAGACGGTGCGCACGGGAAGTCGCGGCACGGTCGCGCACAGCAGCAGCACCGCCCCGCCCAGGTAGCCGAGCAGCGTGACCACGGCCTGCCAGGACCCACCGACGCTCTCCCAGTCGCCCGGGCGGGTGAGCACCAGGAAAAGCCAGGTGCCGGCGATCAGCAGTCCGCCGGCGATGGCCCCGGCGCGCTGCAGCGGCGTCCAGGCGGGAGTCGTCTTCGCGGAGTCGTCCGCGGCGTTGTGGGCGGTCTTCGGTGACATGGTGTTCCTCTGCGTCGGGCGGCGCGCGGTGCGCCGGCGTGGACGGGCCGCGGTGTGGCCCGCGGTACGCCCCGGCTATGTCACCTCGCCGGGACGGTCCCCTTCTACCCCGCGCATGCTACCTCGCGGGCGCTTCAACGCAGGAAACCAGCCAGCAGTGTCGCCGAGCGCAGCAGCTCGGCGCGCGCCCCGGCCACGTCGACGTCGTCGACGATCAGGGCGTTGCTTGCCGACGTCCCGCCCTCCGACGTGGCGTTTCCCTCCCGGTCGGCGGTGGTCCGGCCGCGGTGCTCGCCCTCGGTGTCGACGTGCACGCGGGCGGGCGTGGCGGTGAAGTCGACGGTTCCCAGGGCGATCATGCAGGTCACGGCGTCGTGGATCTGGGCGAGGTAGCCCTCGCCGACGGCGCGGTGGAACTCGAAGTACCAGCGCAGCATCTCGGGCAGGCGCTTCGCCACGGGCACCGGTCCTAAGGCGGCGATGAGCTCGCCCAGGAAGTCCGGGTCGACGGTGAAGCGTTCGGTGACCGCGAGCGAGCAGACGGTCACGGCGGTTCCGGAGTCGAAGAGCTCGGCGGCGGCGTGCGGGTCGACCCAGGAGTTCCACTCCGCGAACGGGGTTGTGTTTCCCGGGTAGTCGTAGGTCCCACCCATCAGGGTGGTCCGCGGCAGGCGGGCCCCGCTTCGGAGCCGGAAGGCGGCGTCGGTGGCCGGGCCGGTGACGATCAGCCGGTCAGCCTCGACGCGGCCCCACAGGTCGGTCAGGGCCTCCGGCCCCGCGGGCAGGCGCTGCGGGTCGACCTCGGCGCGCAGGTAGCCGGTGCCGGTGGGCCCGTGGGTGTCCGGGGTGGTGGTCAGCTCGACGTGCTCGGGTGCGGGGAGCCCCGCGACGACGGGAATGTCGCCGAGGCCGCACAGACGCAAAATCCAGGCGCTGTTGGCCGCGGCCTGGTGCGCGGTGGTGTTGCCGGCGGTGGCGCTGACGCCCGCCAGGGTGATCTCGCCTGCGACGTGCAGGCCGGCGAGATAGACGAGCGCGAGAGCGTCGTCGATGCCGGTGTCGCAGTCGAGGAGGACGCGCGGGGCCCCGCCGGAACCGGCGGCGGCATCGGCGCCATCGACGCGGCCGGCCTCGGCGCGACCGGGTCCGCCGGAGTCGACGCCGGCAGGGCGCTCGAGGGTCACCGGTCGGCCGGCTTCTCGGGCTTCCCAGTGGTGTCCCCCGCCGTCTTCCCGGCCTCGGCTCCGCTCACGCCGTCATCGGAGTCGTCGTCCGAGTCTTCGTCGTCTTCGTCGTCGATGAAGTCGTCCTCATCATCATCGTCGAAGTCGTCGTCATCGTCCTCGTCGTCGTCCTCATCATCGAGGTCGTCATCGTCGAGGTCTTCGTCGTCATCATCGTCGCCGTCGAGATCATCGTCGTCCTCGTCCTCGCCGTCGAGGTCGTCGTCGATGTCCCACTCGAGGTCGTCATCGTCGTCGAGGTCGCCGTCGTCCAGCTCACCGTGGCCGAGCAGCCCGGCGGCGGAGGTGGCCACCACATCATCGTGGTCGGCGCCGTAGAGGTCGTAGACGTCCGGCTCGAGGAGGTCGTCGTCGACGGGCATCAGCTGGCTCTCCCAGTTCTCGGCCTGCTCGGCGGCCAGCGCCAGCACGTCGAAGAGCTTGTCGAAGTCAGCGAAGGAGCCCAGCTCCAGGATCTCCTGGGAGGCCAGCGCGGCCTCGTCGGAGAGGTGCGCGAAGAGGCGCTGCCGGTCGGCCTCGGTGAGCACGGCGTCGTCCTCGGAGTTGCTCTCCCACAGCTCGTCGATGGCCTGGTCGACCATGTCCTCGTACTCGTCGCTGGTGGTCACGAAGCTGACGGAGGCGCGCGGGACGTCGTCGACCGCGGCGACGAGCACCTGCAGCTCGGAGGCGGCGCCCACCTCGGCGCGCACCAGGTTCGGGTCGGTCGGGTCCTGGAAGAACTCCAGGTCCCCGATCCGCTCGTCGGTGCCGTCGAGCAGGTCGCGCAGGACGGTGATCACCTGGTCCTCGGCCATGTGCGCGGCGACGGTGCGCACGGCGTCCGCCACGGAGAAGACGACCGAGACCAGGGCGGCCGAGAAGTCCTCGTCGTCCTCGTCGACGTCGGCGGCGGCGATGTAGACGTTCGCGGCCGGCAGGTGCGGGTCCACCTCGACGAACTGGATCTCCACGTCCGAGGTGATCGGCACGAAGAGCACCTCACCGCCGACCCTCGACTCGATGCCGTCGCTGTCCAGCGCCGTTGCGATGTCCTCGAAAAAGCTCATGTCCATTTACCTTCCACTGGGGAGAGATTCCGTCAGGAACGGTCCAAGAGAGTCCAACAGAACTGGGCGATCGAACACGGCCCGCACCGTCCGGGGCGGCACCCCGGGGACGAACCGCCGCCCAGCCTAGCGGCACCCGCCCCGTCCCGTCCCGCGCCGCGCACCACGGCACCGCCCCGCGCACACCCCGTCGCGCACCCCGGCACTACCCCGCGCGCACCACGGCACCGCCCCGCGCACACCCCGTCGCGCACCCCGGCACTACCCCGCGCACACCGCCACACAGCCCCGCGCACACCCGCCACGCACCCGGCCTCGCGCCTCGCAGCCCGCCCCGCGCACACCCGCACCAGTCCCCGCGGACGTCTCGTGCGCGACGTCGTCAATCGACTCCCGGCGGCGCCGGCACCGGCGCCGAGCCACCCCCAAGGCGCCGCACCGCACCCCCGAATGCGCCTGTGACCCGGCACACCGGCACCGCCCGGAGAGTTCGCGGGTGGCTCCCGGAATGTTCTACGGTGGGCCCCATGCTCACTTCCCGGCAACAGGTCAACCGTCTCGACCGCGAGACCGCACTGTGCATCTCCCTGGCCGCGCGCCCCTCGAACCACGGCGTGCGCTTCCACAACTACCTCTACGCCGAGCTCGGACTGAACTTCGTCTACAAGCCGATCGCGCCCGCGGACATCACCGCGGCCGTCGCCGGCATCCGCGGCCTCGGGATCCGCGGCGCCGGGGTCTCCATGCCGTACAAGCAGGAGGTCATCCCGCTGATCGACCACCTCGAGGACTCGGCGGCGCGCATCGACGCGGTCAACACCATCGTCAACGACGAAGGCGAGCTGACCGGCTACAACACCGACTACACGGCCGTGGCCTCGCTGCTGGAGCAGCACGGCGTGGACCAGACGCTGCCGGTGGCCGTGCGCGGCTCGGGCGGGATGGCCAACGCCGTCGTCGCCGCGCTGACCGACCACGGCATGCGCGGCACCGTCGTCGCCCGCAACCACGTCACGGGCACCTCGCTGGCCGGCCGCTACGACTGGGAGTTCTCCGGCGTGGTTCCCGAGGACGCCCGCCTGCTGGTCAACGTCACCCCGATCGGCATGGAGGGCGACCTGGCCGACGAGCTGTCCTTCTCCCCCGAGGAGATCGACCGCGCCGAGGTCGTCTTCGACGTCGTGGCCTCCCCGGTCAACACCCCGCTGATCCGCGCCGCCCGCGAGGCCGGCAAGCCGGTCATCTCGGGTGCCGAGGTCGCCGCCCTGCAGGCCGCCGAGCAGTTCGCCCTCTACACCGGCGTGCGCCCCACCGCCGAGCAGGTCGCCGCCGCCGAGGACTACGCCTCGCAGCGCTAGTTCGATTTCCGACGCCGCGCCGCTCCCCCGCCGCGGTTCCCGCGCGGGTGCTGCGTGTTGCCGCCGCCGCCCACGCCGTCGCTGTGTTGTCGCCCCGGCTCCCGCGCCGGCGCCGCGTTGTTACGCCGGCCTCCCCGCCCGGTGCGCGCGAACCGCCGGGCGTAGGCTGGCCTGCGTCCAATGCCCGGCACATGTCCTTACCCCGAGGAGCCGGGCGCCCCGACCGACTGACGAGGAGGCCCGCCCGTGGCCCTGTTCCGCCGCAAGAAAGACGAACCCGAGGTCCTCGACCCGGAGCCCGAGACCGATCTCGAGGCTCTCGCAGACGTCGAGGTCGACGGCTCGGCCAAGTGGCTCGTCGCCATCCTCGACCGCGCCGCGCGCGTGCAGACCTCCGTCGTCGAGAAGCACGTCGACCGGCTCAAGCGCAAGAACCCCGACGCCGACGCCGCCGAGCTGCAGGACAAGCTGGACACCCAGTTCCGCAACGCCGTGACGGGCACCGGCGCCTCCTCGGGCGGGGCGTCGGCCATCCCCGGCATCGGATTCGTCACCGGTGCGGTGGCCATCGGCGCGGAATCGGTCGTCTTCGTCGACTTCGTGGTCGCCTACACGATGGCCAGCGCCTACCTGCGCGGCATCGACATCCGTAACCCGCGCGAACGCCGCACCATCGTCCTGGTCAGCCTGCTGGGTTCCAAGGGCTCCGTGGTCATCGACACGCTGCTGCCCGAGGGCCTGTCCACCACCGGCCTGCCGGCCGTGGCCAGCCTGTCGCGGCTGAGCGGGCCGACCCTCAACGAGGTCAACAACCGGCTGGTGCGCACGGCACTGAAGAGCGTGAGCAAGCGCATCCGCCGCGCCTGGCTCGGCAAGCTGCTGCCGATGGGCGTCGGCGTGGTCGTCGGCTCGGTGGCCAACCGCAAGCTGGCCGCCCACGTCATCGAGCACACCAACGAGGCCCTCGGGCCCGCCCGCTTCGGCGAGGGCCTGCCGCGCGGCGGCGTCATCGACGCGGAGCCGAACACCCCGATCGGCGCGGGTGCGGAGAGCGCCGCGGGCGCCGACACCGCAGACGGCGGCACCACGGACAGCAAGGCGGACGCGCAGTAGCCGCGAAGTAGTCACCCGGCCTCGGCCGGGCACACCGCGGACCACGCGCGCCGAGCTGCCCTTGTGCTGAATGCGTGCTGAAGAGCCGTGCCGAAGCCTAGTTGGCGGTCAGTTGACGGACAGCTGACGCACACGACCCCGGAGCCTCGCGCTCCGGGGTCTCCTTATATCTCTTGTGTTCCTCCCCCGCCGCTGTCTCTTGTACCCCTCCCGCGCCGGCCTCTCCTGTGCCCCCGTCCGCACCGCTGTCACTTGTACCCCTCCCGCGCCAACCTCTCCTGTGCACCGCCCGGCCCGCTCACACCGTTCCGCCGCACCCCGCGACCTCGCATAGGCGGCGACCTTCCACCCCGCCGTGCGGGTGACAGGACAACAACCCACCCCGGGTGACGGCGACCACCCGCGCGCCCGCGTACCATAGCGGGCACGGATGCGGGCTGTATTGTCTGCCCGGCGATCGATCCACCCCCGGATGTGGATCCGACCCCGGGGAACAACCCCGGACAGGGGTCACCCCCGCCCGTCTCCCCCGGTCGGCGGCGGACGTGACCACTCACCGTGTACCGCGAACTACAGTTGAGACAAAGACGACAGACAGCAATCGAAATGAGGCGAGAAACTGCCGTGAGCAGCCCTAGCACTTTCGGCCAGAATCAGTGGCTGGTCGACGAGATGTTCCAGCAGTGGAAGGACGACCCCAACTCCGTCGACAAGGAGTGGGCCGCCCTCTTCGAGAAGAAGGGCGCCCCGGAGGCCCCGGACGCGCCGAAGGTCGGCGAGTCGGGCCACACCGGCACCGCTAAGAAGGGCGAGGGTGACGTGACCCGGCCCGACGCCACGGCCCGCGCGGCGGCCGGTGACGGCCCGGCCACCAACCTGACCGACAAGCGCGGCGGCGCCGGCAAGAACCCGGAGGCGACCCCGGGCGACGCCCCGGCGCGTCAGCCCCGCGTGCGCACCAAGCCGGAGTCCCCGCTCAGCGCCGTCAAGGAGCTGCCGGAGCCCGGCGAGAAGCAGCTCAAGGGCGCGTTCAAGGCGATTGCGAAGAACATGGAGGCCTCGCTGTCCATCCCGACGGCGACCACCGTGCGCGACATGCCGGCGCGCCTGATGTTCGAGAACCGGTCGATGATCAACGACCACCTCAAGCGCACGCGCGGCGGGAAGATCTCCTTTACCCACATCATCGGCTGGGCCATGATCAAGGCCGTCCAGATCCACCCGGCGATGAACGTCCGTTACGAGGAGATCGACGGCAAGCCGCACGTGGTCAACCCCGAGCACGTCAACCTCGGCCTGGCCATCGACCTGCCGAAGAAGGACGGCTCGCGCAGCCTGGTCGTCGCCGCGATCAAGGAGTGCGAGACCAAGACCTTCGACGGGTTCGTCGAGGCTTACGAGGACATCGTCGCCCGCTCCCGCAAGGGCAAGCTGACGATGGACGACTTCCAGGGTGTGACCATCCAGCTGACCAACCCGGGCGGCATCGGCACCCGCCACTCGATCCCGCGCCTGACCACCGGCCAGGGCACGATCATCGGCGTCGGCGCGATGGATTACCCGGCCGAGTTCGCCGGCGCGTCCACGGACCGCCTGGCCGAGCTGGGCGTCGGCAAGCTCGTCACCATGACCTCGACCTACGACCACCGCGTCATCCAGGGCGCGGAGTCCGGCGAGTTCCTGCGTGAGATGTCGCGCCTGCTCGTCGACGACGAGTTCTACGACGAGATCTTCGAGGCCATGGGCATCCCCTACTCGCCGATGCGCTGGGCCCAGGACCTGCCGAACACGGGCATCGACAAGAACACCCGCGTCATGCAGCTCATCGAGGCCTACCGCTCCCGCGGCCACCTCATCGCGGACATCAACCCGCTGAGCTGGCACCAGCCGGGCCTGCCGATGCCGGACCACTCGGATCTCTCCATCGAGAGCCACGGCCTGACCATCTGGGACCTGGACCGCACCTTCAACGTGGGCGGCTTCGGCGGCAAGGAGTCCATGACGCTGCGCGAGACGCTCAAGCGCCTGCGCGACGCCTACACCCTCAAGGTCGGCTCCGAGTACACGCACATCCTCGACAACGAGGAGCGCAACTGGCTGCAGGACCGCCTCGAGGCGGGCATGCCCAAGCCGACCAACGCCGAGCAGAAGTACATCCTGCAGAAGCTCAACGCCGCGGAGGCCTTCGAGAACTTCCTGCAGACCAAGTACGTCGGCCAGAAGCGCTTCTCGCTGGAGGGCGCCGAGGCGCTGATCCCGCTGATGGACGCCGCCATCGACACCGCCGCCGGCCAGGGCCTCGACGAGGTCGTCATCGGCATGCCGCACCGTGGCCGCCTCAACGTGCTGTTCAACATCGTGGGCAAGCCGCTGGCGACGATCTTCCACGAGTTCGAGGGCACCCAGGAGAACCCCGGCCAGACCGGCGGTTCCGGCGACGTCAAGTACCACCTGGGCATGACCGGCAAGCACATCCAGATGTTCGGCGACGGCGAGATCGACATCACCCTGGCCGCCAACCCCTCGCACCTCGAGGCGGTCGACCCGGTCATGGTGGGCATCGCGCGCGCCAAGCAGGACATCCTGGACAAGGGCGCCGAGGGCAAGACCGTCATGCCGCTGATGCTGCACGGCGACGCCTCCTTCACCGGCCTGGGCGTGGTCCAGGAGACCCTGAACCTTTCCCAGCTGCGCGGCTACACCGTCGGCGGCACCGTCCACATCGTGGTCAACAACCAGATCGGCTTCACCACCACGCCGGACTCGGGGCGTTCCTCCTACTACGCCACCGACATCGCCAAGGCGTACGGCTGCCCGGTCTTCCACGTCAACGGCGACGACCCGGAGGCCGTCGTGTGGGTCGGCCACCTGGCCACCGAGTACCGCCGCCGCTTCGGCAAGGACGTCTTCATCGACCTGGTCTGCTACCGCAAGCGCGGCCACAACGAGGCCGACGACCCGTCGATGACCCAGCCGGAGATGTACTCCCGCATCGACACCCGCGACTCCGTGCGCGCCAAGTACACCGAGGACCTCATCGGCCGCGGCGACCTCACCGAGGCCGACGCGGAGGCCGCCGCGCGCGACTTCCACGACCAGATGGAGGCCGTCTTCAACGACGTCAAGGAGTCCGAGGGCGAGCCGGAGCTCGAGCAGACCGGCATCACCTCCTCGCAGGAGCTCACCCGCGGGCTGGACACCTCCATCTCCAAGGAGGAGCTCTACGAGATCGGCCAGGCCTACTCGGACGCCGGCAGCGAGGACTTCGAGTTCCACCGCCGCGTGCGCCCGGTGGCCAAGCGTCGTCTACAGTCGGTCCGCGAGGGCGGCATCGACTGGGGCTGGGGCGAGCTGATCGCCCTGTCCTCGCTGGCCAACGGCGGCAAGACCGTCCGCATCGCCGGTGAGGACACCCGCCGCGGCACCTTCACCCAGCGCCACGGCATCGTCTTCGACCCGAAGACGGGCGAGGAGGCCAACCCGCTGGGCGACCTCGCCGAGGCCAAGGGCAACGGCGGCAAGGTCATGATCTACAACTCGGCGCTGACCGAGTACGCGGGCATGGGCTTCGAGTACGGCTACTCCGTGGGCAACCCGGACGCCTTCGTCGCCTGGGAGGCGCAGTTCGGCGACTTCGCCAACGGCGCCCAGACCATCATCGACGAGTACATCTCCTCCGGTGAGGCCAAGTGGGGCCAGCTGTCCAAGGTCGTGCTCCTCCTGCCGCACGGCTACGAGGGCCAGGGCCCGGACCACTCCTCCGCCCGCATCGAGCGCTACCTGCAGATGGCCGCCGAGGGCTCGATGACCATCGCCCAGCCGTCCACCCCGGCCAACCACTTCCACCTGCTGCGCCGCCACGCGCTGGGCACCATGTCGCGCCCGCTGGTCGTCTTCACCCCGAAGTCGATGCTGCGCAACAAGGCCGCCACCTCCTCGGTGGAGGACTTCACGGAGGTCACCAAGTTCCACTCGGTGATCAACGACCCGCGCCTGGTCGACCTGGACGGCAACGTCATCGGCGACGCCGACAAGGTCACCCGCATCCTGCTGGTCTCCGGCAAGCTCTACTGGGAGCTGGAGAAGCGCCGCGCGGAGGACGAGCGCGAGGACATCGCGATCATCCGCCAGGAGATGCTGCACCCGATCCCCTTCAACCGGCTGCGTGAGGCCTTCGAGTGCTTCCCGAACGCCGAGGAGGTCGTGTTCTGCCAGGACGAGCCGGCCAACCAGGGTCCGTGGCCGTTCCTGCACGAGCACCTGCCGGAGCTGATCCCGGACATGCCGCCGCTGCGTCGCGTCTCGCGTCGTGCGCAGTCCTCGACGGCGACCGGCATGGCCAAGGTGCACCACGCCGAGCAGGCCAAGCTCCTCGACGAGATCTTCGCCGACTGAGCGCCGCGTGACCGCCCCGGCCGCCCCGGGTGACACCGGGCGGTGGGGCTGACGCGCGAAGAAGCGGCCCCCGGGTTCTCCCGGGGGCCGCTTCTTCGTGTACTTCGGGCCGGGCCCTACTCGAGCATGTCGGAGTTGGACTCGCCGAGCCACTCGCCGACGACGTGGTCGGGCTCCCCGCCGTCCTCGACCTGCTCGGTCATCTCCTGCAGGTCATGCGTGGTCAGCAGGCGCGTCAGATCGTTGAGGCCCTTCTTGCCCCAGCGGTTGACGGACGTCTTGCGGTAGATGGGCACGATGTTCTGCGGCAGCGCCTCCCCCGCGCTTTCCGACGTCGCGCCCTCCCCCGATGCGTCCTTGTCCACCTTGGCGTCGGGCACCGCGCCCTGCGAACAGCCCTCGGCGGGCGAGGGATCGGGCACGTCGTAATCGCCGGGCAGCGCGCCCAGCAGGGCGTCATAGGTGCGCTGGCCGGCGTCGCCGGCGGTGGGGTTGTCGGAGTCCTCTTCGGCGTTGAACTCCTCGTCGAGCGTCTCGGCGGCCTCGGGCTGGGCGTCGGCGAGCAGCTGGCCGGTGCAGCCGATGACGAGGTCGGCGCCGCCGTCGGCGAGCCACTCGAGCTGGCCGGCCTTCCCACGCTCGGAGTCGGGGTCGACGGTCTCGACGACGCCGTGGACGTCGCCGCTTGCCAGCGCCCGGCGGTAGATCTCCGCGAGCACCCGGTTCTCGGGGTCGGCGGCGGAGACCTGGATGACCACCTCGCCGTCGTCGTCGCCGACGAGGTAGGTGGGGGTGGCCTCGTTCGTGCAGCCGGCCAGGCCTGCCATGGTGGCCAGGCCGGCCAGGACCGCGGTGGTCTTCCGGGCAGCGCGCATGCGCCTCATCCTAGCCGGGGCGGGTCTCAGTCCCGCCGACCCGCCTCGGGGTCGCCGCCCACCGTGTCGTCCCCCACGACACCTTCACGCGCAGCCTCGTCACGCGCGACGTCGTCAATCGGGGCGTCACCACGGACGGCGTCGCCACGCACGGTCTCGCCGCCCACGGCGTCGGTACGCGGGACGTCGTCACGCGCGACGTCGTCAATCGGGGCGTCGTCGTGCACGGGGCGGGCGGTGGTGCCGGACTCTCCGGCCCAACCGCCCGTGTTCTGCGCGCCCGGCGCCGGGGTCTGGGGCGCGGCGGGCTCGGTCGGTCCGGCGGTGGCGGCCGGGGCCGGGGTCTGCGGCAGGCCGGCGCGGCCACGGTGGCCCAGGTTCATCCCGGCGATGGCGTCGCGGGCCTGCGGGGCCAGCTGCGGGTCGCAGAGGATGTCGTAGCGGCCGGCGACGATCTGGGTCTGCGAGGTGAAGTCGCGCGCGCCCTGGCTCATCCCGTAGGGCACGGCGGCGAGCACCATGCCGAAGATCGCGCCGACGACGATTCCCGCCAGGATCGGCAGGAAGAAGGCGTTCGGCGTGAACAGCCCGAAGAGCAGGCCGAAGAAGATACCCATCCACGCGCCGGAGGCGGCACCACCGGCGAGCACGCGGCCCCAGGTCAGGCGCCCGGTCACGCTCTCGACCTCCATGAGGTCGACGCCGACGATGACCAGCTTGTCCACCGGGAACTCGCGGTCGGAGAGGTTGTCCACCGCCTCCTGGGCGTCGGCGTAGCTGTCGAAGCTGCCCACCGGCCAGCCGGCGGGGCGCTCGCGCAGGGGCCGGCGGCCGGCGCCGGTGGTGCCTCGGGGATTCGTCATCTGTTCTTCTCCTTCATCGTCTGTGTCCGCTCTCGCGTCTTCGTCCGGGGCAGGGCCGGCGGTCGGCGGCCACGGCAGGCAGCCACGGCTGCGACCGGTCATCGTGACCGGCGGTCGTGACTTGGCCGGTGGCTCCGGCGACCGGCGGCCACGCGCCTGCGTCGGGTGCCGTGGCCACGTGGCTGCGTCGGGTGTCACGACCACGTGGCTGCGTCCGGATGTCGCGGCCGCACGCCTGCGGTGGCCGGGAAACCCTGCGGTGTGACCGCAGATTCCCGTGGGGCCCGCTGTGGCACGGGTCCTCATCGGCCCTGCATCCACCTGATACAACGCGCGGCCGACCCCGAAAAGTTCCCGGTCGACGGCTAGCATCAGGTCGCATGAGTGCCATTTCCCGCGTCTACGCCGGCCGTCTGGCGGGCATGACCGTGCGCGGCCCCGACATGGACGCCATCGGCCGCGTTCGAGACGTCGTGGTCACAGTGCGTCCCCAGCCGCAGCCCTCCCGTGCCCTCGGCCTGGTCATCGAGCTGGTGACCAAGCGTCGCGTCTTCGTGCCGATGCTGCGCGTCGCCGCCATCGAGCCCGGCGAGATCACCCTGACCTCCGGCTCGGTGTCCATGCGCGTCTTCCAGGTCCGCGCCGGCGAGCTGACCGTCCAGGGCGACCTGGTCGGCGCCAAGGTGCACACCGACGACCCGGACGCCGAGCAGCTGCACGGCCGCGCCGTGGAGATCGCCGACGTCGAGTTCGAGCGCAGCCGCACCCGCGACTGGGTAATCTCGCGCATCGCGCTGGTGCCGGGGCGTTCCCGCTTCGGCCGCGCCCGCGAGCCCGTCGTCGTGGAGTGGTCGCACGTGCACGGTGTCAGCGCCGGCGGCGTCGGTCAGACGGACACGCTGGCCGAGACGATCGCGGCCTTCCGCGACATGCGCCCGGCCGACGTGGCCAACTACCTGCACAACCTCGCCCCGGCCGCGCGCCACCAGCTCGCCGAGCAGATCAACGACGAACGCCTGGCGGACATCCTCCAGGAGCTGCCCGAGGACTACCAGGCCGAGATGCTCGAGGCCCTCGACATCGAGCGCGCCGCGGACGTCCTCGAGGAGATGGACCCCGACGACGCCGCCGACATCCTCCAGGAGCTGCCCGACACCACCGCCGAAGTGCTGCTGGACCTGATGGACCCCGAGGAGTCCGCCCCGGTCCGTCGCCTGATGAGCTTCTCGCCGGACACGGTCGGCGCCCTGATGACCTCGGAGCCGCTGATCCTGCCGCCGCAGACCACCGTGGCCGAGGCGCTCGCCCTGGCGCGCGACCCGGAGCTGACGACCTCGCTGGCCTCGCTGGTCTTCGTCGTGCGCCCGCCGACGGCCACGCCGACCGGGCGGTACCTCGGCTGCGTGCACCTGCAGCGGATGCTGCGCGAGCCGCCGTCGACGCTGATCTCGGGCATCCTCTCCCCCGACCTGCCGCCGCTGTACGCCGACGACTCCCAGGAGACCGCCGCGCGCTACTTCGCCACCTACAACCTGGTGTGCGGCCCGGTCCTCGACGACGACAAGCACCTGCTGGGTGCCGTGGCCGTCGACGACCTGCTCGACCACCTGCTGCCCGAGGACTGGCGCGAGACGGGCCTGCGCCCGGAGTCCGCCCGCCCCGCCTCGCAGGCCGAGCCGACCGCCCAGGCCGGGCAGACCACGCAGTCCGGCCAGGCCACCCAGGCCGGCCAGAGCACCCGGCCCGGTCAGGCCACCCAGCCCGGCCAGGAGACCCAGCCCGGCCAGGCCACGCAGTCCACCCCCACCGAGCCGCAGAAGGAGGACCACGATGGCTGAGTCCGAGCGCAACGCACTGGACACCCCGGTCGCCGCCGGGCGCCGCAGGCTGTTCAACATCACCGACGACTCGGTGGGCGCCGTCGCCGAGAAGGTCGCCCGCTTCTTCGGCACGGGCCGCTACCTGATGTGGCAGACCGTCGTCGTGGTCGTCTGGATCGCCCTGAACATCGGCGGCTTCGCCTGGAACTGGGACCCCTACCCGTTCATCCTGCTCAACCTGGCGTTCTCCACCCAGGCCGCCTACGCCGCCCCGCTGATCCTGCTCGCGCAGAACCGCCAGGAGGACCGCGACAAGGTCACGCTGCAGAACGACCGGCGCCGCGCCGAGCAGACGAAGGCCGACACCGAGTTCCTCGCCCGCGAGCTCGCCGGCGTGCGCCTCGCCGTCGGCGACATGGTCTCGCGTGACTACCTGCGCGGCGAGCTCGAGGAGCTGCACGACGTCCTCGGCCGCATCGAGGCCAAGATTGACGACGCCGCGGCCGACGACCAGGAGCACCCCTCCGAGCTGTCCGAGCCGACCAAGGGCTGAGCGCGCCCCGGGCATGGTCTCCGCCGGTGCGCGCGGCTAGAGTCGTGGGCGTTATGTCTACTGTCACCGAAGATCAGGTCCGCGAGGCGCTCTCCCGCGTCGAGGACCCCGAGCTGGGTCGCCCGATCACCGAGCTGGGCATGGTCAAGTCCGTCGACGTCGACGGCTCCTCCGTCGCGGTGGAGATCTACCTGACCATCGCCGGCTGCCCGATGCGCGACACGCTCCAGCAGAACACGTACGCGGCCGTCGCCGAGCTCGACGGCGTCGACGACGTCACCGTCACCACCGACGTGATGGACGACGCCCAACGCAAGGCGCTGCGCGACCAGCTGCGCGGCGGCGCCGAGCCGGTCATCCCCTTCGCCCAGCCGGGCACCACCACCCGCGTCTTCGCGATCGCGTCCGGCAAGGGCGGCGTGGGCAAGTCCTCGGTGACGGTCAACCTGGCCGCCGCCCTGGCGGCCAAGGGCCTGCGCGTGGGCATCGTCGACGCGGACATCTACGGCCACTCGGTGCCGACCCTGATGGGCTCGGACCAGCAGCCCAGCGTGATGGAGGAGGACATGATCCTCCCGCCGATCGCGCACGGGGTCAAGATCATCTCCATCGGCCACTTCATCGAGGGCAACGCGCCGGTGGTCTGGCGCGGGCCGATGCTGCACCGCGCCCTGCAGCAGTTCCTCACCGACGTCTTCTGGGGCGACCTCGACGTGCTCCTGCTCGACCTGCCGCCCGGCACCGGCGACGTGGCCATCTCGGTCGCGCAGCTGATCCCGAACGCGGAGCTGATCGTGGTGACCACCCCGCAGCACGCGGCGGCCGAGGTCGCCGAGCGCGCGGGCACGATCGCCCAGCAGACCCGCCAGCGCGTCGCCGGCGTGGTGGAGAACATGTCCGCGATGGTCATGCCGGACGGCAGCACCATGGAGATCTTCGGCTCCGGCGGCGGCGAGCGCGTCAGCGAGCGCCTGACCGCCCTGACCGGCGGCGAGGTGCCGCTGCTCGGCCAGATCCCGCTGGACCCGGCCCTGCGCACCCACGGCGACGAGGGCACCCCGGTCGTCCTCGCCGAGCCCGAGACCCCGTCGGCCGAGGCGTTCGCCGCGATCGCCGACAAGCTGGCGGTGCGCCGCGACTCCCTGGCGGGCAAGCCGCTGGGCCTGGGCGTCACGCCCAACTAGCCGGCGCGGACCACCCGGATACCCGCCGGCCCACCCGGGCACCGCCGGCCCACCCGGGTACCCGTCGACCCACCCGGGTACCCGTCACACGGGTCCCGCGCACGGACACGTGCACAGACGACAGAGCAAGGGGCGGAAGGCTTGTCAGCCTTCCGCCCCTTCTCTCATGCCCTCCGACGCCTACGCGGCCCGGCGGACCTCCTTGAGCCACGGGCAGCGCCTGCGCAGCAGGTGCTCGAAGCGGGCGTGCATCGTCACCACGGCGGCCGCGCAGTCGGAGCACTCTCCGCGCAGGGCGACGTCGACCACGCCGTCGCGCACGCCGACGACCTCGAAGCGCCCACCGTGGGAGGCGATGTAGCGCCCGAGGCGCACGTCGGCGACGTCGCGCGCGGCGTTCCGGAGCACCTCGTCCGGGCCCGTCGCACGGGCGTCGGACGCAGGGCGCCACCTGCGCGGCGTCGTCAATGCGTCCGTGACCGCGCGGCGCACGGCCGCACCTCTCCCCGCCCAGTCGTTCCCGGGCGCGAGCGTCGTCAGGACGGCGTCGGTGCGCACCTCGACGCGGGCGAGCGTGCCGTCGTCGAGCAGGGCCTGCAGGAGGCCCGGCACCCCGGCGACGTCGCCGGCGAAGCCGAGGTGGCCGTCCGGGATGACCCAGCGCAGTGTCGCCGGGTCGGCGGTCGCCTCGGGGTGGGTCGGGACCAGCATGGCCGCGAGCCTACATCGACAGCGCGACGACGGTGTGCGTCAGCGCGCCGAGTCCCCAGGCCAGGGCGAACATGTAGCCGTAGGCGACCAGCGGCCACTTCCAGGTGCCGGTCTCGCGGCGCATCGCGCCGGCGGTGGCCATGCACTGCATCGCGAACATGAAGAACACGAGCACGGCGGAGATGGTCGCCGGGTTGAAGACGTTGTCGCCGGCGGCGTGCAGGACGGTGTCGTGCTGGTAGGTCATCGACTCCATCTGCGCGACCGGCTCCTCCGGGTCCTCGGCCGCGGCGATCTGGCCCAGGGTGGCCACGAAGGTCTCGCGGGCCGCCAGCGAGGAGACGACGCCGACGTTGAGGCGCCAGTCGAAGCCCAGCGGAGCGAAGACGGGCTCGAGGAAGCGACCGACGGCGGCGGCCGCGGAGTTGTCCATCGTGTAGGCGGTGCGCTGGGCGTCCAGCAGCGCCTCGAGCTCCTCCGGGTCGTCGACCACTGCGCCGTCCTCGTCGTCGGTGACCGTGGAGTTGGCCGGGTCCTCGACGGCGGCGGCCACGGCGGTGCACGCGGTGTCCTGGGCGCAGAAGGCGTCGAACTCGTCGTCACTGCGCATCGGCACGTTGAGCAGCACCCACAGCACGACGGTGGTCGTCAGGATGATGGTGCCGGCCTTGCGCAGGAAGCCCTTGCAGGAGTCCCAGACCATGATGCCGATGGTCTTGGGCCGCGGCAGGCGGTAGGGCGGGATCTCCATGTAGAACGGCAGCAGCATGCCGCCGCGGTCGGTGATCTTCTTGACCACCCACGCGACGATCATCGCCGCGAGCGTGCCGCCCAGGTAGAGCAGGAACATCGCGAAGCCGGCCGCCGAGAACGGGCCCACGCGAGCGCCGTCGGGCACGAGCAGGCCGACCATGATGATGTAGACGGGCAGGCGCGCCGAGCAGGTCATCAGCGGCGCGGCCATGATCGTGGCCAGGCGGTCCTTGGCGTTGGGCAGGGTGCGGGTGGCCATGACACCCGGGATGGCGCAGGCCACCGAGGAGAGCATGGCCACGAAGGCGCGGCCCTCGAGGCCGGCCTTGGACATCACCTTGTCCATCAGGAACGCCGCGCGCGCCATGTAGCCCACGCCCTCGAGCAGGGAGATGAGCAGGAACATGATGACGATCTGCGGGAAGAAGCTCAGCACGGCGCCCACACCGCCGATCACGCCGTCGGCGAGCAGCCCCGCCAGCAGCGGCGCCGAGCCGTCGAGGGCGTCGTGCACGCTCGATCCGGCCCAGCCGAAGAAGTCCTCGAGCCAGCCCTTGAAGGGCTCGGCCCAGACGAAGATGGCCTGGAAGAACAGGAACATCACGCCGAGGAAGACCAGGGTGCCCCACAGCGGGTGCAGGAAGACGGCGTCCAGGCGGCGGGTGACCGGGTCCTCGTGCGGCGGGCGGTAGTCGGCGGCCTCGAGGATGGAGTCGCTCCAGGCGGCCAGCTCGACCGGGTCGCTCGGCGGGGTCAGCGGCGTGCGCCGCCAGTCCTCGATGTCGATGAGCTGCTCGCGCAGCTCGTCGATGCCGATGCCGCGGTGGCCGATGACGCGCACCGCCGGCACGCCGACGGCCTCGCCGAAGGCCTCGATGTCCAGGCCGCCGCCGCGGCGGGTCAGCTCGTCGGTCATGGTCACGGCCAGGCAGGTCGGCAGGCCCACGGAGAGCACCTCGGCCAGCAGGTTCATCGAGCGGCGCAGCGTCGTCGAGTCGATGACGAGCACGACGGCCTGGGGGCGCTCGACGCCGTACTGCTCACCGGCGAGCACGTCGTGGACGATCTCCTCGTCCGGGCTGATCGGCTGCAGCGAGTAGGTGCCGGGCAGATCCTCGACGGTGACCTCGTGGGTCTCGACCACGCAGGTGCCCCGCGAGCGCGAGACGGTCACGCCCGGGTAGTTGCCGGTCTTGGCGTGCAGGCCGGTCAGCGCGTTGTAGACGGAGGTCTTGCCGGCGTTCGGGCTGCCGACGAGGGCGACGGTCGGCGCCTCCGGGTTGACCGCGCCGTCGCCGCCGCCGCAGTGGCAGTCGGCGCCGGAGTGGCAGTCGTGGTCCGGGTGCACGCCCGCGTGCACGGGCTTGTTCGCGGTGGTCATCTCTCAGTCCTCCCCCGCCGGTTCGTCGGCGAGCCGGGTGACGGTGATGGTGGCGGCGTCGCGGCCGCGCAGGGCGAGTTCGTAGTCGGCGATGCGGTAGACCGTGGGGTCCTTCATCGGGGCCCTGCGGTGCGGTTCGACGACCGCGCCCGGCACGAAGCCGAGGTTCTGCAGGCGGGCGAGCAGCCTGCGGTGCTGCTCGTCGGCGGCGGTGTCGTCGGTGGCGACGATCCGGCCGCGTTCTCCGGGGCGCAGCTCATTGAGCGCGCAGGTACTGCTTTCGCCGTCCCTCCGGGGGTCGGCTTCGGAATGATGGGATCTTGTCCTCATGTTGTTCCTCGAGCCCGTACGTCCACAATCGCAGACATACGATAAACCTATCCTTACGAAGGACATCTTACAACTGGCATATCCCGGAACCTATATCCCCGACCGCCCCGGTGGGCAAGTTCACAAATTGACCCACGCCTGCCCTAAGTGAACAGCATTCAAAATATGTGCCGCGCAGGATTGACGACGCCGCGCGTGCTGCGCCGGGTGCGCCCCGTGCGCGCAGGCGGCCACGGTCGTACCCGTGACGGTCACATGATGTCGTCCCAGGAGAACCCGCCGTCGAGGCCGGAGCTCCCGGGGTTCGGCGAGGCCGCCCCGCCCGCGGCCCCGGGACGCCCGGAGCCGTTCGTGTTGTTCGCGCCGCCTGCCCCGGCCGCGCCGTGCGCGCCGTTGGCCGCCGCGCCTCCGGCACCGGCAGCGCCCCCGGCGTGGCCCGCCGTGCCGTGCGTGCCGGCGCCGGCCGAACCGGGGCCAGCCGCTCGGGCGGCACCCGCCCCCGACGCGCCGTGGCCGGTTGCTCCCCCGGCACCGTCGCCGGCGTTCCCGGCCGCTCCCGTGCCGGCGTTCCCGGCCGCACCCGTAGCGCCCGACTTCCGCGAGTCGCGCGGGGCGCGCGTGGTCGGAGGCTCCTCG
The DNA here is from genome assembly GCF_001941485.1 of Corynebacterium frankenforstense DSM 45800. Lineage (NCBI taxonomy): Bacteria > Bacillati > Actinomycetota > Actinomycetes > Mycobacteriales > Corynebacteriaceae > Corynebacterium > Corynebacterium frankenforstense. Next base: position 1,006,985 of record NZ_CP009247.1, on the reverse strand, counting down.
CCGCGGGCCAGCGCCTCGCGGTAGGCCTGCCCGGCGGTGTCCTCGGACATGATCTTCTTCGGGTCGAAGGAGTCGAGGAACTTCTCGTCGTCGTCGAACAGGGCGTGGGTCAGCGCGGCCTTGGGCCCCATGGAGCGCCACTTGGCCACCTCGGCGATCGGCTTGCGGATCTCGTCGAACTCCGCGCCGAACTCGCCGTCCATCTCCTTCTTGGCGTTGTTGATCGCCTTGCGGGCGGCGAAGAGCGCCGCGCGCACGTCAGTGATCAGCCCCGGCAGGCGCTCGGGGCCGATGATGATCAGGCCGACGACCACAATGAGGAAGATTTCTCCCCAACCGATGTTCTGGAACACATGACCAGCCTACCCAGCCGGGCCCGCCGGTCCGCAGCCCGGCGCTCCGGCCGAGCGCACGGGCGCTGACGGCGCCGACGCCTACGTGAGCCCCCGCCGGCGGGGCCACCGCCGACGCCACCGCTGGCGCCGCGCGAGCATCAGCGGACGTCAGCGGGCGTCAGCGAGCGTCAGTCGGCGCGTCCGCCGCGGCGCACGGCACGCAGCAGCGTCTCGACGCGGTCGAGCACGCCCTCGGGCCGCGGCGTCGGGGTCGCGGCGGCGTCGGGGCCGTCGGGGCAGCCGGTCTCCGCCATGCTCTTGAGCCGGGCGAAGAGATCCGCCGGCATGCTGACCTCGGAGGTGAAGTTCGAGTCGTGGACGACCTCGGAGGTGCGCCGCTGGGCGCGGACCTCCGCGCGGCACTCCGGGCAGTGCACGAGGTGCACGCGGGCGCGGTGCAGCGCCGACGCCGTGAGCTCGCCGTCGACGAAGGAGACGACGGCCTCGGGGCCCAGGTGGTCCACTGAGGCGAAGCGGCGCCGGCGCGGGGTGCGCCGCGCGCCGAAGGTGCGCGCCTCGCCGTCAGCCGTTTCTCTCATGCCCCCAACCTACCCGCGCCCGGGCGACGGGGACCACGGCCCGCCGCACGGGAGGGCACGCGGGCGAGGTGCGCGGCGTCGTCAATCGACGGCGCGGGCTGCGCAGATGCGGTCTCAGCGCGCGGACTGCGGCAGCAGGAGGCGGGCCTCCTCGTCGTCGCGTGCGGCGGCCATGAGCGCCTCGCGCAGCTGCGAGCGGCCGCGGTGGATGCGCGAGCGCACGGTGCCCATCTTCAGGCCCAGGGTCTCGGCGATCTCGTCGTAGGTCATGTCCGCGACGTCACAGAGCACGACCACGACGCGGAACTCGGGGCTGAGCTGGTCGAGCGCGTCCTGCAGCGCCGGCGTCAGGTGGTTGACCTGGTAGGCCTGCTCGGGTGTCAGCTCGGAGCCGGGCACCCGCTCGTAGTCCTCGGGCAGGGCCTCCATGCGCACCGTGGCGCGGTGGCGGACCATGTCGAGGAAGAGGTTGGTGGTGATGCGGTGCAGCCAGCCGCGGAAACCGCCGGGGCGGTAGTCCTTCAGCGAGCGGAAGACGCGCATGAAGGTCTCCTGGGTCAGGTCCTCCGCGTCGTGCTTGTTGCCGGAGAGGCGGAAGGCCAGGCGGTAGACGCTGTCGGCGTGCTCGGCGACGAGCTCGGACCAGCTGGGCATCTCGGCGACGCCGGCGTCGAAGGCCGCCGTGCCCGTCAGATCCGCCGCATCCGGCTCCCGCCCCTCGGGGGCGTCCGGTGCGGAAACGGTCTCGGGCCGACGTGCTTTCATGGGGATTATCATTCCAAAGATCCATGACAAACTCCACATGGAAGCCTGCTCACCTGCTGTGAACCCGTGGGCGGTTTCCCGGGTGATAGGTATTCGCCCACCGCACGGCCCCGCAGCCGCCGCACAGCGCCCCGATCCACCGCACCGGGCACCGGGTGCCCCTACCCCGCGGGCCGGGCACCGGCACATCCGCGGGCCGGGCGCCGGCCGTCCCGCGAGCCTGGCACCGGCGCGTGGGTCGCCCCCGTACACTCGGGGGCGTGAGTGAGACTACGAACACCTCCCGCGACCCGTTGGTCGAGTTCATCGAGTCCGCCTCGGCGCCGCTGAGCCCCGCCCCCGAGGCGGTTACGCACGCCCGCCGTGACGCCGCCGAGTACGAGCTGCCCGCCCCCGACGAGGCGACCGGCCGGCTCGTCGCGGCGCTCGCGGCCTCGGGTGCCGGGGAGGAGCCCGCCGGGGCGATCGTCGCCAGCCCGGCGGCCGCCGTCGTGGGCCTCTACGTGCTCGAGGGCCTGACCGAGCAGGCCGCGGTGACCTGCATCGACCCCGAGGCCGAGCACACCCGGCGCGCCCGGGAGTCCTTCCGCGAGGCCGGCTACCCCGCCGCCCGCGGCCGCTTCCTCACCGCGCGCCCGCTCGAGGTGCTCGGCCGCATGGCGCCGGGCGCCTACCAGCTCGTCTTCGCCCAGGTCTCCCCCATGGACCTCAAGGCCTTCATCGACGCGGCCTGGCCGCTGCTCGCCCCGGGCGGCTCCCTGGTGCTCGCCGACGCGCTGCTCGACGCCACCATCGCCGACGACTCGCGCACCGACCGCTCCACCGCCGCCGCCCGCGAGGCGCACGCCCGCGTCGCCGAGCTCGCCGCCGACCCCGAGGCCGGCGCCCTGGTCACCCACCTGCCGCTCGGTGCGGGCCTGACGGTGCTCACCCGCCGGCGCTGAGCGCCCCATTGACGACGGGTGCGTGCCACGCGCCCGGGCGCGGGACCCGCGCCGTCCGTGCGCGCCGTGCCTTCCGCACCTGCGCGCGACCGCACGTTCCGCACCTGCGCGCGCCGCGCGAGCGTCGTCAATCAATACACGGAGAGGGCGCCTCCCCCACCCCGGGGAGGCGCCCTCTCCGCGCCCTGTCCGTGGCCGCCGCAGCGGGCGGCCGGACCGGCGGCTAGACGACCGTGTTCTTGCCGACGACCACGACGCCGCCGGCCGAGATCGTGAAGCGCTCCTCGTCGCGCTTGCGGTCGACGCCGATGATCTCGCCCTCGCGGACCTGGACGTTCTTGTCCAGGATCGCGTGGCGGACCACGGCGCCCTTGCCCACGCGCACGCCGGGCATGAGCACGGAGCCCTCCACCGTCGCGCCCTCGGAGACGTGCACGTCGCTCGAGAGCACGGAGTTGCGCACCGTGCCGCCGGAGATGATCGACCCGGAGGCGACCATCGACGACTGCGCGATGCCGCCCTGCACGAACTTCGCCGGGGGCAGGTTCGAGCGCTCGGTCGAGTGGATCGGCCAGGCGTGGTTGTACAGGTTGAACACCGGGTGGATGGAGATGAGGTCCATGTGCGCCTCGTAGAAGGCGTCGATGGTGCCGACGTCACGCCAGTAGCCGCGGTCGCGGTCGGTGGCGCCGGGGACCTCGTTGCCCGAGAAGTCGTAGACGTGGGCCTCGTTGCGCGAGACGAAGGCGGGGATGATGTCGCCGCCCATGTCGTGGTCCGAGCCCTCGTTGTCCTCGTCGGCACGCAGGGCCTCCACCAGCGCGTCGGCGGTGAAGATGTAGTTGCCCATCGAGGCGTAGGTGACCTCCGGGTCGTCCGGGGTGCCGGGCGGGTCGGCCGGCTTCTCCAGGAACTCGGTGATCGTGCCGTCGTCGTCGGCCTCGATGCAGCCGAAGGCGGTGGCCTCGCGGCGCGGCACGCGGATGCCGGCGACGGTGCAGGCCTTGCCCGAGGCGATGTGGTCATCGAGCATCTGCCCGACGTCCATGCGGTAGACGTGGTCGGCGCCGAGGACGATGACGTACTCGGGGTTCTCGTCGAAGATCAGGTTCAGCGACTGCAGGATGGCGTCCGCGGAACCCATGTACCACCGCTTGCCCAGGCGCTGCTGGGCGGGCACGGAAGCGATGTACTGGTCGATGGGACCGGACAGCTGCCACGCCTGCGAGATGTGGCGGTCCAGCGAGTGCGACTTGTACTGGGTCAGCACCGCGATCTTCATGAAGCCGGCGTTGACGAGGTTCGACAGCACGAAGTCGATGAGACGGTAGGTGCCGCCGAACGGAACCGCGGGCTTCGCTCGGTCTTCGGTCAGGGGATAAAGGCGCTTGCCCTCGCCTCCGGCGAGGACAATGCTCAGGACATTTGGTTGGCTCCTCACAAGAACCAATCTATTGAAAATCACCGCACGATGCCGCCCGGGCGGCCAATTCGGTCACAGCCCACACCCTTCACGCCCCCGCCCGCCACCCCCGTCTGACGTCGGCTCAGCCCGTTCGGGCAGGCGCCGGCGCCGCGTTCCGGCCCGCGCCGGCGGCGCGATCGCGCCGTCGCCCCTGCAGGATGGCGGGGACACGAATACGCTGGTAGTCATGACGAAACTGAACCGAGTCGGGATGATGACCCGCGAGTACCCGCCGGAGGTCTACGGCGGCGCCGGCGTGCACGTGACCGAGCTGACCCGCTTCATGCGCGAGATCGTTCCGGTCGACGTCCACTGCATGGGCGCCGAGCGTGACATGCCGGACACCTACGTCCACGGCGTGGACCCGGAGCTGGCCGAGGCCAACCCCGCCATCAAGACCCTGTCGACCGGCCTGCGCATGGCCAACGCGGCCGGCGGCGTCGACGTGGTGCACTCGCACACCTGGTACGCGGGCCTCGGCGGCCACCTGGCCGCCCGCCTCTACGACATCCCCCACGTGGCCACGGCACACTCCCTGGAGCCGGACCGCCCGTGGAAGCGCGAGCAGCTCGGCGGCGGCTACGACGTCTCCTCCTGGTCGGAGAAGAACGCCATGGAGAACGCCGACGCGCTCATCGCCGTCTCGAATAAGATGAAGGGCTCGATCCTCGAGGCCTACCCGGCCATCGACCCGGACAAGATCCACGTGGTGCTCAACGGCATCGACACCGAGCTGTGGCAGCCGCGGCCCACCTTCGACGAGGCCGAGGCCGAGAACGGCTCCTCGGTGCTCAAGGAGCTCGGCGTGGACCCGACCCGCCCGATCGTCTCCTTCGTCGGCCGCATCACCCGTCAGAAGGGCGTCGAGCACCTGGTCAAGGCCGCCCGCGAGTTCGACCCGGCCATCCAGCTGGTGCTCTGCGCCGGCGCCCCGGACACCCCGGAGATCGCCGAGCGCACCCAGAAGCTCGTCGACGAGCTGCGCGCCGGCCGCGACGGCGTGCACTGGGTCTCCGAGATGCTGTCCAAGGACAAGATCCAGGAGATCGAGTCGGCCTCGGACATCTTCGTCTGCCCGTCGATCTACGAGCCGCTGGGCATCGTCAACCTCGAGGCCATGGCCTGCGGCACCGCCGTGGTCGCCTCCAACGTCGGCGGCATCCCGGAGGTCGTCGTCGACGGCGAGACCGGCACCCTGGTGCCCTACGACGAGAACGACGCCGCCGCCTTCGAGCACGGCATCGCCGAGGCCGTCAACGCCCTGGCCGCCGACGAGCAGAAGGTGAAGGCCTACGGCGAGGCCGGCCGCAAGCGCGCCATCGAGGAGTTCTCCTGGGCCACCATCGCCCGCCAGACCGTCGACGTCTACGAGTCGCTGCTCTAGCACCCACCGCACGGCGCCCACCAGGCGTCGCAGCGTGGCGACGCCGCGCGCGTCGTCAAGCATCCGGGGTTCAATTGACGACGTCGCGCCCCTCGCCCGCCCCGGGCACCGTCCGCGTGGACGGTGCCCGGGGCGCCGTCGTGTCCGGCCCGGATAGATTGGGGGCATGGAACCAGACAAGCGGCTGCCGACCCAGCGGCACACCATCTTCCAGAATTCCCTGATGTCCGCGCTGCTCGACGGCATCTACGACGGCGAGATGACCGTCGGTGAGCTGCTCGGCCACGGCAACTTCGGCATCGGCACCTTCGACGCCCTCGACGGCGAGATGATCGTCCTCGACGGGGTCTGCTACCAGGTGCGCGGCGACGGCACCGCCGAGCGCGCCGACCTGATGCAGCGCTCCCCCTTCACGGTGATGACCAACTTCGTGCCCCTGATCAGCGCCACCCCGCCGGAGGGGCTGCGCCGCAGCGAGCTGGCCGAGTTCATCGACTCGGTGCAGCCGAGCGAGAACTACATGTACGCCGTGCGCATCTCCGGCCGGTTCAGCGACGTCACGGTGCGCACGGTGACCAGGCAGGACAAGCCCTACCGGCCGATGACGGAGGCCACCGGCGACGACGCCGAGCTGCACTTCACCGACGTCGACGGCGTCCTCGGCGGCTTCCGCACGCCCGTCTACGAGAAGGGCATCGGCGTGCCCGGCTGCCACGTGCACTTCGTCGACGACGCGCGCACCTCCGGCGGCCACGTCCTGGACTTCACGCTCGCCCGCGGCACCGTCGAGCTGTGCCCGGGCACCGACCTCAACCTGCGGCTGCCGCTGACCACGCAGTTCTCCGACGCGGAACTCAGCCCCGAGGACCTCGACCGCCAGATCCACCAGACCGAGGTCAAGGACTGATCCGCGGCTGAACTATCCGGCCGGCGGCGGCCCGGCCGGACGTGCGGCGGCGGCCCGGCCGGACGCGCGCCGGCCGCCACCCCCGGGCGCCGGGGCGGGGACGTGCCGGGCGCTTTTCGGGTAGAACGGGGGCCAGAACCCGCCCCGGGAGAGACCCGGCGGCGCCCCGGGGAGCCGGGACGAGCGAGGAGACCGAGGAAAGGACACCGTGACCGACATGGCCGAGCCCACCGGAGCCGAGACGACCGGGGGCAGCGACATCCACCGCCCCGAGCTGCACGTGACCGCCGACGCCGGCGTGCTCATGGCGCCGGCCGCCGTGATGCTCGACGGCCAGACCTGGCACCTCTTCCACCAGTACCGCCCGTCGCTGGACGCGCCGGCGCGCTGGGGCCACCAGTTCTCCGAGGACAACCCCTACGAGTGGGAGACCTGCGACGACGTGCTGGCCGCCGAGGGCGACGAGACGCTCGTGCGCGCCGGCTCCGTGGTCGCCGCCGACGGCGGCTTCAACGTGTACTTCACCTCCGTGACCGAGTCCGGCACCGCCGTGCACCTGGCGCGCATCGACGACCCGGCCGCGACCACCGCGGACATCTCCGACGACCCGCTCTCCCTCGATTCGCAGGTGGTCCGCCGCGGCGAGGTCGTCGGTGACGCGCAGGGCGAGGCCGCCGGGCTCTTCGACTTCCGCTCGCCGTGCGTGGTCCCGGACTGGGCCAGCGACGAGGACCGCGACGAGGGCCTGGCCGGCTGGCTGATGCTCTCGGTGACCGGCGCGCAGGACTCGCCGCAGCTGGCGGTGCTGCGCTCGGCCGACGGCGTGGACTGGCACCTCGACGGCCCGCTGGTTCTCGACGGCGACTCGGGCCTGGAGGCCGAGACCCAGGTGGTCTCCCCCAGGATCATCCGCCTGCGCGACGAGGTCGACGGCGAGATCTACGACATCATCCTGGTCACCATCGAGCACGACGGCATCGACATCTCCGGCTACCTGGTCGGCCGGCTGACCGGCGCGACCTTCACGGTCACCCGCCCGTTCCACCGCATCGACTTCGGCCACGACTTCACCCGGCCGCGCAACACGAACCTCTCCGAGCCGGCGGACCCGCGCTGGCGCCGCGGCGCGATCGTCGGCGTGCTCAACGGGGTGGGCCGCTTCGACGACCCGGCCAAGCACCTGTCCTGGACCGAGTCCGGTTGGGCGAACGTGGTCTCCGTGCCGCGCGTGGTCAGCCTGCAGGGCGGCATGCTCTTCCAGACCCCGGCGGCCGGCCTCGTCGACGCGGTCACCCGCACCGACCACGCCCGCATGTGGACCGCGCTGTGCGAGATCCCGGTCGGCTCCGAGCTCTCCGTCGACATCCTCGACGCCGCCGGCGAGACCGCCGCGCGGGTGACCCACCAGGGCGACGTGCTCGAGCTGGATCGCTCGATGAACCCCCACCACGCCGGCGACGGGGTGGCCCAGGCCCCGCTGGCCGAGGGCGACTCGGACTCGCTGACCATCCTGGTCGACGGCTCCACCGTCGAGGTCTTCGCCGACGGCGGCGCGGTGGCCATGGCCAGCCGCGTCTACATCGACGGCGGTGTGCAGGACTTCCGGGTGAACCTCGAGGGCGAGGCCACGGTGGAGAAGCACTTCACCCGCGGCCCGGAGACGATCTCCCCGGTCATCCCCGAGTGGGCGGCCCCGCGCCTGGACACCGAGTTCCGGTAGCCGCCGGTGCTCGAGCCCTACGCGACCGGGGTCAGCCGGGTGACCGTCGCCTTGGCGGTGACGGTCATGGTCGCGGGCAGCCGCGAGATGCGCTCGGCGAGCACGTCGGGGGCGATGTGGCGCGCCGAGGGGCTCATGCCGATCTGCGAGGCGATCGACTCCTGGTCGAGGTCCATCTTGAACTCGATGTGCTCGAGCTCGCCGACCTGCTCGAGGTGGCCCTTCGACTGCTCGAGCAGGCGGTCGACCTTGCCCTCCTCGACGCCGATGATGCCGAGCGGCTCGCGCAGCTCGTCGAGGTGGCCCGGGTCGGCGGTGAGCACGACGGCCTGGCCGCCCGGGGTGAGCACGCGGGCGAACTCCCCGGGGTTGCGCGGGGCGAAGAGCACGGTGATCACGTCGACGGAGTGGTCGCGGACCGGCATGCCGGCCCAGACGTCGGCGACGACGGCACCGAGGCGCGGGTGCGCCTTGGCGAGGTGCTTGGCGGCGGCCGCCGAGACGTCGATGCCCACGCCGCGCGCACCGGCGACGGTGTCGAGGGTGTGCGCCAGGTAGTAGCCGGTGCCGGCACCGACCTCGCAGATGACGGGGTGGGCGTCCTCGGGCACGCCGGCGGCTTCGAGAGCGTCCTCGACGGTGTCGGTGACGGACTCGACGAAGGGCGCGAAGTGGCCGCGGCCCAGGAAGGTCTCCCGGGCGGCGACCATCTCCGGGCCGTCGCCCTTGTGCTTCAGGCCCGCTCCCCCGGCCAGGGTCACGTAGCCCTGACGGGCGACGTCGTAGGAGTGTCCGGTCTCCGAGACGAGCCGACGGAAGTCGTCGGCCCCCTCGAGCGCGGAGCCGTCCACCGGGTCGGCGAGAACATCGATCACATCAGCCAGCATCTTGGCTACGGTTCCTTTCCGTGGCGGCGTCCTTGGCGATGTTCCAAGCCTAACCGGATCCGGCGGCACACATCACACCAGCCCCGCCCGCGGCGCGCCGAGGCACTCAGCTGTGCCGCCGCTCAGCACCCCCGGCCCCTCCCCGGGTGCAGCCACGCGCCTCCTCCGGTGCCCCGCCGACAGCGCGCCGCGGCGCCCCGGACACGCGGAAAACCCCGCGGCCGGGGCGTCGGGCCGGATCTTCCGGTCCGCACGACTCCGGTCCACGGGGTCTGTCACGGCGCCGCCCCGTCGCGGGGCGGAAACGGGCCTCGGGGCCCGGTGGCGTGAGTGGCGCGAGGCTACTCGGCGGCCTCGGTCAGCAGGCCACCCAGCTCGGCGGCCTCCTCCTTGTTCAGCTCGATGACGAGGCGCCCACCGCCGTCCGAGGGGATGCGCATGACGATCTTGCGATTCTCCTCCACGGCCTCCATGGGTCCGCTTCCGGTACGGGGCTTCATCGCTGCCATGTTTCAGGGCTCCTTTTCGTGCACACGACGGTTACTTTCGCTATGATAGTCGATTTTTCCGCCGCGCGGACGGCGTGAGTCCGCCCACCGCCCCGAAACTACAGCACCCGAAACGGCGCTTACCTGCTACTTCGAGCCCGAATTCCCGCCGCGCTCCTGCGCCCAGCCGAGCGGTCGAGACCCGGCCGCCCGGTCCCCGGAAAGCGTCGCGCGGTCGTCCTCCCGCACCTCTCCGTCCCCGAGGCGAGCCCGTTCCGCCCCGCGCGCCGGATCCTCCTGACGCACCGCCGCGCGGTCGCCGGAACGCTCGGCGCCCCGGGCCGCACCGCGCCCGGCGCCGCGCCCCTCTCCCCCGGCGAGCTGATCGAGCACGGCCTCGACCTGTTCGGGCCGGTAGCCGCGCGGCACGAGCTCGAAGCGCACCGCGTCCAGGTCGCCTGCGGCCACGGCACGCGCGTTGGCGGCGGCGACCTCCTGCGGGTCGGCGGCGGGCTCGGGCTCGCCGCGGCCGAGCAGCCGGCCGGCGGCCCAGGTGCCCACGATCACCAGCAGGACCAGGACGACGATGAGGAAGATCCAGGAGAGCATGGCTCAGAGGATAGTGGACAGCGCCGGGCGCTCGGGCACCGCGACTCCGTCCACGCCGGCGCGGGCGAGGATCGTGGCGGCGACGGTCTCCGCCATCGGCCCCAGCTGGGCCAGCGGCCGGTTGCGGTGGGCGCGGCGCCCCAGGTCCACCTCGGCGATCGCGCCGCGGCCCCAGCGACGCGCCACGTCGATGAGCAGGCCGGACTCCACGCCGTAGCCCTCGACGAAGGGCAGCTCCAGCGCCGCCGCGCGGCGCAGGGCGTACTCGCCGCCGAGGGGCTGCGCGACGTCGGAAAGCTCGGGCAGCAGCAGCCGCAGCAACGGGCGCGCCGTCAGCTCGGTCACGCGCCCGCCGTCGCCGGGCCGGCCCCGGTAGTCGCGCACGTAGTCGGCCTTGACCAGCTGCACACTGTCATCCGCGAACGGCGCGACGAGCTCGGCGACCATGCCGGGGCGCGCGGTGTGCAGGTCGGCGTCGACGAAGACGACGAACTCGCCCTCGGCGGCGGCGACCCCGCGCCACAGCGACTCGCCCTTGCCGGGGCGCGGCTCGACACCCGGCAGCACCTCGCGCCAGTTGAGCACGCGCGCACCGGCGGCCGCGGCGCGCTCGGCGGTGCGGTCCGTGGAGTCGGCGTCGACGACGATCGTCTCCAGCGGGGTGTCGGCACGCACGGCGGCGACCACGTCGGCGACGGTCGCCTCCTCGTTGAGCGCCGGGATGACCACACTCGCGCGCGCGACGGCGCTCACGCCAGGCCCCGGATCGTGTCCAGGGGGCCGACGGTCCCGGCGATCGCCGCGGTCATGCGGATCACGTCGACGGTCTCGCCGACCTCGTGCACGCGGAAGGCGGCCACGCCGTGCGCGGCGGCCCAGGCGGTGGCGGCCAGGGTGCCGGCCACGCGCCCGCCGACGGGGCGCGCGCAGGTCTCGCCGATGAAGTCCTTGTTGGACAGCGCCATGAGCACCGGCCAGCCGGTCGCGACGACCTCGTCGATGCGGCGCAGCAGCTCGAGGCCGTGGAAGGTGTTCTTGCCGAAGTCGTGCGTGGGGTCCAGCAGCACCCTGTCCTCGGGCACGCCGCAGTCGACGGCGCGCTCGGCGAGCCGGGTGGTCTCGGCGATCACGTCGGCGACCACGTCGTCGTAGTGCACGCGGTGCGGGCGGGTGCGCGGCACGGCCCCGCCGGTGTGCGAACAGACGTAGCCGACCCCGTGGTGGCCGGCGACCTCGACGAGCTCGGGGTCGACCCCGGCCCAGGTGTCGTTGACCAGCCCGGCGCCGGCGGCGATGGCCCGCTCGGCGACCTCGGCGCGCCACGTGTCCACGGAGACGGTCACCTCGGGGTGGCGCTCGTGGACCGCGGCGATGACGGGCACCACGCGGTCGATCTCCTCGGCGGCGTCGACCGCGTCGCCGGGGCCGGCCTTGACCCCGCCGATGTCCACGATCGCCGCGCCCTGCGCGACGACCTCGTCGGCCCGTGCGAGCGCGAGCGTGTCGGTGAAGGTCGCGCCCTTGTCGTAGAAGGAGTCGGGCGTGCGGTTGACGATGCCCATCACCTTCGCCAGGCCTGGCGCGCCGGCGCCCTCACGCCGGATGGCGCGCTGGCGTTCGTCACCCTCGACCGCGGCCCTGTCCTGAGCTGCGGCCAAGGTCAGCGCTCCCCTTCCGCGCCGGAATTGCCGAAGCCGCGCCCGTCACCGTCGCCGGTACCGGCACCGTCGGTACCGGCGCCGTCGGTACCGGCGCCGCCGGCGTCGGTGGCAGCCTCGGCACCGCGGGCGCCATTCCCGCCGACCCCGGTGCCGCGCCGGCCGCGGCGCTGCCGGGCCTGCAGGTGGCCGTCGTCGGTGGCGATGTGGCGCCGCCGCGTCGGCGCGCTGCGGATGTGCTCGACGGCCTCCTCGGCGGAGTCGGTCACCAGGAAGAGGTCGAGGTCCTCCTCCGCGATCATGCCGCGGGTGACCACCTGCTCGCGCAGCCAGCCGACCAGCGGGCCCCAGTAGTCGCTGCCGATGAGCGCGATCGGGTAGTTGGTGACCTTCTTGGTCTGCACCATGCACAGCACCTCGAAGAGCTCGTCGAGGGTGCCGAATCCGCCGGGCAGACAGACGAAGCCCTCCGAGTACTTCAGGAACATGGTCTTGCGCACGAAGAAGTAGCGGAAGTTCAGCCCCAGGTCGACCCAGTCGTTGAGCACCTGCTCGTGGGGCAGCTCGATACCGAGGCCCACGGAGAGCCCGTCGGCCTCGAAGGCGCCGCGGTTGGGCGCCTCCATCAGGCCCGGTCCCCCGCCGGTGATCACGGCGTAGCCGGCCTCGGCCAGCTTCTCGCCGACCTCGCGGCCCTGGGCGTAGAGCGGGTCGTCCTCGGGCACGCGGGCGGAGCCGAAGACGGTCACCGCGGGCGGCAGGGAGGACAGCGCGTCGAACCCGGAGACGAATTCGCTCTGGATGCGCAGCACGCGCCAGGGGTCGGCGTGGATCCAGTCGTGGTCCGCCGTCATCTCCAGCAGCCGCTGGTCGTAGGTGGACGGCTGGTCGGCCTCGAACCGCATGAGCACGGGCCCACGCAGCATCCGCCGCTTCTCCTCGCTCGGGGTGATGTTCGGTGTCATGTGCTCGAAAATACCGCTCAGGCGCGCTCTCCGCCGAGCAGGTAGCCGTCGAGGGCGGCCGCGAGCTGCGTGATGTGCTCGACCGGGCAGTGTTCCTCCGGCTTGTGCGCCTGACCGGGGTCGCCGCAGCCGAGGTTGACGGCGGGGACGCCGAGCTCGGCGAAGCGGGCGACGTCGGTCCAGCCGTACTTGGCGCGCACGCGCCCGCCCAGGGCGTCCACCAGTTCGGCTGCCGCGGGGGCGTTCAGCCCCGGGGCGGCCGGCGGCGCGACGTCGTCGACGGTGATATCCACGCCCTCGTGCTCGCCGAGGACCTCGCGCAGGTGCGCCATGGCCTCGTCGGCGGTGCGGTCGGGCGCGAAACGGAAGTTCACGGCGCACACGGCCTCGTCGGGGATGGTGTTGTTGGCCACCCCGGCCTCGAGGCGCACGACGTTGAGGCCCTCGCGGTAGATGCAGCCGTCGACGTCGACCCGGTCGCGCGGGGTGTAGTCGGCCACCCGCGCCAGCAGGGGCACCAGGCGGTGCACGGCGTTGTCGCCGAGCCAGGCGCGCGCGGAGTGCGCGCGGGTGCCGCGGGCGGTGCAGATGACGCGGATGGAGCCCTGGCAGCCGGCCTCGATCATCCCGCCGGTCGGCTCGCCCAGCAGGGCGACGTCGCCGGCCAGCCACTCGGGGTGGTCGCGCTCGACGTGGCCCAGGCCGTTGTACTCGGTGGCGACCTCCTCGCCCTCGTAGGCGATGAAGGTCATGTCGCGGGCCAGGTCGGGGTGTGCGGCCAGGCGGGCGAAGGCGGAGAGGTAGACGGCCAGGCCGGACTTCATGTCCACCGACCCGCAGCCGTGCAGCACGCCGTCGGCCAGCCGGTGCGGGGTGTTGTCGGCCAGCGGCACGGTGTCCAGGTGGCCGGCGAGCACCACGCGCTGGGAGAGCCCCCGGTCGGTGCGGGCGACCAACGTGTTGCCGCCGTCGCCGGTGCGCTCGACGCTCACCCCGTCGAGGCCGCGGAGCACCGCCTCGACGGCGTCGGCGATCGCGCCCTCGTGGTGGGAGGGGCTCTCGATGTCGATGAGGAGCCCGGTCAGCTTGACCGGGTCGTGAAGGGCTGCGGCGAGTTCGGCGTGCGCGTTCATGCCATCAGAGGCTACCCGCGCGCTACACCCGTGCCCTGAACCGCCGGTGTGCACCCCGTGGGAATACGATGTAACCCATGTCGCAATCAGCAACCCGGGAAGGCTCCGCGGTGCTCAGCCGCGGGCTGCGCACCCGCCACCTGACCATGATGGGGCTCGGCTCCGCCATCGGCGCCGGGCTCTTCCTCGGCACCGGGGTGGGCATCCGCGCCGCCGGGCCGGCCGTCGTGCTCGCCTACCTGATCACCGGTGTGATCACCGTGTTGATCATGCGCATGCTCGGCGAGATGGTCGCCGCCCGCCCGTCGGCCGGCTCCTTCTCCTCCTACGCCGAGCAGGCCTACGGCCCGTGGGCCGGCTTCTCGGTGGGCTGGCTGTACTGGTTCATGATGGTGATGATCATGGGCGCCGAGATGACCGGCGCCGCCGCGATCATGGGCGCCTGGTTCGACGTCGCGCCCTGGATCCCGGCCGCGGTGTGCGTGGCCGTGCTCGCGGTGGTCAACCTGACGGCCGTGCGCGGCTTCGGCGAGTTCGAGTTCTGGTTCGCCTTCATCAAGGTCGCCGTCATCATCGCCTTCCTGGTCATCGGCATCGCGCTGATCTTCGGCTGGCTGCCGGGCCACTCGTTCGTGGGCACCGGCAACCTCGCCGCCGAGGGCCTGATGCCCAACGGTGTCTCCGGCGTGGCCGCCGGCCTGCTGGCCGTGGCCTTCGCCTTCGGCGGCATCGAGCTGGTCACCATCGCCGCCGCCGAGTCCGAGGACCCGGAGCGCTCCGTGCAGACCGCCGTGAACTCGATCATCTGGCGCATCGGCGTCTTCTACATCGGCTCGGTGCTCGTGATCGCCTTCCTGCTGCCCTTCGACCAGATCCAGGGCGCGGAGACCGCCGCCGAGAGCCCGTTCACCATGGTGCTCGAGATGGCGAACATCCCGGGCATCGTCGGCATCATGGAGCTGGTCATCGTCATCGCGCTGCTCTCGGCGTTCAACGCCCAGCTCTACGGCTCCTCGCGCCTGTGCTACTCGCTGGCCACCCGCGGCGACGCCCCGCGCGTCTTCGCCCGCGTCTCCGAGAACAAGGTGCCGGTGCCGGCGGTGCTGCTCTCCGTCTTCTTCGGCGTGCTCTCCGTGGGCCTGCAGTGGTGGAACCCGCCGGGACTGCTGGACTTCCTGCTCAGCGCCATCGGCGGCTGCCTGGTCGTCATCTGGCTGACCGTCATCGCCTCCTACCTGCGCCTGCACCCGCGCCTGGAGGCCCGCGGCGAGATCACGCGCGTGCGCATGTGGGGCTACCCGTGGCTCGCGTGGCTGACGCTGGCCGCCGTGATCGCCATCGTCGGCCTGATGCTCGCCGACGAGCAGGCGCGCGGCCAGGTCATCGCGGTGTGCGTCGTGTGCGCCGTGGTGCTCGCCGCCGCCGGGCTGACCACCCTCATCCGCGGGCGGCGTGCGCCCGAGGACGGCTACGTGCGCTAACCTCCCCCTCAATTGCCGACGTCGCGCCCCGCGCCGTCGGCGGTTCCCGCCCGGCACCGCGCAGCGCGGCGTCGGCAGGCACCGTCCGGCGCCCCGGCGCCGGCAAGCACCACCCGGCGCCCCGGCGCCGAAAAGCACCACCTGAAACAGCCGGTGAACCCGGCCTCGACATAGTTGGATCGGATCTTCGATGACCCAGAACGCACCGCTGAGCCAGGGGCTCAAGACACGGCACCTGACCATGATGGGACTCGGCTCCGCCATCGGCGCCGGCCTCTTCCTCGGAACGGGGGTGGGCATCCGCGCCGCCGGGCCCGCCGTCATCCTCGCCTACGTCGCCGCCGGCGTCGTGGTCATGTGCGTGATGCAGATGCTCGGCGAGATGGCCGCCGCCAAGCCCGCTCCCGGGTCCTTCGCCAGCTACGCACGCTTCGCCTTCGGCCACTGGGCCGGCTTCTCGATCGGCTGGCTGTTCTGGATCAACATGGTGCTCGTCCTCGGCGCGGAGATGACCGGTGCGGCGGCGATCATGGCCTCCTGGTTCGGGGTGCCCCAGTGGGTGCCCGCCCTGGTCTGCGTCACCTTCTTCGCCGTGGTGAACCTCGCGCGCGTGCGCGGTTTCGGCGAGTTCGAGTTCTGGTTCTCCTTCATCAAGGTCGCCGTGATCATCGGCTTCCTGCTCATCGGCGTCGCGCTGATCTTCGGGCTACTGCCGGGCCACTCCTTCGTGGGCACCTCGCACTTTTTGGGCGACGGCTTCATGCCCAACGGCTGGCCGGGCGTGGCCGCGGGTCTGCTCGCCGTGGCCTTCGCCTTCGGCGGCATCGAGATCGTGACCATCGCGGCGGCCGAGTCCGAGGACCCCGAGACCTCCATCCGGCGGGCCACCCGCTCGGTGATCTGGCGCATCGGCCTGTTCTACATCGGCTCGGTGCTCGTGATCACCTTCCTGCTGCCCTTCTCCGAGATCCAGGGTGCCGAGACCGCCGCCGAGAGTCCCTTCACCATGGTGCTGGGTATGGCCGACATCCCGGCCGTGGTCGGATTCATGGAGGTCGTCATCGTGCTCAGCCTGCTCTCCGCGTTCAACGCGCAGATCTACGCCAGCTCGCGGATGGTCTTCTCGCTGGCCACCCAGCACGACGCCCCGGCGCTGCTGGGCCGGGTCAACCGGCAGAACGTGCCGATCAACGCCGTGGTCCTGTCGATGATCTTCGCCTTCCTCTCCGTCGGCCTGCAGTGGTGGAACCCCACCGGGTTGCTGGACTTCCTGCTCAACTCCGTCGGCGGCATCCTCATCCTGATCTGGATCATGGTCGCCGCCAGCTTCCTCCGGCTGCACCCGGTGCTCGTGCGCAGCGGGTCCATCGCCTCGGTGCGCATGGCCGGCTACCCCTGGGTGCCCGTCGCCGCGATCGCCGCCCTGCTCGGCTTCGTGCTGCTGATGCTCTTCGATGAGGGCTCGCGCGGCCAGGTCACCTCGGTGTCGATCGTCTTCGCCGTGCTCGTCGTGCTCTCCGTCATCGTCGCCCGCTCCCAGGGGCGCTCGTCGACCGACGGTCGCCTGCTCGCCGACGCCGCGTCCGGCACCGCCGGCGCGGACGCGCGGCGTGCCCCGGGCGAGGCGGGCGCGCAGGCGCCCGCCGCCGAAACGCACACCGCGAGGGAACCGCACGGGGGCGACGGCACGACGTCGTCAAGCACGGATTAAAGTGACCCACATCTACTTTCTGTTCACGCAGCGAAAGAGCCACACACCATGACCTCGACCTCCCCCGCCGACGCGGGAACCGCCGCCCCGAGCCACACCGGCCTGGGCCAGGGCCTGAAGACCCGCCACCTGACCATGATGGGGCTCGGCTCCGCCATCGGCGCGGGCCTCTTCCTCGGCACCGGCGTGGGCATCCGCGCCGCCGGCCCCGCCGTGCTGCTCGCCTACGCCGTCGCCGGCGTGGTGGTCATGTGCGTGATGCAGATGCTCGGCGAGATGGCCGCCGCGCGCCCGGCCTCGGGAGCCTTCTCCGACTACGCCCGTCAGGCCTTCGGCCACTGGGCCGGGTTCACCATGGGCTGGCTGTACTGGTTCATGCTCATCATGGTCCTCGGCGCGGAGATGACCGGTGCGGCGGCGATCATGTCCGCCTGGTTCGGGGTGCCGCCCTGGATCCCGGCGCTGGTGTGCGTGACCTTCTTCGCCGTGGTCAACCTCGCCCGCGTGCGCGGCTTCGGCGAGTTCGAGTTCTGGTTCGCCTTCATCAAGGTCGCCGTCATCGTCGGCTTCCTGATCATCGGCGTCGCGCTGATCTTCGGGCTGCTGCCCGGCCACACGTTCGTGGGCACCGAGCACTTCCTCGGCGACGGCTTCATGCCCAACGGCTGGCCGGGCGTTGCCGCGGGCCTCCTGGCCGTGGCCTTCGCCTTCGGCGGCATCGAGATCGTGACCATCGCGGCGGCCGAGTCCGAGGAGCCGGCCCACTCGATCCGCACCGCGGTGCGCTCGGTGATCTGGCGCATCGGCCTGTTCTACATCGGCTCGGTGCTCGTGATCACCTTCCTGCTGCCCTACGCCGACATCCAGGGCGCCGAGACCGCCGCCGAGAGCCCGTTCACCATGGTCCTCGAGATCGCCGACATCCCCGGCGTCGTCGGCATCATGGAGCTGGTCATCGTGCTCAGCCTGCTCTCCGCCTTCAACGCGCAGATCTACGCCAGCTCCCGGCTGTGCCACGCGCTGGCCCGCGAGGGCGACGCCCCACGCATCTTCGCGGTGACCAACCGCGAGGACGTGCCCGTCAACTCCGTGGTGCTCTCCATGGTCTTCGCGTTCGTCTCCGTCGGCCTGCAGTGGTGGAACCCCACCGGGCTGCTGGACTTCCTGCTCAACGCCGTCGGCGGCGTGATGATCGTCGTCTGGCTGCTCATCGCCGCCAGCTACCTGAAGCTGCACCCGCAGCTGGAGCGCTCCGGCGAGATCTCAACGGTGCGCATGTGGGGCTACCCCTGGCTGGCCTGGGCGGTCGTGGCCGCCGTGCTGGGCCTGGTGGTGCTCATGCTCTTCGACGCGGGCTCGCGCTCCCAGGTCTTCTCCGTGGGCGCCGTCTTCGTCTTCCTCGCGCTGCTCTCGCTGACCACCCGCGGACGTGCCACCGCCGCCACGCGCGGCTAGGCGGACCTTGTAGTCTCGGGAGTCATGACCGACTACTCCACCAGTTCCGCCCACGCCGTCGGCGTGGCCACCGTCACCGCCAACGGCACCGTCCTCGACGCCTGGTACCCGGCGCCGCGTCTCGACGTCGCCGGTTCCGAGCCCGGCACCCACCGCCTCGAGGAGGCCCCGCAGCAGATCGCCCCGCTGATCGGGCCCGACGAGGTCCGCGGTGTCGCGCGCGTGGCCGTGGAGACGACCATCGCCTCGCTGGCCGAGCCGCCGGCCGACACCTACGACGCCTGGCTGCGCCTGCAGCTGCTCTCCCACCGCCTGATCCGCCCGCACGAGGCGAACATGGAGGGCGTCTTCGGCAAGCTGACCAACGTCGTGTGGACCAACCACGGCCCCTGCGAGGTCGCCGACTTCCAGATGGTGCGCGCCCGCCTGCAGGCCGAGCGCGGCCCCGTGACCGTCTACTCCGTGGACAAGTTCCCCCGCATGGTCGACTACGTGCTGCCCGAGGGCGTGCGCATCGGCGACGCCGACCGCGTGCGCCTGGGCGCCCACCTGGCCGCCGGGACGACCGTCATGCACGAGGGATTCGTCAACTTCAACGCCGGCACCCTGGGCAACTCCATGGTCGAGGGCCGTGTCTCCGCGGGCGTGGTCGTCGGTGACGGCTCCGACGTCGGCGGCGGCGCCTCCATCATGGGCACCCTCTCCGGCGGCGGCAAGGAGGTCATCTCCATCGGCGAGCGCTGCCTGCTCGGCGCGAACGCCGGCGTGGGCATCTCGCTCGGCGACGACTGCGTGGTCGAGGCCGGCCTCTACGTCACCGCCGGCACCAAGGTCACCGCCCGCGGCGCCGTGGCCGAGGCCGCCGGTGTCTCCGACGGCGACACCGTCAAGGCCGCCACGCTCTCCGGCGCCTCCGGTGTGCTCTTCCGCCGCAACTCGATCACCGGCGCCGTGGAGGCCACCCCGTACAAGTCCTCCGTCGCGCTCAACGAGGAGCTGCACGCGAACTAGGGGGTCGTGCCGGGGCACTCCCCCGGCGCCACGCCCCGTGAAGCCGAGAAAGGGCGCCCGGGCCGTCATATGACGGTCCGGGCGCCCTTCTTGTCGTTTGTGCCGGGCTGTGTCGGCTGCTGCGGCTCAGTCCGCGTACGGCTCGGCGGCCTTGCGCGCGGCGACGGCAGCGGCGACGGTGCAGACCAGCGCCCAGCCCAGGCCGACGACGAGCAGCACGATGTGCAGGTCCTCGGTGAGGAAGCACAGGGCCAGCGCGGCCAGGGCCCCGGCGGAGCCCGCCGCGAGCCGCCCGGCCGCGGCGGTGTGGCCGGCCGCCCAGGCGTCCTCGTTCGCCGTCACCGGGGAGATGCGCAGGCCCAGCCAGGAGTTGAACTTCAGCGAACGGTTCGAGGCCAGCAGGGCGGGCACGCCCATGAGCACGGCGACGACGAGCAGCAGGAACGGGATCATGCGCCTACCTTCCGGGGGCTTGTGCGCCGCGGCGCGGGCTTGTACGCGGGCTCAGGCGGCGGGCCTGTGCGCGGCCTCAGACGCGCGGCGCGGGTTCGGACTGGTGGACGACGGAGACCTTCGGCCCGCGGAAGGTCCACAGTTTGTTGATCACGAAGTTGACGGGCATCGCCACCAGGATAGAGATCGCGGAGGCCCAGTAGAACTTGGTGCGCAGCCCCGAGGAGTCGTCGAGGATGTCGGTGGGCAACGAGATGGGGCTGCCCGGGTTCATGAACAGCGTCATGAGCACCAGGCGGATCAGGAAGGCGCCGAGGCCGGCGAGCAGGAACGGGAAGAAGCCGCGCCACCAGCTGCGCGGGTTGGCGCCCTTGAAGGTCCACATCCGGTTGAGCTGGTAGTTCCAGGTGTTGGCGACCAGGAAGCCGAGGGTGACAAAGACGTGGTACCAGCGGATGTTGAACTGCGTGCCCAGCAGGTTGATGAAGGCGTCGTGCTCGGAGATGCCGGCGAACTCGGCGATCTTCTTGGACACGTAGTTGACGGCCAGGTCGACGACGACCCCGGAGCCGCCGACGATGCCGAACTGGATGAACTGACGCAGGTTGCCCAGCATGCGGGCGACGGTGGGGCTGGCCGTCATGGATCTCCTCAACCTCGGCTACTCGTCGTCGCACCCGCGCCGGCACCGGGCGACGGGTTCGCCGTCCGGGCGCGGGGCGCGCAGGGCCCGGTCCTCGACGTGCGTCCGGACGCGGACCTGATCGGTACAGTTTATCGCCCGGATAGCCGGAAATACATTTGCGCGCGACGCCGTGTCGGCGGTCTCACGCCCGTGGCGGTCCCGCCGGGGCGCCGGCGACAGTCACCGTCCGACAGCGGGCGCCCCGGCGACAGCCGCTGCCCGGCCGCTGCCACCGCCCGGCGGACGCTACTTCCCCGCGACGGCGCGCAGCTCGGCGGAGGCCGCGCGCAGCCGCTGGGCGGCCTCGTCGACGTGAGCGTCGTCGGCGGTCATGCCGACGCGCACGAAGTTCTCGCCGGCCGGGCCGTAGAACTCGCCCGGGGCGACCAGGATGCCCAGCTCCGCGAGCCGGTCGACGGTCGCGCGCCCGTTCTCGCCGAGGGTGGCCCACAGGTAGAGACCCGCCTCGGAGTGCTCGACGGTGAAGCCGGCGCCGATCAGCGCCTCGAGCAGCTTGGCGCGGCGCACCGCGTAGCGCAGCTTCTGCACGTGCTCGGCGTCGTCGTCGCCGAAGGCGGCCGTCATGGCCGCCTGGATCGGGTAGGGCACCATCAACCCGGCGTGCTTGCGCACCTGGGTCAGCTCGGCGATCAGCTGCGGGTCGCCGGCGAAGAAGCCGCCGCGGTAGCCGGCGAAGTTCGCCGTCTTGGACAGCGAGTGGATGGCCAGCAGGCCGGTGTGGTCGCCGTCGCAGACGCGGTCGTCGAGAATCGAGACCGGTTCGTTGTCGTCGTCCCAGCCCAGGCCGAGGTAGCACTCGTCGGAGGCGACGATGACGTCGTGCTCGCGGGCCCAGGCCACCACGCGGCGCAGGTGGTCCACGCCGAGAACGCGGCCGGTCGGGTTCGACGGCGAGTTGAGGAAGAACAGCGCGGCGGAGTCCGCGTCGACGTCCGCCGGGTCGTCGGCACGCACCATCTCTGTACCGGCCAGGCACGCGCCGACCTCGTAGGTCGGGTAGGCCAGCTCGGGGATGACGACGGTGTCCCCGGCACCGAGACCGAGCAGGGTCGGCAGCCAGGCGATGGCCTCCTTGGTGCCCACGACGGGCAGCACGGAGGACTCCCCCGGTGTCGTCGAGGCGTCCAGGCCCGTCATCGCGTAACGGCGCGCGGAGGCGCTGACGATGGCCTCGCGCAGCTCGGGCGTGCCCACGGTGGCCGGGTAACCGGGAAAGCCGGCGGCCTCGGCCAGCGCGAGCTGGATGCCGGGCGCCGGCGGGTCGATCGGCGAGCCGACCGAGAGGTTGACCATGCCGTCGGGGTGGGCCGCGGCGGTGGCCTTGGCCTCGGCGATGGTGTCCCAGGGGAACTCGGGCAGGGTCTCGACCAGTGGCGTGCGTGTCATGCCGGTTACTCTACCCGCGCGCCGTCGGCCTCCGGAGAGCACTTCGGCCGACTGCCCGGGTCACCGGCGGGCCGGGCTCAGTCCTGGTTCTGCGGCGGCAGGTCGGCGACGAACTTCGGGTCGAAGTCTTGCGCGCCGAGGGCGGCCGCGCCGCCGGGCGAGCCGAGGTCATCGAAGAAGGCGACGTTGGCGTCGTAGTAGCCCTCCCACTCGTCGGGGAGGTCGTCCTCGTAGAAGATCGCCTCGGTCGGGCACGCCGGTTCGCAGGCGCCGCAGTCGACGCACTCGTCGGGGTGGATGTAGAGGCTGCGCTTGCCCTCGTAGATGCAGTCGACCGGGCACTCCTCCACGCAGGAGCGGTCCATGACGTCAACGCAGGGCTGGGCGATGATGTAGGTCATCAGTGATCGGGAACTCCAGGACAGAAACGGAACTGAAATAAAACGGGAAATCACGTGGACGTGACCAACCCAGTATGTCACTTCCCCGCCACGAGGGGCCAACCGCCGCCGGCCACCCCGGCGCCCAGCAGCACGAGGCTGCGCACGTTGGCGCCGACGAGCTGGTCGCCGGTGACGGTCACCCAGAATGTGAGCAGCACGAACCCGCCGATCCACACCCACAGCGGCATCCCGGCCGCCCAGGTGCGCGGCGTCCACAGCAGCGCGGTGCGCGAGAGCACCAGGTTGAATAGAAACGCGACCACCACGGTCCAGGGCACGGCCAGGCTGGCCCCGCCCGGGAGGGTGACCCAGGCGTCGAGGTAGACGACCTCGAGCAGCACCGAGACCAGCGCGCCCAGGCAGAGCCAGAAGATGCCGCCCACGGCCTCCCCGCGCGAGAAGTCGTCGCGGATGAGGCGTCGGCGCGGCGTCTGCGCCTCGATTTCCGACGCCGCGTCGTGCGCGCCGTCGGCGCCGACGGTGCCGTGGGCGCCCACGGCACCGTGCGCGACGTCGTCAATCGCGCTGCCGTCGCCCGGCCGCTCGCGCGCGGGGCTCACGGCAGCAGCCCGTCGGCCGGGCCACCGCCGGCCGGGACCGGGGCGCCGGCGGCGAGGTGGAAGTACTCGCGGCGCAGCACCGGCTGGGCGATGAGGTTGGACAGGCAGTACACCGCCGCGACGGTGTCGTGGTCGCTCACGTCCGCCGCGGCGGCGACCGGGTTGGTGCGGCTGACCGAGCCGTCGGCGACGTGCAGCTGGGTCGCGTGCGCACGGAAACCGGCGAGCTTGGCGGCGACATCGGCGTCGGAGAGCTCGGTGCAGCAGTCGACCTGGTCGTCGGAGACGGCGGCCAGCTCGCCGTCGTCGGCGCGCCGCCAGCCGGCGGGGATCTCCGCGATGGCGGCCAGGCCGGCGTCCTGCGCGCCGGTCGGGGTGACGTGCCAGAGCAGGCGGTCGACCTCGACGCGCTCGAGGGCGGCGTGGGTGATCTCGTGGGCGTGGATGTGGTCCGGGTGGCCGTAGCCGCCGTTGGGGTCGTAGGTGAGCACCAGCTGCGGGCGCAGGCGCTCGAGGATCGCGACCAGGTCGTCGACGGCGCGGCCGCCGTCGTTGACGAAGGCCCGCGGGTTGGCCGCCGACGGCGTGCCGGCCATGCCGGAGTCGCGGTAGGCGCCGGCGCCGCCGAGGAACTCGCCGTGCACCCCGATCGCCGCCAGCGCCGCGGAAAGTTCCGCGATGCGGTAGCCGCCGAGCTGGTCGGCCTCGTCGGCGATGAGGTTCTGCCAGGTCGGCCCGATGACCTCGCCCTCCTCGCCGAGGGTGCAGGTGACCACGGTGCAGTCCGCACCGCGGGCGGCCAGCTGGTGCAGGGTGCCGCCCATCGTGATCGTCTCGTCGTCCGGGTGGGCGTGGACCGCCACCACCCGCAGTCCGGTCAGGTCGCGCACGTTCGCGTTCGGGTCGTTCACCGTCATGGTCTTCAGTTCAGCCTCTCCGTGGTCGGCTCGGTCTCGTCGATGCGCCAGCCCGGCACCGTGGGGATGCCCGCGGGCCAGTCCGCCAGCTCGGCGGCCGGCCCGGTGATGCCGTGGCCGAGGACCTGCAGGCGCGTCTCGTCGAGGAGGCCCACGCTCAGGTGCTCGAGCTCCTCCAGCGAGCGCAGCCGCGCGCGCAGCTCCTCGCCGCCCACGCCCCCGGCCAGCGCCTCGTCGAGCATCTCCTGGGTGTAGGAGGTGCAGTACCCGGACAGGTTACTCCCGCGCGGGCCCTCCGGGTCGCGTCCGCAGCCGTAGTAGCCGGCCGCGGTGGCGGTGCCGGGGCTCTCCACGCCCCAGGCGATGACGGCGTCGACCGTGCCCTCCGGGAGCCGGTCGGTGGTCAGGGTCGCCATGTCGGTGGCGGTGACCTCGGCGTGCACGCCCTTGGCGCGCAGCAGGTCCACGATCACGCGGGCGGCCGCCGAGGCCTGCCGGTCGGCGGGGTCGGCCCCGATGCGCACGGGGCGCTCGGCGGTGGCCGCCTCCCGCAGGCGCTCCGGCTCGCGCGGGCCGGTCGGGTTCTCGGGCACGCGCACGTCGACGCTGCGCCCGGCGGTCAGGCGGGCGACGGTGGCGGTGTCGATCTGGGCGGCCAGCTCCCCGCGCACCGCGGCCTCGGACAAGAGCGGCGAGGCGGTGTTCATCGTCAGGTTCAGCCGGCGGCCCGTGGCCTTCTTCTCGGTCTGGGTGCCGGCGACCAGGCCGAGGGCCTGGGTGGTCGTCTCTGCCGGGGTGAGGTCCATGAAGGCGACCTGGCCGGTGCGCAGCTGGTCGCTGGCCTCGGCGGTGCCGCTGACCGGGCGGAAGGTCACCAGGTCGATCGCGGCGGGGTCCTCGCCCCAGAAGCGGTCGTTGCGCTGCAGCTCGACGGTTCCGCGGGCCTGGTCCAGGTCGCGCATGAGGTAGCGCCCGGCGGAGGCCGGGATCCCCTCGGCCAGCGCCTTGTCGAAGGACCGGCCGCGCAGCAGGTGGGCGGGCAGCAGGTCGGAGAAGAGCTCCTTCCAGTGCGCGTTGGGCCGGGAGAAGTCGACGTCGACGGTGCGCCCGCCGCCGGTGACGCGCACCGCGGAGACGGTGTCGTAGGCACCCCGGCCGAGCACGCCGGGGGTCGCGGTGATCCCGCGCCACAGGTACTCGAAGTCGCCGCCGGAGACCGGGGTGCCGTCGGACCACTGGGCGGCCGGCGCGATGACGTAGCGCACCGTCTGCGCGGCGCCGGCGGCCGGGGTGATCTCCTCGGCGGAGAGCAGGAGGTCGGTGTTGAGCTCGCCGTCGTCGAAGGCGGAGGGCAGCACGAGGCCGGCGATCGCGTCGACGATGGCCGAGGTGTCGGCCAGCAGGTGCGGGTTGACCCCGCCGCGCAGCGGGTCGATGCCGACGGTGACCCGGGTCCGCGCGTCCTCGGGGCTCTTCTTCTCGTCGGCCTTCTGCGTGGTCGAGGTGGTCGTCTCCTCGTCCTCGACGATGGGCGCCGGGCCGGGCGAGGCGGCGCAGGAGGCGAGCAGCATCGTCGTGGCCAGGACCCCCAGGGCCCCGGCGACGCGGGGAGCCCCGCGCCCCCGGCGGTTCGCGCGGCGGGCTGCGGGGTTGAGGAGTCGACGGTTCACGTCATCCATTTAACCCGATGCCCCCTTTCACAGACATAACGAGAAGGCGCGCGTCGGATTCACCGACGCGCGCCTCACTGCGACTTCCGGGCGGCGGACCGCTCCCCCGGCCACACCGACCTCGTCCCCCGCCGGCGCGGGCCTTGTCCCCCGCCGGCGCCGCCCTTATCTCCGGGGCGCGGGCGCCAGCCCGCGGCCCCTACTTGTTGCGGGCCTTCTCGCGGGCGCGGGCGCGGCCGCGCTCGGTGGCGGAGAGGACGAGCTTGCGCACGCGCAGCACGTCGGGGCAGACCTCGACGCACTCGTCGTTGCCGCAGAACTCCATGGCCTCGTCAAGGGAGAGGGTGTGCGCCTTGGAGAGGGTGACCGTGGCGTCGGCGGTGGCCGAGCGCATGTTGGTCAGCTTCTTCTCCTTGGTGATGTTGACGTCCATGTCTTCGTCGCGGTTGTTCGCGCCGACGACCATGCCCTCGTAGGTCTCCGCGCCGGGCTCGACGAAGAAGCTGCCGCGGTCGGCCAGCTGCTGCAGGGCGTAGGCGGTGACCTGGCCGCTGCGGTCGGCGACCAGCGAGCCGGACGGGCGGCCCTTGATCTCGCCGGCCCAGACGTCGAAGCCGTCGGAGTAGGAGTTGACGATGCCGGTGCCGCGGGTCTCCGTCATGAAGGTGGTGCGGAAGCCGATCAGGCCGCGGGCGGGCACGCGGTACTCCATGCGGATCCAGTTGGAGCCGGGGTTGGTGTCCATCGCCAGCATCTGGCCCTTGCGGCCGGCCATCAGCTGGGTGACCGGGCCCTGGTAGTCCGAGGGGATGTCGATGACGGTGTGCTCGTAGGGCTCGTTGAGCTTGCCGTCGACGGTCTTGGTGACCACCTGCGGCTTGCCGACGGTCAGCTCGAAGCCCTCGCGGCGCATGGTCTCGACGAGCACGGACAGCGCCATCTCGCCGCGGCCCTGGACCTCCCAGGTGTCGGGGCGCTCGGTCGGGTTGACGCGCAGGGAGACGTTGCCGATCAGCTCCTGCTCGAGGCGGGACTTGACCAGGCGGGCGGTCAGCTTGTCGCCGCCGCCGCGGCCGGCCATCGGGGAGGTGTTGACGCCGATGGTCATGGAGATGGCGGGCTCGTCGACGGTGATGCGCGGCAGGGCGACCGGGTTCTCGACGTCGGCGAGGGTGTCGCCGATCATGATCTCGTCGATGCCGGAGACGGCGGCGATGTCACCGGCGATGACCTCCTCGGCCGGCACGCGGTCGACGCCGTCGGTGCGCAGCAGCTCGGCGATCTTGACGGTCTTGACGTGCTCGCCGCCCTCGGGGTCGTAGTGGATCCAGGCGACCTGCTGGCCCTTGCGCAGGGTGCCGGCGTGGACGCGGACCAGGCCGAGGCGGCCGAGGAAGGAGCTGGAGTCCAGGTTGGTCACGTGGGCCTGCAGCGGCGCGTCGATGGTGGCGGTCGGCTCGGGCAGCACGTTGTAGATGACGTCGAAGAGGGGCTGCAGGTCCGCGGAGTCCGGGGCGTTGCCGTTGCCCGGGTTCTCGGTGGAGGCCTTGCCCTCGCGGCCGGAGGCGTAGAGCACCGGCAGGTCGAGCAGCTGCTCGGCGGCCTCGGCGGCCTCGGGGTCCTCCAGGCCGGAGGCGAGCTCGAGCAGGAGGTCCTGGGACTCCTCGACGACCTCGTCGATGCGGGCGTCGGGGCGGTCGGTCTTGTTGACCAGGATGATCACCGGCAGCTTGGCGGCCAGGGCCTTGCCCAGCACGAAGCGGGTCTGCGGCAGCGGGCCCTCGGCGGCGTCGACGAGGAGGACCACGCCGTCGACCATGGACAGGCCGCGCTCGACCTCGCCGCCGAAGTCGGCGTGGCCGGGGGTGTCGATGACGTTGATGATGAGGTCGGTGCCGTCCTTGCCCAGGCCCTTGCGGTGGATGGCCGTGTTCTTGGCGAGGATGGTGATGCCCTTCTCCTTCTCCAGGTCTCCGGAGTCCATCACTCGGTCGGCGACCTCGCCGTGGTCGCCGAACGCGCCCGACTGCTCGAGCATGGCGTTGACGAGGGTGGTCTTGCCGTGGTCGACGTGGGCGACGATGGCGACATTGCGGAACTCAGGGTGCGACACTGACGGAGTGCTCCTAAAAGAATTGGAAAAGGGGGACTTGATCGGCTTGATACCCTACTCCCCTTTGCCCCGTTGACGCATGTCGCTTGCCGACGCCCCGCCGGCTCGACGTCGCCGAGACCCTTCCGGCGGGTGCGTCCCCGGCCGCTGCGCGGCCGCTTTCCGACGCCGCGCGGAACGCCCGTGGCGGTCCCCTCCCGCGCGGCGCGCACGGCGCCGTGCGCGCCATGACCGGCGTCCGGTCCCGCCTCCCGGGACGACTCTCCCGCCCTTTGCGGGGTAACGCCTCGCCCGGGGAGGGCGACGGTAGGGGTACAGGCGGTCACCGCTAGCGAACTTTTGACCGCGAGAACGGTTGACTCGCCGGGAAATGTGAATATTGTTAGAGAAGTTACTGCTGTTATCTGAGTTGTCGCTGTGGCCCGTTTCCGGGGCCTCTCCCCCCGTCGAGACGCGCCGCAGCCGAGAGCCGGATGACTCCGCCGACCGTCGAAGGATCTGAAGGTTTGACCGCGTCGAACGCATCCGCACGCCGCACGCCCCGCACCACGGGCCGCGCCCGCCACGCCCGCCTGCCCCGGGCCGCGCGGGCCTCCCGCGGCGTGCTCGCCGCCGTCGCCGCGCTCACCGTGGCGGGCGCCGGGCTGGTCGCCCCCGCCGCGCAGGCCCTGCCGACCCTGCCGGGCTCCTCCGCCCCGGCCCCGGCGCTGCCAGGTTCCTCCGCCCCCGCGCACCTGCTGCCCACCGGCCCCGCCGGCGTCGAGCTGCCGGTCATCTCCTCCGGTCCGGGCCTGCAGTTCGCCAACCCGCTCGACGAGCTGGGCCGGCCCCGCCCGGAGATCCTGGAGCAGGTCCGCGAGTTCGCCCGCCAGCCGTGGATCCCGCCGGAGGTTCGCGACGTGCTACTCAGTGCGGTCGCCTACTTCGCCGGCGAGGGCAGCGGCGGGGTGGCCATGCCGGCCGACGCCCCGCCGTTCAAGCAGTTCTACTGGCCCACGGTGTCGGGCAACTGCATCGGCGGTCAGCTCGACTCCGTCGGCAGTGCGCTGGCCGTGCGCGGCCCGGCGCACATCCCCGCCCCGGGCGCGGCGGCGGGCCAAACGACGTTCCTCTTCACCGCAATGGGCACCGCCCCGGCGGCACCGGAACAGGGCGGCATGCAGGTGCGCTGGGCGAACCTGGCCACCCTGGCCCACGGCGTGACCCCGCTGGACAACCACGGCATCAACCCTGAGGGGCCGGCGACGGTCTCCGGGGTGGCGGACACCGGCGAGGGCCCGGTCGTCGCCGTCCTCGACGGGACCGTGCACACCGGCGACGGCCCCTGCACGTTCCAGCCCACCGCAGCGTTCCTCCCGGGAAAGTGACCGATCATGGCTGACCTGCACCCCGTCAAGCGCGAGACCTTCGACACGGACTCGCGCACGAACACCGACCCGAAGGGCTTCCTCCGCGAGGTGGACACCTACCGGGTCACGGACTTCGGCCTCTACATGGCCCGCGGCGCGGACCACCCGAAGTTCGGCTACCTGGAGTCGTGGTTGCTGCCGGAGCTGAACCTGCGCGCCAACATCTTCCACTTCCGCCCCGGCGTGCCCGCCGACCAGGAGTACTACTTCGACGTCGCGGCCATCGAGGCCGAGGGCGGGGTGTGGTCCACCCGGGACCTCTACGTCGACCTGATCTCGACGGCCGGTCGCCCGGTCGACGTCCAGGACATCGACGAGCTCGCCGCCGCGACCTCCGCCGGCTTCATCTCCTGCGAGGAGGCCGAGCAGGCGATCACGACCACCCTGGAGGCCGTCGAGGGCATCACCCGCCACTCCGACGACCCGATGGCCTGGCTGGCCGACCGCGGCATCGAGCTCGACTGGGCCGACGACGTCGTGCTCACCCCCGCCAGCTGATTCCGGCCTGCCGCCACCACACCGGAGCCCCACCACCGCGCCGGAGATGACCGCCCCCGTCTGACGCTGCGGCGGCCACCGGCCCACCCCGACACACCGGAAATACCCGGATACGGCCCCCTGCCCCTGCCCCGGGGCGACATACACGTTAACGTTTATGTGACCGTATTCTCAGAATTTATTTCCGGTGATTTTCAAATGCCAGATATTGACGAGCTAGTCGAGTCAGTCGTCGGCCCGGTGGCCGACGTCCTCTCCGCGATCGTCTTCGCGGAGATCCCCGTCTTCGGCGGGGTCCCCCTGATCGTGCTGTGGCTGATGGTCGCGGCGGTCTTCTTCACGGTGTGGCTGAAGTTCCAGCCGGTCACCGGCATCAAGCATTCACTCCAGGTCATCCACGGCCGATTCAACGCCAAGACCGACCCCGGCGAGATCTCCAGCTTCCAGGCGCTGGCCACCGAGCTGTCCTCCACTGTCGGCCTGGGCAATATCGCCGGCGTGGCCGTCGCGGTCTCCGTCGGCGGGCCGGGCTCCGCGCTGTGGATCGCCGCCTTCGGGCTGGTCGGCATGAGCGTGAAGATGGCCGAGGCCACCCTGTCGGTGAAGTACCGCGGCATCCGCGAGGACGGCGTGGTCATCGGCGGGCCGATGTACTACCTGCGCGACGGCCTGCGCGACATCGGCTGGCCGCGCCTGGGCGCGGCGCTGGCCTGGCTCTACGCGCTGTTCACCCTCCTCGGCCTCTACGGGGCGGACCTCTTCCAGTCCAACCAGGTCGCCGCGATCGTCGCCAGCAGCTCGGGCAGTGATCTGCTGCAGAACCACAACTGGATCCTCGGCGTGGTCATCGCCGTCCTGATGGGCTCGGTGCTCGTCGGCGGCGCGACCTCCGTGGGCCGCTGGACCGGCCGGATCACCCCGGCGATGGCCGCGGTGTACCTGGTCAGTGTCCTGGCCGTCCTCGGCGCGAACATCTCGGCTGTGCCGGCGGCGCTGTCCGCGATGGTCAGCAACGTCTTCACCGGTGAGGGCGTGGCCGGCGGCGTCGTCGGCGTGGCCGTCATCGGCATCCAGCGCGCGCTGTTCTCCAACGCCGCGGGTGTGGGCACCGCCGGCTACGCCCACGCGGCGTCGAAGACGAAGAAGCCGGCCAGCGAGGGCTACGTCGCGATGTGGGAGCCCTTCATCGACTCGGTGTTCGTGTGCATGCTCACCGCCACCGCGATCGTGGTCACCGGCGTCCACGAGGGCGCCGGGGCCGACGCCGAGGGCGTGGAGCTGACCGCCACCGCCTTCGCCACGGTGGCCTCCTGGTTCCCCTACCTGCTCTCCGTGGCCGTCGCCCTCTTCGGGTTCTCCACGGTGCTGGCCTACGGCTACTACGGCGAGCAGGCGGCGGTCTACCTGATGGGCGACCGCCCGGCCGTGCGCGGCGGCTTCAAGGCCGTCTGGCTGATCGGCCCGGTGCTCGGCGCGGCGGCCTCGCTCGACGCGGTGATCACCTTCGCCGACGCCTCGTTCTTCCTGATGGCGATCCCGAACCTGCTGGGCCTCTACTTCCTCGCGCGCGTGCTGCGCGCGGAGATCCTGGGCTACCGCTACAAGGTCGACTCGGGCCGCATCAACGTGATCCCGGACGAGGACCTGCAGGTCGGCATGAGCGGTGACCACGAGCCGACCCCCGAGCAGGTCCGCGCGGCCGAGGCCGCCGAGGCCCGGGAGGCCGCGGAATCCGGGGAGGCCGCAGAGGGCGACGGACGGGGCTGACGGCCCCCTACTCCTGCGGCTCGACCGGCTCCTCGGTGACGACGATGCCGTCGGCGTCGGCGTAGAGGTAGTGGCCGGGCACGAAGTCGACGCCGCCGAAGCCGACGGTGACGTCCTTCTCGCCCTCACCGGTCTTGCCGGACTTGCGCGGGTTGGTGCCCAGGGCCTTGAGGCCGAAGTCCATCTCGGCGATGACCGCGGAGTCACGGCAGGCGCCGTGGGCGATCACGCCGGCCCAGCCGTGGTCGCGGCCGGCGGCGGCGATCATGTCGCCGATCAGGGCGGTGTGCAGCGATCCCCCGCCGTCGATGACGAGGACGCCGCCGGGGTTGTCGGTGTTGAGGATCTTCTTGACCAGGCCGTTGTCCTGGTGGCAGCGCACCGTGGTGATGCGCCCGCAGAACTCCCTGCGCCCGCCGATGAGGCGGAACTGGGTGTCGCAGCTGCGCACCTCCTCGGCGCCGATGATGTCGACGAGGTCGGCGGTGGGGATGAAGGTGATGTTCTCGGTCATGGTGACGCTCCTCTACTTCAGATGCTTCAGGTGATTCAGATGTCTCGGGGACGGACCCCGCCAACGGCGAAGGACCGGCCCGCCTGCCGCATCTCGCGGGGCGGGCCGGTCCTCAGGCCGGGTGGCGCACTGTCGTGCGGCCGGTCAGGCGGCGGTTCCAGGGGATCCTAGAACTGGCCCTCCTCGGTGGAGCCCTTCAGGGCGGTGGTCGAGGAGTTCGGGTCGACGGTGGTGGCCACGGCGTCGAAGTAGCCGGCGCCGACCTCGCGCTGGTGCTTGACGGCGGTGAAGCCACGCTCCTCGGCGGCCTTGAACTCGCGGTTCTGCAGGTCGACGAAGGAGGTCATGCCGTCGCGGGCGTAGCCGTAGGCCAGGTCGAACATGCCGTAGTTGAGGGCGTGGAAGCCGGCCAGGGTGATGAACTGGAAGGCGAAGCCCATCTTGCCCAGCTCCTTCTGGAAGCGGGCGATGTCCTCCTCGGAGAGGTGCTTCGACCAGTTGAAGGACGGCGAGCAGTTGTAGGCCAGGAGCTGGTCCGGGTACTCGGCCTTGACGGCCTCGGCGAACTGCTTGGCCAGGCCCAGGTCCGGGGTGCCGGTCTCCATCCAGATGATGTCCGCGTAGGGGGCGAAGGACTTGGCGCGGGCGATGCAGGGCTCGATGCCGTTCTTCACGTAGTAGTAGCCCTCGGCGGAACGCTCACCGGTGAGGAACTCGTGGTCGCGCTCGTCGACATCGGAGGTCAGCAGGGTGGCGGCCTCGGCGTCGGTGCGGGCGACGATCACGGTCGGGGTGTTCTCGACGTCGGCGGCCAGGCGGGCCGAGTTCAGGGTGCGGATGTGCTGCTGGGTCGGGATCAGGACCTTGCCGCCCAGGTGGCCGCACTTCTTCTCGGAGGCCAGCTGGTCCTCCCAGTGGGTGCCGGCGGCGCCGGCGTTGATCATGGCCTTCTGCAGCTCGAAGACGTTCAGGGCGCCACCGAAGCCGGCCTCGGCGTCGGCGACGATCGGGCGCAGCCAGTTGTCCACGGAGTCGTCGCCCTCGAGGCGGGCGACCTGGTCCGCACGCGACAGCGCGTTGTTGATGCGGCGGACGACGTTCGGCACGGAGTTGGCCGGGTACAGCGACTGGTCCGGGTAGGTGTGGCCCGCCAGGTTGGCGTCGCCGGCGACCTGCCAGCCGGAGAGGTACACGGCGCGCAGGCCGGCGCGGACCTGCTGGACGGCCTGGTTACCGGTCAGCGCACCGAGGGCGTTGATGTAGTGGCCGTCGCCCTTGTTGATCTCGTCCCAGAGGATCTCGGCGCCGCGGCGGGCGAGGGTGTGCTCCTCGACGACGGTGCCCTGGAGGGCCTCCACCTGCTCGGCGGTGTAGTCGCGGGTCACCTGCGCCCAGCGGGGGTTGGTGTCCCAGTCCTTCTGGATCTCTGCAGCGGTGCGGGCCTTGCCGGTTTCGGTCATCTTCCGATCACGTCCTTACTTGTGATGTTCCGGGACACCTTCAGTCCCTGTGGAGCGAAGGTGGTGGGTCTCGGTGAGCCCCGTCCTGCGGGGCCGTCACGCTCTCCGCGTGGCGTGGTTCACAGATTGGCAGGAGGCGAGACCCACGTCAACCTCCCGGCCGGGTGAATCGATGTGCGGGGGTAGCCCACCCAGATGCAAAGTCTGCGAAGTTTTTGGTATTACCCTTCGCGCCGCCCCCGTACTACCAAAGTTCCAGCCTGCACCGATCATCGAAATCCGAGCTGAAAAGGCATCGCCGCAGCACGCCGACCTCACCCGATCCCCGTCCCCCGACCCACCGACTCAACGGGGGTGCCAACGCTGCGAATCACCCCCGCCCTTTTGTTAGTGACCTGCTTCACTTATCATCCTGAACCAGGCACTCGGACACAGACACCCGGCTATGGTGTCCTACCATCCAGCCTTCCCCCACCGAACTGACCCCGTCCCTCTTTAAGGAGTGCGAGATGTCCCAGAATCAGCCGTCCCCCACGACGGACAGCTACGACTACGTCGAAGTGGCAGGCCTCCAGGTCGATCGTGTGCTGCGCGACTTCATCGACGGCGAGGTGCTGCCGGAGATCGGTAGCGACCGGGAGAAGTTCTGGGAGGGTTTCGCCGCCATCATCCGCGACCTGACCCCGCGCAACAAGGAGCTGCTGGCCCGCCGCGACGAGCTGCAGCGCGCCTTCGACGACTACTACCGCGAGAACCCGGGCCAGCCCGACCCCTCCGAGCACGAGCAGTTCCTGCACAAGATCGGCTACCTCGAGGACGCCCCGGCCGAGGGCGTGGAGATCCGCACCGCGGACCTCGACGACGAGTTCGCCCGCGTCGCCGGCCCGCAGCTGGTCGTCCCGATCCTCAACGCCCGCTTCGCCATCAACGCCGCGAACGCGCGCTGGGGCTCCCTCTACGACGCCCTCTACGGCACCGACGCGATCCCGGAGACCCCGGGCGCGGAGAAGGGCAAGGGCTACAACCCGGAGCGCGGCAAGAAGGTCATCGCCTGGGGCCGCAAGTTCCTCGACGACGTCCTGCCCCTGGTCGGCGCGAGCCACTCGGAGGTCGAGCGCTACGATGTCCTCGAGGGCCACCTGTGCGGCCGCATCAAGGGCGAGTGCTACCCGCTCGTCGACAAGTCCGCCTACCGCGGCTTCACCGGCGACATCTCCGACCCGGCCTCGATCGTGCTGCGCAACAACGGCCTGCACGTCATCCTGATGATCAACCCGACCTCGCAGATCGGCAAGGACGACAAGGCCGGCGTCGAGGACATCATCATGGAGTCCGCGGTCTCCACGATCATGGACTTCGAGGACTCCGTAGCCGCCGTCGACGGCACCGACAAGACCCTGGGCTACCGCAACTGGTTCGGCCTGAATAAGGGCGACCTGGCCGAGGAGATCACCAAGAACGGCCGCACCTTCACCCGCAGGCTCAACGACGACCGCGAGTACTTCTCGCGCAACGGCTCGACCGTGCGCCTGCACGGCCGCTCGATGCTGCTGGTGCGCAACGTCGGCCACCTGATGACCAACCCGGCCATCCTCGTCGACGGCGAGGAGGTCTTCGAGGGCATCATGGACGCCGTCATCACCGCCGCCTGCGCGATCCCGGGCGCCCGCAAGGACAACCCGCACCGCAACTCGCGCACCGGCTCGATCTACATCGTCAAGCCGAAGCAGCACGGCCCGGACGAGGTCGCCTTCACCGACCAGCTCTTCGCCCGCGTCGAGGAGCTGCTCGAGCTGCCGGCGAACACGCTGAAGGTCGGTGTCATGGACGAGGAGCGTCGCACCTCGGTCAACCTCGACGCCTGCATCGCCGCCACCCCGGACCGCGTCGCCTTCATCAACACCGGCTTCCTGGACCGCACCGGCGACGAGATCCACACCTCGATGCACGCGGGCGCCATGGTGCGCAAGCCGGACCTGCAGACCGCGCCCTGGAAGATCGCCTACGAGGACAACAACGTCGACGCCGGCCTGGCCCGCGGCCTCTTCGGCCGCGCGCAGATCGGCAAGGGCATGTGGGCCAAGACCGAGCTGATGGCCGACATGCTCAAGGAGAAGATCGGCCAGCCGCGCGAGGGTGCGAACACCGCGTGGGTGCCCTCCCCCACCGGCGCGACGCTGCACGCCACGCACTACCACCGCGTGGACGTCAAGGAGGTGCAGAAGGAGCTGCTGGCCGCCGGCCGCCGCGACACGCTGCGTGACCTGCTGACCGTCCCGGTCGCCGCTGACACCGGCTGGAGCGACGAGGAGAAGCGCCAGGAGATGGACAACAACTGCCAGTCCATCCTCGGCTACGTCGTCCGCTGGGTCGAGCAGGGCGTGGGCTGCTCCAAGGTCCCGGACATCCACGACATCGACCTGATGGAGGACCGCGCCACGCTGCGCATCTCCTCGCAGCTGCTGTGCAACTGGATCGTCAACGGCGTGGTCACCGAGGACGAGGTCGTCGAGTCGCTCAAGCGGATGGCCGCCGTCGTCGACAAGCAGAACGAGGGCGACCCGGAGTACCGCGAGATGGCCGCCGACTTCGACTACTCGATCGCCTTCCAGGCCGCCAAGGACCTGATCCTCAAGGGCACCGAGTCGCCGTCCGGTTACACCGAGCCGATCCTGCACGCCCGCCGCCGCGAGTTCAAGCGCCGCGAGGGTATCGCCTAGCCCGGCCACGCGCGGCGTCGGAAATTCACCTGCCGACGCCGTGCGTGCCCCGCCGTCGCAGCCGACCTGCGACGTGGCGCACGTAAATTCACGTGAATTGACGACGTCGCGCACGACCAAGCGCCCGCCTCCCCTTCCGGGAGGCGGGCGCTTTACGCTGCCGGGGCTAGAGGTGCTCGCCGGTGCCCAGCTCGATGCCGAGGCCGGGGACGGCCTCGATGAGGTTGAGCGTGTAGTCGTGGGCGGGGGCG
Source organism: Corynebacterium frankenforstense DSM 45800 (assembly GCF_001941485.1). Classification (NCBI taxonomy): domain Bacteria; kingdom Bacillati; phylum Actinomycetota; class Actinomycetes; order Mycobacteriales; family Corynebacteriaceae; genus Corynebacterium; species Corynebacterium frankenforstense. Next base: position 970,601 of record NZ_CP009247.1, on the reverse strand, counting down.
TCGAAGATCTGGTCCACCCCGCCCTTCTCCACGAGGCGGCCCTTCTCCATGACCACCACGTCGTCGGCGGTCTGGCGGACCACGCCGAGGTCGTGGGTGATGAACAGGTAGCTCAGGCCCAGGTCACGCTGGAGGCCGGCCAGGAGCGTGAGGATCTGGTTCTGCACCAGCACGTCGAGGGCGCTGACGGCCTCGTCGAGGACGAGGACCTCCGGGTCGAGCGCCAGCGCACGCGCGATGGCGACGCGCTGGCGCTGGCCGCCGGAGAGCTCGTTGGGGTAGCGGCGCATCGCCGAGCGCGGCAGCGAGACCTTGTCGAGCAGCTCGGCGACCTTCTGCTCGCGCTCCCTGCGGCTGCCCACCTTGTGCGTGGTCAGCGGCTCCTCGATGCAGCGGTAGACCGAGAACATCGGGTCCAGGGAGCCGTAGGGGTTCTGGAAGACGACCTGCATGCGGCGGCGCACGGCGAACTTCTCCTTCGGGGACAGTTCGTCGAGGTCACGCCCGCCGAGGTAGACCTTCCCGGCGGTCGGCTGCAGCAGGCCGAGGACCATGTTGGCCACGGTCGACTTGCCCGAGCCGGACTCGCCGACGAGTGCGGTGGTGGTGCCGCGGCGCACGTAGAAGGAGACGTCGTCGACGGCGCGCAGGGTCTTCTTCTCGCCCTTGCGCCCGCGCACGTCGAACTCCTTGGTCAGGCCCTTGACCTCGATGACCTTGTCGACCTCGCCGTCGTCGGCGGCGACGGTCTTGGCCAGCATCTCGTCGGTGACCTTGCCCTGTTCGCGGGCGGTCTGGATGCGGGCGGAGGCCAGCGAGGGCGCGGCCTTGACCAGGCGACGCGTGTAGGGGTGCTGCGGGTCGCGCAGGATGTCCAGGCTGGGCCCGGACTCGACGATGCGGCCGCGGTGCATGACGACGAGGTGCTCGGCGCGTTCGGCGGCCAGGCCCAGGTCGTGGGTGATGAACAGCACGGCGGTGTGGTGCTCGCGGGCCAGCCGGCCCAAGTGGTCGAGGATGCGCTTCTGCACGGTCACGTCGAGCGCGGAGGTCGGCTCGTCGGCGATGAGCAGGCGCGGGTTGGCGGCCAGGCCGATGGCGATCAGCGCGCGCTGGCGCATGCCGCCGGAGAACTCGTGCGGGTACTGGCGTGCCCGCCCTCCCCCGCCCTCGAGGCCGGCCTCCTCGAGCAGCTGGTCGACGCGGTCGCCGATCTCGGAGTGCGGGACGACGTTGTTGGCCTTCAGCGCCTCGGCGACCTGGGTGCCGATGCGCCAGACCGGGTTGAGGTTGCTCATCGGGTCCTGGGGCACCAGGCCGATCTCGGAACCGCGGTAGTGCTGCATTTCCTTGTCGGAGAGCCCGACGAGCTCCTCGCCGTCGAAGCGGATGGAGCCGCCGGTGACCTTGCCGGTGCCGGGCAGCAGGCCCAGCAGCGACATCGCCGCGGTGGACTTGCCGGAGCCGGACTCGCCGACGATGGCCACGGACTGGCCCGGGTAGACGGTCAGGTTGAAGCCGCGCACGGCCTCGACCACGCCGGTCGAGGAGGTGAAGGAGACGTGGAGGTCGTCGACCTCGAGCAGCGGGGTGTCCGGGGCCGGCTCCCGCGTGGCCCCCTCGGGTGCGGTGCGCGTGGTGTTCGCGGAGTTGCCGTTGTCGATCGGGTGGCTCATCGCTGCCTCGCCTTCGGGTCCAGGGCGTCGCGCACGACGTCGCCCATCATGATGAAACTCAGCACGGTCAGGGCCAGCGCGATGGCCGGCCAGAACAGCACCATCGGCTGGGTGCGCAGGGAGGCCTGCGCCGCCGAGATGTCGCCGCCCCAGGAGACCACCGTCGGCGGCAGGCCGATGCCCAGGAAGGACAGCGTGGCCTCGGCGACGATGAAGGTGCCGAGGGCGACCGTGGCGTAGACGATGATCGGCGCGGCGGCGTTGGGCAGGATGTGCGAGCGCAGGATCGACATCCGCGAGGCGCCCAGTGCGCGGGCCGCGGTGACGTACTCCTCGTTCTTGACGCTCATCACCGCGCCGCGGGTGATGCGGGCGATGTTGGTCCAGCCGAAGAGCGCCAGGACGACCACGACGGTGACGATCGTGCGGTGCTCCTTGAACATCTGCATGACCACGATGGCGGCCAGCACCAGCGGCACGGCGAAGAAGATGTCGGTCAGACGCGACAGCAGGGTGTCGAGGAAGCCGCCGAAGAAGCCGGCGGCCGCGCCGATCGCGGTGCCCAGAATGACCACGGCGATGGTGGTCAGCACGCCGACGGACACCGAGGCACGCGCGCCGTGGACGGTGCGCGCGTAGATGTCGCAGCCCTGGCGGTCGAAGCCGAAGGGGTGGCCGGAGGTCGGCCCGCCCAGGGAGTTGGCCAGGTCGCAGGCGCGCGGGTCGGCCCCGGAGAGCAGCCCCGGGAAGGCCGCGGTGACCAGGGCCAGCAGGATGAGCACCGCGGAGATCCAGAACAGGGGCCGGCGGCGCAGGTACTGCCAGGCGACGACCCACTGGGAGGCGGGTGCGGACTCGTCGGCGACGGCGTCGACGGCGCCGAGGCCCGCCTCGTCGCCGTCGGCGATGAAGTGCTCCTGGCCGCGGCGGGCCGCGAAGAACTGCTCGTCGGCGACCGGGGCGCCGGCGTGGACGTCGGTGCGGGCTTCGGTCTCGGGAATGTCGTGACGGTCAGGCATAGCGGATCCTCGGGTCGAGCACGGCGTAGATGAGGTCGACGAGCAGGTTGGCCACGATGTAGACGATGACCAGGACGGTGGTGAAGGAGACGACGGTGGTCGGCTCGCCCTTCAGGATCGCCTGGTAGATCGCGCCGCCCACACCGTTGATGCCGAAGATTCCCTCGGTGACGATCGCGCCGCCCATCAGGGCGCCGAGGTCGGCACCGAGGAAGGTCACCACCGGGATCAGCGAGTTGCGCAGCACGTGGCGGACCATGACCTGCCCCTTACCCAGGCCCTTGGCCCGGGCGGTGCGCACGTAGTCGGCGCGCAGGTTCTCCGAGACGGACTGGCGCGTCAGGCGCAGCACGTAGGCGAAGGAGAGCGCGCCGAGGACGACCGCCGGCATGAGCAGGGAGATGAAGTCTTCGTGGTTGCCCACGGTCACCGGCAGCAGGTCCCACTTGACGCCGACGACGAACTGGAGCACGAAGCCGATGACGAAGGAGGGCACGGCGATGACGAACAGGGAGACGACCAGCACGGTCGAGTCGAAGATCCCGCCGCGGCGCATGCCCGCGAACAGGCCGAAGGCGATGCCGAAGACCGCCTCGAAGATCAGGGCCATCACCGCCAGCTTGATGGTGACGGGGAAGGCGTTGGCCATCGCCTCGGAGACGGGACGACCGGAGAAGGTCGTGCCGAAGTCGAGGGTGACGATGCCCTTCAGGTAGAGCAGGTACTGGACGAGGAACGGCTTGTCGAGGTTGTACTCGGCGGTGATGCGCTCCCGCGCGGCGTCCGACAGCCCGCGATCCCCGCCGAGTGCCTCGACGGGGTCTCCGGGCATCAGGAACACCATCGCGTAGAGCAGCAGGGTCGCCCCGAAGAACACGGGGATCATCTGCAGCAGCCGCCGACCGGTGTAGCGGAGCATGGTCGACCTTTACAGCGGGGGTGTTACTTCTTGGTGATCTGGTAGTAGAGGGGCACCTGCTTCCAGGAGAAGACGACGTTGTCGACGTTCTCCGAGTAGCCGCCGACGATGTTGGAGTACCACAGCGGGATGGCCGGCAGGTCCTGGAGCAGGATCTCCTGGGCCTCGTTGTAGGACTGGTCCGCCGACTCGTCGTCGGTGGCACCGGCGGCCTGGCGCAGCTTGTCGTCGAAGGCCTTGTCGGAGTAGTCGCCGTCGTTGGAGCCGCCGTTGGTGGCGTAGAGCGGCTCGAGGAAGTTACCCAGCGAGGGGTAGTCGGCCTGCCAGCCGGTGCGGAAGCCGCCCTTGACGGTGCGGTTCTCGACCTCGTCGCGCATGGTCTTGAAGTCCGGGGTCGGCGCGCCGTTGGCGTCGATGCCCAGGTTGTTGCGCAGCTGGTTGGTCACCGCGTCGACCCACGCCTGGTGGCCGCCGTCGGAGTTGTAGGCGATGGTGAACTCACCGGAGTACGGGGAGATCTCGTCGGCCTTCTTCCACAGCTCCTTGGCCTTCTCCGGGTTGAACTCGAGGACCTCCTTGCCCTCGAGCGAGTCGGAGTGGCCCGGGATGACCGGGGAGGTGAAGTCGGTCGCCGGGGTGCGGGTGCCCTGGAAGATCGTGTCGGTGATCTCCTCGCGGTCGATGGCCATCGACAGCGCCTCGCGACGCAGCTTGCCCTCCTCGCCGGTGAAGTGCTCCTCGTCGGAGTTGATGGTGAAGGACTGGAAGATCGCGGCCGGCTTGTTCACCGAGCGGTCACCGAGCTCCTGCTCGTAGTTGGAGAAGGCGCTGTCCGGCACGGCGTCGAGGACGTCGAGGTTGCCGGAGAGCAGGTCGGCGTAGGCCGCGTCCGGGTTGGTGTAGAAGACGAACTGGACGCCGTCGTTCTGGGCCTTGCGGTCGCCCTCGTAGTTCTCGTCGGGCACGACGGTGGCGTCCTGGTTGTGGTTCCAGGAATCCAGCTTGTAGGGGCCGTTGCCCACGGGGTTCTCGCCGAAGGCCTGCATGTCGTCGTAGGCGACCTCGGGCAGCGGGTAGAAGGCGGAGTAGCCCAGGCGCGTGGCGAAGTCGGACTCCGGCTGGGTCAGCTCGATGGTGAAGGTGTGGTCGTCCTGGACCTTGAGGCCCTCCATGGACGAGGCACCCTCCTCGAAGCCGAGGATCGGCTCGAAGAAATAGGCGGACTTCTGGGAGTTCTCCACGGCGTAGTTCCACGCCTTGACGAAGCTCTCGGCGGTGACCGGGGTGCCGTCGGAGAAGGTCTCGCCGTCCTTGATCTTGACGGTGTAGTGCTGCGAGTCGTCCGACTCGATGGACTCGGCGACCTCGTTGTGCACCTCGCCCTCCTCGTCGTAGTAGACGAGGCCGGAGAAGACCAGGTCGATGATGTTGCCGCCGCCGACCTCGTTGGTGTCGGCCGGCAGCAGCGGGTTCTGCGGCTCGGTGCTGAAGGTGGTCACGTAGTCGCCGCTGCCGCCGTTGTCCCCGTCACTGGAGCAGGCGGCGATACCGAACACGAGCGCGCCGGCGGAGAGCACCGTCACGATCTTTCTGAGTTTCATGGTGCTTTTCTCTTTCACAGTCATAGGGAGACGGATCGGGATTAGGGGGAATATTACTTTTCGCTGTGACCGGGGGTAAAGGCGTTAGGCCCCGTACGCACGGACATTTCCGGTTGTGCCCGGTTTAGCTGGGAAAATACTAGTAACACCATTTAATGCTTCACACACATCCGGGGGTGATTTAATCTAGCTCACATTCTGCTATGCGGAATACCACATCTCTCCCGCGTGCCGAGAGCCCCACGCCCCGTTCCCCCGGAGCGACATCCCCGGCGTGCACGTCCCCGGAGCGACAGCTCCGCCCCCGCTCCCCCGGCGTGCGCGCTCCCTCGGCGTGCGCGCTCCCCCGGCATGCGTTCCCCGGCCGTGAGCATCCGCCGGCCGCATCCGTCCCCGGGTGGGGCGGCTCCCCGGGTGTGACGGCGCAGCCGTCACACCGACGGCGCAGCCGTCACACCGGCGACGCAGCCGTCACACCGTCACGCGCCCAGGAACCGGAAGGTGCCCGCCGACATGGCCGCACCCAGCGCCAACGCCGGGACGATGACGCAGACGGCGAGCAACGCGGCGTCGGCAAGCGAGACCGTCGAGGTCCGCGCCCACGTGCGCCTGCCCGCACGCCCGAAGCCGCGGGCCTCCATGGCCACGGCGAGCTTCGAACCGCGGCGCAGTCCGATGACCAGCAGGCCGAAGGAGAGGGTCGCCAGGTGGCGCAGGCGGCCGCGGTCGGCGATGCCGCGTGCCCGGCGCGCCCGGGACATCGAGACCCAGTCGTCGCGGAAGAGCGTGATCAGCCGGGCGCCGGCGATCGCGGCGATGACGAAGCGCTCGGGAAGGTGCGCGATCTGGGCGAGGCCGTCGCCGAGGTCGGTCGGGTCGATGTGCGCGACGAGCACGACCACCGGCAGCGCGACGGCGCACACGCGCAGGGTGACCGCCAGGGCGAGCTCGAGGGAGTTGTCGGTGACGTGGGCGACGAGGAAGGAGAAGTACTCGTGGCCCTGGGGCCTGCCGAAGAGCGCCATCGAGACGCCGGCGACGGGCGCGACGGCCAGGATCGGCCAGCCGCGCTTGGCGAGCGTCAGCGGTCCCACGCCGCACAGCGGGGCGAGTGCGACGGTGAGCACGAGCGCGACGGCCGCGGAGAGCCAGTCGACGCTGATCAGCAGCGGGGTCGTCATGAGCGCGAGCCCGGCGACGCGGGTGACGGGGTTGGTCTTCGAGATGAGGTTCACGCCCGCTCCCCCGTCCCGGCGCCGACGGTGACGCGGTGGTCGCCGAGGGCGGCCGCGAAGTCCTCGTCGTGAGTCACGGAGGCGACCGTGACACCCTTGTCGGTCAGGGCGCGCAGCATCTCGACCAGGCGGGCGAAGGTGCGCGGGTCCTGGCCGTAGGTCGGCTCGTCGAGAAGCAGCACCTGCGGGGCCGCGGCCAGCGCGGTGGCCACCGACAGGCGGCGCTTCTCCCCGCCGGAGAGCGTGAAGGGGTTCGCCGCGCGCAGGTGCGTCAGGCCCAGGGCGTCCATGAGCTCCTCGGCGCGGGCGTCGGCGGCCGCCTCGTCGAGGCCGGCCACCCGGGGGCCGACGGCCAGCTCCTCGGCGACGCTGCGCGCGACGAACTGGTGCTCGGGGTCCTGGAACACGGTGCCGATGCGGCGGGCCAGGGCCGCCGAGCGCCAGGTGTGCGGGGCGCCCTCGACACCGCGCAGACGCACCTCGCCGCGGCGGGGCCGGTCGAGGCCGCCCAAGGCGAGCAGCAGCGAGGTCTTGCCGGCGCCGTTGGGGCCGGTGATCACGGTCGAGCAGGCCTCGGGGAGCGCGACGTCCGGGGCCGCGCCCGCGCGGGTGACCAGGCCGCGGCCGGTGAGCACCGGCTCGGCCTGGGCACGTCCGGGGCGGGCGGCGGGCAGTTCGGGGCGGCCGGGCAGCTCGGCGGCGGTGATCTCGCGGATGCCGCCGCCGGCCTTCGGGGCGGCCAGGTGCAGGAAGCGGGTGGCCAGCGGGGCCCACAGCTCGGTGCGGTGCTCGGCGACGATGAGGCCCGCGCCGGTCTCGGCGCACACGCGCCGCACCGCCGCGGCGACGTCGCGGGCGCCCTGCGGGTCGAGATTGGCCGTCGGCTCGTCGAGCAGCAGGGTGCGCGCGCCCATGGCGATCACGCCGGCCAGCGCCAGGCGCTGCTTCTGCCCGCCGGAGAGCCGGGAGGTGGGGTGGTCCAGCGGCAGGTCGAGGCCGACGAGCTCCAGGGCGCGGCGCACGCGCGGCCAGATCTCGTCGGGGGCGACGCCGAGGTTCTCGCAGCCGAAGGCGACGTCGTCGCCCACACGTGAGGCGATGACCTGGCTCTCCGGGTCCTGCAGGACGAGCCCGACGGTGCCGTCGGTGTCGATGGTGCCCGTGCGCTCGCCCTCGTCCGCGCCGCCGAGCACACCTGCGACCGCGGCGAGAAGTGTGGACTTGCCGGCCCCGGAGTCACCGGTGAGCAGCACGCGCTCGCCGTCGGCGACGTCGAGGTCGACGTGCTCGAGGGCCGGGGTGCTGCGGGTGGCGTACCGGTAGCCGAAGTCGCGGGCGACGACGCTCACGCGCGGACCTCGCGGCCGGCCGCGAAGCGGTCCAGCGCACCGGTGCGCGCCAGCGCGCGGACCAGGGCGTGGCCGAGCAGGCCCGCGAGGACGGCGCCGGAGACGATCACGCAGCCGGCGTAGATGAGGTTGTACTCCAGGGTCTTGGCCAGATTGGCCGCGGTGAACAGCTCCAGGACGATCGCGCCGACGCCGGCGCCCGCGCCGGCCAGGGCCGCGGATACCGGCCCGAAGCGGCGGTAGGCGAAGGCGGCGAAGATCAGCTCGGCACCCAGGCCCTGGGCCAGGCCGGAGTAGACGGTGCCGATACCCCACTGGTTGCCCAGGGTCGCCGAGACGACCGCGGCGAGCACCTCGACGAACAGGGCGGCGCCGGGCTTGCGGATGACCAGGCCGCCGACGGTGCCGCCGAGCAGCCAGATGCCGATGGCGATGCCGCCCAGGCCCGGGGTCAGCGCGTCCATGGTGGTCGTCCAGGCGTAGCCGACGGAGTTCCACACCCAGAAGATCAGGCCGCAGGTCACGCCGAGCACGGCGGCGACGATGATGTCGACCACGCGCCAGTTCAGGCGGCCGGGGGTCTTGTCCTGCTTGTCCTTCTTGCCCCACTTGTTCTGCCTGGCCCGCTCGTTCTCGTTCTGGGCAGACTGGACTGGTGCCGCGTTCGCGGCAGGCGTGTTTTCACGCATGACGGACGGAATCCTTTCCTCGCGCCGGTGCTAACCGGATCAGGTTCTACGGTTCGCCGGGCCTTACCGGCATCTCAGCCCCTGCTTCCGGGGCTCCCGCGGATGACGCGTGTCACAGTAGCAGACCCCACCAAACCGCCCGTCCGTTAGGCTGGTCCGTCGTGAGTCTGAATGCACCGACGACGGCCCTCGTCCTGGAGGGCGGCGGCATGCGCGGCGTCTACACCGCCGGTGTACTCGACGTGCTGCTGGAGAACGACGTGCGCGTCGGCTGGGTCGGCGGCATCTCCGCCGGGGCGACCAACACCGTCGCCTACCTGGACGGCGACCGCCGCCAGCTGCACCGCAACTTCGTCGAGGCCGCCCAGGAGCCCGAGTTCGCCGGGCTCAGCTGGTTCCTGCGCGGCAAGGGGTTCTTCCACTCCGAGTACATCTACGCCGCCGACCGCTTCCCCGAGCGGCCCCGCCCCGAGATCCCGTTCCGCATCGGCGCGGTCGACGCGCAGACCGGCGAGCACGTCTACTGGTCGGCCGACGACGTCGACGGGATGGTCGACCTCTTCCACCGGGTGCGCGCCTCCTCGTCGCTGCCGGTGATCATGCCGCCCACCGAGATCGACGGGCGCGAGTACGTCGACGGCGCGCTCGGGCCCTCCGGCGGCATCCCCGTCGACGCCGCGGAGGCCGACGGCTTCGAGCGCTTCCTGGTGATCCTGACCCGTCCCCCGGGATTCGTGCGCCCGCCGCTGGGGCACCCGCGGGCGATCCGCACGCTGCTGCGGCGCCGCCCGGCGGTCGCCGAGCGGCTGCTGACGCGCCACGAGCGCTACAACGCGACGATGGCGCACCTGCGCGAACTCGAGGCCGAGGGACGGGCCTACCTCTTCGCCCCCGAGGGCGAGCTGGTCTCCTCGCGGGAGCTCGACGAGGCGCGCCTGAACGCCGCCTTCGACTCGGCGCGTGCCCAGGCCGAGCGCGAGTGGCCGGCCATCGCCGAGTTCCTCACGCGCGGCGAGGGCCCCGGAGACCGCGGGAACCCCTAAGACGGCGACGGCGCTTAAGACGGCGTGTGCCCTTCAGACGGAGACGGCGCCGGAGGCGGAGACCGCCCCGGCGCCGCAGACGCACACTGAGTGCCCTAGGCCTTCGGCTCCCCGTCCGAGGCACCGTCGGCGGTCTCGGAACCGGCGGCGCCGGCCGAGCCGGCGGCGTCGTCTGAGCCGGCCGAACCCGCGACGCCATCCGCGTCGTCTGAGCCAACCGCACCAGCCGGCCCCACGGCGTCATCCGCGTCCGCCGAGTCCACGGCACCGCTCTCCCCCTCCTCGGGGTCCCAGCTGCCGTCGGTGGCGGCGGAGTCGTTGACCTCCTCGAGGTACTCGCCGGTCTCGTAGTCGTAGCCGACGCGGTTGCCCTCCTCGTCGGTGCGCGCGTACCACTCGGTGTACTCGGCGGCCGTCGAGTCGAAGGCCGCGCCGGCGGCGTAGTCCTCGTCGGCGGTGCCCTCCACGGAGATCATCCAGTTGTCGCCGTAGTCGCGCACGCCGTGCAGCACGGCACCGGCCAGCGCCTCCTCGCCGAAGCGCTGCCGCAATGCCAGCGGGTCGCCGCGCAGCTCACGCAGCAGGGCGAGCATCATCAGGATCAGGATCACCGCGAAGGGCAGCGCGGTGACGGTGACGAAGTTCTGCAGGCCCTGCAGCGCGTTCTCGTTGCCGGCGAGCAGGATCACCGCGGCGATGCCGGCCATGCAGATCGCCCAGAAGGCGGTGACCAGGCGGTTGGGGTTGGGGTTGCCGCGCTGGCTGAGCTGGGAGTTGACCAGCGAGGCCGAGTCGGCGGTGGTGATGAAGAAGACGGCGAGCATGACCAGCACCACCGGCGCGACGATCTGGGCGCCGGGCAGGTGGTCGAGCACGATGAAGAAGATCTCCTCGGCCGGCGGCATGTTCGCCGGGTCGTTGCCGGGCACGATGTCACCGCTCTCGCGCTGCAGCCAGATGGCCGTGCCGCCCAGGATGGTGAACGCCAGGATGATGATGCTGCCGGGGATGAACAGCACACCGAGGACGAACTCGCGGATGGTCCGTCCCTTGGAGATCTTGGCCACGAAGACGCCGACGAACGGCGACCAGGAGACCCACCAGGCCCAGTAGAAGGTGGTCCAGCCGGAGAGGAACTCCTGCATGTCCTCGCCCTGGCCCATGTTCGCCGAGAGCGCCTCGGGCAGGGAGCCGACGTAGTCGACGACGACGGCCGGGATCATGTTGGCCAGGAAGGCCGTGGGCCCGACGACGAAGAAGAAGATCGCCAGCCCCATGGCCAGCACGAGGTTGATGTTGGACAGCCACCGGATGCCCTTGGCCACCCCGGAGGTCGCCGAGGCGATGGTGCCGCAGGTCAGCACGACGATGATGATCAGAGCGACGGTGTTGCCGGTCGTCGACCAGCCGGTGACCAGCTGGAATCCGGTGCCGATCTGCAGGGCACCCAGGCCCAGGGAGGCCGCGGTGCCGAAGAGGGTGGCGATGATGGCCAGCCCGTCGATGATGCGCGCGGGCAGCGAGTCGGTGTCCTTGTTGCGGAACAGCGGCGTGAGGATCGAGCTCATCAGCGGCACGCGCCCGCGGCGGTAGGAGACGTAGGCGACGGCCAGGCCGACCACGGCGTAGATCGCCCAGGCGTTGACGCCCCAGTGCAGGGCGGACTGCGCCAGCGCGCCGATGACGGCCTCCTGCGTCGCCGGCTCGTAGGCGCCGGGGCGGGGGCTCAGGTAGTGCGACATCGGCTCGAAGGGGCCGAAGAAGATGATGGCGATGCCGATGCCGGCGGCGAAGAGCATCGCCGCCCAGGACAGCGTGGAGTACTCGGGTTTCTCGTCGTCGAGTCCGAGCGGGATCTTGCCGAAGCGCGAGAACGCCAGGCACAGCAGCACGATGGCCATGCCGATGGCGACCACGGTGAAGATCCAGCCGAGGTTGACCATCAGCCAGTCGAGCGCGGCGCTGGAGACGTCGAAGACGTTCATCGGGGCGACGATGCCCCACAGGACGAAGGCGATGATCAACCCGCCGACGGTGAGCACGATGGGCCGGTCGACGCGGTAGCGGATCTTCTGGTCGTCGACCGAGACACCCGGCACCAGCGCCGGGTGGATGCTGTGCGGGTAGGTCACCTCGCGGAGGAACCGGCGGGCGCGCTCGACGTTGCGGTGCGTGCGCGGCCGGTCCTTCCCGGAGGCGGGTGAGGCTTTCGATTCCACGGAATCGTCCTTTCACTCGGCGGTCAAAATGACGTGAACCTCAATCAACGTTACGCGCGGCGGGCCGCATATATCGGCGCAGGGGGCCCGCTCCCTCCTATGGTGGAGAGGCATGTCCGACGTTTCACCGAACACATCCCGAAGTCACCACTTCGAGCGCAAGGTCCCGGGCGGCAAGCTCGTCGTCGTCGACGCCGTCGAGGACGGCGAGGCGATCACGGAGGTCTCCGTCTCCGGCGACTTCTTCCTCGAGCCCGAGGAGGCGTTCGAGGCGATTCACGACGCCCTGGTCGGCGCCCCGCTGTCCGAGGACACCGACGCGTTGACGGCGCGCCTGGAGCGCGCCCTGGCGGGCATGGACGTGCAGTTGCACGGCTTCACGCTTCACGACGTCGCGCAGACCACCCGGCGCGCCGTGCTCGGCGCGCGCGACCTCACCGACTTCGACTGGACCGTCATCCGCGGCACGGTCCAGCCCAGCCCCGTCAACGTCGCCCTCGACCAGCTGCTGCTCGAGCAGGTCGCCTCGGGCGAGCGCGGCCCGACGCTGCGCTTCTGGGAGTGGGAGGACCGCGCCGTGGTCTTCGGCAGCTACCAGTCCTACGCCAACGAGCTGGACCAGCGGGGCGTCGACAAGCACGGGGTGACACCGGTGCGACGCATCTCCGGCGGCGGGGCGATGTTCATGGAGGGCGGCAACTGCGTCACCTACTCCCTCTACGTGCCCGAGGAGGCCGTGCGGGGCTTAAGCTACGAGGAGTCCTACCGCTACCTCGACCAGTGGGTGCTCGCCGGGCTGAAGTCGCTGGGCGTGGAGGCCTGGTACGTGCCGATCAACGACATCACCTCCACCGGCGGCAAGATCGGCGGCGCGGCGCAGAAGCGCGTGCGCGGGGCCGTGCTGCACCACACGACGATGAGCTACGACATCGACGCCGACAAGATGACCGAGGTGCTGCGCATCGGCAAGGTCAAGATCTCCGACAAGGGCATCCGCAGCGCAAAGAAGCGCGTCGACCCGCTGCGCCGGCAGACCGGCGTGCCGCGCGAGCAGGTCATCGACGCCCTCATCGAGGCGTTCATGTCGCGCTACCCGTCCACCTCCGGCGAACTCGGCGAGGACGACCTCGCCGCGGCCCGCCGCCTGGTCGACGAGAAGTTCGGCACCGACGCCTGGACCCACCGCGTCCCGTGAGCGGCGCGACAGTGAAGGGAGCCCCGCGCCGCCCCTCCCCGCTCGGCGGGCGTCGGCCCACCCGTGCCGAACTCGACGACTTCTCCGGGATGCCCGACGGCGTCGACGACCTGATGCCGGCCGACCCCGATACGCCGGTCCGGCTGCTCATCGTCGGGATCAACCCGGGTCTGTGGACCGCGGCGGTCAACGCGCCCTTCGCCCGGCCGGGCAACCGCTTCTGGCCCTCGCTGACGGCCGCCGGGCTCGTCGACGGCGAGGTCGACGTGGCCGCGGGCATGTCCGAGGACCAGGTCGAGGCGTTCCTCTCGCACGGCCTGGCGCTGACCAACCTGGTCGCCCGGGCCACGGCACGCGCCGACGAGCTGACCCGCGACGAGCTGCGTACCGGCGCCGAGCGCCTGGTCGAGCGGGTGTCCCGGATGCGGCCGCGGGCGGTGGCGATCGCCGGGATCACCGCCTTCCGCGACGCCTTCGGGCGGCGCAAGGCCAAGATCGGCCGCCAGGACCCCGAGGGCATCGCGGGCTGGCCGGAAGACACCGCACTGTGGGTGGTCCCCCAGCCCAGCGGGCTCAACGCGCACTACCAGATCCCGGACCTCGCGCGGATCTGGAAGGAGGTCTGGGCGGACACCGAGTAGGCGCCGTTCAGTTCAGCGTCGGCGGGTCCCCTCCCCCACGAGCGAAGGCGGGCCGGTTGCCCGTGAGCGGCGGCGGAGCCGCCGCTCAGCCGCCGCTCAGCGCAGCCGGCGGGCGTTGCCCTCGCGGCGGGTCAGCCCGAGGGTGTCCATCTGCTCGAGCAGCGGCACCGCGATGCGCCGGGTGGTCTCCAGCGCCTTGCGCGCCTGCGAGAGCGTGAAGGGTGCGGGCAGCCCGGCCAGCGCCTCGACGGCGCGTGCCGGGGCGTCGGGGAGCAGGACCACGGAGCGGTCCGGCCCGATGCGGATGATGCGGCCGGCCTTCTCGGCGGCCGCCAGCTCGCGGGCGCCGAGGCGCAGGTCGGCCAGCTCGTCGGCCTCGGGGGCGCGGAAGGGCTCCTCGCCGAGCCACTCCTCGATCTGGGCGACCGACTCCTCGGCCGCGCCCAGGTCCACCTTGCGGGCGGGGTCGACCACGCGGCCGTCGCGCACGGTCAGCCCGGCGGCGGCCACCGCGGCGTCGAGAAGCCCGCCGTCGGGCAGGCCGAGCAGGTCGACGGCGGCCTTGCGCGCCACACCCGGGTTCATCCGGTCTGCGCCGGCCACGGCCTCGCCCAGCTCCTCCGCCCAGCGCTTCAGTGAGGCGGAGTCGATGAGCCAGCCGTCGCGGCGCTCGACGCCGGCGGGCGCCTCCTCCGGCACCCGCCAGCCCATGGTCGCAAGCGTCGCGGCGCGCACCGCCCCGCGGCGGGCGACCTCGGCGGCCAGGTTGAGCCCCGGCAGCTCGACGGCACGCCGGCGCGACGCACCGCGGCCTGCGAGCTCCGGCGGGTCGACGTCGAGGACTTCCACACCGGCGAGCACCGCGTGGTCGCCGGGGGCGCGCAGCACGAAGCGGTCGCCGCGGGTCAGCGGGAGCCTTCGCGGCAGGGTGAGCCGGGCGTGGGCGTCGTCGAGGCGACGCAGCCCGGCGTTGAGCTCGGCGGTGCCGATGTGCGCGGCGACCTCGCGCGGGGCGTCGGAGAGCCCCTCTCCGGTCACCACGCCGACGTCCACGGTGTCGGTCAGCCACCAGGCGTTCGGCGTGAGCAGGGCGTCGCCGCGGTGGATGCTGTCGGCGTCCTCGCCGCGCAGGTTGACCGCGACCCGGTTGGTCGGGCCGACGCGGCCCTCCTGGATCTCCTCGGACTGCAGGCCGCGCACGGCGACCTCCCGCGCGCCGTCGCGGGCGGCCAGGGTCAGCCGGTCGCCCTCGCTCAGGGTGCCGGCCGAGAGCGTGCCGGTGACCACGGTGCCCGCGCCCTTGATGGTGAAGGAGCGGTCCAGCCACACGCGCACCCGCGCCTGCGCGTCGGTCGCCGGCAGCCCGGCGAGCACCTCGTCGAGGGTGGCTCGCATCTCGTCGAGGCCCTCGCCGGTGACGGCGGAGACGGTGACCAGCGGGGCGTCGGAAAGCCCGGTGGGCGCCAGGCGCTCGCGCACCTGGGCCGTCGTGGCGGCAATCTGCGCGGCGTCGGCGCGGTCGGCGCGGGTGAGCACGACCAGGCCGTGGCGCACGCCGAGGGCGGCGCAGGCGTCGAGGTGGTCGGTGGACTGCTGCTGCCAGCCCTCGTCGGCGGCGACGACGAAGACGACGACGTCGACCGGGGCCAGGCCGGAGAGCATGTTGGCCAGGAAGCGCTCGTGGCCGGGCACGTCGACGAAGGCGACGTCACGGCCGGAAGGCAGGGTGGCCCACACGAAGCCGAGGTCGATGGTCAGGCCGCGGCGGCGCTCCTCCTCCCAGCGGTCCGGCTGCATGCCGGTCAGCGCCTGGACGAGGGTGGACTTGCCGTGGTCGACGTGTCCGGCGGTGGCGACGACGTACACTCAGGCCTCCTTGTCGGTGTCCGGGTCGGTGTCCGGGCCGGTGCACGGGGATTCCCGGAATTCCGGCGTGAGCGACTCGCGCGCGGCGCGCACGGCGGCCGCCAGTTCCGCGTCGCGCTCGGCGGGCACGCAGCGCGGGTCGACGAGGACCGCGCCCTCGTGCAGGCGGGCGAGCACGGCCGGCTCCCCTGCGCGCAGCGCGGCGGCCAGCTCCTCAGGCGACCCGGTCAGACGCACCGCCCAGCCGGGCAGCGGCACCCCGGGCGCTCCCCCGCCGCCGACGCGGCCGTCGTGGACGACGACCTCGCCGCCGACCGCGGCGGCCAGCGCCTCGGCGCGCCCGCGCAGCTCCTCTGCGTCGGCGTGCAGGTAATCGGCGACCGGGACCCGCGAGCCGGCGACGGTGGCCTCGAGGGCGGCGAAGCGCAGCTTGTCCATGCGCAGGGCACGGTAGAGCGGGTGGCGGCGCAGCCGGACGATCGCCTCGGCCCGGCCGAGCAGGACGCCGGCCTGCGGGCCGCCGAGCAGCTTGTCTCCGGAGGCGATGACCACGTCGGCGCCCTGGCGCAGCGCGGTGTCGACGTCCGGCTCGTCCGGGATCGCGGGATCGGGGGTCAGCAGCCCGGAGCCGACGTCGGCGATCAGCGCCAGATCGTGGTCGTCGGCGATGCGGCGCAGCTCGGGCAGGTCGACGCCGGCGGTGAAGCCCTCGACGCGGTAGTTGGAGGGGTGGACCTTGAGGATGGCGCGCGCCTCCGGGCGGGCGGCCGCGGCGGCGTAGTCGGCGGGGTGGGTGCGGTTGGTCGCGCCGATCTCGTGGAGGGCCACGTGCGCGGACTCGATGAGCTCGGGCAGACGGAAGCCGGCGCCGATCTCGATGAGCTCGCCGCGCGA
This sequence comes from Corynebacterium frankenforstense DSM 45800, assembly GCF_001941485.1. NCBI lineage: Bacteria > Bacillati > Actinomycetota > Actinomycetes > Mycobacteriales > Corynebacteriaceae > Corynebacterium > Corynebacterium frankenforstense. Next base: position 954,255 of record NZ_CP009247.1, on the reverse strand, counting down.
GATGGCGGCTTCTCCCCCGCCGGCCAGCGCGGCGCACGACAGCAGGAGGCCGGCGGCGCCGTTGTTGACCACCACGGCGTCCTCGGCGGCCGGGCAGGCCGCCAGCAGCGCCGCCACGGTCGCGGCCCCGCGCTTGCCCGAGCGTCGGCCGCTCTCCAGGTCGAGCTCAACGTCAACGTAGCCGGCGGCGCGCTGCAGCGCCGCCACGGCGGCCTCCGAGAGCGGGGCGCGGCCCAGGTTCGTGTGCACGACCACCCCGGTGGCGTTGAGCACCGGGTGCATGGAGGTGGTGTCGAGTTCCGCCAGCCGCCCGGCCAGCGCCTCCTCGGCGCGCTCGGGGGCGAGCTCACCGGCGCGCACCGCCTGCTGGATCCCGCGCACCTCGGCGCGCACCACAGCTTCGCGGTGGGCGGCGAGCGCCGCCTGCGCGGCCGGGCCCGCCAGCAGGGTGTCGGTGCGTGGCACGCGCCGACGCGGGTCGGTACCGCCGGCGGCGGGCGACGCGGCGTCGGAAATCTCTTTCGTGCTCCTCCTGCGCCTGGACATCGCGCAACCCCTTTCAAGCGTGGCGGAGACGGACGGGAATCGAACCCGCCAGGCCGAGATGCTCGGCCTCACCGGTTTTGAAGACCGGGGCGCCCACCAGGACACGTACGCCTCCGCCGCCGGAGTCTACCAACGGCGCCCCCGCGACCACGGCGCGGGAGGCGGCGGTGAAGGTAGCGTCGGGGCCATGAGCACTCAACCGGTTGACCCGCACGACATCGCCCTGACCTCGTTCGCCGCCGGCGGCGGCTGCGCGTGCAAGATCCCGCCCGGACAGCTCGAGGACGCCGTCAAGGACCTCGTCGGCATGCAGGACCCGAACGTCATCGTCGGCCTCGACGACGGCGACGACGCCTCCGCGGTGCGCATCAACGACGACCAGGCCGTCATCTCCACCACGGACTTCTTCACCCCGGTGGTCAACGACCCCTACGACTGGGGCCGCATCGCCGCGACCAACGCGCTCTCCGACATCTACGCCATGGGCGGTACCCCGGTGACCACCATCAACATCGTCGGCTGGCCGCAGGACACCCTGCCGCTGAACATCCTGACCGAGGTGCTGCGCGGCGGCATGGACGTCGCGAGCGCCGCCGGCATCGCCGTGACCGGCGGGCACTCCATCAAGGCGCCCGAGCCGTTCTACGGGCAGGCCGCCACGGGTCTGGCCGACCCGGACAAGATCATGCGCAACGACGCCGCGGAGGCCGGGCTGCCGATCACGCTGACCAAGCCGATCGGCATCGGCATCCTGAACAACCGCCACAAGAAGACCGGCCAGGTCTTCGAGCAGGCCATCGACGTGATGACCACGCTCAACCGCGACGCCTCCCGGGCCGCACTCGACGCGGGCGTCCGCGCGGCGACCGACGTGACCGGCTTCGGCCTGCTGGGCCACCTGTACAAGATGATGCGCGCCTCGGGGGTCTCCGCCGTCATCGACCACACGAAGGTGCCGGTCATCGAGGGCGTGCGCGAGTCGCTCGCCGAGGGCTTCATCCCCGGCGGTTCGCGCTCCAACCTCGACTGGGTGCGCCCGCACCTCGAGGTCCCGGAGGGGCTGGCCGAGAAGGACCTGATCCTGCTGGCCGACGCGCAGACCTCCGGTGGCCTGCTCGTGGTCGGCGAGGTGCCCGGCTACCCGGTCATCGGCGAGACCGTCGCCGGGGAGGGCACCGTCACCATCCGGTGACGGGTGCCTAGGACGCCGTGGTGATCGAGTCGACCACGTCGCCGGCGGCCCGGCGCTCGGCCAGGCGCCGCTTCTGCGGCACCACGGTGTAGCGGGGGTTCTTCACCGACTCGATGCCCGCGCCGAAGATACCGAAGCGGGTCAGCACGGAGGCGGCCACCAGGCTCGCCCCGGCCAGCGCGGCACCGGCGCGGTTGCGGCCGACGACCACGGTGGCGCACGCGCCGGTGATCGCGGCGACCTCGGACCAGCGCAGCAGCGCACCGGGGTCGCCCTCGTGCATCGGCTCGGCGGCGACCGGGTCCATGGACTTCTCCAGCGCCTGCATCGCCGCCAGCTCGCAGGCCGCCCCCGCCACGGCCAGGCCGCGCGCGGGGCCGGTCTCCTTCACCGGGGTGGTCACCATCGCCAGGCCCGAGGCCGCGAGCGTGGCCGAGCTGACGAAGACGTAGGGCAGGCGGTGGCGCATCGCGTTCCACGTCGGGTTCGAGGTGTCCGCGAGCAGCACCGAGGTGTAGACGGCCAGCGGGCCGCCGAGCACACCGGCGCCGACGGTCGCGGGGCCGGCCACGGCGTGGACGGCCTTGCGCACGAGGCGCGGCAGCGGCAGCTTCCTCCCCGTCAGCTCGTCGAGCTCCTTCAGGCAGGCGATGCCGGACATGCCGCCGAAGCCGCCGAGGATCCAGGAGCCGACCGACATCGGCGAGGAGAGCTTGAACACGCGGAACATGTTGAGCAGGCGCTCCGGGCGGCCGAGGTCGGCGACCAGCATCAGCGAGCCCGCGGCACCGGCGGCGATGGCCGCCAGGCGCGTGGAGCGCAGCATCCTGCGCCGGCCGGTGGCCATCGCGCCGCAGGCCAGCAGCGCGGAGCCGCCGGCGATGCCGCCGAGGGCCAGGTAGGTCGGGATCGGCCACTCCCACGGCGGGGCCTTGACCACGGGGCTGCCGTAGTAGGACTCGAACTCGAAGGTCGGCAGGATGCTGTCGCGTCCGCCGCCCATGCGCTTCGGGTTCTTGCGCTTCCGCCTGCGGCGGGGCTCCTCCGGCGGGCGGTAGGAGTCGAAGTCGTTGGCGCTCACTTGCGTCCTCCCATCACGAATGCCAGGGCCATCGCACCGACCATGCCGGCCGCGGCCTTCAGCGCGGTGGCCGCCATCTGCGGCAGGTCCGCGGTGGGCACGCGCGGGTCCGGCGGCAGGCCGTAGACCTCGGGCTCGTCGAGCAGCAGGAAGATCGAGCCGGTGCCGCCGACGCCGTCCTCGGGGTTGGCGCCGTAGAGGCGCGCCTCGGTCAGGCCCTGGGCGTGCAGCTCGGCCACGCGCGCCTTGGCGCGGCGCAGCATCTCGTCGTGGTCGCCGAACTGGATCGAGGTCGTCGGGCAGGCCTTCGCGCAGGCCGGCGTCTCGCCCTCCTTGAGGCGGTCGTAGCACAGCGTGCACTTCTGGGCGACGCCGACGTTCTTGGCCGCGGCCTGCTGGCCGGGCGTGAAGTCGGCCCCGCCGCGCTCGGCGCGCACGTTGACGCCGCCGTCGGTGCGTCGTTCGATGACGCCGAAGGGGCAGCCGGCGACACAGGTGCCGCAGCCGTTGCAGACGTCGTCCTGGACGACGACGGTGCCGAACTCGGTGCGGAAGAGCGCGCCGGTCGGGCAGACGTCGAGGCAACCGGCGTTGGTGCAGTGCTTGCACACGTCCGAGGACATCAGCCAGCGGAAGTCCGGGGTGTCCGGCGGGGTGGTGTCCACCCCGCCGTCGGGGCCGAGGTTGCCGGCCGCGGCGGCCGCCAGCGGCGAGCCGCTGCGCGGGCCGGGGTTGTGCCGGGTGCCGGACATGTCCGCGCCCGGGGTCGCCGCGCCGACCTGCCCGGCCGCGAGCGCGCCGACGGCGTCGGTGGGCGCTCCCCCGGTACCGGTCTGCGTGGGCGCGGCGCCGTCGGCGGCCTCGGCGGCGGCGCGTGCATTGGCCGCCGCCTCGCTTGCCGACGTCGCGGCACCCGCGGCGTTTCCGGTGGCCGCCGACGACGGCATACCGGGCATGCCGAGGTCGATGAGCGCGCGGCCGGAGGCGCGCGCGGCGTCGATGCGCGGCTTGGTCTGCTCGATGAAGGCGACGTGGCGCCAGGTGTCCGCGCCGAGGGCACCGGTGTTGTCGTAGGACTTGCCGGTCAGCCGGTACTCCTCGACGGGGTTGCGGTTCCACTCCTTGCAGGCGACCTCGCAGGCCTTGCAGCCGATGCAGATCGAGGTGTCCGTGAAGAAGCCCTTGCGGGCGCCCTCCTCGTAGCCGACGTGGCGGGGCCACTCGGTCAGCCGGTTGACGAACACGTCACTCCCCTTCCTTGTGCTGCTCGCCGGGCCGGGCGTCTCCCGGGCGGTCGTCTCCCCGGGTGGTGCCGCGCTCCCCGGCGTTGGGGCGCGCCGCCATGCCGTCGGTCTCGCCGTCGGCGCCGGCCAGGGCGTCGTCGGCGACGGCCTCGGCCTCCGCCTCCCGCGAGACCAGCTTGTTGCCGGTCGCCGGGGTCAGGCCGGCGCGCTCCTGGTACTGCAGCACCAGCATGCGCGCGGCGCGGCCACGCGGGCGGCGGCCCGAGCGGATGTCGCAGGCGCCGACCTTGGAGGCCTGGATCGACACGTTCGGGTCCAGGGTGATGCCCAGCAGGTCGTTGGGCGTGTCACCGGAGACCGGGGCGTCGTCCGAGCGGCCGAAGTGGAACGGCAGGCCGACCTGGTGGTACTCGTGGCCGCCGACCTTGAGCGGCTGGATGCGCTCGGAGACCAGCACGCGGGCCTCGATGACCGCACGCGGCGAGACGATCGTCGCCCAGCCGCCGTTGACCAGGCCGCGCTCCTCCGCCAGCTCCGGGGAGACCTCGCAGAAGAGCTCGGGCTGCAGCTCCGCGAGGAACGGCAGGCGGCGGCTCATCGCGCCGGAGGTGTAGTGCTCCGTGAGCCGGTACGTCGAGAACACGAACGGGTAGACGTCGCTGCCCGGCTGCCCCGGCTCCGGGGCGGACAGGTTGCGCTCGCCCGGGAAGACCAGGCGGGTCGGCGACTGCTGCTGCTCGTAGAGGTAGTTCGGCACCGGCGACTCGTGCGGCTCGTAGTGGGTCGGCAGCGGGCCGTCGACCATGCCGGTCGGGGCGAAGAGCCAGCCTTTGCCGTCGGCCTGCATGATGAACGCGTCCGTGCCGGAGAGGGCCTTCGGGCCCACCGCGTCCGGCTCGGGGCGGTACTCCGGGTCGAGGGTGGCCGGGAAGTCCGGCACGTCCGGGCCGACCCAGCGCTTCTTCTCGGCGTCCCACCAGATGTAGCGCTTGCGCTCCGACCACGGCTTCCCGTGCGGGTCGGCCGAGGCGCGGTTGTAGAGCATGCGGCGGTTGGCAGGCCAGACCCAGCCCCACTCGGAGGCGACCTCGTCCTGCTCGGAGCCGGGCTTCTTGTTCTGCGAGCGGTTGACCCCGCCGGCGTAGACGCCGGTGTAGATCCAGCAGCCGCCCGAGGTCGAGCCGTCGGCGCGCATCTCGGTGAACGCGGGCAGCAGCTCGCCGGCCTTCTCGCCGGTCAGGTAGTAGCCGTTGATCTCCTTGAGCACGTCCTCGGCGGAGATGTCGCCCTTCTCGTCCTCCGGGTAGTCCCAGGTCATGTTGAGCAGGGCCCAGTCGCGCGGGTCGGTCGAGTCGGCCAGACGCTGACGGATCCTCTTGCCCAGCTGGTAGAAGAAGTCCAGCTCGCTCTGGGCGTCTCCCGGCGGCTCGATGGCCTGGAAGCGCCACTGCAGCATGCGCTGGGTCTGGGTGAAGGTGCCCGACTTCTCCACGTGGTTGGCCGCCGGCAGGTAGAAGACCTCGGTGGCGATGTCCTCGGTGCGCAGCTGACCGGACTTGATCTCCGGGGAGTCCTTCCAGAAGTTGGCGGTCTCGATGGTCTGGAAGTCACGGACCACGAGCCACTTCAGGTGGGCCAGGCCCATGCGCTGCAGGTGGCCGTGCGACTGGGCGACGGCCGGGTTCTGGCCGAAGACCATGTAGCCGTCGACCTCGTCGCGCAGCATGCGCTGCAGCGTGTGGTAGGTCGAGGCCGGCCCGTTGAGCTTGGGCAGGTGATCGTAGCCGAAGTCGTTCTCCGGGGTCGCGGCGTCGCCGAAGTAGGACTTGAACAGGCTCACGGCGTAGGAGTCGCCGATCTGCCAGAAGCCCTTCTGGTCCGGCGCGTTGACGGAGGCCAGGTAGTCCTGCAGCGTCGGCTCGTCCACGCTCGGCATGGGCAGGTAGCCCGGCAGCAGGTGGAACAGCGTCGGGATGTCCGTCGAGCCCTGGATCGAGGCGTGGCCGCGCAGGGCCATGATGCCCGAGCCGGGGCGGCCGACGTTGCCCAGCAGCAGCTGCAGGATCGCGCAGGTGCGGATGAACTGCGCGCCCAGGGTGTGCTGCGTCCAGCCCAGGGCGTAGGCGAAGCAGGTCGTGCGCTCCGGGTTGGAGTTGTCCGTGATGGAGCGGGCCAGGTACTCGAAGTCGGCCGGCGAGATGCCGCAGACCTTCTCCACCATCTCCGGGGTGTAGCGGGAGTAGTGGCGCCTGAGGATCTGGAAGACCGTGTGCGGGTTCTCCAGGGTCAGGTCACGCTTGACGTTCCACGACGAGGCCTCCTCGCCGAGGTCCTCACGCTGGGCGTAGGACCACGAGGAGTTGTCGTAGGTGCCCTTCTCCGGGTCGTAGCCCGAGAAGAGACCGTCGAGGTCCTCCGTGTCGCGGTAGTCCTCGCTGATCAGCATCGACGCGTTCGTGTACGCCAGGACGTAGTCCCGGAAGTACAGGTCGTTGTCGATGACGTACTTGATCAGCGCGCCGAGCAGCACGACGTCGGTGCCGCCGCGGATGGCGATGTGCTTGTCCGCCACCGCGGAGGTACGCGTGAACCGCGGATCGACGTGGATGATGCGCGCGCCGCGCTTCTTGGCCTCAATGACCCACTGGAAGCCGACGGGGTGCGCCTCGGCCATGTTCGACCCCTGGAGCACGATGCAGTCCGCATTGGCCATGTCCTGCAGCGGCTGAGTCGCGCCGCCGCGTCCGAAGGAGGATCCCAGACTGGGAACCGTGGCGGAGTGTCATATGCGGGCCTGGTTCTCGAGCTGGATGGCGCCGGCGGCGGTGAACAACTTCTTGATGAGGTAGTTCTCCTCGTTGTCCAGCGTCGCGCCGCCCAGCCCGGCCAGGCCCAGGGTGCGGTTGACCTTCCGGCCCTTCTCGTCGAGGTCCTGCCAGCCGTTGCGGCGGGCCTCGAGGAAGCGGTCGGCGATCATGTCCAGCGCCTTCTCGCGGTCGATCTTGACCCACTCGGTGGAGTGCGGGGCGCGGTAGAGGACGTCGGTGACACGCGTCGAGGAGTTGACCAGCTGCTCGGAGGCGGAGCCCTTGGGGCACAGTCGCCCGCGCGAGATCGGCGAGTCCGGGTCACCCTCGATCTGGATGACCTTCTCGTCCTTGACGTAGACACGCTGACTGCAGCCGACGGCGCAGTACGGGCACACGCTCTTGACCATGCGGTCGGCCTCGGCGATACGAGGGGTCAGCGTCGCGGACTTCTTCGACTGCGTGGAGCGGTCGCGTCCGAACATGTCCCCCGCCCGCAACTGGCGCAGTACCGGCCAGTTCAGCAGAGTCTTTTTCACCATGGCTCCCAGGATAATGGCCTCGGACGCATACCGCCATTTCCGCAGGACGGAAAAGCCCAGGTAAGGGCAGCCTTTGTAGGGGTCGCGACTCACACCGGCACACGCCGGCTGACGGTGACGCACCTTTTCTCCGGCAGCGTCCGGGTCCACTGCGGCGGCGGGGCCAGCCGGGTCAGCAGCACGTAGAGCCGTTTGCGCCAGCGGGCCATGCCGGGCGAGTCGGTGACGGTGACCTCGGCGCGCGAGAGCACCCACATGACGGGACCGTCGGGGCCGCCCCGCCCGTCGCGGCCGGCCTCCCCGTCGCCGGCGTCCCGCGCGGAGGGGCCGGCGACGGCGGACGCGGTGACGCCAGGCCCGGTGACGGCGGGCCCGGTGACGGCGGTGACCCGCCCGGCGCAGCCGGCGGCATCGAGCACGCCGACCACGTCGGCGTCGTCGGCGAAGCCGAGGTCGACCGTCCAGTGCTCCAGGCCCGGGGTGGCGGTGGGTTGCACGGTCAGCCGCTCCCCCGGCGCCACGTGCGGGACGGCACGGGTGCGCACGGAGAGCACGATGACGCGCTGGTGGAGCGTGCGGCCCATCGCGGTGGTGGCCAGCAGGGAGAACGGGGCGGTCTCGACCAGGGAGTGCGGGTAGACCACGGTGCCGGGCACGCGGGCGGGCTGGCGCAGGGCGAGCTTCTCCTCGAGCTGGTCGAGGGTGCCCTCCCGGGCGAGGCGGGCCGCGCGGACGCGGGCCTCGCCGCGACGGAAGGTGTCCATGACGATCACGAGCACGGCCGCGATGAGCAGCGGCAGCCAGCCGCCGGTGGCGATCTTGGCGGCGTTGGCGGCGGCCAGCGGCAGCTCGACGGCCGCCAGGCAGACGGCGAGCAGCGCGCTCGCCCAGGCCGGCCAACGCCAGCCGAAGCGGGTCAACAGGCACAGCAGCGTGGAGGTGACCAGGAAGTCGGTGCACACGGCCAGTCCGTAGGCCGAGGAGAGCCGCCCGGAGTCACGGAAGATGAGGATCACCGCGACGACCGCACAGTAGAGCAGCAGGGTGACCGCCGGGATGTAGACCTGCCCGGAGGCCCGCTCCGAGGTGTGCACCACGCGCATGCGCGGCAGGTGGCCGAGGCGGATCGCCTGGCGGACCACGGAGAAGGCGCCCGAGATGACCGCCTGGGAGGCGATGACGGTCGCCGCGGTGGCCAGCAGCACCAGCAGGAAGCCGAAGCGCTGCGGGACCAGGGTGAAGAAGGGGTCGGCCACGCGTGCCGGGTCGCGCAGCAACCCGGCGCCCTGGCCGAGGTAGTTGAGCACCAGGGCGGGCAGGACGACCGCGAACCAGGTCTCCTGGATCGGGCGGCGGCCGAAGTGGGCGATGTCGGCGTAGAGGGCCTCGGCCCCCGTGGTGGCCAGCACGAGCGCGCCGGCCGCGAAGAAGCCGGCCAGCGGGTGGCCGACGAGGAACTCCACGGCGGGCAGCGGCGAGAGCGCGGCGAGGATGCCCGGGCGGGCGAGGATCTGGGGCACGCCGACGGCGGCCAGTGTGAGGAACCAGACGAGCATGACCGGGCCGAAGACGCGGCCGACCTTCTCGGTGCCGCGGCGCTGCGCGGCGAAGAGCGCGGTGAGCACGCCGAGGGCCAGCGGGAGGATGAGCGAGTTCGACAGCCTGGGCACGGCCACGCGCACGCCCTCGACGGCGGAGAGCACCGAGATCGCCGGGGTGATCACGGCGTCGCCGAAGAAGAGCGCGGCGCCGAAGACGCCGACGCCGCCGAGCACGGTCAGGAGACGGCGCCGGGCCGAGGTGTCCCCGCCCGCGGCCGCGACACGGGCGCGCACCAGGGCGGCCAGGGCGATCACGCCGCCCTCGCCGTCGTTGTCGGCGCGCAGGACGAGCAGGACGTACTTGACCGCCACGATGAGGAAGACGGTCCAGATCAGGGCGGAGACCGCCCCGATGACGGTGGCGTCGGTCAGCGGGACCGCGCCGTGGTGGACGGTGAACACCGCCCGGAGGACATAGAGCGGGGAGGTGCCGATGTCACCGAACACCACCCCCAGCGCGGCGGTGCCGGCGGCGAGCCGGGCACCGTGGCGCGGGGCCGTGCGGGCCCCGGACCGGGTTGTCATGGCCCGGTAGATTACGCCGCCCGCACCGCAACGCCACACCAACAGGATATGGTCTGCATCACAGCACACATCTATGCCCTGACCTGGGCTTTCCCACCGCGACCCCGCGGCGGGAGCGGGTCTAGAGCGGGATCGAGCGGAAGGTGATCGCGTTGTCGACCCCGGCGCGCTCGCCGCCGGCAGCGGCCACCCCGGTCACGAGGTCCTCCGGGGTGGCGTGGTCCGGCAGGGCCTCGAGGTAGACGCGGTGGCAGGCCAGGGAGGCCACGCCCGCGTCGACGTCCTGCTTCTCGACCTCCACGGCAACGTCGGCACGCGCGTCGCCGCACACCAGGAACGCAGAGGTCTGCCACTTCTCCAGGCCGTCGCGCTCGGCGAGCTCGCGGAAGACCCAGGTGTTGCCCGCGTCCCGGCAGGCGTCGAGGGCGGCCAGGCCCGCGACCCGGTGGTCGGCCATGTTCACTCCCCAGGGCACCTCACGGTCGAAGGGGATGGTGGCCACCGCGTCCGGGCGGAAGCGGCGGATCTCGCGGGCGATGTCGCGGCGCAGGTCGAGCCCCTCGGTGAGCATGCCGTCGGGGTGACGCAGCACGGTCAGCCCGGCGGCGCCGACGGCGTCGCAGGCGGCCTGCTGTTCAGCGGCGCGCAGCGGCCCGGTCTCCTCGGGCGCGCGGCCCTCGATGCCGGCCTCGCCGTGGGTGAGCAGCAGGTAACGGACCTCCACCCCGGCGCGGGCGAAGCGGTTGACCGCGCAGGACAGGCCGTATTCGGGATCGTCGGGGTGGGCGACGACGACGAGCACGCGCCGCCAGGAGGACCAGTCGAGAGGCTTCAGTTCCGGTGAGTTGACTGCTTCATCCGTGGTCATGTCCACATGCTATCCGCACGCGGAGTCCAGCTGCACCCGCACGGAGTCGTTGAAGGCGACCAGGCGCGCCTCGGTGACGCCCGTGTGCGCGCCCGCTGCGCGCAGGGTCTCGACGGCGATGCGCGCGGCGTCGTCAAGCGGCCAGCCGTAGGCGCCGGCGGAGATGAGCGGGAAGGCGACGGTGCGCGCGCCGAGCTCGTCGGCGACGGCGAGGCAGCTGCGGTAGCAGGACGCGAGGGTCGCCGAGCGGTCCTCGGTGCGCGAGTGGACCGGGCCGACGGTATGGATGACCCAGCGTGCGGGCATCTGCCCGCCCGTCGTGGCCACGGCCCGGCCCGCGGGCAGGCCGTCCGGCAGCTCGGTGGCGCGCAGCTCACGGCAGGCGGCGAGGATCTCGGGCCCGCCGGCGCGGTGGATGGCGCCGTCGACCCCGCCGCCGCCGAGCAGCGAGGAGTTCGCGGCGTTGACCACCGCGTCGACGTCCTGGACGGTGATGTCTCCGGTGACCACGCGCAGTTCCATGGCCCCGATCCTACGGACGTGCGCGGCGCGCGGTGGGCGTCATCCGGCCGCGAGCAGGACGGCGAAGACGCCGAACAGCGCCAGATGGGCGACGCCGTGCCAGGCGCGCAGGCGACCCGAGGCGACGGCGGCGCAGCTCACGGCCGCGGTGGCGGCCAGCAGCGCCAGGTTGGCCGGCGACTCCGCGAGCACGGGCGCCCGCCCGGTCACGGCGCCGAGCACGAGCACGCAGGGCACGGTGAGCCCCACGGTGGAGACGAGGGCACCGTGGGCGAGGTTTCCCACCCGCTGGACCTGGCCCGCGGCGGCGGCACGCAGCGCGGTGATCGACTCGGGCAGGAAGACGATCGCGGCGACGAGCAGGCCCGCCAGCGCGGGCGGGGCGGCCGCGGCGGCGAGCACCGTGTCGGTGAGCCCGGCCATGTCGTGGGCGAGCAGGCTGACCGGGGCCACGGTGGCCACGAGCAGTGCGGCGCGCAGCGGAATCTCCGGGTCGCGGGGACGTCGCCGCTCCCGGCGCGCCCCTTCCTCTTTATCTTCCGCCTCCGGCACCCGCTCCCCCGGCACCGTCACGTCCGGCGCCCGCTCCTCCGCGCGGCGCAGGCCGGGCTCGGCGAAGAGGTGGGCGAGCCTGCCGGTCTGGGCGCGGAGGAACACCGCGTAGGCCCCGGCGACCGCCACGGCCAGCGCCACGCCGGGCACGAGCGGGTACGCGCCGCAGGGAAAGGCGTGCGGGACGGCGAAGGTCAGCACGCCCAGCGGGACGATCATGGCCAGGTAGAGGCCCATCCCCCGGCGGTTGGGCACCGCCGCGCCGCGACGCACGGCGACGAGCACGCAGGCGCCGACGACGAGGTTGAGGATGATCATCGTCACCGCCGTCACCGAGTCGCGCGCGGCCGTCTCCCCCTGCGCGCCGCCGAGTGTCATCGCGGCGATGAGCAGCACCTCGATGCAGACCACCGAGAGGGTGAGCACGAGGGTGCCGAAGGGCTCGCCGAGGCGCACCGCCAGGGCCTCGGCCTGGCCGACCACCCCGAAGGCGCAGTAGACGATGACGGCGACGACCCCGGCGAGCGCCACCGCGGCGGGCGCGGCGTCGAGGATCCCGGTCCACGCGGTGAGCAGGACCGCCGCCCAGCCGACGGTCAGCCGCGCGAGCGTCGAGGGCGCCAGGACCCGGCGCAGGACCCCGCCTCTGCCCACGCTCGCGCCGGCACGCGGGCGCTCACCGCCGGCCCCGGGTGGTGTGCGGGTGTGGGATGCGTGCATCTCAGGGGACTGATCCACTGCTGAACCTCTCCGATCTCCGGGGCCGTCCCCTCGGTGCGGCGGCGCGCCACCGCCCCGGCGGCGCGCAGTGCCCGGGTCGTCCCGGGCGCCGCGGTGTGCGGTCCCGAGGCTACCGGGAGCACGGCCCGGACACCCCTGCGCACGGCCCCGCCCGAGCCGGCGGCACGACGACCCCACCGCCGCGCCCGGGTGCCCCCGCGAGACGCCCGGGCGGACCCCGCCGTGCCCGACCGAAGATCCGGGTTCCTGCGATACAGCACACACTCACCCCCGAAAAACGGCCGATGAGCACCCCCGAATTGTAGGGGAATGCAGCGGGCCCACAGCCCGGCGTTACCTTTGAATGGACCTTACGATCCCCTATCTCCGCCCTGTGCGGCGCATCAGGAGTGCTTCGATGGCAAAAACCCGACCACATTACTCACCGGTCAACCCGCCGGTCTTCTGGACGACGGCGGTGATCATCCTCGCCTTCGTCCTGTGGGCGTGGCTGTGGCCCGACGCCGCGGAGACCTTCATCTTCGGCTCGATGGACTGGATCGCGACCAACCTCGGCTGGTACTACATCCTGACCGCCGGCGTGATCGTCCTCTTCGTGCTCGTGGTGGCCTTCTCCCGCGTCGGCCAGACCAAGATCGGCCCCGACCACTCGACCCCGGTGTTCAACATGTTCACCTGGTCGGCGATGCTCTTCGCCGCCGGCATCGGCGTGGACCTGATGTTCTTCGGCGTCTCCGGCCCGGCGACGAACTACCTCACCCCGCCGGACGTCGCCGCGATGTCGGACGAGGCCGCGCGCATGGCCCCGATCTGGATGATCTTCCACTACGGCATCCCCGGCTGGGCGATGTACGCGCTGATGGGCATGGCCTTCGGCCTGTTCGCCTACCGCTACCACCTGCCGCTGTCGATCCGCTCCGCGCTCGCCCCGATCGTCGGCAAGCGCGTGCGCGGCCCCATCGGCGACGGCGTGGAGATCGCCGCGACGCTGGGCACCATCTTCGGCATCGCGACCTCGCTGGGCATCGGCGTGGTCTTCCTCAACTACGGCCTGCACTACCTCTTCGGCTGGGAGACCGGCACCACCGTCCAGGTCGCCCTCGTCGTCCTGGCCGTGGGCATCACGATCATCTCGACGGTCTCCGGCGTGGACAAGGGCATCCGCCGGCTCTCCGAGCTCAACGTCTTCCTCGCCATCTTCCTGATGCTGTGGGTGCTCTTCTCCGGCAACACCGCGCACCTGCTGTCCGCCCTGGTGCAGAACACCGGTGACTTCGTCTCCCGCTTCCCGGGCATGATGCTGGACAACTTCGCCTTCACCGACGGCGGCGACCCGTCCTACCCCTCGCAGGACTGGCTGAAGGACTGGACCCTGTTCTTCTGGGCCTGGTGGATCGCCTGGGCGCCGTTCGTCGGCCTGTTCCTGGCGCGCATCTCGCGCGGGCGCACCCTGCGCCAGTTCGTCATCGGCGTGCTGGTCATCCCGTTCCTGTTCATCCTGCTGTGGGTGTCCATCTTCGGCAACGCCGCGCTCGACATCTTCCGCACCGGTGAGATCGACTTCCTCAACGAGGCCGTCGAGGTGCCCGAATCCGCCTACTTCACGCTGCTGGACCACTTCCCCGGCGCGCTGTTCACCATCGGGCTCTCGGTGTTCACCGGCCTGTTCTTCTACGTCACCTCGGCCGACTCCGGCTCGCTGATCCTGGCGACGATGACCTCGAAGTCCTCGGCCAAGCGTGACTCGGACGGCGCGCCGTGGCTGCGCATCGTCTGGGCCGTGATCACGGGCCTGCTGACCCTGGTGATGCTGTTCATCAACGGCGTCTACACCCTGCAGGCGGCCACGGTCCTGATGGGCCTGCCGTTCTCGGTGGTGATGTACCTGGTCATGTACAGCCTGTTCCGTGTGCTGCGCTCCGAGCGCAACTCCCTGGACTCCCGCCGTGCGGCGCTGCCGAGCCTGCTCAGCGGCCGCATCCGTGCCACCGGCCCGGGCGAGAAGACCTCCTGGCGCCGGCGCCTGGCCCGCCGCATGTCCTACCCGGGGCTGAAGGACACCCGCGAGTTCCTGGACAAGACCGCCGAGCCGGCCATCCGCGAGATCGCCGCCGAGATGAAGCGCCTGGGCGCCGACGTCACCTGCACCTGCGGCGAGCACCCGGACTACCCGCTGCCCTACGTCGACCTGGTGGTCAAGTTCGAGGACCAGGACGAGTTCAAGTACGAGGCCTACCCGGTCGCCTACCCGGTGCCGGACTTCGCGCACAACCTGCGCACGGCCTCGGACGTCTACTTCCAGGTCGAGGTCTTCACGGGCACCGGCTCGCAGGGCCACGACATCCTCGGCTACACCCACGAGCAGGTCATCTCGGACGTGCTCGACCTCTACGACGCCCACCTGACGTTCATGACCATGACCGGCGACCGCGGCACGCCGACCAAGGCGGTCTACTCCGCCCCGCCGAGCGAGTGGGACGACGCCGACAACCTGCCCGACGACACCGACCCCGAGGAGGTCGTCGCCGGCGACAACGAGGACGCCGGCAGGTAGGACGCCGCCGGGACGCGGGCGGGTAGGACGCCGTCAGGGCGCAGCCGGGACGCTTGACGACGCCCCGGTGCCCGACGTCACAGCGTCCCCCGCCCACGGCGCGCACGTCCCCTTTTCCGGGTGCTGACGTCGGGGTCCCGCGCCCCGGGGGTGGCGCGCGGGCCGCGGAAGGCGGACACTGGGAACGAGGCGCGGGGCGCACGACGCCGCCCACGCACCCACGCCGCGCGCGTCGGCAAGCACCCGACGCACGCGGCGGCCGGATCTCAACGAACCAAGAGAAAGGGAATGATCTTCTTGACCGGATCGGACAACTCCCCCGCCACGCTCTACATCGACGGCGCCTGGCGCGCCGCCTCCGACGGCGGCACGCGCACCGTCACGTGCCCGGCCGACGGGTCCGAGGTGGGGGTCGTCTCCGAGGCGACCGCGAAGGACGTCGAGGACGCCATCGCCGCCGCCCGCCGCGCCTTCGACGAGGGCGTGTGGTCCTCGAAGACCGCCGCCGAGCGCGGTGACCTCCTGCTCGCCGTCTCCGAGCAGCTCAAGGAGCGCAAGGACGAGTTCGCCCGCGCCGAGGCCCTCGACACCGGCAAGCGCCTGGTCGAGGCCGAGGGCGACATGGACGACATCGCCTCCTGCTTCGCCTTCTTCGGCAAGATCGCCGACCAGCACCCCGGCCGCCTGGTCGACGCGGGTGACGACACGGTCATCTCGCGCATCGTCTACGAGCCGGTCGGCGTGGTCGGCATGATCACCCCCTGGAACTTCCCGCTGCTGCAGGTCGCCTGGAAGGTCGCCCCGGCGATCGCCGCCGGCTGCTCCTTCGTGCTCAAGCCCGCGGAGCTGACCCCGCACACCGCCATCCTGCTGATGGACATCCTGGACAAGCTGGGCCTGCCGGCCGGCGTGGCCAACCTGGTCCTCGGCGACGGCGGCACCGTCGGCGCCCCGCTGTCCGAGCACGACGACATCGACATGGTCTCCTTCACTGGCGGCCTGGAGACCGGCAAGGCCATCGCCACCGCCGCAGCCCCGACCGTCAAGAAGGTCGCCCTGGAGCTCGGCGGCAAGAACCCGAACGTCGTCTTCGCCGGCGCCGACCTGGACGCCGCCCTGGACAACGCCCTCAACGCCGGCTTCATGGACTCTGGCCTGGTCTGCTCGGCGGGCACCCGCCTGGTCGTGCAGGACACCATCGCCGAGGAGTTCGTGGACAAGCTCGTCGAGCGCGCCGGCAAGATCGTCATGGGCGGCCCCTTCGACGAGAAGGCCGAGACCGGCCCGCTGATCTCCGAGGCGCACCGCGACAAGGTCACCGACTACGTCAAGCGCGGCGTCGAGGCCGGCGCCCGCCTGCGCGTGGGTGGCAACTGGGGCGGTCCGGAGCACGAGAAGGGCTGCTTCTACGCGCCGACCGTGCTCGACCAGTGCACCCACGACAACCCGGCCGTCCAGGAGGAGGGCTTCGGCCCCGTGATCACCGTGGAGACCTTCCACGACGAGGCCGAGGCCATCAAGATCGCCAACGACACCCGCTACGGCCTGGCCAGCGGCGTGTGGACCTCGAACTCCGGCACGGCCAACCGCGTCTCGCGCGCGCTGCGCCACGGCACGGTGTGGATCAACGACTACCACCCGTACCTGCCGCAGGCCGAGTGGGGCGGCTTCGGCCGCTCCGGCAACGGCCGCGAGCTGGGCCCGACCGGCCTGGAGGAGTACCGCGAGGCCAAGCACATCTACGAGAACACCGAGCCGGCCGTCACCGGCTGGTTCCCGGAGAAGTAGCCCCGCTTTCCCGGCGTCGATTTCCGACGCCGCGCCCGCACCCGTCGCCCCGCATCCCGCGGGTCGGCGGGTGTCGCCGTTTTGTGGTCTCCACCGGCGCCGGGCGGGTACCGCCGTCCCAGACGCGAGGCGCCCGGCCGCGCGGGTGTCGCCGTCTCAGGCGCGCAGGCGCTTGGCCGCACGGCGCTGCCCGGCGCGGGCGACCCACTCGACGAGCTTCGCCCCGCGCACGGCCACCGACGGCGCGGCGGCGTAGAGGCGGCACTGCAGCCCGCGCCAGCGCGGCACGACGCGCACCAGCTTCGGCCGCCGGGCGACCTCGGCGACGACGTCGGCGACCTCCTCGGATTGGAGCAGCACCCCGGAAAAGGACATGGCCGCTTCGGGGTCGTCGAGCTTCTCGTAGAGCATCGGCGTCCACATCCCGTCCGGGCAGACGGTGGAGATCCGCACTTTCTTGTGACCGGCCCGGCGCAGGTCGATGGCCGTCGAGAGGCTGAAGCCGAGTACGGCGTGCTTGCTCGCGGCGTAGATGCCCTCGCCCGAGACCGGGGCGAGCCCGGCCAGCGAGGCGACGTTGAGCACGTGGCCGCGCGCGGGGCCGGGGCCGCGGGTGGGGCGCGCGTCGGTGCCCTCGGGCCCGGTTCCTTCGGCCGCTCCGACGCCGAAGGCCTCGAGGGCGGCCAGCGTGCCGTTGATCGTGCCCGCGGCGTTGACCTCGAGCTGGAGGGCGCGGGTCCGGTCATCCTGCGCCCAGACCGGCGCGGTGGTCAGTACCCCGGCGTTGTTGACCCACAGGCTCAGGTCCCGCCGGGCACAGGCGATCTCGCGGCAGGCGTCCGCGTCGCGCACGTCGAGGGCCGCGGAGGTGGCCTCGTTCTCCGGGGCCGAGGCGTTGATCTCGGCGGCCACACCCTCGGCGGCCCCGGCGTCGAGGTCGGTGACGCACACGGCGAAGCCCTGCTCCGCCAGTCGCTTCGCGATCAACCGGCCCAGTCCCCCGCCGGCGCCGGTGACCACGGCCGTGCCGCCGGCCGCGCGGTCCGCCGCGGCCTTGTCTGCGGTGCGGCCCCGGGCCTTGCGCGGCGCGCGTCCCGGGATCATCGGGTCCTGCCCGCCGCGGCGACGAGGCGCCGGCCCACGGTACCGGGGCGCAGGCCGGAGGCCCCGCTGCGTCCGCTCCCGCGCCCGCTCCCCCGTCCGCCAGCGCCGGGTCGCCCGCCGCCGGCGGTCAAGACACCGGCCTGCTCGCGCCTGCGCCGCCGGCGTCCGCGGCGGCGCTCGCGGGCCAGGTCGAAGAGGAAGGAGTCGAAGTCGACCTCCATGGTGTGGCGCGCCGAGTCGTAGAACCGGGACTTGTTGCGCTCGTGGTCGCGGCGCATCGAGGCCTCGATCTCGCCGCGGTCGGGGAAGGCGTAGGCGCCGGTGAGGATCTCGGTGATCCACTCGGCCTGGGCCTCGGCCAGCGGCATCACCGCGCCGATGGGCTGGAGCAGCCCGACGAAGTAGAGACCCGGCAGGTCGGGGCGCACGGCACGCTTCCACAGCGGCAGGTCGTTGTCGCGGGCGCTGACCAGCGACTCGTCCAGGAACGGGAAGGTGGTCCGGTAACCCGTCGCCCAGACGACGAGGTCCGCGCGCACGCTGGTGCCGTCCTTGAAGTGGACGTGCCCGGCGTCGAAGCGCTCGATCGCGCCCTTGGGGTTCAGCCGCCCGGAGTCGAGGGCGTCGCGGATCTCCTCGGACTGCACCGGGTGCGACTGCGAGGGCGCGTGCGCCGGGCGCGGCAGGCCCCACTTGTCCAGGCCGCGCACGGTCCACGAGGAGACCCGCAGGCGGATGCGGTTGAGCAGCCAGGGTGCCCAGCCGGGCACGGCGATGAGGTCGGAGGCGATGCCCGCGGTGTACTTCGGGATCACCCACTGGCCGCGGCGCTGCGAGATCGTCGCGCTGTCCGCGGTGCGCGCGGCCGCCGAGGCGATGTCGAGCGCGGAGTTGCCGGCGCCGACGACAACCACGTCGCGGCCGGCCAGCTGCGAGGCGTCACGGTAGGAGTGGGCGTGGATCTGCTCGCCGGCGAACTCGTCCTGGCCGGGGTAGGCCGGGTCCGGCAGCCGGGGATCCCAGTGGTGGCCGTTGCAGACGATCACCGCGTCGTAGTCGCGGGTGACCTCGCCCTCGGGACCGCGGGTGGTCACCCGCCAGCGACCGGTGCCGCGCACCTCGCCGGCGCCGTCCGCGTTACCCGCGCTGCCCGCAGTGCCCGCAGCGCCCGCAGCGCCCGGCTCCCCCGCCGCGTCGCCGTCCCGCTCGACCGGCTCGACCGGTTCGACGGCGGTGACCTCGGTGTCGAAGGTGATCAGCGGCAGCAGGCCGAAGTGCTCGGCGTAGTCGTCGAAGTAGGCGGCGACCTGATCGTGACGGGCGTACGGCGGGTAGTCGGCGGGCATCGGGAAGTCGGAGAAGGCCATGCGGCGCACCGAGGTGTTGATCTCGAGGTGGTCGTAGCAGGCCGACACCCCGTTGGGGTTGTCGATCAGCCAGTTGCCCCCGATGCGGCTGCCCTTCTCGAAGCAGTCGAAGGGCACGCCGGCCAGGTACAGGTTCTTCGCGCAGGCCAGCCCCGCGGAGCCGGCGCCGATCACGCAGGTGCGCGGCAGGTCCGGGTCGGCGGGGACGGGTGCGGTGACCGGGGCGGCCTTGTCTCGCTGGGTCACGTAGTACGGCAGCAGAGTTGATTTCATGCGCCGCAGCTTAGTGTTTTGTTTCCCTACCCGAGCACTTTTTCGTGTCACGGGTCACTATTCCCAGGTTCCCGCAAGGGTGCGCCCGCGCACCCGGCGCGCCACGCACGCGGCGTCGGAAAGCACCCGGCTCGCCACGCACGCGGCGTCGGCAAGCGACTCAGTGCCGCAGTCACTCCCCCTCGGAGTCGGGGTCCTCGTGCGGCTCGGGCACGATGCCGTCGAGGTAGAGCCCCTCGTCGGTGTCGCCGCGCATGTCCACCAGCCAGTCGGCGGCCTCGCGGTCGATCTCGGCGGCCGGCCAGGAGGCGGGGACGTCGACACCGAAGGCCTTGGTCACCCAGTCGCGGAACTCGGCGTGGCCGGCGACGTCGTCCGCGCCCGCCTCGGCCGGGGTGCGCCCCAGGGTGTCCTCCCCGATCCAGGCGTAGCCCACGGCGAGCAGGCGCAGCAGGTCGACGGTGTTCTCGGCGACGAGGAAGGGACCCTCGCCCTCCGCACCCAGGAAGAGGTAACGGTAGGGCGCGGTCCCGTCCGTGCCGGCCCAGGCCATGATGCGGGAGCCGCCGCCGTCCGGGTCGACGACGGGCACCAGGCGCTCGGCGCCCGGCTTGTCGGTGTCGAGGTAGCCGGTCAGGTCGAAGTCGATGTAGAAGACGGCGCCCGAGACCGGGTCGGCGCTCACCGAGAGGAAGCCCTCGGGCCCGTCCCCACCGTCGAAGGCCTCGCCGTGGCCGGCGGACTCCAGGAAGTCGAGGGCCCGGTGCAGCTCCTCGGGCAGGGCGAAGCCGCGCGGGGCGGCGGATGCGAAGTACTCGGCGAAACTCACCTGTCCCAGGTTATCCTCCGCGCTACGCCGGCGGCACCTCGCCGGTCATGACCGTCTCGGAGCCGTTCCAGGTGAACGTCGCGTAGGTGCGACCCGAGGCGTCCGCGCTCGCCTCGCCGTCCCGGATGTACACGTATTCGACCGTGATCTGCGAGTCCGAGTCGCGGTAGACGCCGCCGGTGCGGTAGTTGTCCGAGGTCGTCGTGCCGAGGAACTCGCCGCGGTGGTAGAGCATGATCCGCGTCGGCATCGTGCCGCTGGCGCCCCAGGGCCGGACCGCGATCCAGGACAGGTCCGCGCACGGGTCGTAGGTGCTCGCCGGGTCCGCGTGCCCTGTGTCCCAGGGAAGCCCCTCGGGCGAGTTCGGGCCGGCGTAGGACAGGCCCTCGTACATCGCCTCCTCGGCCGACATACCGCCGCAGCCGGAGCCGCCGTCGGCCTCGTCCGGGCCTGCCTGGGCCTGACCGTCGCCCGCGGCGTCGGAGGCCGGCTGTCCCGCGGAGTCTTCCTGCGGGGCGGCCGCGGTGGTGTCCGGGACGGTCGTCAGCACGGGTGCGTCGTTCTTCTCCCCGGCGCCGTCCGAGCAGGCGGAGAGGGCCAGCGCCGCGGCCAGCGCGGCGGTGCACAGCGCGGTGCGGCCGGTGCGGGAGGAGACAGCGGGATCAGCCGGGCGCCCCGCCCGGGAGGTGGTTCTCACACACGAGACATTAGCGGGGTGGCATCCGATGCGGTACGCCCTCCGGGGCGGGCGCCACCCCCGTCTCCCCCGGTCGGAGTTCCTAGTGCTCGGGCACCTCGCCGGTCATGACCACCTTCTCGCCGTTCCAGGTGAAGGTCGCGTCGGTGCGCCCGGAGGCGTTGGCGGTGCCCTCACCTTCCTTGGGGAACCTGTGCTCGACGGTGATCTGCGAGTCCGAGTCGCGGCGGATGTCGCCGATCCAGTGGGCCTCCGAGGTCGTCGTGCCGAGGTATTCACCCTTGTGGTAGAGCATGACCAGCGTCGGCGAGGAGCCGGTGGCCCCCTCGATCGGCACGGCGATCCAGGACAGGTCCGCGCACGGGTCGAAGCCCACGGTGGGGTCCGCGTAGCCGGTGGCCCACCCGGCGTTGTCGTAGGGCGGCGCCGGGGCCTGCGCGACGCCGGTGTTCATGGCCTCCTCGGCCGAGATGTCCCCGCAGCCGGAGCCCCGGTCGGCGGCGGAGTCGTCCGCCCCGGCGCTCTCGGCGCCGGTGGTCGGCTGAGCCTGCTCCGACTGCTGCGTCCCGGAGGTCTCCGGCTGCGCGGCCGCGGAGGTCTCCTCGGCGGTGGTGAGCACGGGCGCGTCGCCGTCGCCGCCCTCGGAGTCGTCGGCGCAGGCGGCCAGCGGCAGCACCACGGCCAGCGCGGCGGCGCACAGGGCGGTGCGGGTCGGGCGGGTGCGGGTCGGACGGGTAGGGGTCGGGCGCTTGTGACGGCGCGACACCATGTTTCTCGAGATCATCACGGCAGCTCCCCCTCCATGACGACCTTGTCACCGTTCCAGGTGAAGGTCGCGTAGGTGCGCCCGGAAGCCAGGCCCAACGGTTCGCCGTCCTTGGCGTAGATGTACTCCACGGTGATCTGCGAGTCCGAGTCGCGCTCGATTCGGCCGGTCCACCGGGGCTCCGCCGTCGTCGTACCGACGTACTCACCCTTGTGGTAGAGCATGACCACCGCCGGCGTGGACCCGGTGGGCATGTCGGGCAGCAGCGAGATCCAGGACAGGTCCGCGCACGGGTCGTAGCCCGCGGTGGGATCCGCGTACTCCGTGGACCAGTTGTCGCGGCCGTCGAACGGCGGCGGACCGACCTCCTCGAGGCCGGCGTACATGGCTTCCTCGGCGGTCATGTCGCCGCACCGGGCGTCCCCGTCGTCCCCGGGGTTCGAAGCCGCTCCCGTGGTCGCTTCGGTCTGGGCGGTCTCCGACTCGTTCTCGGCGCAGGTCGGCTTCGCGCTTTCCTTGGTGTCGGCGGTGGTCGTCGTCGCGATCGAGGAGGTCTCCTCGACGGCGGAGAGCGACGGCGCCGCGGCGTCGGCGGTGTCATCGCCTCCCGCGCAGGCGGTCAGGGGCAGCACCGAGGCACAGGCCACGGCGCACAGGATGGTTCGGGCTCGGCGGTTCAGGTGCGGTGCTGTTCTCATGGCAAAAAGGTTACTGCGCCGCGCAGGCGCCCGTGACGATCGCGGGGAACGCTCCCCGACCCGCCCGCTCCATCCTGCGCGAACCGTGCCGGCGCAACCGTCCCGAAACCCGGCGCGCACGGCCCGCTTGCCTTTAGGGTTGTTTCATGACTGAACACACACCCCACTCCCCGCCCGCCGGCGGCCCGGGCCCGGCGACGAACCGTGAGCTCGGCCCCGTCAACGCCGCCATCGCCGCGATCGGCGCCCGGGTCACCGGCCGCAGACGCCTCGGCGTCTTCGCCACCCTGGGCCGGGCCCGCCGGCTCTTCCGCGCCTGGCTCGTCTACGGCGCGATGATGATGCCCTTCGGCTATCTCTCGCGCAAGGAGACCGAGCTGATCATCCTGCGCGTGGCCCACAAGCGCGGCAGCGCCTACGAGGAGGACCAGCACCGGGGGCTGGCCCGGCGCGCGGGGCTGACCGACGCCGAGATCGAGGCGGTCACCTCCCCCGAGCACGGCTTCACCGGCCGCCGCCTGGTGCTTCTCGACGCCGCCGACGAGCTCGTCGACACCCGCGGCCTCTCCCCCGCGACCTGGAAGAGACTGCGCAGCGAGCTCTCGGAGCGCGACCAGGTCGCCTTCGTGATGCTGGTGACCAACTACGACGGGCTGGCCACCGCGCTCGACGTGCTGGGCGTGCCGGTCGACCCGCCGCGGGAGGCCCAGCGGAAGCCGTAGTTGAGCGCGCGCATCACCGCCTTATAGCCCCACGGCAGGTTCACCTGCGCCCAGCGCCCGAAGGCGATGTCGCCGCTGGTGGTGACCAGGAACCTCCCGCGCGCGACCCCGCGGCGGATCTTCGCGGCGGCCTTCGCGGGGCTGACCGCGTGGCCCTGGAAGAGCGCGGTGGCACGCGCCACGCGCGGATTGGCCCGGTCCACGCCGTGGATGTCGATGGTGCGCACCAGCGGGGTGTCCACGGCCCCGGGCGCGACGACGTGCACGTCCACCCCGAAAGGTCGCAGGTCGAAGCGCAGCACCTCGGCCATCGCGAGCACCCCGCCCTTCGAGGCGGAGTAGGCCGCATGCCAGGGCAGGCCGATGAAGCCGGCGGCACTGGACATGAGCACCAGTTTCCGACGCCCGCGCCTGCCGCGACGTGCGTGCGCACGCCGCGGCGCGGCGGTGATGCGCGGCACGAGGGCCTGGACGACGTGGACGGTGCCCATGAGGTTGACCTCGATGACCCTGCGCCACTTCTCCGGCGGCATGGTGCGCGCGTCGCCCCAGATCGCGATGCCTGCGACGTGGTGGACCTCGTCGGGCACGCCGTGTTCGGCGGTGACCTTCTCCACCCACTCCTCGACCGCCGCCTGGTCGGTGACGTCGAGGGCGGTGGCGTCGAGGATCTCGGCGCCGGCCAGGCGCGCGTCGGCGACGGTGCGCTCCAGGCCGTCGGGCGCGACGTCGGCAAGCATCAGCGCCACGCCGTCGCGGGCGAGGCTGAGTGCGAGTTCGCGGCCGATGCCAGAGGCCGCGCCGGTGACGAGTGCGGAGTGGGTCGCCGTGGGGCGCACGGCCGTGGCCTGGGTCATGGGAGTGCTCCTGTCGGTTCGCGGCGAAGTCGATTTGTTCCCCTCACCTTATGTGTCCGGAGGTGGGGCGCGCGGGGGTTTCGCGGGGCCGATCGCGGCCTAGGATCTGTGCCATGGATCAGGCACACACCCCCGACGAGCGCCGCTACGAGGTCGACTACGACTGGCTGTGGACCAATCCGCCGCACAACGACGGCACGCCGGCGACGGTGCGCATGACCGTCACCGACGGCCGCCGCGACGCCGCCGCGCCCGCGGTCGAGGCCTGGTTGGGAACGCTCACGCCCTCCGGGGACGCCTTCGTCTGCGGCGGCTGGGTCGCCCGTGTCATTGAGCGACACGGGTCCCGCGGGGATGCGCCCGGCCGCGTGGTGGTGGACCTGACCTCGGGCGGCGAGGACGTCGCCGACGGCATCCAGGACGCCACCGAGCAGGCCTACGCGCACCTCGGCGAGGCCACCGACCTCGGATTGACCTGGGAGCAGCTGCCCCGGCAGGTCTCGGAGTAGCGCCGTGCCCGCCCCGCTGCCGGAGTCCCTGGCCCACCGCTTCCCCGGCCTCGTGCGCCCCGCGCTCGCGCTGCGGCTGACCGCGGCGCCGCCTGCGGCCGGGCTCAGTCAGCTGGGCGGGCACCCGTACGTCGACGCCGCCCACCCCTGGCCTCTCGACGCGCGCGGGCGGGCCATGGCGTTCCTCGCCCAGGTCAACCTCGGCGAGCTGCCCGCGCTGCCGGGCTTCCCACGACGCGGGCTGATGCAGTTCTTCCTCGCCGACGACCCCCACCACGGCCTCTTCGCCGAGGGCGGACACCTGGTCCGCTTCCTGCCGGACGTTCCGGCCGGCGGTGCCAGCCGCGGAGGCCTCAGGGGGATCTTCGGCCGTTCCCGGACCCCCGCTCCCGGCGCGGCGTTCCCGCCGCCGGAGTTCAACCCGCTGGTCGACCCGCGCGTGCCCCACGGACTGCAGGGCGTGCCGGTGCTCGCGCTGCCGAGGCTGGGTTCGGTGGAGTTCGGCGGCGAGGGAAACGAGCTGCTGCCCGACGAGCTCGTCGCCGCGCTGACCGGACTCGCCCGCGAGCGCGGGCTGGACCGGGTAGCGCACGCCGCCGACGAGTGGGAGGCCTACGACATGGCCGCCGCGGCGCTGGTGCCGCCCGGTCAGCTGACGCTGGGCGGCTTCCCCGACTTCGTGCAGGCCGACCCGCGTCAGAGCCCGGACCAGGCCGCGCTGCTCACGGTCCGCTCGGGCGGTAGCGCCCGCGTCGTCGACTGGGGTGGCGACCTCGGCGTGGGCTGCTTCTTCGCAGCTTCGGAGACGATCGAAGCCGGTGACCTTACGGCCACCGGCTTCAGCTGGGACGTCTAGGTCCCGGACGCGTGGGTCCTAGACGTTGAACTTGAACTCGACCACGTCGCCGTCCTGCATGACGTAGTCCTTGCCCTCCTGGCGGACCTTGCCGTGGGCGCGGGCCTCGGCCATGGAGCCGAGCTCGTCGAGGTCGTCGAAGCTGACGATCTCGGCCTTGATGAAGCCCTTCTCGAAGTCGGAGTGGATCACGCCGGCGGCCTGCGGGGCGGTGTCGCCCTGGTGGATCGTCCAGGCGCGGGCCTCCTTGGGCCCGGCGGTCAGGTAGGTCTGCAGGCCCAGGGTGGCGAAGCCGGCCTTGGCCAGCGTCTGCAGGCCCGGCTCCTCCTGGCCGACGGCGGAGAGCAGCTCGGCGGCCTCGTCCTCGTCGAGCTCGAGCAGCTCGGCCTCGCTCTTGGCGTCGAGGAAGACGCAGTCGGCCGGGGCGACCAGCTCGCGCAGCTCCTGCTTGCGGTCCTCGTCGGTGAGGACCTCCTCGTCGGAGTTGAACACGAAGAGGAACGGCTTGGCCGTCATCAGGTGCAGCTCCTTGAGGGCGGTCAGGTCGATCTCGCCGTTCTTGGCGGCGGCGAAGAGCGTGCGGTCGTCCTCGAGGACGGCCTGGGCCTTCTGGGCGGCCTCGAGCTCGGCGGCACGCTCCTTGTCCTTGCGCGCCTCCTTCTCCAGGCGCGGGACGGCCTTCTCGATGGTCTGCAGGTCCGCCAGGATCAGCTCCGTCTGGATGACCGAGATGTCGCTGGCCGGGTTGACCTCGCCGTCGACGTGGACGACGTTGTCGTCGGCGAAGGCGCGGACGACCTGGCAGATCGCGTCGGCCTCGCGGATGTTGGCGAGGAAGGCGTTGCCCATGCCCTCGCCCTCCGAGGCGCCCTTGACGATGCCGGCGATGTCCACGAAGGACACGGTGGCCGGCAGGATGCGCTCGGACTCGAACATCTCGGCCAGGCGCTTGAGCCGCTTGTCCGGCAGCTCGACGAGGCCGACGTTCGGCTCGATGGTTGCGAAGGGGTAGTTCGCCGCGAGGACGTCATTGCGCGTCAGGGCGTTGAACAGGGTGGACTTCCCCACGTTGGGCAGACCGACGATTCCAAGAGTAAGGCTCACGGCCGCCCATCCTAGCCGCTGGCTCGCGGCGGCCGGCGCCGGGGCCGTGGCCCGCGTTCGGCTGCGCGCGGCACGAGTGCTTGACGACGTCGCGCATGCGACGCCGGGCGCTCACCCGCCCGTCTGCGTGGCGGCGCTGACCAGGTGGCCGTCCCAGGCGTCGGTGACCGCGGCCTCCACGATCACCCAGGCGGCGTCCTCGTAGGAGACGTACATCCCGGCGGACCGGTCGACCTTGACCTCGATGTCGCGGCTGCGTGCACCACGTGCGGTCATGCGCCCGGGCGCCCAGATGACGTGGTTGACCCCGACCTGGCGGATGGCGTCGATGCAGCCCTGGTGCGCCAGGTAGATGTCACGGGCACCGGGGAACCGGCCCTCGTGGAGCTTGTAGGCGGGGGTCACGCCGTCGTCGGCGAAGGCGTTGGTCCCGCCGGCGGGCCAGATCAGCTTCTGCACCCCGTTGCGCTTGACCGCCCGGGCGATCTCACGAGCCATCCGCTTGTGTGCGCCGTTGCCGGAGACGACGACGTCGACGCCGGCGACGGCACGGTCGAGCGTTGCAGGGTCCGTGCCGTCCCCGACGGTCACGGCCGCCAGCCGACGCACGTCCACGGAGCGCGCCAACTTGTCGGGGTCGCGGACCAGCACGGAGACCTCCGCGCCGCGGTCGAGGGCTTCCTCGACCACCGCCCTGCCCAGTCCCCCGACACCCACGACGAGGATCTTCCTTCCGTCTGCGCGGGTCGTCATGCCTGCAGCACCCCTTCCAGGTCCAGGGAGGAGAGCCACGTGTCCAGGTCCATCACACCCGGCGCGAGGCGTCGGGTCTCCGCGAAGTCCGCCCGGTAGGCGGGCAGACGGGTGAACCACTCGAACATGTCACGGGCGTCGCGCATCGGCACCGAGTCGACGGGGATCTCCTCCCAACGGGCCGGCATCCCCGTCGCCTCGCTGAACGCGCGGGCGATGTCCGCCCCGGTCTTCTCGTCACCGGCGATCTCGACGGCCCCTCCGGGCACGTCGGTTCCGAGCAGCACCTCCGCCACGACCTCGCCGATGTCCCGGACGGAGATCATCTGCAGCGGGACGTCCGCTGCCAGCGGTTGGCGGATGACGATCTCCCCGTCCTCGACCGTGACGGCGTGCAGCAGATTCTCCATGAAGTAGACGGGACGCACCACGGTCGCGGGCGCCTTCCGCTCGGCGATGTACTCCTCGACCCTCCGCTTGGTCTCGAAGTGCCCGATGCCGGTGTGCCTCTCGGCACCGCCGACCGAGTCGAAGACCAGGCGGGGCACACCGGCACGCTTCGCTGCATCGACGACCGTCCGTCCGTCGGCGACCTCGTCGCCCTGCGGCACGGTCATGAAGAACGCCGCGTCGACCCCCTCGAAGAGGGCGCGCAGCACCTGCGGGTCGGTGAAGTCACCCTTGATGAGTTGGGCGCCGCGCCCGGCGAGGCCCTCCGCCTTCTGCGGGTCGCGCACGAGGGCGCGCACCTGCGCTCCGCGGCGCAGCAGGGCGTCGGCGACAGCTCCGCCCTGGTTTCCGGTCGCTCCGATCACTGCGATTGTCGTGTTCATTGCCTTTTCCTTTCGGCTTTTCCGTCTTCTCCGGTCTGTCCGCCTCTGGGCCGGACTTCCGGCCGGCCTTGCCCGGGAGGGCTAGCGGCGCTTTGAGGTCGGCGCGGTGACCAGGTACCAGGCCAGCGCCCCGACGACGTGCATGGCGGCGAGCGCCCAGGACGTTCCGCCGGAGGCGGCGAGGAAGGGGCTCACGCACGAGACGAGCGCGAGCGTCACGCCGGCCCAGCGGGCGATCCCGCGCACGCGCGGCCAGCGGGCCGCGAGCAGCCAGGTGACCGCTCCCGCGACGACCAGGGGCACGAAGCTCGCCCCGACCGTCAGGCCGGCCCCCACCTCCGAGTAGTTGCCCGCGTCCACGAGCATCGAGGCGCCCGCGGCACGCGCGACGAGCCAGATGAGCAGGTTGCCGGTCGCGGCCCCCACGGCGGCCAGCGCGGTGCGGACGAGGCCTCTGGTGGTCGCTGCACCACCGGGCACTTTGTTCTTGGTGTTCATCTCGTGGCGTCTCCTCCAGGTTCGAGAACTATTTACTTGAGTAGTGAACCATTGACTACTCATCTACCTGTAACACCCCAGCTCCGGAGTTATTCCTTGATTAGTCAATTATTTTTCGCGGTGGGTACCCTGCAGGCATGGACATCACCGTCGCGGAATCGCGCACCCTGGCCCGGACACTGGTCAAGACCGCGGAGGCCGCCAAGCACGCCTTCAACCGAGCGGCACAGTCGTGCGGGCTGCCCCTGCACCTTGCGCGTGCGGTGCTGCTCCTCGAGAAGCCGATGTCCATGCGTCACATCGCCGCCGAGCTCGCATGTGACCCCTCCCACGTCACCGGCATCGCCGATCAGCTGGCCCGTCGGGGACTCGCCGAGCGGGTGCCCGGAGCCGACAGGCGCACGCGCCTCGTCCAACTCACCGACAGCGGCGAAGAGACACGCGACCGACTCGCCGCACAGGTCGCCGCGGGCCCGATGTTCGGCGCGACGCTGACCGCCGCGCAGCGTCGACAGCTCCTTGAGCTCCTCGAGGAGGTGCTCGCCGCCACCCCCGCGGCCGAAGACCTCCACCCACGCACCGCTGACTAACCCGACCCCGACCGCCCCGCGGCAACTTCGCCGCACCGACACCGGGCACCCCGCGGGCCGCCGTCGCGCCGGTACGGCAAGATGGTGGGCGTGAGTGACAACGAGGAGACAACGCACCGTCGCAACGGAACCGACGACGGCGAGGCGCGCGCGGCGTCGTCAATCGGCCCCGACGAGGCGGAACAGCTCCCCGACGCCGAGCACACCGCCCCGGACGAGGAGCCGTACACGCCGGTCAGCGACGCGCGCCGCACCGACGCGATGAGCACCGTCGACGCCGGCAGCGACGAGGTCGACCGCTCCGTGGTCATGCTGCGCGCCCTGCGCGACGCGGCGAAGGTCTGCGTGCAGGTCCTCGTCATCTGCGTGACCGCCTACGGCGCCTGGTTCGTGCTGGGCAAGTTCTGGGCCGGCATCTTCCCGGTGATCATCGCCCTGATCCTGTGCACCGTGCTCGCCTCGCCGACCGGCTGGCTGCGCCGCCACCACGTGCCCGGCGGGCTGGCCGCGCTGATCACGCTGCTCGGCTTCTTCGGCGTCGTCGGCGCGGTCTTCGCCGTGGTCGCCCCGGACGTCGCCCGACAGTCGCAGGCGATGATCCTGCAGGCCGTCGAGGGCATCCAGCGCCTGCGCCTGTGGCTGCAGGGCCCGCCGGTCAACCTCGACAGCGAGGACTTCGACCAGGCCATCAACGAGGCCGTCTCCTGGATCCAGAACCAGGCCGGCACCATCGCCGGCGGTGTGTTCGCGGGCATCTCGACGGTGACCTCGATGGCCTTCACCCTCGTCGTCGTCTTCGTGCTGACCTTCTTCTTCCTCAAGGACGGCCACAAGTTCCTGCCCTGGGTGCGCCGCGTGGTCGGCCGCCGCCAGGGCTGGCACCTGACCGAGCTGCTCACCCGCGCCTGGCGCTCGCTGGGCGGCTACATCCGCGCCCAGGCGGTCGTCTCCGCCGTCGACGCGGTCTGCATCGGTGTCGGCCTGTACTTCATCGGCGTGCCCATGGCGCTCGCGCTGGCGATCATCACCTTCGTCGCCGGATTCATCCCGATCGTCGGTGCCGTCAGCGCCGGCGCCCTGGCCGTGCTCATCGCGCTGGTCTCCCTCGGCGTGCCGCAGGCGCTGATCACGCTCGTGCTCATCGTCGCCGTCCAGCAGCTCGAGGGCAACGTGCTCTCCCCGCTGCTGCAGTCGAAGGCGATGAACCTGCACCCGGTCATCGTGCTGGTCTCCGTCACCGTCGGCGGCGGCCTGTTCAACATCGCCGGCGCCTTCCTGGCCGTGCCGATGGCCGCGATGATCGCCGTGGCCTTCCGCTACACGCAGGACATCATGATGCTGCGCTCCGGCGAGCGCGGCCTCGACGAGATCAACTTCGTCACCCGTGCGGGCGTCGCCGTGGGCACCGTCGCCGAGGAGGAGGGCCAGCGCATGCGCGCCGAGCTTCACGACGCCGTGCGCGTCGCCGCCGCGGGCGACCCCGACGCCCCGGTCGAGGCGGCGCCCGAGGGCGCCGCGGCCGCGGGCCGCGGCCACCTGCCCGGCTTCGGCGCGGGCGGCTGGTTCGGCGGTGCGGACCGCGAGGACTCCGACGGCGCTGAGAGGCGCTCCGGACTGGCCCGGGGCACCGCCGCGGTCGGCACCGCGACCGCCGCCGGCGCCCGCAAGGTCGCAGCCGTGTTCGACAAGTTGCGCCGCCGCTAGGCCGCCCGTCACGCGCCTGTGCCAGTCTGGGAGGCATGCCGATTCACATTGTCTCCCTGCTCGTCGGCCTCGTCCTCGGCGTCGTCGGCGGCTGGCTCGCCTGGGGGCGCGGCCGCGTCGCGACCGTGCCTGGAGGAAGCGGCGCACCCGGTCGCGAGGTCGCCCGCGGCGACGGAACCGGCGACGGCGACGGGTGGGGCGTCGGCACTCCCGACGCAGCCACGGCGAACCCGCCCGCCCGCGTTTCCGACGTGGCCGCCTCCATCGCGCCGTTGAACGAGGCCGTCGGCCGCCTCGGCGCCGAGCTGCGCGGCATGGACCGCGACCGCGCGGCCACCATGGCCGCGCTGACCAGTCAGGTCCAGGCGATGACGCGCACCTCCACCCGGCTCTCCGACCGCACCGACCGGCTCGTCGCCTCGCTGCGCTCCCCGCAGGTGCGCGGCCGCTGGGGCGAGATGCAGCTCTCCCGCGTCGTCGAACTCGGCGGGATGGTCGAGCACTGCGACTTCGACACCCAGGTCACCGCCCGGATGGAGGGCAAGCTGGTCAAGCCGGACATGGTCGTCCACCTCGCCGGCGGGCGCAGCATCGTCGTCGACGCGAAGGTACCCTACGCCGCCTACCTCGACGCGCTGGAGACCGACGACCCGGAGGAGCACGCCGCCTTCCTGCGCCGCCACGCCCACCAGCTGCGCTCGCACGTCGCCGAGCTGGCCCGCCGCGAGTACGTCGCCGCCTTCTCCCCCACCCCGGAGTTCGTCGTACTCTTCGTGCCGGCCGACCCGTTCCTGGACTCCGCGCTGCAGGTCGACCCCGAGATCCTCGAGTACGGCATGGCCAACTCCGTGGTCATCGCCACACCGACCACCCTGTTCGCCCTGCTGCGCACCGTCGCGCTCGGCTGGCGCCAGGAGGACTTCTCCGACAAGGCCCGCGAGATCCACCGCCTCGGCCGGCAGCTCTACACCCGCCTGGGCACCCTCAACGAGCACTACGCCCAGGTCGGCCGGGCGCTCGACCGCACCGTCGAGGCCTACAACTCCACGCTCGGCTCGCTGGACTCGCGCGTCGGCGTGACCGCCCGCCGGCTCGCCGAGATGGGCGTGCCCGCCCGCACCGACCGCGAGGTGCGCGACCCGCAGCCCGCCACGCGGCCCCGACCCGCCTCGGTCGAGGGCGGACGTCACGGTAAGATTGCGGACCGTGTCCCACACGACCCGTAGATTCCGCACCGCCTCCGACCTCGGCGCCGTCGGGCTGCCGGTGTGGTCCGGCGTGGCCATCGTGATCGCCGCGCTGGCCACGGGGATGCTCATCAGCCTGTTCAACCAGGAGATGGGCGCCCTCTACCTGACGTGCTTCGCCGTCGCCGCCGTGGTCGTCGCCCTCTTCACGCAGCCGCGCGGGCTCTTCCTGACCGTGGCCACGATGCCGCTGAGCTTCGTCGTCTTCACGCTGGCCACAGCCTGGTTGATCGGCCGCCAGCTCAGCCCGAACGTCTCGGGCACCTCGACGACGGCGATCATCACGATGATCTACCCGGTCTTCCAGTTCTTCCCCGTGCTCGCGCTCGTGGTCGCCGGCGCCGCGCTCATCGCCTGGCTGCGCCTGCGCCTGCTGCACCGCAACCTGGCCCGCAGCCACCGCCAACGGCAGGCGACCCGCCGCCGCGACGCCGAGGAGGACCGCCGCAACCGCTACACCGCCACGCGTGCCCGCCGCCGTGCGGGTGCCGGCGAGGAGCGGGGCACCTCAGCGCGGGCCGAGGGCGACATCCCCGAGGACGAGGCGGCCGTGGCCGGCACCGCCGCCTCCACGCGTGTCGCCCGTCCCCCGCGGCAGGAGCGCGCCGAGCGCCCGAAGCGCGCGGACCGCCCCGAGCGGACCGAGCGGACCGAGCGGACCACACGCGGAGAGAAGGCCGGCCGTGGTGAGCGCCCGGAGCGGACCGGCCGCACCGGTCGGCCCGCCCGCCGGCGCACCGCCGACGACGGGGCGAAGGAGCCGCGCGGCGAGCGGCGCTCGCGCAAGGGCCGTCGCGACCGCCGCGAGCGCACCTCGGAGCGCGCCACGCGCCGCAGCCAGCAGGTCACCGTGCAGGAGCTGATCCGGCGCAACGAGG
Source organism: Corynebacterium frankenforstense DSM 45800 (assembly GCF_001941485.1). NCBI lineage: Bacteria > Bacillati > Actinomycetota > Actinomycetes > Mycobacteriales > Corynebacteriaceae > Corynebacterium > Corynebacterium frankenforstense. The sequence continues at coordinate 921,407 of NZ_CP009247.1, read as the reverse complement.
CGCGGCGTCAGCGCCGCGAGTCGCTCAACCGCGACCTCTACGAGGACTGAGCCGCAGCGGCCTCAGGACGACTGTGCTGCCCGGGCCGCGCCCTTGCGGGTGCGCGCCGGACGCAGGTCCCGCGGCAGCGCGAAGGTGATCGTCTCGGAGGCCGTGGTGACCTCCTCGACGTCGCCGAAGCCGTACTCCCCCAGGCGCTCGACGACGGTGCGCACCAGGATCTCCGGCACGCTGGCCCCCGAGGTCACCCCGACGGTCCCGACACCCTCGAGCCAGGCCGGGTCGATCTGCTCGGCGTAGTCGATCAGGTGCGCGTGCTCGGCGCCGGCCTGCAGGGCGACCTCCACGAGCCGCTTCGAGTTCGAGGAGTTCTGGGAGCCGACGACGATCATCAGCTCGCAGCGCTCCGCGATCGCCTTGACGGCGACCTGGCGGTTCTGGGTGGCGTAGCAGATGTCGTCGCTCGGCGGGTCCTCCAGCTGCGGGAAGCGGCGGTGCAGCTCCTGGCGGATCTGCAGGGTCTCGTCGACCGACAGCGTGGTCTGGGACAGCCAGATCAGCTTCTCGTCGTCGAGGAAGTCCGGGAGCTTCGCCACGCCCTCGACGCCGTCGACGAGGTGGGTGACCTCCGGGGCCTCTCCCGCGGTGCCTTCGACCTCCTCGTGGCCCTCGTGGCCGATGAGCAGGATGTGGTAGCCGTCGCGGGCGAAGCGCTTGACCTCGTTGTGGACCTTGGTCACCAGCGGACAGGTCGCGTCGAGGGTGCGCAGCTGCAGGCCGTCGGCCGAGTCGCGCACCGCGGGGCTGACGCCGTGGGCGGAGAAGACCAGGTGGGCGCCCTCGGGCACCTCGTCGGTCTCGTCGACGAAGATGACCCCGCGTTCGGCCAGCGTGTCCACCACGTAGCGGTTGTGCACGATCTCCTTGCGCACGTACACGGGGGCGCCGTACTTCTCCAGCGCCTTCTCCACGGTCTCCACCGCACGGTCGACACCCGCGCAGTAGCCGCGGGGCGCGGCGAGCAGCACCTGCTTGTCTCCTTCACTCATGCGCCCCACCGTACCCAGCCCGGTCCACGGGGCACAACGCGCGGCGCGCCGTACGGATCTTCCACAGGCACGGGGGCGGAGACGGTGTCATCCACAGGCCCGCGCGGTGCGCCCGGCGGGCCGCGGGGACGCGGCGATAGACTCTGCGCCATGGGCAAAATGGTCACCAGCGCCGAACGGCCGGTCCCCGTCAGCCGGCTCAACGACATGGTCAAGGGCTGGGTCGAGCGAATGGGCACGATCTGGGTCGAAGGTCAGCTCACCCAGGTCGCCGCGAAGCCGAACTGGAAGCTGGCCTACCTGACGCTGCGCGACACCGAGCGCCAGGCCAGCGTGAAACTGACGTGCCCGGCCAAGCTCGTGCGCGACTCGCCCGTGCCGCTTGACGACGGCGCGCGGGTCGTCGTGCGCGGTAAACCCGCCTTCTATGCGGGGCGCGGCGAGTTTTCGCTGTGGACCACCGAGATCCGCCCCGTCGGCGTGGGCGAGCTGCTCGCCCGCATCGAGGCGCTGCGCAACCAGCTGGCCGGCGAGGGCCTCTTCGACCCGTCCCGCAAGCGCCGGCTGCCGTACCTGCCGCAGCTGATCGGGCTGATCACCTCGCGCGACTCCGCGGCCGAGCGCGACGTGCGCTCGGTGGCCGAGGACCGCTGGCCCGAGGTCGCCTTCCGCACCGTGCACACGCCCGTGCAGGGCGCCGACGCCGCGCCGAAGGTCATCGAGGCGCTGCGCACCCTCGACGCCGACCCGGAGGTCGACGTCATCATCATCGCCCGCGGCGGCGGCTCGGTCGAGGACCTGCTGCCCTTCTCCGAGGAGGCCCTGCAGCGGGCCGTGGCGGCCGCGGGCACGCCGGTCGTCTCCGCGATCGGCCACGAGCCGGACCACCCGGTGCTCGACAACGTCGCGGACCTGCGCGCGGCCACGCCGACGGACGCGGCCAAGCGCGTGGTCCCGGACGTCGCCGCCGAGCGCGACCTGCTCGCCGAGGCCCGCGCCCGCGCCGCGGCCGCCCTGCGCAACTGGGTCCGCCGCGAGGAGCGCGGCCTCAGCCAGCTGCGCTCGCGGCCGGTGCTGGCCAACCCGATGACCCCGATCGAGACGCGGCGTGAGGAGATCGGGCGCGCGCTCGACCTGGCCCGCCGCGACATCAGTCAGCTGCTCGCCCGCGAGCGCGAGCGGGTCACCGGGCTGCGCGCCCGGGTCGCCACGCTCGGCCCCGCGGCCACGCTGGCCCGTGGCTACTCGGTGGTCCAGGTCGTCCCGCGCGACGGCACCCCGCCGGAGGTGGTCACGGAGATCGGCCAAACCCCGCCCGGAAGCCAGCTGCGCATCCGGGTGACCGACGGCTCGATCACCGCCGCCGGCATGTCCACCCGTCCCGCCGACTGACCCGCCCCGTCAACTTCCAGAGGAGATCCACGATGACCCAGCCGAACGCCAACCAGCCGAATCAGCCCAACCAGTCCAACCAGCAGCACGCCAACCGCGACGCCTTCGGCACCGGCGAGCCCGGTGAGGACGCCTTCCCGCCGGTCGACCAGCTCAACTACGAGACCGCGCGCGACCAGCTCGTCGAGATCGTCAAGATCCTCGAGCTCGGCCAGATGAGCCTGGACGAGTCGCTGCGCTACTGGGAGCGCGCCGAGGAGCTGGCCGGCCACTGCGAGCGCCAGCTCGCGCGGGCCTCGAAGAAGGTCGAGGACGCCCTCGCCCGCCGCGACGGCGGTCAGCAGGGTCCCGGGGCGGACGCGCAGAACCCGGGCACGGGCGCGCAGGACGCGGGCGCGAACGCGCGGCAGTAGCAGAAACGACGCCGCACGCGCGGCGTCGTCAATCGTGGGTGCGGGCCGACCCGCTCAGCCGCGCAGGTAGACGCTGCGCGCGGCGGTCCAGTCGGAGTTGGCGAACTCGAAGTAGCCGGGCTCGCCCTTCAGCCGCAGGCCGATGCCGTCGCCCTGGGACATGTCGTAGACGGTCGCGCCCGACCACTCGACGGAGACGGAGTCGATGTCCTCGGTGAACTCGCGCAGCACGGTCTTGCCGGACTTCGGTGAGGTCAGGTCGACCCAGTCGGCGACCATGTCGAGCAGCAGGTGCTTCTGGGCGTCGTTGAGCTCGCTGCCCTTGAGCCCGTCGACGTCGGGGCGGTCACAGGAGACGTCCTCGAGGCACTCGGAGGCCTCGGGGGTGGAGTCGCGGTAGACGGCGGTGCGCTGCTCGTGGGTCAGCGAGTTGAAGAAGGCGAAGGCCGAGCCGTACATGCCCAGCACCGGGGTGCGCGGCTCCGCACCGCGGCCGTTGTCGGCGGCGGCGAAGCTGGCGCGAGCCGGGGCGACGGTGACGGTCCGGCCCTTCGGGTCGACGGCCGCGCCGACGTCGAGGTCCTCCCCCTCGGCGCGCACCGACCAGGTCTCGCCGCCGAGCGGGTCGCCGCTCATCCTCAGGTGCAGGTCGTCGGTCGCGTTCCCGTCGCCGCTCTCCGCGAGGGCGGAGTAGGCCGTGTCGCTGACCAGGACGCGCGCCAGGCGCTTGACCGCGGCCAGTTGGCGGCCGTCGAGTTCGCGGCTGTCCAGGCCGCGGCCGGTCAGCTGGGCGCGCTGGACGTCACCGAGGGACTCCATGAAGTCGACCGCGCTGAGCGTCACCCTCGCCACCGTGTCACCGGCCGCGGTCGGGTCCGCGGCGGGCACGGAACCGGTGCGCAGGGACCCGGTGCCGCGGGCCGCTTCGTCGGGCTCCTCCTGGTCCTCAGCGGCGTCGCGCTCGGCGGGGGCGACCAGGGAGCCGACGGCCAGGGACTCGGGCTCCTCGCCGCGGGCCGAGGTCAGGCCGTCATTGCGGACGAGCGCCACGACGCCGCCGACGCTGATCACGCCGAGCACGACCAGCGGCACGAGGGCGGCCACGCGGCGCCGGCGGCGGAAGCCGACGGGGGTCGCGGACCTGGACGTCAAACGCATGCTCTCCATTGTGCTCCCGGACCTGTGTGCGGCCTGAATGTGCCCCTGTGAACTCCCGCAGCGTTGCGGGGAATATCCGACGCGGGGAGTATCTGGCGCAGGGCCGCCACCGTCAGGCCCGGCCCTCCCCCTCCCCGGGGTTCTGGTCGATGACCGGGGCCTCGACCACCGCCTCGGTGAGGGTCTCCCAGTCGGACTCGGGGGCCGCACCGCTGACCAGGGCGCGGGTCTCGCCGAGGTCGACGGCCCAGATGTCGCGGACCTCGTCGCTGTCGGCCGCGTAGACCGAGACGGTGGCACCCGCGATCTGGCGCTCGCCGGTCTTCTCACGGCCCTCGGTCGCGGCGGCGGCCTGCTCGTCCGCCCCCGTCTGGGTCAGCTGGAGATAGCCCTCGTCGGCGGTGATGTAGCCGGTCACGGCGGCCTCCTCGCCGCCGGCGGTGCCGCGGCGCGCGGAGTTCGGCGTCCAGCCCTCGGGCACGCCCGGGTCGCGCACGGGCACGCCCAGGCTCGCGGCCTCCATGCGCAGGAAGGTCCCCGCGTCGACCTCGCGGACGGGCCCGTTCTCCGGCCGTCCCGGTTCGAAGGAGCACATCCCGGTCGGCGCGACCGCGAGAACGACGATCACGCCCATCACCAGAAGGGTGAGGACCATGTCCCGCGTTCCGTTGAAGATCCTGGGTTTCTCCGACACGCGCCCCAGTATCGCATGCCCGCGGGACACGGCCGCAGCCGCCCACCTCAGGCGCCCACCTCAGGCGTGCCCGCAGACTCCGGATGACCGCACCCGTGGGAGGGCACGCACACCGGCCCGACGGTGGTGTTCGCGGCACTGCCCTATTCCAGGGGTGCACGTCACTCCGGTTCCATCCCGGAAAGTGCAAGAATATAAGTGGTACCCAAGAACCGGTCTCCCAGGAGGAATTGCCAGTATGACCACCGAAAAGCACGGCACTCAGGGCCACGAGGCTCCCGACCGCAACCTCGCCATGGAGCTCGTCCGCGTCACCGAGGCCGCCGCGCTGGCCTCGGGCCGCTGGGTGGGCCGCGGAATGAAGAACGAGGGCGACGGCGCCGCCGTCGACGCGATGCGCGCGCTGATCAACTCCGTGAACATGAAGGGCGTCGTCGTCATCGGCGAGGGCGAGAAGGACGAGGCCCCGATGCTGTTCAACGGCGAGGAGGTCGGCACCGGTTTCGGCGCCGAGGTCGACATCGCCGTGGACCCGGTCGACGGCACGACCCTGATGGCCGAGGGTCGCCAGAACGCCATCTCCGTGATCGCGGCCGCCGAGCGCGGCACCATGTACGACCCGTCGGCGGTGTTCTACATGAAGAAGATCGCCGTGGGCCCGGAGGCCGCCGGCTCCATCGACATCGAGGCCCCGGTCGCGCACAACATCAACGCCGTGGCCAAGGCCAAGGGCATCCGCCCCTCCGAGGTCAACGTCGTCGTGCTGGACCGTCCGCGCCACAAGGACCTCATCGCCGAGATCCGCCGCGCCGGCGCGAAGGTGCGCCTGATCTCCGACGGCGACGTCGCCGGTTCCGTCGCCGCCGCCCAGGACACGACCTTCAACTCGGTCGACATCTGCATGGGCACCGGCGGTACCCCGGAGGGCATCATCACCGCCTGCGCCATGAAGTCGATGGGCGGCGAGATCCAGGGCATCCTGGCCCCGCGCAACGACGAGGAGGCCGCCAAGGCCCGCAACGCCGGCCACGACCTGGGCCGCGTGCTGACCACCAACGACCTGGTCACCTCCGACAACTGCTACTTCGCCGCCACCGGCGTGACCAACGGCGACATGCTGCGCGGCGTGACCTACCGCAACGCCGGCGCCACCACCCGTTCGGTGGTCATGCGCTCCAAGTCGGGCACGGTGCGCTACGTCGAGTCGCGCCACCTGCTCAAGAAGCTGCAGGAGTACGCCGTGGTCGACTACTCCGACCCGAACGCCTGAGTTTTCGGGCACACTGGATCCCGGGTCCGACACCGGGGCTTCGCGCCCCGCGTCGGACCCGGTGCCACGCCCGGCGCTCCCCCGTCGGTGAGCGCACCGGAGAACACTTAACTAACACCAGCAGATGAAAGTGGTTGAGACAGTCATGGCAGATCAGGAATACCGCATCGAGCACGACACGATGGGTGAGGTCAAGGTGCCCGTCGACGCTCTGTGGCGTGCGCAGACCCAGCGCGCGGTGCAGAACTTCCCGGTCTCGGGCCGCGGCCTCGAGGCGACCCAGATCCGTGCGCTCGGCCTCCTGAAGGCCGCCTGCGCCCAGGTCAACAAGGACTCCGGCGCGCTGGACGCCGAGAAGGCCGACGCGATCATCGCGGCCGCCCGCGAGATCGCCGACAACCAGCACGACGACCAGTTCCCGATCGACGTCTTCCAGACCGGTTCGGGCACCTCGTCGAACATGAACACCAACGAGGTCATCGCGTCGATCGCGCACGCCAACGGCGTCGAGATCCACCCGAACGACCACGTCAACATGGGCCAGTCCTCCAACGACACCTTCCCGACGGCCACCCACGTCGCCGCGACCGAGTCGGCCGTCAACCACCTGATCCCGGCCCTGAAGGTCCTGCACGACTCCCTGGACAAGAAGGCCCACGAGTGGGAGGAGATCGTCAAGTCCGGTCGCACCCACCTCATGGACGCCACCCCGGTCACCCTGGGCCAGGAGTTCAGCGGCTACGCCCACCAGATCGCCGCCGGCATCGAGCGCGTCGAGGCCACCCTGCCGCGCCTGGGCGAGCTGGCCATCGGCGGCACCGCCACCGGCACCGGCCTGAACACCTCCGCCGACTTCGGCGCGAAGGTCACCGAGGAGCTCAAGAAGCTCACCGGCCTGGAGCAGCTGCGCGAGGCCCGCAACCACTTCGAGGCGCAGGCCGCCCGCGACGCCCTGGTCGAGTACTCGGGCGCGATGCGCACCATCGCGGTCTCGCTGTACAAGATCGCCAACGACATCCGCCTGATGGGCTCCGGCCCGCTGACCGGCCTGGCCGAGATCCACCTCAAGGACCTGCAGCCGGGTTCCTCGATCATGCCGGGCAAGGTCAACCCGGTGCTGTGCGAGTCGGCCACCCAGGTCGCCGCCCAGGTCATCGGCAACGACGCCGCCGTCGCCTTCGGCGGTACCCAGGGCCAGTTCGAGCTCAACGTCTTCATCCCGATGATGGCGCGCAACGTGCTCGAGTCCGCCCGCCTGCTGTCCAACGTCGCCCGCGTCTTCGCGGAGAACTGCGTCGACGGCATCGAGCCGAACACGGACCGCATGCGTCACTTCGCCGAGTCCTCGACCTCGATCGTCACCCCGCTGAACTCGGCGATCGGCTACGAGAACGCCGCCAAGGCCGCCAAACACGCCCTGCACGAGAAGATCACCGTGCGCCAGGCCGTCATCGACCTCGGCTTCGTCGACGGCGAGAACCTCACCGAGGAGGAGCTCGACCGTCGCCTCGACGTGCTGAGCATGTGCAACACCGACCGCGACGAGTGATCCCCCGCCGCTGACCGGCACACCGCACAACCGACCCGCCCCGACCGCACCCGCGGCCGGGGCGGGTTTCTCTCTGCGCGCCGCGACCACGCCGGGCCCGGCGACCGTGCCGGCGCGCCCCGCCGATCTCCCTGACCTGCACCGGAAACCTGCACGGCGTGCATACTTGCACCCAGTGCACTGATAGCACTAAGTTGGTCCGCCGTGACCGAAGAGAACCTGAGCCTGCGCGAGACCAAGCGGCGGGCGACCTTTGACGCGATCGAGGACGCGGCGACCGCGCTCGTCCTCGAGCGCGGCTTCGACTGCGTCACCGTCGAGGAGATCTGCGAGGTCGCCGGCATCGCCCGTCGCACCTTCTTCAACTACGTCGACTCCAAGGAGACGGCCGTCTACGGGCTGCCGCTCGAGCCGCCCTCCGAGGACTCCGGCGCCGCCTTCATCGAGGCGGAGCACGCCGAGCCGCTGGTCGACCTGTTGTACTTCTACTTCGACTGCTCGGTGCTGGCCGCCGCCCCCGGCGGGCGCACCCCGAGCCTGAAGGTGATCAAGCGCCGCAAGGTCCTCAACCGGCAGGCCCCGGGTTCGGTGATCCAGAGGTACTACCGGGACCCTGAGCTGTACTCCGCCTACTCCGGGATCATGACGGCGTTCCTCGAGCGTCACCCCGGGGCCCGCTCGGCCCCGGACATGCCGGTCGAGCAGGAGGCGCTGTACGCGGTGGCGCTGTGCGGCACCGCGCTCCGCGTCGGCATGCACGCCTGGATCCGGCAGCCGGACAGCGTGCTCGAGGACCTCAAGCCCACGTGCCGCGAGGCGCTGCGCAACCTGCTGCGCCTCTCCCTGCACCCGGACCCCGACGCCACGGCCGCCCCGGCGCCCCCGGGTGCCCCGGAAGCACCGGAAACACCGAAAACACCGGAAACCCCGGTCACACAGAACACACAGAACACTTCCCCCGAGACCCGAAAGGAGGCCACCGGTGAGCACCACTGACCCGACCGCGACCGCGGCCGTCGCCAAGCACGACGCCGGCGACCACACGCCCGACACCGCCGCCCCGTCCCCCACGCCCGAGGCCACGCACCCCTCCGGCATCCCGGCCGAGACCCGCCGCCTGCTGCCCTGGATCATCGCCTCGCTGATGCTCTCCATGCTGATGAGCTCGCTGGGCCAGATGATCTTCTCCACCGCGCTGCCGACCATCGTCGGCGAGCTCGGCGGCGTGGAGCACATGAGCTGGGTGATCACCGGCTTCCTGCTCGGCCAGACCATCTCGCTGCCGATCTTCGGCAAGCTCGGCGACCAGCTCGGGCGCAAGGGCCTGTTCATCTTCGCCAACGGCCTCTTCGTCGTCGGCTCCCTGCTCGGCGGGCTGGCCAACTCCATGGCCGTGCTCATCGTCGCCCGCGTGCTGCAGGGCATCTCCGGCGGCGGCATGATGATCCTCTCCCAGGCCATCACCGCCGAGGTGACCACCCCGCGCGAGCGCGGCAAGTACATGGGCGTCATGGGCTCGGCCTTCGCCGTCTCCTCGGTGCTCGGCCCGGTGCTCGGCGGCTGGTTCACCGACGGTCCCGGCTGGCGCTGGGGCCTGTGGCTCAACGTCCCGCTCGGCCTGATCGCGATCGTGGCCGTCTCCTTCCTGCTGCGCCTGCCCGAGCGGGAGCGCCGCCTCAACCTCGACTGGGCGGGCACCGCGACGATGGCGATCGCCACCGCGGCCCTGGTCCTCGTGACCACCTGGGGCGGCAATGAGTACGAGTGGTCGGACCCGGTGATCATCGGGCTGATCGTCACCTTCTTCGTCGTGGGCGCGCTCTTCGTCTTCGTCGAGCTGCGTGCGGACGACCCGCTGGTGCCGATGCGTCTGTTCGCCAACCGCAACTTCGTGCTGACCACCGTCGCCGGCTTCGGCATCGGCATCTTCATGTTCGGCTCGCTGGCCTACTTCCCGACCTACCTGCAGATGGTCCACGGCCTGTCCCCGACCTCGGCCGGTCTGATGCTGATCTGGATGATGGTCGGCGTGATGGGCACCTCGATCGCCGTCGGCGGCCTGGTTTCGCGCACCGGCAACTACAAGGTCTTCCCGATCGCGGGCATGTTCATCGTCACCGCCGGGCTGATCCTGATGTCGCGCCTGGACCGTGAGACCAGCCTGACCGGCGTGGGCCTGCGCATCTTCGTCTTCGGCTTCGGCATCGGCTGCGCCATGCAGGTGCTCGTGCTCATCGTGCAGAACTCCTTCGCCGTCCGCGAGGTCGGCACCGTCACCGCCGCGAACAACTTCTTCCGCCAGATCGGCGGTTCGGTCGGCGCGGCCCTGGTCGGCGGCCTGTTCGTGGACAAGCTGAAGGACCTGCTCGCCGAGCGCATCCCCGAGGCCATGGCATCCATGGGCCAGGCGGGCGCCCAGGCCGGCGGCCAGCTGCAGCAGATCGACAGCGCGCGGCTGACCCCGGACATGGTCAACTCGCTTCCCGAGCCGATCATGGTCGCCATCGAGTCCAGCTACAACGACGCGCTGACCCCGATCTTCCTGCTGCTCGCCCCGGTCGCCCTGATCTGCGGGCTGATCCTGATCGGCATCCGCGCCGACACCCTCAAGGAGACCATCTCCTGATCCGGCACTGAGATTGCCGACGCCGCGCAGCGTGCGCGAGCGTGCGGAAGCGCCCGTCCCCTGTGCAGGGGGCGGGCGCTTCTTCTTTGTGCTTCGTCTCGGCCCGGGGCCGGGCGGGCCGCGGGGAAGGTCAGCTGTCGGGCAGGTCGTCGACGTGGATCTCGGGCTTGGGCAACAGCTTCTCCCAGACGTCGGTGTCGCGCCACTGGCCGGCGAGCTCGCCGTAGGGCATCTTGGCCAGGTGGTGGTAGGTGCCCACCTTCTCGAAGCCGCGGGAGGCGTGCAGACGCGCCGAGCCCTCGTTCTCCGGGAAGATCCAGGAGTGGATGGCCCACTTGCCCATCTCGGAGACGCGCTCGATCAGCGCGTCGAGCAGGGCGCTGGCCACGCCGCGGCCCTGGGCGTCCGGGGAGATGTAGATCGAGTCCTCGACCACGCCGCTGAAGACGCGGCGCGAGGAGACCGGGGCGGCTGCGACCCAGCCGAGCAGCTTCGCGTCGTCCTCCTTGTCGACGGCGACCTGGACGCTCTCCATCAGCTTCGAGGTGCTGAATTTCTCCCAGTCCCAGGCACGACGCTCGTAGGAGGCGTGCCCGGTGTTCAGGCCGTGCTCGTAGATCTCCTGGACCTGCGGGAAGTCTCCCTGGCGGAAGTCCCGGACGATGAAGGTCTTTTCTGCCATACCCACCATTTTCCTGTCTCTGCGCGGGGCGCGCAACCAGTTGGTCGGACGCCTCCGATTCAGTCCCCGAGCAGCTCGGTGACCAGTTCGGCGATCTCGGAGCGCTCGGAGCGGCGCAGCGTCACGTGGGCGAACAGGTGGTGGTCCTTGAGCTTCTCGATGACGGCCTGCACGCCGTCGTGGCGGCCGACGCGCAGGTTGTCGCGCTGGGCGACGTCGTGGGTGAGCACGACCCGGGAACGCGCGCCCAGGCGGGACAGCACGGTCAGCAGCACGTTGCGCTCCAGCGACTGCGCCTCGTCGACGATGACGAAGGCGTCGTGCAGGCTGCGGCCGCGGATGTGGGTCAGGGGCAGCACCTCGAGCAGCCCGCGGTCCTCGATCTCGTCGAGGACGTTCTGGGAGACCAGGCTGGACAGCGTGTCGTGCACGGCCTGCGCCCAGGGGTTCATCTTCTCGTCCTCGTTGCCGGGCAGGTAGCCCAGGGTCTGCCCGCCCACGGCGTAGAGGGGGCGGAAGACGATGATGCGGCGGTGCTCGCCGCGCTCGAGGACGGACTCGAGGCCGGCGCACAGGGCCAGCGCCGACTTGCCGGTGCCGGCGCGCCCGCCGATGGAGACGATGCCGATCTCCGGGTCGTTGAGCAGGTCGAGGGCGATGCGCTGCTCGGCGGAGCGGCCGGTCAGCCCGAAGGCCTGGGCGTCGCCGCGCACCAGGCGCACGCCGGTGGCGGTCACCCGCCCCAGGGCGGACTGGGAGAGCGCGGCGAACTTCACGCCGCAGTGCACGGGCAGGTCCTCGAGATTCTCGCCGTCGTCGGTGACCACGTCGGCCAGGCCGGGGTGGTCGAAGTCGAGCTCGCCGTCGGCGAAGAGGGCGTCGACGACCTCGCCGGGCACGTGCACGCGCGCCATGCCCGAGTAGCCGGTGAGCACGACGTCCTGGGCGTGGTACTCGTCCGCCGGCAGGCCGACGGCGCCGGCCTTGACGCGCAGCGGGACGTCCTTGGTCACCAGGGTGACGTCGCGGCCCTCCTCGCGCAGGTTGAGCGCGCAGGCCAGGATGCGCTGGTCACCGCCGGGACCGCGGAAGGCGGCGGGCAGGATCGACTGGTCCTGGTGGTTGAGCTCGACGACGAGGGTGCCGCCCTCGACGTTGACGGGCACCGGGCGGTCGAGGCGCTCGTAGGTCGCGCGCAGCTCCTCGAGGTGGCGCAGCGCCTCGCGGGCGAACCAGCCGAGGTCCGGGTGGTGGCGCTTGTCCTCGAGCTCGCTGATGACCACGAGCGGGAGCACGACGTCGTGCTCGGCGAACTTGGTCAGGCAGTGCGGGTCGGAGAGGATCACGGAGGTGTCGATGACGTAGGTCCGAGTGGCCACCCGACCCTCCTCCTCTCGCTCGGCGTGCTCTGCGGTGCGCGTGATCGGGCTGGTCATGTCGGGACGTCTCCTCGGTAGGCCGGGTTTTCCTCTGTCCACCGCCGAGGCTAAGGGCCGTATGCGGGAATTACATTGCTGGTATATGAACGGTCGGTGACTGTGCCTGGTACTTCCGGTGGCCCTTTTCCCCTCGAGTCACACCGGCCCCAGTAGACGAAAACGGCCCCGCACCACGAAGGTGCGGGACCGCCAGGTCCGCTGGACGTTAGTTCTGCTGGATGTCGGCGCCGAAGCCGGAGCCCTCGTCGATCCAGGAGATGGTGCCGTTCTGGAACTCCTGGGTCCAGCCGGTGGCCTCGGAGGCGTCCTTCTCCGGCTCGGTCGGCAGGCCGATCTCGGCGTCCAGGCCGCCCTGCTCGTCCCAGGTCTCGCCGATCTTGCCCACCAGCTCGACCGGGCCGGTCTCCTCGGAGTAGACGATACGGTCGCCGTTCTCGAAGGTGGCGACGGTGCCGTTCTCGCCCTCCTCGACGTCGGTGACCTGGCCGAAGTCGGACTCGTGCTCCTCGATGGCCTTCGCCAGCGCGCCCGGCACGGCGACCTTCTCGCCGCCGGCGGTCTCGATCTCCTGGGTCTCGCCCTCGGCGCCCTCGGACTCGGAGGCGGACTCCGCGGCGGACTCGGAGGCGGTCTCCGAGGAGTCGGAGGCGTCCGCCTCGCTGGTCACGGCGCTGGAGGTCACGGTCTCGTCGATCGAGCCGTCGTTGCCGTCATCCGAGCAGGCGACCAGGCCGAGGGCCAAGGCACCGGCAGCGGCGCCGGCGAGCACGCGACGGGTGAGGGAACGGTTCATGATGAAGACCTTTCTTGCAGAGTCTGTGTACCTTTCCATGGTGCGCCATGTGGCCGTCCCCGTGCCACCTCGCGTGACAACTGTGACATTCCCGTGACCCGGCGTAGCGACGGCGCAACGGCTCCGCAACACCGGCCCGGCCCCGCTCAGCGCCGCCGGCACCGCACACGTGGCCCGCTCACCGCCGCCCGCGGCCGCCGCGTCCGCCTCGCCCGCGACCCGGGCGTCCCCCGCCCCGGCCGGACCTGCCGGACTTCCTGGGTCCCTTGCCCTTCCTGTCATTTCCGGTGCCCGCCCCCTTACCGGCCTTGGCTCCCTTCCCGGCCATGGCACCCTTGCAGGCCTTGCCGTTCTTGCCCGTCTTGTCATTCCGGGCCCCACCCCGGCCGCCGCTCCCCCGCGCGCCGCGGGGGTTGGCGCGCCTGGTCGAGTTCGCCGTGCGCCCCTTGGCCACGCCGACGAAGTCCTGCACCGCGTCCGAGTCCGCCTCGCGTCGCCACACCAGCGCCACGCGGGTGGGCACCACGCCGACCTGCGCGGCGTCGGCAAGCGTCAACGGCACCACCTGGCGCTTGGCCAGGACCTTGAGCACCGGGCGCGGGGCGAGCACGACGCCCACGTTCGCCCCGACGACAGGCAGCATGGTGCGCACCTGGGCGATGTCGACGGTGCCGTCGGCGGCGGGCCGGTAGTGCACGGTCTCGTCCTCGAGGTCGGCGAAGCGCACCGCCTCGCCGAGCTCGGCGAAGACGCTGTCCTTGGGCACCGCGACGCCCGGGGCCTCGTCGTAGAGCTCGACCTTGTGCAGCTCCCCCAGCGCGGCCTCGACGCGCGGGTCGGGAAGCCGCACGAGCGCCAGGGTGACCCGGCCGTCGAGCACCTCGGCGACGGGGTCGTCGGAGGCGGCGGCCTCCACTCCCCCGTGCGCGGTGGTCTGCCGGTAGCGGCGCAGCCACTTGCCGGGCTCGCAACCGGTGGCGAAACTCAAGGTCAACATGGCGGTAATGCTACCGTGAGGCCCATGAGCGAAGAACTGGCCGGACGCCGCCCCTCAGGCCGGGCGATGAAGCCGCAGACCGCCGCGCGCAAGCTCGGCGTCTATCTGCCCGCAACCCCCCAGGAGTTCCAGGACAACGCCGTCACCCACGCGGAGCTGCGCGAACTGCAGCACAATCCGCCGCAGTGGCTGACCGAGCTGCGTGAGAAGGGCCCGCACCCGCGGCCCGTGGTCGCCGCCAAGCTGGGCGTGACCATCGCCGCGCTGAAGCGGCACGACTCCGCCGGACCCCTGACCACCGCCGAGATCGAGGCGCTGCTCGCCGACCAGCCCGAGTGGCTGCGCGCCGAGCGTGAGGCCGCCCGCGGCGAGGAAGGCAAGAAGGAAGAGACCGGGGCCGAGGCTCCGGCAGACGACGCCGGGGCCCCGGCCGAGGAAGACTGACCCGGAAACCGGCCGCGCCTAGCGCCGCGGCCAGGAGAACTCCACCTCACCGTCGACGGTGACGCGCGCCGTGCCCTCCGGGTACGGCGCCTCTTTGTTCTCGGGCACCGGTCCGGAGACCTCGAGCTCCACGTCCGCGCGGTGCCCGGCGCCGTCGGCGGTGCCGGTGACCCGGTAGACCAGGCGCGTGTTCTCCGTGTCGACGACCTCGACGTCGCCGTGGGTCAGCCACGGGTGGCGCCGGCGCAGCGCGATGAGCGCCTCGTAGACCGGGTAGAGCCAGCGGCCGAGCCCCGAGAGCTCCTCCGGGGTGGCGGGAAGCGGCGGGCGCAGCGCGTCGTCGGCGCCCCAGCCCTCCCCCTTCGCGCCGCGGAAGGCCTGCTCGTCGCCGTAGTAGACGCTCGGCAGCCCGGGCACGGTGAACAGCACGGTGGCGGCGAGCACCGCGCCGGCGTCGCCGACGGTGCCGGCGATGCGGTCGACGTCGTGGTTGCCCACGAAGGTCTGCATGAGCAGCTTCGCGGAGAAGTCGTGGTGGCGGCCCAGCGCGTGGGCCAGCTCGAAGAAGTTCGCGTCCTTCAGCGAGCTCCACACGGCCTTCCACAGCTCGTACTGGGTGACCGTGTCCAGGTGCGAGGCCAGGCCGAACTCCGCGTAGTCGCCGTGGATCATCTCGCCGAGGAACTTCGCGTCCGGGTGCGTCTCGTGCACCCGGTCGACGACCTCCGCCCAGAACTCCGTGGGCACCGCGTAGGCGACGTCCAGCCGCCACCCGGAGATCCCCCGGTCCAGCCAGTGGCGCATGACGTCGACGACGAAGTCCGCGGTGCGCGGGTCCGCGTGGTCGAGCTCGGCGAGCGTGCCGTCGCCCTCCCAGCCGGCGACGTTCCCCTCGGCGTCGCGGCGCACCGGACCGCCCTCGTCCACGAAGGGGTGGGTGGCGGCGACGTGGTTGAACACGCCGTCGAGAATCACGTCCAGCCCGCGGGCGTGCGCGGCCTCGATGAGGCGGCGGAAGTCCTCCTCGTCGCCTAGGCGCCGGTCGATGCGGTAGTGGTCGAGCGTGTCGTAGCCGTGCGCGACGGACTCGAAGATCGGGCCGAGCAGCAGCCCGTTGCAGCCCAGCCGCACGACGTAGTCGAGCCAGGGCTCCAGGCGGCGCAGTCGCGGCGCGGCGTCGTCGCCGGCGCGGTCGCGCACGGGTGCCCCGCACGCGCCGAGGGGGTAGACGTGCCACCAGATGGCGTAGTCGAGGTTCACGGTCTGCTCTCCGTTTCCGCTTGGCGACGCCGCGCGGTGCACCCTCGGCGGGTGCCGCCCCGTCGGCGGGTGCCGCCCCGTCGGCGGGTGCCGCCCCGTCTCCGGGGCGGCTCAGGCGGCCTTAGTCGCTGAACTTCCAGTTCTCCCACCCATCGTAGAGCGGGTAGTCCTCGGCGATCTTGGCCACGCGGGCGCGCAGGGCCTCGACGTCGGCGTTCTCACCGGCGGCCAGGGCGGTGCCGATGATGTCGGCGACCTCCTCGAAGGCCTTGGTGTCCAGGCCGCGGGTGGCCAGCGCCGGGGTGCCGATGCGCAGGCCGGAGGAGACTGCCGGCGGACGCGGGTCGAAGGGCACGGCGTTGCGGTTGACGGTGATGCCGACCTGGTGCAGGAGGTCCTCGGCCTGCTGGCCGTCGAGCTTGGACTCGCGCAGGTCCGCGAGCACCAGGTGGACGTCGGTGCCGCCGGTCAGCACGTCGACGCCGGCGGCGCGGCAGTCCTCGCCGGTCAGGCGCTCGGCGAGGATGCGTGCGCCCTCGAGGGTGCGCTCCTGGCGGGCCTTGAACTCTTCGGTGGCGGCGATCTTGAGCGCGATGGCCTTCGCGGCGACGACGTGCATCAGCGGGCCGCCCTGCTGGCCGGGGAAGACCGCGGAGTTGATCTTCTTGGCCCAGTCCTGCTTGGCCAGGATCATGCCGGAGCGCGGGCCGCCCAGGGTCTTGTGCACGGTGGTCGAGACGATGTCCGAGTGCGGCACCGGCGAGGGGTGCAGCCCGGCGGCGACCAGGCCGGCGAAGTGGGCCATGTCGGTCCACAGCACGGCGCCGACCTCGTCGGCGATGGCGCGGAAGGCCGCGAAGTCGAGGGTGCGCGGGTAGGCGGACCAGCCGGCGATGATGACCTTCGGGCGGTGCTCGAGGGCCAGCTCGCGGACCTTGTCCATGTCGATGCGCATGGTCTCCGGGTCGACCTCGTAGGCGACGACGTTGTAGAGGCGGCCGGAGAAGTTGATCTTCATGCCGTGCGTCAGGTGGCCGCCGTGGGCCAGCGAGAGGCCCATGATCGTGTCGCCGGCGCGGGCCGCGGCGTGCAGCACCGCGGCGTTGGCCTGGGCGCCGGAGTGCGGCTGGACGTTGGCGAAGTCGGCGTCGAAGAGGGACTTCGCGCGGTCGCGCGCCAGGTCCTCGATGACGTCGACGTGCTCGCAGCCGCCGTAGTAGCGGCGTCCGGGGTAGCCCTCGGCGTACTTGTTGGTCAGCACCGAGCCCTGCGCCTGCAGGACGGCGCGGGGCACGAAGTTCTCGGAGGCGATCATCTCCAGGGTGCTGCGCTGGCGGTCGAGCTCGGCGCGGATCGCGGCGTCGACGTCGGGGTCCAGCGACGAGAGCGGCTGGAGGCGGGTGTCTTCGGTCATGAGGGCTGACGGGCCTTTCGTTCCTGTCTACGGTCAAGTGCGACGGTTCACAGTCTAGACCCGCCCCGCGACAACCCACCCGCGCCCTCCCTGGCAAGATGTATGCCATGTCGCGCAGCAACGTCATCAGTCCCTACCTGGACTTCGACCGGGAACAGTGGCGGAAGCTGCGTCGCGCGATGCCGCAGGTGCTCACCGAGGAGGAGGTCGCCTCCCTGCGCGGCATCGGCGAGAACATCGACCTGCGCGAGGTCGCCGAGGTCTACCTGCCGCTGAGCCGTCTGATCCACCTGCAGGTCGCCGCCCGCCAGCGGCTGACCGCCGCCACCGACGAGTTCCTCGGCGCCGAGGCCCAGCACGTGCCCTTCATCATCGGGGTCGCCGGCTCCGTGGCCGTGGGCAAGTCGACCACCGCCCGCCTGCTGCAGGTCCTGCTGCAGCGCTGGGACTCCCACCCGCGGGTGGACCTGGTGACCACCGACGGCTTCCTGTGGCCCGCCGCGGAGCTGCGCCGGCGCCGGATGATGAACCGCAAGGGCTTCCCCGAGTCCTACGACCGACGCGCGCTCCTGCGCTTCGTCACCGACGTCAAGTCCGGCATGCCCGCCGTCGAGGCGCCCGTCTACTCCCACCGCCTCTACGACCGGGTGCCCGACCAGGTGCAGACGGTGCGCCGCCCGGACATCCTCATCCTCGAGGGCCTCAACGTGCTGCAGACGGGCCCGACGCTGATGGTCTCCGACCTCTTCGACTTCTCCGTCTACGTCGACGCGCCCACGGCCACCATCGAGGAGTGGTACATCAGACGCTTCCTCGCGCTGCGCTCCACCGAGTTCACCAAGCCCGGCGCGCACTTCCGCCACTTCGCCGGCCTGCCCGACGCCGAGGCCGTCTCCGAGGCCCGCGAGATCTGGCAGTCGATCAACCTGCCCAACCTGGTCGAGAACATCCTGCCGACCCGGGTGCGCGCCTCCCTGGTGCTGCGCAAGGGCGACGACCACCAGGTCACCCGGGTGCGCCTGCGCAAGCTCTGAGAGCCTCTGGGGCCTCAAGAGCTTCAAGAGCTTCAAGACCTTTACGCACCGGAAAGTCGTTGTTCCGCCTACGCCGCGGGGAACCGCCGGGCGTCGGGGCGCGGCGTCGTCAATCGCTCTGTCAGTGCGCGGCGTGCGCGCGCACCCACGCCTCGACGGCGTCGAGCTCGGCGAGGTCGACCTGGTCGACGTCGCGGTCGTAGGCGGCGATCATCGCGCGGTCGTTGTCGGACTTGCGCGGCTTGGCCTTCAGCGCGCGGATCACGCCCCACATCACGGCGCGGTGGGCGCGGCTGATCTCGGAGTAGAACAGCCTGCCCGGCAGGTAGAAGCGGGCGACGTCCGGGCGGGCGCGCAGCTTGCCGGCCATCTGGTCGCGCTCGCGCGCGGAGTCCGGCAGCGACATGCCCACGGCGACCGCGGCGGCCGGGCGGGCGCCGGTCTCGGCCTCGGCGAGGAAGTCGGCGGCCTCGATCTGCGGGCCGAAGGTCGGCGAGGCGACCACGAGCGGGGCGTCCGAGGCGCTCAGGTCGATCGCGCGGGCCTCGTCGAGCGGGCGGGCCACGGTGCCCAGTCGGGCGGCGAGCTCCTCGGCGTAGCGGCGGGTGGAGCCGTAGGTGGTGGCGAAGAAGACGTCGGCGACGGCTGGGGCGCCGGAGGCGGCGTCGGCTGCGGGATCGGCTGCGGGGTCGGTTGCGGGCACGGGTGAATCAGCGCTCCTGGAGTGCGACGGTGACGGAGAGATCGAACGGGAGGCCGGCCCCGCGTGCGGGGCGGCGGTCAAAGCCCAGGCTACCGGTGGGTCCGTGGGCGGTGACGCGCGCCGGTGCGGCCGGTGCGCCAGGCGCCAGCGGCCGAAGCCGGCCGGGGTCAGTGGTCGAGGCCGGCCGGGGTCAGCGGCCGAAGCGGCGCGAGCGCTTGGAGTACTCGCGCAGGGCGCGCAGGAAGTCGATGCGGCGGAAGGCCGGCCAGTAGGTGTCGGTGAACCAGATCTCCGAGTAGGCGGCCTGCCAGAGCAGGAAGCCGGAGAGGCGCTGCTCGCCGGAGGTGCGGATGACCAGGTCCGGGTCCGGCTGGCCGCGGGTGTAGAGGTGGTGCGAGATCGACTCGACGGAGACCTTCTCCGCGAGCTCCCCGGCCGGGGTGCCCGCGGCGACCTCCTCGTCGATGAGCGCGTGCACGGCGTCGACGATCTCCTGGCGCCCGCCGTAGCCGACGGCGACGTTGACGGTCACCCCGTCGTTGCCCTCGGTCTCCGCGGCGGCGTCGCTGAGCCGGCGCGAGATCGCCTCGGGCAGCAGGTCCAGGTGGCCGACGAGGCGCAGCCGGCAGTTGTTCTCCTTCTGGGCGAGCTCGGCGACGACCTCGGCGATGATGTCGTAGAGCATCGTGAGCTCTTCGGGCTCGCGGCGCAGGTTCTCGGTGCTCAGCAGGTAGACCGTGATGATCTCGACCTGCGTGTCGACGCACCAGCGCACCATCTCGCCGATCTTCTTCGCCCCGACGCGGTGGCCGTGGCTGACGTCGTCGAAACCGGCCTCCCGGGCCCAGCGGCGGTTGCCGTCGCACATGACGGCCACGTGCCGGGGCTGCGGCAGCCCCTTGAGCTCGCGCTCGAGACGGCGCTCGTAGAGGGGGTAGAGCAGCCTGCGCGGGGAGAAGTTCACGTCATCCGAGTCTAGTCGCGCACCGTCCGGCGGGCGCGCACCGCCGCGGCCAGTTCGCCGAGCAGGTCGACGGTGACGTCCATGCCCATGCAGGCGTCGGTGACCGACTGGCCGTAGACCAGGCCCTCTCCCCCGTTGGCCTTCAGCCGCGCCGGGTCGATCTTCTGGGCGCCGGGGACCAGGAAGGACTCCATCATGACCCCGGCGATCGCCGAGCCGTGGCCGCCGCCCGCGGCGACCTGGGCGGCGATGTCGCGCACCACGTCGGCCTGGCGGACGTGGTCCTTGCCGGAGTTGGCGTGCGAGGCGTCGATCATCAGCCGCTTCGGCCGCTTTTCGGGGAGGCGCTGCAGGGCGCGGTCCACGGCGCCGGCCTCGTAGTTCGGCCCGCCGGTGCCGCCGCGCAGGATGATGTGGCAGTGGTCGTTGCCGGCGGTCTCGACGACGGCGAGCTCACCGTCGTCGGAGGTGCCGAAGAAGGTGTGCGGCTGCGCGGCCGCGGCCACCGCGTCGACGGCGACCTGGACGTTGCCGTCGGTGCCGTTCTTGAAGCCGATGGGCATCGACATGCCGCTGGCCAGCTGGCGGTGCACCTGGCTCTCGGTGGTGCGCGCGCCGATCGCGCCCCAGGCGACCGCGTCCGAGTAGTACTGCGGGCTGTTGGGCTCGAGGAACTCGCAGGCGGCCGGCAGGCCCAGGGTGACGACCTCGGTGAGGACCTGGCGGGCCAGGCGCACCCCGCGCGGGATGTCGAAGGTGCCGTTGAGGTCCGGGTCGTTGATCAGGCCCTTCCAGCCGACGGTGGTGCGCGGCTTCTCGAAGTAGACGCGCATGACGACCTTCAGCTCGTCGGCCAGCCGCGCGGCCAGCGGGCTGAGCCGGTTGGCGTAGTCGAGCGCGGCGACCGGGTCGTGGATCGAACACGGCCCGACGATCACCGTGAGGCGGTCGTCCTCCCCGGCGAAGGCGTCCGCGATCTCCTGGCGGTCGCGCTCGACCTGCGCCTGGGCGCGGGCGCCGAGCGGGTGCTCGGACTGGATCTTGGCGGGGCTGGGCAGGGAGTGGAAGGCCAGCACGCGGCGGTTGGTCGTCGATGCCGGGTGGTCGAGGGAGACCGGGCTGCTCATGGGGTGGCTCCTGGTTCGTGTGGTCCGCGCGGTGCGGGGCGGTGGCGGTCGGGGTGGAAAAGGGGGTCAGGACACAAAAAAGCAGCCCTCCCGCCGGGTGGCGGAAGTGCTGCTGCTCCAGGTGTGGCTGCGCCGTCTCAGGGTGTGGGCGCCGACGATCCGGCGCGGCCCACTCCTGGAGCCTCGCCAAAATAAAATCGCCTGGTCTGTGTCATGGCCCCGACGCTAGCACACCGGCCGGGCGGCCGGGGGCGCTTTCGGGCGGGGATTACAGCCAGCGCTTCTTCGACCGGTCGAGCACACCGGCCTCGGCCATCGCCTCGTCGATCGCCTTCTCGTCGAAGGGGTCGATGCCGTGGCGCTCGGCGAACATCATGCGGCGGTTCATCCGCGAGTAGCGGCGGTAGAAACGCCAGCCGATGAAGAGCACCGCGGCCAGCAGGGCCACGATGACCAGCAGGCCGATCGGGGACGCCTTGCCGAACTCCGGGCCGAGCGGTCCCCCCTTCTCCTGCTGGGCGAGCACGATCAGGTCGCCGAAGTCCGCGCGGGCGCCGGCCAGCGCGGCGTCGAACGCCGGGGCAGCGGCAGCAAATCCGGTCACGGGCGTCATCCGCCTTTCCTCTAGTCAGTCTCCTGGCGGGCGCACATGCGCCCGGTTTCATCCCAGGTTAGTCGCCGCGGGCCGCGGGCTCAGAGCCGGGCGCGGGCCGCGGCCTCCTGGGCGTCGGCCTCCGCGACGTCGTCGGAGATGCCCGCGAAGAGGTCGTCCTCGGGGATGTCGGTGCTCACGCGGGTCTGGGCCAGCTCGAACTCCTCCGTGGGCCACAGGCGGGCCTGCACCTCGGGCGGGGTGGCCAGGAACGCGCCGGCCGGGTCGATCTGGGTGGCGTGGGCGCGCAGGGCGGCGTCGCGGTTGGTGAAGTAGTCGTCGCAGCGCACCTGGGTGGTCACGCGCGCCATGATGTCGGCGTCGTGCGCCTTCCAGCGGGCCAGCATCGGCTCGTACGGGCTGGGCAGGCCCTGCTCGATGAGCAGGTTGTGGAAGAGCTCGAGGCGCTGGCGGACGAAGCCGTGCGTGTAGTACAGCTTCAGCGGCGCCCACGGCGCGCCGAGCTCCGGGGCGTAGTCGGAGCGGCCGGCCTTGTCCCAGGCGGTCATGGAGACCTCGTGGACCTTCAGGTGGTCCGGGTGCGGGTAGCCGCCGTTCTCGTCGTAGGTGATGATCACGTGCGGACGCAGCGTGCGGATGACCTTGACCACCTCGCGGGTGACCTCCTCGCTGTCGTCGAGGGCGAAGCAGCCCTCCGGCAGCGGCGGCAGCGGGTCGCCCTGCGGCAGACCCGAGTCGACGTGGCCGAGCCAGACGTGGTCCACGCCGAGCGCGGCGACGGCCTGGGCCATCTCCTCGCGGCGCACCGAGACCATGTTCTCCTTGATCCCCGGGCGGTCCATGGCCGGGTTGAGGATGTCGCCGCGTTCCCCGCCGGTGCACGTGAGCACCGTCGTCGGGTGGCCCTCGTCGGCGTAGCGGGCGAGGGTGGCCGCACCCTTGGACGACTCGTCGTCCGGATGGGCGTGGATGGCCAGAAGCCGGGTGGCACTCACCGGTGCATCCCTTCCTTTCGCGGGTGGGTCTCGGGGGAACCTTACAAGACCACTCACTGTACGCGGGAGGCTACGATGAGGGCACCGCAGCGGGTGACCGCGGGTGCGCGAGCCCGCCGTCACCGTCCCCCGAAACCGATCCCGCGCCGAGGAGGCCCGAGCGACCACCGTGTCCGATTCGACCCAGATCAACCGCCCCGCCGAGCGCTACGGGGCCGCGCGCCGACCCGTCGACAAGTCCAACCGGAGGACCGGCCGGGCGGTCATCCTCGCCGTCCTCTTCGTCGCGATCGTCACCGTCGTCCTCTTCGCCCAGTTCATCTCGCAGCGCCAGGACGCCGACGTCACCGCCTCGATGACGAACTTCGAGCGCGTCGAGGACGACACGTTGGCCATGAGCATCGACGTCACCCGCGACGACGTCGACAAGCCCTCCTACTGCATCGTCACCGCGCTCAACTACGACAAGGCCGAGGTCGGCCGCCGCGACGTCGTCATCCCCGCCGGCGGCCCGGAGACGCAGCGCATCGACGTCGAGATCACCACCCGCGACCTGCCGGTGTCCGGCAGCGTCTACGGTTGTTCGACGAACATGCCCGCCTTCCTGGGGCACTAGTACCCGTGTGCTAGGATCGGGCACCATCTAGTGCGCATTTGACCTGCGGTTTCACCGCTCCAACCCCACGGGGCCACGGGCGGCGGGGGCCGCGGGTGGTGTGTGACGGCCCGCCCGCGCCGCGGGAGCAGCCCCGCGCGGCGGGCCGACGAGGATTCGCAAAGCGGAAAGGACGCCACGCATGGCAGACGGTCAGCAGCAGTACATCACCCCCGAGACCAAGGCGAAGCTCGAGGAGGAGCTGCAGAACCTCATCGACCACCGCCCCGTGGTCGCCGCCGAGATCAACGAGCGCCGCGAGGAGGGCGACCTCAAGGAGAACGCCGGTTACGACGCCGCGCGTGAGATGCAGGACCAGGAGGAGGCCCGCATCAAGAAGATCTCCGAGATCCTCGCCAACTCCACCACCGAGCGCTCCGCCGTCGTCGAGGGCGTGGCCAACGTCGGCTGCGTCGTGCACGTCTACTACAACGGCGACGAGAGCGACAAGGAGACCTTCCTGATCGGCACCCGCGCCGCCGCCTCGGACAACAAGGACCTGGAGACCTACTCCGAGCAGTCCCCGCTCGGCGCCGCCATCCTGGGCGCCAGCGAGGGCGAGACCCGCGAGTACACCGCCCCGAACGGCCGGACCATCTCCGTGACCATCGAGTCGGCCGCCCCCTACGACTCCATCAAGGCCGCCACCCCGCGCCAGAGCTAAGGCCCGCGACGGTTTCCCGTACCCCCCTCCCCCACGAACCCAAGGAGCCTTCCATGAACCGTTCCCTCCGCCGCTTCGGCGCGCTGAGCGCCGCGGCCCTCGCCGCCGGCCTGGCGCTGTCCGCCTGCTCGCCGCCCAACCAGCAGGACTCCGAGAAGAAGATCGACACCGCCACCGAGGCGCCCGCCGGCCAGGCCACCGCGACCAGCTCCACGAAGAGCACGGCCACGGCCACCACCGCCGCGGCCGCCGCCGAGCTGCCCGGTTACGCCGACTGCCAGGCCGCGCCCGTCGCCGAGCCGGCCACCCTCACCCTGGACTGCATGCGTCTCGACGACCGCGTGACCGGCGTCCGGTGGGACGAGTGGACCGCCGAGGGCGCCACCGGCACCGGCACCCGGGGCGCCGAGGAGGTCGACGTCGAGCTGTCCGAGCCGGCAGCCAACGAGGCCGGCGACACCGTCTTCACGACGGTCACCGTCGACGGCGAGACCGTCACCCCGTAGCGTGCAGCGCGCCCACCGGCGCCACGAGAAACCGCCCGCAGGAGATCAACTCCTGCGGGCGGTTCGCTGTCCCGGGACCGGATCAGGCCCCGGGGGCCGTCTGCGTCAGTTGCGGTTGAAGTAGCTGAGCAGACGCAGGATCTCGGTGTAGAGCCAGACCAGGGTCACGGCCAGGCCGAGGGCCACACCCCAGGCCATCTGCTGCGGCGCCTGCGCGCGCACCAGCTCGTCGGCCAGGTCGAAGTCCTGCAGGAAGCTCAGGGCCGCCAGGACGATGCAGACCAGGGAGAAGATGATGGCCAGCGTGCCGCCGTCGCGCAGCGGGTTCATGCCGGTGAACACGGCCAGCAGCAGGTTGCCCAGGGCCAGCACCGCCACGCCGACGATCGCGCCGGTGACGATGCGCTGGAACTTCGGGGTGACCTTGATGGCGCCGGTCTTGTAGACGAAGAGCATGCCGAGGAAGACGCCGATGGTGCCCAGGACCGCCTGGCCGATCAGCGCGCCGGCGTTGGCCTCACCGACGATCATGCCCGAGAACAGCAGCGAGATGCCGCCGACGAACAGGCCCTCGAAGGCGGCGTAGATCAGCGTGACCACCGCGGAGCCGAACTTCCTGCCGAAGGAGTGGACGAGCACGGTGATGAAGCCGCCGATGCCGCCCACGCCCGTCAGGATCAGGGCCAGGCCGGGGTTGACCAGGGACAGGCCGAAGTTGATCAGGGCGAACAGCACGATGACGCCGAGGGTGATGCCGGTCTTGGTCACCACGTCGTCGACGGTCATCGGGCGCTCGGAGCCCTGGCGGCCACCGAAGGCCGGCTGACCGTAACCGCGGTCCTGGCCGGCCTGGGCGCCGTAGCTGTCGAACTGATTCTGGAAGCCCTGCTGGTAGGCCCCGGCGGACTGATTGCGGTTGAAGTCGCTGCCGAGGTTCCGCATGACGGGGTTGGAACTGCGCACTCCGCGGTCCTCTCTTTCGTCGGTGTCGCCTGTGTGCGACGTCGTCTTCTTCGTGTGATTCACGTGTCTTCGCGCGCGCCCCTCGGGCGCGTCCACCTTGTTCAACGCATCGGCCCCCGCGGAAGTTCCCCGCCGGCGGGCCCGGACGGGAGTCTCTCACGTTTCCGCCGCTCACGCAGTCGACAGCGGCCGAAATTCGAACACCTTTCCTAGCGGGCGGACAGTTCTGTCCCGGCCCTCTTTTAGGTTGTGTGCGTGACGGTCACAGGGACCGTCCCCATTTTCCGGAAAGGAAAACCATGACCCAGCCCTCCGAGACTCCGGTCCACCCCGGCGCGAACGACCCCTCCGGCGCCCCGGCGGCCCCCGCACAGCAGCCCGAGAAGCAGGCGAAGCCCTGGTACAAGCGCTGGTGGGTCTGGCTGATCGTCCTCGTCGTCCTGGCCGCACTCGGTGCGGGCCTCGGCGACGACTCGACCGGGACGTCCTCGTCCCCGGCCGGCTCCGAGACCACCGCGGCGGCCTCCGACGGCTCCGACACCGCCGACGGCGACACCGACCCCGCGGCGCTCGGCGCGCAGGACCAGGACGCCGCGGCCCCGGAGGCCGACGGGCAGCAGGCGGACGGGCAGCCCGCCGATGAGGCGGTGCCGGAGCAGGGCAAGAACGCCCTGCGTCAGGCGAAGACGTACGCCGGCGCGATGCACATGAGCAAGGCCGACACCTACGACCAGCTCGTCAGCGAGTACGGCGGCCAGTTCCCCGCCGAGGCCGCCCAGTACGCCGTGGACCACGTCGACGCCGACTGGAACGCCAACGCCCTGGCCAAGGCGCGCGACTACCAGGACTCCATGGCCATGTCGACCGACGCGATCTACGACCAGCTGGTCAGCGACTACGGCGAGAAGTTCACCCCCGAGGAGGCGCAGTACGCCGTCGACAATCTCTGACGGTGACGGCGCACGCGCAGACGGTGCCCCCACTGGGAGTCGAACCCAGAACTCACGGATTTTAAGTCCGTTGCCTCTGCCAATTGGGCCATGGGGGCGTCACGGCGCCCCTCGCGGGCGCCGGTCAATCCTAGCAACGCCCCGCCGCTCCCCCGGGCGGCGGGCGTCGCCCTTCCCGGGCCTCCCTAGCCCTCGGCCAGCCCGGCGATGATGCCGTCGAGGATGTCCTTCTCCGAGATCACGAAGCTGTCTGCCCGGGTCGACGCCGTGGCCAGGTCCATGATCTGCTCGACGATCACCGAGCCCGAGCCGATGACGTCCGCGCGCCCCGGGTGGATGACCGGGTTGGCCGCGCGCGCCGAGGCGGACTCGGAGATGAGCATCTGGGTGATCAGGCGCAGCGCCGAGAAGTTCAGCTCGGAGCCGTGGATCGCGGCCGGGTCGTACTCCTCGAGGCCCTGCGCGAGCGCGGAGAGGGTGGTGAAGGTGCCGGCGCAGCCGACCACGGTGCGCACCTCGGACAGCGGCAGCAGGGTGCGCACGCGGTCCAGGCGCTCCTCGACGTAGTCGCGGGCGATCTCGATCTCGGTGGCCGTCGGCGGATCGGCGCGCATGATGCGCTCGGTCAGGCGCACGCAGCCCATCTGGGTCGAGTGCGCCGCCGCCACACCGTTCTCGGCGTCGCCGACGACGAACTCCGTGGATCCGCCGCCCAGGTCGATGACCAGGAAGGGGCCGCGGTCGGCGGCGAGGTCACCGATCGCGCCGCGGAAGGAGAGCTCGGCCTCCTCCTCGCCGGTGATCACCTCGGCGCGCGCGCCCTCCTGGACCTCGCCGAGCAGCTCGGCGGTCATGTCGAAGAAGTCGTGGCGGTTCGTCGCATCGCGGGTCGCGCTGGTGGCCACCATGCGGACCTTCGCCACGTTCTCGTGGCGCATGATCTCGACGAAGTGCGCCAGCGCCTCACGGGTGCGCTCGATGGCCTCCGGGTCCAGCTCGCCGGTGGCGTCGACGCCCTGGCCCAGACGCACGATCTTCATCTCGCGGTGCAGGTCGCGGATCCGGCCCACCGGGCCGACCTCGCTGACCAGCAGGCGGATCGAGTTGGTGCCGCAGTCGACGGCGGCCAGCCGGGTCATGACTCCACCTCGACGTCCGCGCCCTGCTCCGGTCCACGGACCGGCTCCAGGTCGAAGTCGGCCAGGTCGATGCCCAGGTCCTCGCAGCTCGGCCAGTCGGCGGGCACGGCGGTGCCGCGCAGCCCGGCGTGGTCGGCGGCCATGGCGACCGCCTCGGTGCCCAGGCGCACCCGGCCTGGCCCCTCGGCCAGCGCGTAGGCGGCGAGCACGTGCAGGCACTTGACGCGGTCGGGCATCCCGCCGCCGGAGAAGTCGGTGCCCAGGTCCGCCATCGCGTTGCGCGCCTCGAGGTAGTGCTCGTGGGCGGCGCGGTAGTCAGCGGCCAGCTCGGTGTCCTCGCCGAGCCTGCGCGTCATCCAGACCATCACCTGCGCGACCTCGAGGCGCGAGCACTCCGCGGTCAGCCGCGGGTCGGTCAGGTAGTAGAGCGTGGGGAACGGGGTTCCGTCGGGCAGGCGCGGTGCGGTGGTGACCACGCCGGGGGAACCGTCCGGGGTGCGGTAAGGGACGTCGACGACGCCGCGCGGGGTACGCCCCAGCTGCTCGGCGACCGTCTCCAGGTCCGTCTGGCTGACTGTCATGGCAGTCATTGTGTCACGGCGCGGCGCGATCCTCGCCTTCGGCCGGGCGCTACCCCGCCGCCGGGGCCTCGCCCTCGGCGGGCTGCTCCCCCTCGGCCGGGGCCTCGCCGTCGAGCGGCATGTGGGTGTCCACCTCGCCGCCGCCGATCGCGCCCTTCTCGTCGGAGGCCGCGGAACCGGCCTCCTCGGCGGGCACGGACACCGAGTCCCACAGCTTGTCCAGCCAGCTGCGGTCCTGGGAGGCCGGCACCTCGCCGGCCACGGTCGGGGTCTGGTCCATCTCGGGGTCGAGGATGCGGTAGGCCGTCTCGCCCTCCCCGATCACCCCGAGGCGGCGGCGGGCCTGCTCGCGGGCGTAGGCCTCGGAGTTCCAGCGGCCGAGCTCTGCGTCGAGCTCGTCGACGCGGTCCTGCTTGGCGGCGATGGACTCGTTGAGGCGGGCGATCTCGGTGCGCCCGCTGAAGTAGTTGCGCGCGGGCGCGGCGACCGCGCCGAGCACGATCAGCGCGGCCAGCGCGAGCACGGCCAGGTCCGCGGCCCCCATGCGCACCCGCGGCAGGCGCCGCTTCGGGCGCGCGGGCGCGTTGTCGCGGCTGGTGACCGGCACGCGGCCGCGCCGGGGCGCCCGCTCGGTCGTGCGGGTCTCCTCGGCGGCCTCGTCGGTGCTGGTCTCGGCGGTGCTCATACCCGGTGGATTCTACTCCGCCGTCTCGCGTCGGACCTGGATATGGCCCAGCGCGTCGGCGGCGACGGTGACGGCCTCCTCGCGGCCGTCGACGGCGATGCGCGCCATGCCGTCGTAGGGCGCCGGCAGCAGCCGCACGCCCACGCCGGGGGCCACGCCGCAGTCGGTCAGGTAGCGCAGCAGCTTCGCGTCGCGGTCGCGCAGGCGCACGACTGTCGCCGGCTCACCCTCCCCGAGCGCGGAGAGCGGTTCACTGTCGACGGTCTCGACGGTGCCGTCGGCCGCGGGGATCGGGTCGCCGTGCGGGTCGCGGGTGGGGTGCCCCAGCGCCTCGTCGATGCGCTCGATGAACAGGTCGGAGACGGCGTGCTCGAGCACCTCGGCCTCGGCGTGGATCTCCTCGACGCCGTAGCCGACGACGCGCTCGAGGAAGGTCTCCACGAGCCGGTGGCGGCGCACCAGCTGCACGGCGAGCGCGCGGCCCTGCTCGGTGAGCATGATCGGCTTGTAGGGGGTGTGGTCGATGAGCCCCATGCCGGCGAGGCGCTTGACCGCCTCGGAGGCGGTGGAGCGCTGCTGGCCGAGGGCCTCGGCCAGGTCGGAGAGCGCGACGCCGGAGGCGGTCGAGACGTCTCCGCGGTCCCAGTCGACCAGGTCGAAGATCTTCTTCAGGTAGTCCTGCGACCGGTCGGGCAGGTCCGTGACCTTCATCGAGTCCATGGAGGACAGACTATCAGTCCCCCGGTACGGCAAAACCCCGCCGGACCGCGCGGGTTCAACTCAGTGAACTCGCGCGGGCGACGGGGTGGTGTCCGGGGCTTCCCGGTTCCGGCTCTTAGGCCTGGAAGCGCGGGAAGGCGGAGCGGCCGGCGTAGACGGCGGCGTCGCCGAGCTCCTGCTCGATGCGCAGCAGCTGGTTGTACTTGGCCACGCGCTCGGAGCGGGCCGGGGCACCGGTCTTGATCTGGCCGCAGCCCAGGGCGACGGCGAGATCGGCGATGGTGGTGTCCTCGGTCTCACCGGAGCGGTGCGACATCATGGTGCGGTAGCCGTTGCGGTGGGCCAGGTCGACCGCGTCGAAGGTCTCGGTCAGGGTGCCGATCTGGTTGACCTTGACCAGCAGGGCGTTGGCGGCCTTCTCCTCGATGCCCTTCTTCAGGCGCTCGGGGTTGGTCACGAAGAAGTCGTCGCCGACGATCTGGACCTTGTCGCCGATCTTCTCGGTCAGGGTGGTGTAGCCGGCCCAGTCGTCCTCCTGCAGCGGGTCCTCGATGGAGACGATCGGGTAGTTGGCGATGAGCTCCTCGTAGACCTTGGCCATCTCCTCGGCGGAGTGCTCGCCGCCCTCGAAGTGGTAGGTGCCGTCCTTGTAGAACTCGGAGGAGGCGACGTCCAGGGCCAGGGCCACGTCGGCGCCCGGCTTGAAGCCGGCCTTCTCGATGGCCTCGACGATCAGGTCGAGGGCGGCGCGGGTGGAGTCGACGGACGGGGCGAAGCCGCCCTCGTCGCCCAGGCCGGTGGACAGGCCCTTCTCCTTGATGACGGACTTCAGGGTGTGGTACACCTCGGCGCCCATGCGCAGGGCCTCGGAGAAGGTCTCCGCGCCGATCGGGGCGATCATGAACTCCTGGACGTCGACGCCCGAGTCGGCGTGGGCGCCACCGTTGAGGATGTTCATCATCGGCACGGGCAGCACGTGGGCGTTCGGGCCGCCGATGTAGCGGTACAGCGGCAGCTCGGCGGACTCGGCGGCGGCCTTGGCCACGGCGATGGACACACCGAGGATGGCGTTGGCGCCGAGGCGGGACTTGTTGTCGGTGCCGTCGAGCTTGATCATGGCCTCGTCGATGAGGCGCTGGTCGTCGGCCTCCATGCCGGCGACCTCGTCGACGATCTCCTCGTTGACGTTCGCGACGGCCTTGGTCACGCCCTTGCCCTGGTAGCGGTCGCCGCCGTCGCGCAGCTCGTGCGCCTCGTGGACGCCGGTCGAGGCGCCGGAGGGCACACCGGCGACACCGTGGGCGCCGTTGTCCAGGAACACCTCAGCCTCAACGGTCGGGTTACCGCGGGAATCGAGAATCTCGCGGGCGAAAACGTGCATGATGTCAGCCACCGTGGCCTCCTATTGCCATCTCGTGAGCAGGAACAGCTTCTCTATGAGACGCCTTGGGTTCCGAGGGTGCGTGGGCACCGCGTCGGCCGCTGCACCGTTCGGTCGCAGTCGCCGGCCGAGCCCCGCGGCATCTTCAGGGGCCATTATTCCAAAGATTCGCCCGGAATGCCCGTTGGAACATGTCCGGTCATGCCCGATTCCCCCCGATTTTTGAATACATGCAGGTCCCGGGCTTGCATGTGCGGGAAATTGTGCGCGGATTCCCACCCCGCGGCCGCCGATCGACGGCACACACGGTCGTCCGAACGTGCAACCGGACGCCCGGTTGGGCACTCACGGACACGATTGACGACGTCCCGTCGGTCACCCATTTGCACCCCTCCCGTGGCGCGGCTCCGCCACGCCACCCGGCGTCATCCCACTCCTGTGGCGTGGCGAAGCCACGCCACCTAGTGCGCCGCGGGCTGACGCAGGGCGTAGGAGTTGGCGGCGTCGCGGACGTCCGTGAGGTACTCGCCGGACATGTTGTAGGACTTCACCGCGCTGACCCAGTCCTCGGGGTCGGAGAGGTCGCGCCCGTTGCACAGCAGCTTCGCCGCCGAGGCCGCGGCGTCGTCGATCTGGTTGGGGTCGGGGTGGCCGTCGCCGTCGGCGTCGATGCCGAAGCGCTCCCAGGACTCGGGGATGAACTGCATGGGGCCGACGGCGCGGTCCCACTCGGTGTCGCCGTCGAGCTCGCCGCCGTCGGTGTCGTGCACGGCGGCGAAGCCGCCGGTGCCGTCGAGGGCGGGGCCGATGATCGGCGGGGTGGCGTAGCCGTTCTCGTCGAGCGAGCCGCCCGAGAGCAGCTTGCCGGAGTAGGTGCCGTGGCGGGTCTCCACCTGCCCGATGCCGGCCAGCGTGGTCCAGTTGAGGTGGCACTCGGGCCAGGCGTCGCGGGCGATGAGCTCGGCGTTGCCGTAGGCGCGCAGCGCGGCGGCCGGGATGCCGGTGTCCTCGGAGAGGTCGCCGGCCCAGTAGGTCAGCTTGTCGGCGGTGCGCCCCGGGCCGTGCACGTCGATCTCGGCGACGGGCTCACCGGCGGCCGGGGGCACGTCGTCGGGGATCGGCTGCAGCTGGCGGAAGGGCTGGGTGCCGCCGACGACCATGGAGAGCGCCCAGCCGACCACGGCGATGACGAGGACGACCGCGAGCGCCGTCATGCACCCGCAGCCTCTGCCCCGCCGTCCCGTTTCGTCCATGGCGAGCGATCCTACCGCCCACTGCCGCACAGGCGCGCAACCCGCAGGCACGCGTCGCGGGACCACCCGTCGAACCGGCCCACGCGACCTCCCGCTCCCCCGATATTCAGCCCCGGTTGCACAACACCAGCCACACGAAGATACTTATGCCACATCAATAACAGAAGAGGTCCCCGAAAGGACACCGCCGTGAAGAAGACCCTCGCCGCCGCCCTCGCCACCGCCGCCCTGGCCACCGGCGTCCTCGCCCCCGCCGCGCACGCCGCCGACGCCCGCACCGGGCTGCTCGACCAGCTCAACGGCGACATCGCCACCGCCGACTGCCGCGTCGTGGACTTCGCGCTGCGCAGCACCGGGATGGTCGGCGAGAAGACCACCCGCTCGGAGCTCGTGGAGAACCTGCGCGGGGTCTCCGACGACACCACCCTGAAGCTGATCGCCGCGCAGTCGGTCACCGCCGTGGCCGACCGCGCCCTCGAGTGCGGCGTGGTCACCCCCGACCCGCAGGTCGCGCTGAGCTCCCAGATCCCGGGCTTCGACAAGGCCTACGACACGCTGACCCTGCTGTCCTCCCTGTAATTCCGGGACGTGGGCCCGGGCCCCCTGGCGCCACCCCGGAACCGTCGGCGCGCTAGACCGCGCCGTTCCTCTCGCGCGCCTTGCCCGCCGCCCACGCGGCGTCCTGCGCGGCCTGGTCGACCACCCCGGTCGAGCCGTCGAAGAGGTAGGGCGCGCGCGAGCGGATCTTCGCGGTGAACCGCGCCGCGACGTCGCCGAAGTCCCACGCCCCGCGCCCGCGGGCGATCTCGGCGTGGAAGAGCACCTGCAGCAGGACGTCGGAGAGCTCGGCGAGCAGCTCGGCCTCCTCGTCCTCCCCCGCCCCGCCGGCGTCCTCGGCGGCCTGCCAGGCCCGTGCGGCCTCGGCGTACTCGCCGGCCTCCTCGGCCAGGTACGGCAGCAGCGAGACGTGCGTCTGCCCGCGCTCCCACTCGCCGCGCCCACGGGCCGCGGCGATGACCCGGCGCGCCTCGGCGACCGGGTCCGCCAGGCTCGCCGCCCGGATGACCGGCTCCCCCGCCGCTTTCCGACGCCGCGCCTCCGCGTCCGTCTCGTCCACGGTCACCCAGGTGCCCTCGGCACCCGCGCCGGCGTCAGCCGGCGCCTGCGCCGCAGACGCGTCAGCCAACGCGGCGACGTCGCGGGGCACGGCGTCGGAAATTGAGACGGGTGCGCGCACCGCACCCGAAACGAACGCGGTGGCCGGAACCAGGTCCGGCCACCGCGCGTCAAGGACGAGGACGGTCAACTACTTCTCGCCCTCCGGCTGGTCGCCGCCGAGGCGCTCGCCGATCTTGTCGCGGGCGGTGTCGATCTTGTCGGCGTTGTCCTCGCCGAAGCGGTCCTTGGCCTTGTCGGCCGCGGTGTCCAGCGCGTCGTTCGCCTTCTGCTTGCCCTCGTCGGAGTTGAGGAACTCCTCGGCCTTGCCCTTGGCCTTGTCGAAGATGCCCATTGCGGTGTCCTTTCAGTCGGTCGGTTTTAATGCGTCCCCGAGGTTACGGCACTGAGACGCTCTGCGTAAGATCTGACCGATGATTATCGCAGGCGAAGACTCCCGGCGCCGGTCAGTGCCCATGTGGACCCTCGTGGGGCTGATCATCGGCTCCACCGTCGGCGCGGGCATCTTCTCGCTGCCGCAGAATCTGGCGTCCGTGGCCGCCCCCGGCGCCACCCTGATCGGGTGGGCCATCGCGGGTGTGGGCATGCTCTCGGTCGCGTTCGTCTTCCACGTGCTCGCCCGCCGCAAGCCGCACCTGGACTCCGGCGTCTACGCCTACGCGCGCGCCGGCCTGGGCGACTTCATCGGCTTCACCGCCGGCTGGGGCTACTGGCTGGGCAGCGTGATCGCGCAGGTCGGCTACGCCACGCTGTTCTTCTCCACCATCGGCCACTACGTGCCGCTGTTCTCGGCGGACAACCGCTGGGTCTCCGCCGGCGCGGTGACGGTGCTGACCTGGGTGATCTTCGCCGTCCTCGCCCGCGGCGTGCACCAGGCCGCCGTGCTCAACGCGGTGACGACGGTGGCCAAGCTGCTGCCCATCTTCGCCTTCATCATCCTGGCGGCCTTCATCGGATTCTCCTGGGACCGCTTCACCCTCGACTTCTGGGGCTCCGGCGACGGCGGCGTCGGCGACGTCTTCGAGCAGGTCCAGGGCGTGATGCTGTTCACCGTGTGGGTGTTCATCGGTGTCGAGGGCGCCAGCGTCTACTCCCGGCAGTCGCGGTCGCGTTCCGACGTCGCGCGGGCCACCGTGGTCGGGTTCCTCTCCGTGCTCGCGCTCCTGGTGAGTGTGTCCGTGCTCTCCTTCGGCGTGCTCTCGCGCGCCGAGCTGGCCGCGCTGCCGGACAACTCGATGGCCAGCGTGCTCGAGGCCGTCGTCGGCCCCTGGGGCGGCGCGCTGGTCTCGCTGGGCCTGTGCCTGTCCGTGCTGGGCGCCTACGTCTCCTGGCAGATGCTGTGCGCCGAGCCGGTGATGATGATGGCCGTCGACGGGCTACTGCCGCGGCGCATCGGGGCGGTCAACGACTCGGGCGCGCCCTGGGTCGCCCAGCTGATCTCCACGACCGTCATCCAGATGTGGGTCATCGTCTTCTTCCTCAACGAGACGACCTACGTGCAGATGGTGCAGCTGGCCACGGTGCTCTACCTGCTGCCCTACCTCTTCTCCGCGTTCTACCTGGTGCTGCTCGCGGTGCGCGGCAAGGGCATCTCGCACCCGCAGGCCGGCGTCAGCTTCGACGACTCCGGCCCCGAGATCCCGCGCCGCGACAACCGCCGCCACCTGCTCATCGGGCTGGTCGCGCTGGTCTACTCGCTGTGGCTCTTCTACGCCGCCGAGCCGCGCTACGTGCTCTTCGGCGCCCTGTCCGTGCTGCCGGGGCTGATCCCCTACGCGTGGACGCGCCGGCTGCGCGGCGAGCGGCTCTTCAACGCCTTCGAGTGGTGCGTGGTCGCGCTGATCTGCGTGGCCTCCGCGGTGGCCGTGTGGGGGCTGGCCACCGGCGAGATGGCGCTCTAGCGGAGGCGGCACCGGCGGGCCCGGCGCCCGTTCAACGGGCTACCTGCTCAAGGACCGGGTCTCGGACGTGCGCGAGTTCCTCGACGCGCTGTCGGTGGTCGCCGGCGGCGGCATGGTCATCGACCCGGAGGTGGCGGCCACGCTGCTGCACCGCTCGCGCGGGGCGGGCGTGGAGCGGCTCAGCCCGCGGGAGACCGAGGTGCTCGACCTGATGGCCCGCGGGCGCTCGAACGCGGACATCGCCGCCGAGCTCGTGCTCTCACCGGCGGCGGTGTCCAAGCACGTGGCGAACATCTTCCTGCGCCTGGGGCTCTCCCCGGAGCAGGACAACCGGCGGGTGCGCGCGATCCTGCACTACCTGCGCGAGACCGGCGGCCTCCGCGACCCGGAGGCCTGAGCCTCAGGACCGCGGGGCCGCAGGGCCCGCTTGCCGCGGTTCATTCGCTGACGGAGACGACCCGCTTCCTCCCGGACTTGCCACCCTCACCGGCACCCTTGCCGTCCTCACCGGCACCGCCGCCGCGGACGTCGGCGTGCTCGAGGTCGAACATCTCGCTGAGGAAGTCGGCCAACCACTGCAGCAGGTCCTCGTCGCGCAGCTTCGGGTCGGTCAGCTTGCGCCCGGCCTTCGGGAAGGGCAGCTGGATCGCCTTGGCGGCGGCCCGGTAGTTCGAGCCCGGGTAGAGCCGCTTGAGGCGCACCTGGCGCGAGTCGCTGAGCTCGACGGGGTGGACCTTGATGCGCGTGCCCTGCACCGCGATGTCGGTCACCCCGGCCCTGCGGGCCTGGTGGCGCAGCCGGGCCACGGAGAGCAGGCGGGCGACCTCCTCGGGCACGGGCCCGTAGCGGTCCTCCATCTCCTCGACGGCCAGCTGCAGGTCCTGATCGGACTCGGAGGCGGCCAGCTGGCGGTAGACCTCGAGGCGCAACCGCTCGGAGTTGATGTAGCTCTCCGGGATGTGGGCGTCGACGGGCAGGTCGACGCGGATCTCCTTCGGGCCCTTGTCGGTGGCGTCGAGGGTCTTGCCCTCGGCCAGGGCGCGGTAGGTCTCCACGGCCTCGCCGACCAGGCGCATGTACAGGTCGAAGCCGACGCCCTCGATGTGGCCGGACTGCGCGGAGCCGAGCACGTTGCCGGCGCCGCGCATCTCGAGGTCCTTCATGGCCACGGCCATGCCCGCGCCGAGGTCGTTGTTCTGCGCGATCGTGGAGAGCCGGTCGTACGAGGTCTCGGTGA
Source organism: Corynebacterium frankenforstense DSM 45800 (assembly GCF_001941485.1). NCBI lineage: Bacteria > Bacillati > Actinomycetota > Actinomycetes > Mycobacteriales > Corynebacteriaceae > Corynebacterium > Corynebacterium frankenforstense. The sequence goes on along the minus strand of NZ_CP009247.1, from coordinate 884,980 downwards.
GCGTGGTGCCCTTCGGGTAGAGGAAGTAGGCGTAGCCGCGCTCGCGGGAGCGCCCGACGCGCCCGCGCAGCTGGTGCAGCTGGCTGAGCCCCATGTGGTGGGAGTTCTCCACGATCAGGGTGTTGGCGTTCTGGATGTCCAGGCCGGTCTCCACGATGGTGGTGCACACCAGGACGTCGTACTCGCGGTCCCAGAAGCCCTGCACGGTGCGCTCGAGGATCTCCTCGCTCATCTGCCCGTGGGCGACGACGATGCGCGCCTCGGGCACCAGCTCGCGCAGCTGGCGGGCCTTCTTCTCGATGTCGGAGACCCGGTTGTGGATGTAGAAGACCTGCCCGTCGCGCAGCAGCTCGCGCCGGATGGCGGCGGCGACCTGCTGTTCCTCCTCGGGGCCGACGTAGGTCAGCACCGGGTGGCGGTCCTCGGGCGGGGTGAGAATGGTGGACATCTCGCGGATGCCGGACATCGACATCTCCAGGGTGCGCGGGATCGGGGTGGCCGACAGGGTCAGCACGTCGACGTGGGTGCGCAGCGCCTTGATGTGCTCCTTGTGCTCGACGCCGAAGCGCTGCTCCTCGTCGACGATGACCAGCCCCAGGTTCTTCCAGTTCACGCCGGTCTGCAGCAACCGGTGGGTACCCACCACGATGTCCACCGTGCCGTCGGCAAGCCCCTTGAGGATCTCCTTGGCCTCCCTGCCGGAGGTGAAGCGCGACAGCCCCTTGATGGTCACCGGGAAGCCGTCCATGCGCTCGGCGAAGGTGGCCAGGTGCTGCTGTGCCAGCAGCGTGGTCGGCACGAGCACGGCGACCTGGCGGCCGTCCTGGACGGCCTTGAAGGCCGCGCGCACGGCGACCTCGGTCTTGCCGTAGCCGACGTCGCCGACGATGACGCGGTCCATCGGCACCGGCTTCTCCATGTCCTCCTTGACCGCGTCGATGGCCGCCATCTGGTCCTCGGTCTCGACGAACGGGAAGTTGTCCTCCAGCTCGCGCTGCCAGGGGCTGTCGGCGGCGAAGGCGTGGCCCGGCGCGCTCTGCCGCTTGGCGTAGAGCTCGATGAGCTCGCCGGCGATCTCGCGCACGGCGGCGCGCGCCTTCTTCTTGGTGTTCTTCCAGTCCGAGCCGCCCATCTTCGACAGGGTGGGCGCCTCGCCGCCGGAGTACTTGCTCAGCAGGTCGAGCGAGTCCATGGGCACCCACAGCTGGTCGGCGGGCTGCCCGCGCTTGGACGGCGCGTACTCGAGGACGATGTACTCGCGCCGCGAGGTCTCGTCGCCGGCCTTGATGGTGCGCTCGGCCATCTTGAGGAAGCGCCCGATGCCGTGCGTCTCGTGCACCACGTAGTCGCCGGCCTTCAGCGCGAGCGGGTCGACGCGGTTGCGCCGGCGCGCCGGGCGGCGCTTGGCGCCGGCGATGTCGCCGACGCGGTTGCCGGTCAGGTCCGTCTCCGTGACCACGACGAGCGGGTGCGTGTGCTTGCCGACGCTCGCGTCGGCCACCGCCGGGAAGACCAGTCCGGCGTGCGAGAGTGCCTGGTAGATGACGATCTCGCCGGGCTCGGGTACCGCGCCGGGCTCGGCGACGCGGTTGGGGATGCCCTTCTCCGAGAACCGCTCGGCCATGCGCTTGACCAGCCCGCGGGTGGGCGTGACGAAGGCGGCGCGCCCGCCGTGGCGGGTGTGCTCGTGGAGGCGGCCCATCATCTGGTCGATCTCGCCGAGGTCGCCGCGCGGGGCGGGGCCGGCCTCGAATTCGAGGGGCAGGGTGACCTCCTCGCCGGCGACGAACATGCCGGGCGGGGCGAAGGTCCACCACGGCAGGCCGCGGTCGCGGGCGGCGTCCTCGAGGGTCTCGATGTCCAGGTAGGACGCCGCGGAGGTGTCCACGCCCTCGGCGGCCACGGGGCCGGCCGCGCCCATGGCGGCGGCCTCCCAGCCGGCGGCGAGGAACTCGTTGTCGGTGGTCTCCAGGTCGTGGATGCGGGTGCGGATCTTCTCCGGGTTGACCAGCATCACGTGGGTGCCATCGGGCAGCAGGTCGGTCAGCGGCACCAGCGGGGTGTCCGTCAGCGCCGGCAGGATCGCCTCCATGCCGTCGGCGTAGGTGCGCTCGGAGACGCGGGTGAGCAGCTCGGTCAGCGTGGGGTTGCCGGGGTGCTCGACGGCGAGCTTCTCGGCGCGGGCGGCGACCCCGTCGGTGATCAGCAGCTCGCGGGCCGGGTAGATCTCGACGCGACCGACCTCGATCTCGGGGATGGTGCGCTGGTCGGCCACCGAGAACTGGCGGATCTCGCTGACCTCGTCGCCCCAGAACTCGACGCGCACGGGGTAGTTCGCGGTCGTCGGGAAGACGTCGAGGATGCCGCCGCGCACGGCGAACTGGCCGCGGCGGGCGACCATGTCGACGTGCTCGTAGGCGCGGAAGACCAGCTGCTCGGTCAGGGCGGAGAAGTCGTGCTCCTCCCCCTCGGCGAGCACCAGGCCCTCGCGGCCGGCGGCGGTCTTGAGCACCGGCTGGCAGAAGCCGCGCGCCGGGGTGACCACCACCTGCGCGTCCTCGAGGTGGTCGAGGACGGCGGCGCGGCGGCCGACGATGTCCGCGCCCGGGGAGAGCCGCTCGTGCGGCAGGGTCTCCCAGCTGGGGAAGAGCGCAACCGTCTCGCCGAGCATGGCGCGCAGCTCGGCGGTCAGGTCCTCGGCCTCGCGGCCGGTGGCGGTGACCACCAGCAGCGGGGTCTTGCGGGCCAGTGCCCCCAGTGCCCAGCTGCGGGCCTGGTCGATGCCCGTGACGTGCAGGGTGGGGTCGCCGACGTTGGCGACGAGCCCGCGCATCTTCGGGTCCGTGGCGGCGACCTCGAGCAGCCCCGAGAGCATCGCCCCGGCCTCCTTCTCGGTGTTCTTCCCGTGTCCAGCGGCGGTGCGGGCCACCTAGATTCCTTCTTTCTCGAGTTCGGTGCGCAGTTTGGCGGCGGGTTCGGAGAGCGCGGGCTCCGGCTCCAGACCGGCCAGCCCGTTCCAGCACAGGTTGACGATGTGCGCGGCGATCTCGTCCTTGGGCACCTCACGGTGCTCGAGCCACCACTGCGCGGACATGGAGACCATACCGACCATCGCCTGGCCGTAGAGAACCGCGTGGTCGCGGTTGAGTCCCTGGCGCTCGAACTTGTCGCCGAGGATGTGGGAGACCTGGCTGACGGCCTGGTTGAGCAGGGTCGAGTAGGAGCGATCGCCGGTGGCCTGCCCGGCGCCGGCGTCGCGCACGAGGATGACGAAGCCGTCGGTGTCCTGCTCGACGTAGGTCAAGAGGGCCACGACGGCCTTCTCGATGCGCTCGCGGGAGCGGCCGCGCACGAGGGACTCGGTGATGACCTTCTCCAGGTGGTTCATCTCCCGGTCGACGACGACGGCGTAGAGACCCTCCTTGCCACCGAAGTGCTCGTAGACCACCGGCTTGCTCACCCCGGCGCGGGCGGCGATGTCCTCGACGCTGGTGCCGTCGAAGCCGCGTTCGGCGAAGGCCCGCCTGCCGATCTCGATGAGTTGCTCTCGGCGCTGCCTGCCCGTCATCCTCTGCCTGGCCATGAGTTACAGCCTATCGCGACTGACGCACACACTCCCCTGCGGCGACCGGACGGCCGCGACGGTGCGGTATCGTATGCACGAAGCGCACGGTCCCACCGCGCGCGGTTCCCCATGGTGTAATGGCAACACTACGGTTTTTGGTACCGTCATTCCAGGTTCGAGTCCTGGTGGGGAAGCTTTTCCGGGCCGCCGTGGACGCCACCGCGGCCCACACCCACACCGCCGCCTCCCCGCGACGACCCCCGTAGCGCGCAGATGACGAGGCCGGCGTAGGCGGCCACCGCCGCCACCGCCCCGCCGATGACGAGGGCGTGCGACGCCGTCTCCGCGAACCCGCACCCCGCGGGGTAGAACATCCGCGGGTAGACGGCCCCGCTCTCGCAGCGGGGGTCGGGCATGTCCCCGAAGTCCGGCACGAACCCCAGCGCCACGAGCTGGGCGAGGAAGAACACGCCGGCCAGACAGGCCTCCCTGCGTCCCGGGCTCCGGACGTCTCCCGTGCGCCACGGCCGGTTGGCCAGCACGAGCAGGCCCACCAGGACCAGGTTGAGCACCGGCAGGCCGACGAGGCCGAACATGAGCAGCATCAGCAGCATCCAGCCGCCCAGCCCCATGACGGCCCGCAGGACGAGCACCAGCGGGCACAGCGTGATCGCGGAGACGACCCAGCCGATCCAGAAGGCGGGTGAACCCGACGTCCGCCTGCGCCCGTGTCCCGGGCCCGTCCATCCGGTCATGGGGCGGATGGTATATCAGCGCCTACGCATCTGTTTCCGGTTCGACGGCCCCGGCTTACTCAACGGCGTCCGACCCAGCCGACCCAGCCGGCCGCCCCCGCCGCTCGCGCCGGCGCCGCAGCACCCGGCGGGTGCCCAGGACCCGGAGGCCGACGTAGGCGGCGAGCATCAGCAGCAGCCCGCCGACGACCAGCACACCGGTCGCCACCTCGGCGAAGCGGCAGCCCCCGGCCATGAGCAGCACCGGGTAGTCTCCGGTGCCTTCTCCGGCGCCTGCTCCGGCCGGCTCCCCTCGCCGGTCTCCGGCGCCTGCTCCGGCCCCGTCGCCTCATCCACGGCCAATGCCCTTCAGTGATCCATCAGTGGGCGTGCGCCGCGTGGTCCTCGTGGAGGCCCTCGGAGTAGGCCACCGGGTTCAGCCGCGGCTCCTGGTCCGGCTCGGTCATGACGAACTGGCCCATCATCCCGGAGTCCTCGTGCAGCAGCATGTGGCAGTGGTACATGTAGGCCCACTCCGGGTCCGGGTAGTGGCCGAACTCGACCGCCAGACGCGCGGTGGCCCCCGGCGGCAGCTGCACGGTGTCGCGCCAGCCGGTCGTGGGCACGGGCACGTCGGTGTCCTTGACCTCGAGGATGCGGAAGCGGGAGTTGTGGATGTGGAAGTTGTGGATCCAGTCGGTGTTCTCGTTGGTCACCGTCCACACCTCGGGCCCGTCGTGGTCGATGGCCAGGTCCACCCGGGACATGTCCATCGTGCGCCCGTTGATCTCGAAGGTGTTCAGCGCGAAGTCGCGCTCCGGCGCGCCGTTCACGTCCGGCTCCTTCGCCGCCGCCGGGTCGAGCACCTCGGGCACCGGGCCGGCGGGCTCGGCCAGCGAGTCGGCCGCGGTGATCTCGAGCAGCTCGAAGGTGTCCTTGAGCCCGAAGTCCAGCGAGTACTCGTCCTCGGGGACGTCCATGTTCTCCTCGAACGGCACCGCCTTGAGCATCGTCGTCTCCCCTTCCTCGAGCTCCACGACGACCTCGGCGCGCTCGCCGGGGCTCATGCGCAGCTCGGTGAGGGTCTCCGGGGCGTCGAGGAGCCCGGAGTCCGTGGCCACCAGCTGGAACTCGCGGCCGTCGTCGAAGGCGAGGTTGAAGAAGCGCATCGTCGCCGCGTCGAGCAGGCGCAGGCGCAGCCGCTTCGTGGTCGCCTCGAAGGTCGGGGCGGTGATGCCGTTGACCGTGGGCGTGTCGCCCTTGAGGCCGAGGTCCGGGTCGATCTCCTCGTTGAGCGAACCGTCCTCGTTGAACTTCTGGTCCATCAGGACCACCGGGATGTCGTCGACGCCGTACTCGTGCGGCAGGTCGAGCCCGTCGGCGACGTCGTCGGCGATGACAATGCCGCCGGCCAGCCCGCGGTAGGCGTGCAGCTCGGTCTCCATGTGCGGGTGCGGGTGGTACCACAGCGTCGCCGCCGGCTGCTCGACCGTCCAACCCGGCTCCCAGGTCTCGCCGGGCTCGATGCGCGAGTGCGGCCCGCCGTCGGAGACCGCCGGCAGCTTCATGCCGTGCCAGTGGATGGTGGTCATCGTGTCCAGCCCGTTGTGCACGTGCATGCGCACTCGGTCGCCGCGGCGCATGTAGAGCGTGGGGCCCAGGTGCCCGCCGTTGAAGCCCCACACGCGGGTCTTCCTGTCCGGCAGCACGTTGACCTCGTGGGCGCCGGCGTCGAGGTGGAAGACGCGCTCGCCGTCGACCATCTCGCCCTCGTCCAGCGGCGGCACCGGGAGCCTGCGCCGCTCCCCTTCGTATCCCTGCGGCTGCGGCTGATCGTCGCCGCAGGCGGTCAGGGCGGCCCCGGCGCCCGCGAGCACGACGGCCGCGGCGGCACCCTTGAAGAGCGTGCGACGTCCGATGGGATTCACGGCGGATACTCCTTTCGACGGATACTGCAGGCCACTGTAGCCGCCCGCCTGTCCCCCTCACCCCCGGTGGCGGGAGCGCCGGGCGGGGCACCGCGCGGTAGCGTTGTCCCCAAATGGAAGAACGGGAACTCGAAGAACACAACGCCCGCCGCTTCGTGTGGGCCAACGGGCTGCAGAACGTCGGCGACCAGATCATCTCCCCGAAGTCGGTGCTGCCCTGGCTGTTCACAGCCACCGGGGTGCCGGCGGCCCTCTCCGCCCTCCTGGTGCCGATCCGCGAGTCCGGCTCCATGCTCCCCCAGGCCGCCGTCACCCCGTGGGTGACCGCGCAGCGCTCGCGGGTGCACGCCTGGATCCTCGGCGCGCTCGGCCAGGCCGCCGGCGCCGCCGGCATCGCCGCGGCCGCCGCGACCCTGCGCGGGGCCACCCTCGGCGTGGTCGTCCTCGGCTGCCTGGCGGTGCTCTCCCTGTCGCGCTCGGTGTGCTCGATCTCCTCGAAGGACGTCCAGGGCCGCACCATCTCCAAGGGCCGCCGCGGGCGCGTGACCGGACGCGCCACCGAGCTCGGCGGCCTGGTCGCCCTCGTCGGCGGCCTCGCGCTCGGCCTGGCCGGCTCCGACCTGCCCGTCTGGGCGATCGCCGCGCTCGCCGGCCTCGCCGCCCTGGCCTGGGTGGTCGCCGCGCGCGTCTTCGCCGGCGTCGCCGACCCCGCCACAGAGATTGACGACGCCCCCGCCGGGAGGACGTCGGCGAAAAAGGGCGGCGTGGACTGGCACTTCTTCGGATCCTGTGCGCGGCTCTTCGCGGCCGACCGGCAGTTCCGCACCTTCGTCGTCGTGCGCACCCTCATGCTGGTCACCGCGCTGTCGACGACCTTCCTGGTGCTGCTGGCCGGCGAGGCGGGCACCGACCTGACCGGCCTGGGCGCCTTCGTGACCGCCTCCGGGTTGGCCTCGCTGATCGGCGGCCGGGTCTCCGGATGGCTCTCCGACATCTCCTCGCGCACCGTGATGTCCTGGGGTTCGGCGATCGCCTCGGTGATCCTGCTGGCCGTCGTCGCCGTGGACCGCTGGGCGCCGGCCGACCTGCTCGCCTGGGTCGCCCCGATCGCCTTCTTCGCCGTCACGCTCGTGCACACCGGCATCCGGGTGGCCCGCAAGACCTACGTCGTCGACATGGCCGAGGGCGACAAGCGCACCGAGTACGTCGCCGGCGCGAACACCCTGATGGGCGTGGCCCTGCTCGCCGTGGGCGCGGTCTCGGCCGGCGTCGCCGCGCTCGGCGCCGACGCCGCCCTGGTCTTCCTCGCCGCCCTCGGGCTGGTGGGCACCGTCGGCGCCCACCGCCTACGGGAGGTCTCGGCGCACTGAGCGACGCGGCGCGGCGTCGTCAAGCGAAACCGGACGCACCGCACCGTTATGCTTGCCCGTAGCCGGGCGACGCGACGCAGCCCACACGGGCGCCCCGCGCCGCCGACCCGCACAATTCCCGCATACATCGACCCGCGGCGCGAAAAGCGCCGCACGGAGGTTTCCGCCCGTGAGCGACACCACCCAGGATCTGGCCGTCATCGTCCTCGCCGCCGGCCAGGGCACGCGCATGAAGTCGAAGAAGCAGAAGACGCTGCACGCCATCGGCGGGCGCAGCCTGCTCTCGCACAGCCTGCACGCCGCGGCCGGGGCGGGGGCCGCCGAGGTCGTCGCCGTGGTCGGCCACGGCCGCGAGCAGGTCTCCCCCGCGGTCGAGGAGGTCGCCGCCGAGCTGGGCCGCGGGATCCGCCAGGCCGTCCAGGCCGAGCAGAACGGCACCGGGGACGCCGTGCGCTGCGGCCTCGACGAGCTGCCCGACTTCGCCGGCACCGTGCTGGTCACCAACGCCGACGTGCCGCTGCTCGAGCCGGACACCCTGGCCGGACTGGCCGCCGCCCACCGCGACTCGGGCGCCGCGGTGACCGTGCTGACCATGGAGCTCACCGACCCGACCGGCTACGGGCGCATCGTGCGCAACGAGTCCGACGAGGTCACCGCCATCGTCGAGCAGAAGGACGCCTCCGACGCCGAGCGCGCCATCCACGAGGTCAACTCCGGCATCTTCGCCTTCGACGCGGCGGTGCTGCGCTCGGCGCTGGGCCGCCTCGACACCGACAACGCGCAGGGCGAGCTCTACCTGACCGACGTGCTGGCCATCGCCCGCGGCGACGGCGAGAAGGTCGCCGCCCACCGCACCGACGACCCGGCCCAGCTGGCCGGCGTCAACGACCGCGTGCAGCTGGCCGCCGCCGGCCGCGAGCTCAACCGGCGTGTCGTCGAGCGCGCCATGCGCGGCGGTGCCACCGTGATCGACCCGGCCACGACCTGGATCGACGTCACCGTCGAGATCGGCTCGGACGTCGTCATCGAGCCCGGCTGCCAGCTGCGCGGGGCCACCCGCATCGCCGACGACGCCGTCGTCGGCCCGGACTCCACGCTGACCGACATGGTCGTCGGCGAGGGCGCCCACGTGGTGCGCACCCACGGCTTCGAGTCCGAGATCGGCGCGCGCGCCAACGTCGGCCCGTTCACCTACATCCGCCCGGGCACCAAGCTGGGCGAGGAGGGCAAGCTCGGCGGCTTCGTCGAGGCGAAGAAGGCCACCATCGGCCGCGGCTCGAAGGTGCCGCACCTGACCTACGTCGGCGACGCGGAGATCGGCGAGGAGTCCAACATCGGCGCCTCGAGCGTCTTCGTCAACTACGACGGCGTCAACAAGCACCGCACCAAGGTCGGCTCGCACGTGCGCACCGGCTCGGACACCATGTTCATCGCTCCGGTGACGGTGGGTGACGGGGCGTACTCGGGGGCGGGTACAGTGATCAAGGAGGATGTCCCCGCAGGTGCGCTCGCGGTTTCCGCCGGACGGCAGCGCATCATCGAGGGCTGGGTGGAGCGCAAGCGGCCCGGTACGCCGGCCGCCGACGCCGCCCGCGCGGCGCGCGAGGCCGCATCCGGCACGAACAACCCCACAGACGGCGGCGACCAGCAGGAAGGCGAGCGTTAACTCCCCCATGACTGCCCACTGGAAGCAGACCCACAAGAACATGATGCTGTTCTCCGGGCGTGCACACCCGGAGCTCGGCACCCAGGTGGCCAAGGAGCTCGGCATCGAGCTGACCCCGACCACCGCACGCGACTTCGCCAACGGCGAGATCTTCGTGCGGTTCGAGGAGTCGGTCCGCGGTTCCGACTGCTACGTGATCCAGTCGCACACCCAGCCGCTGAACAAGTGGCTGATGGAGCAGCTGATCATGATCGACGCGCTCAAGCGCGGCTCGGCACGCACCATCACCGCGGTCCTGCCCTTCTACCCCTACGCCCGCCAGGACAAGAAGCACCGCGGCCGCGAGCCCATCTCCGCCCGCCTGGTCGCCGACCTGCTGCGCACCGCCGGTGCGGACCGCATCGTCTCCGTGGACCTGCACACGGACCAGATCCAGGGCTTCTTCGACGGCCCGGTCGACCACATGCACGCGCAGCCGATCCTGACCGACTACATCAAGTCCAAGTACGACATGGACAACCTGTGCGTCGTCTCCCCGGACGCCGGCCGCGTCAAGACCGCCGAGAAGTGGGCCAACACCCTCGACGGCGCGCCGATGGCCTTCGTGCACAAGACCCGCAGCGTCGACGTGGCCAACCAGGTCGTCTCCAACCGCGTGGTCGGTGACGTCGAGGGCAAGAACTGCATCCTCATCGACGACATGATCGACACCGGCGGCACCATCGCCGGCGGCGTGCGCATCCTCAAGGAGGCCGGCGCCAAGTCCGTCGTCATCGCCTGCACCCACGGCGTGTTCTCCGACCCGGCCCGCGAGCGTCTCTCGCAGTGCGGCGCCGAGGAGGTCATCACCACCGACACGCTGCCGCAGTCGACCGAGGGCTGGTCGAACCTGACCGTGCTCTCCATCGCCCCGCTGCTGGCGCAGACGATCCACGAGATCTTCGAGAACGGCTCCGTGACCCACCTCTTCGAGGGTTCCGCCTAGTTCCTCACCAGTTTCCCCGGAGACCGCCCCGCCCCGCCGCCACGTGCGGTGGTGCGGGGCGGTTTTCTCGTGGGGCCTTGGTAAGGCCGGTTTCGCCCCGCGGCAACCAGGTGGTAAGGTGCTTCGGGTCTCGGCGAGGGCACGGGGAGGACGACTCCCACGGCCGTTATCGACGCGATTGAACTTCCCAAACTTCGGCGCACCCGCTTCCGGGTCGCGCCCGAGGCCTGCGGAGACTCGGCGAGAACGATCACCGGGTCGGCCGCGGGCCTCCTGTCATTTTCAGGGACACCGCCGAGCCGACAACAACGCTTCAACCAGGAGGACCCAGAAATGGCCGACTACAAGACTCTCCAGGCCGAGCCGCGCACCGAGTTCGGCAAGGGCGCCGCCCGCCGTCTGCGCCGCGAGTGGCGCGTGCCGGGCGTCATCTACTCGGGCGACACGGAGACCATCCACTTCTCGCTGCCGCTGCTCGACATCCAGTCGCTGGTGCGCAACCACGGCGTCAACGCCATCGTCGAGATCGAGCTCGAGGGTGAGAAGCACCTGACCATGGTCAAGCACGTCGACCAGAACGTGCTGACCTTCGACATCGACCACGTCGACCTGCTCGCCATCAAGCGCGGCGAGAAGGTCGAGGTCGAGGTCCCGATCGTCGTCGAGGGCGAGCCGCAGGCCGGCACCATCGCCGTCCAGGACGCCTACGAGCTGCTCGTCGAGGCCGACGTGCTCAACATCCCGGAGGAGATCGTCGTCTCCGTCGAGGGCCTGGAGATCGACACCAAGATCACCGCCGGCGACCTGCAGATGCCGGGCAACACGACCCTGATCGCCGATCCGGAGACCCTCATCGCCTCCATCTCCTGGCCGGAGCCGGAGGAGGACGAGGACGCCGAGGAGGAGGCCGCCGAGGAGATCGACGAGACCGACGCCTCCGAGGTCGAGGCCACCGAGGAGGACGCCGACTAGTCGGCTCCCCCTCCCCCTCGAGGACCCGCCCCGCGACCTTCCCGGCCGCCGGGCGGGTTTTCCCGTCTCCGGCTCAGTCGAAGACGACCGTGCGGTTGCCGTAGACGAGCACGCGGTCCTCGAGGTGGAAGCGCAGGCCGCGGGCGAGGACCTGCATCTCCGCGTCGCGGCCCAGCCGCGCCAGGTCCTCCGGGGTGTCCTTGTGACTGACCCGGATGACGTCCTGCTCGATGATGGGGCCGTCGTCGAGGTCGCTGGTGACGTAGTGGCAGGTCGCCCCGATCAGCTTCACTCCACGCCGGTAGGCCTGGTGGTAGGGCCGCGCCCCCATGAACGAGGGCAGGAAGCTGTGGTGGATGTTGATGGCGCGCCCGGCCCACATCTCGCACAGGTCCGGCGGCAGGATCTGCATGAAGCGCGCGAGCACGATCGCGTCCGGCGCGTAGCCGTCGACGATGTCGGCGACCTCGTTGAAGGCGGCGCGCTTGCCCACCTGGTCCGCGGGGAAGGGCACGTGGTGGAAGGGGATGCCGTGGGACTCGGCGACCTCGCGCAGATTCTCGTGGTTGCCCACCACGGCCACCACGTCCATCGGGTAGTCGCCCTGGGCCACCCGGCCGAGCAGGTCGCGCAGGCAGTGGCCCTGCCGGGAGACCAGCAGGACGGCGCGCTTGACCTCGGCGGTGTCCCACAGCTTCCACTGCACGGACTCGCCAAACTCGGCGGCCACCGGCGCGAACTCCTCGCGCAGCTGCCCGACGGTTTCCGTGACACTGTCGGCGCGCACGGCCTGGCGGGTGAAGAACCAGTCGGTGTGCGGGTCGAGGAAGTAGGAGGCCTCGGTGATCGTGCAGCCCCGCTCGGCGAGGAATTCCGCGAGGCGGGCGACGATGCCGACCCGGTCGGGGCAGCCGAAGGTCAGGACGTACTGGTGCTCGTTCATTCCCACGATCCTAGCGGGGCACCCGGCCTGCAATACTGGGAGCCATGAACGCCTCCGATCCCGCCCGCAACCCGGACTCCACCCTGCTCGTGGTCGGTCTGGGCAACCCCGGTCCGCGCTACGAGGGCACCCGTCACAACCTCGGCTTCGCCGTCGTCGACGAGCTCGCCTCGCGGCTGCCGCAGGCGCACTTCGCCGCCCACAAGCGCTCCGGGGCGCTGGTCGCCGAGGCCCGCGCGCTGGGCCCCGGCGGCCGACCCGGGCGCAAGGTGGTGCTGGCCAAGCCGGGCAGCTACATGAACCTCTCGGGCCGGCCGGTGCGCCAACTCGCGGACTTCTTCCACGTCGCCCCCGCCGACGTCGTCGTCGCCCACGACGAACTCGAGCTCGACCTGGGCGAGGTGCGCATGCGCCGCGGCGGCGGCGACCACGGCCACAACGGCCTGCGCTCCGTGACCAAGGCGCTGGGCACCAAGGACTACACGCGGCTGTCCTGCGGCATCGGCCGCCCGCCGGGCCGGATGGACCCGGCCGACTACGTGCTGCGCCCCTTCGCCCGGAAGGAGCGCGACGAGGTGCCGATCATCGCCGCCGACGCCGCCGACCTCGTCGAGAAGCTCCTCTGAGACCCCCGCCGCTGCGGTAACGTGGCCCCCGTCACCCCGCCGCCGACCGAGGAGCCCCGATGACCTGCGAGACGCCCGACGGCTGGACCGCCGACGTCCTGCTCGCGGACGGCCGCCTGGCCACCCTGCGCACCACCCTCCCGACCGACCGCGCCCGCCTGGTCGACTTCTACGCCGGGGTCTCCGACCGCTCCCGCTACCTGCGTTTCTTCGCCTCGCACCCCGAGCTGACCGAGGCGGACCTGGACGCCTGGACCGCGCCGGCGAGCGCCGACCGGGTCACGCTGGTGGCCACCGTGCGCGGGGCGGTCGTCGCCGTGGCCGGCTACGCCGTCGTCGAGGCCCTGCCCGGCCGCACCGCCGACGTCTCCTTCCTCGTGCGCGACGACCAGCAGGGCCGCGGGCTGGCGGCGATCCTGCTCGAGCACCTCGCCGACCTGGGCCGCGCGGGCGGGGTGGACCGCTTCTTCGCGGAGATGCTCACCGAGAACCGCTCGATGACCCAGGTCTTCGTCCGCGCCGGCTACGACGTCCACCCGCGTCTCGAGTCCGGCGAGGTCGTCGTCGACTTCCCGCTGACGCCCACCGGCGACTCCCGCGAGGTCATGGCCCGGCGCGCCCACCGCGCGGAGGCCGCCGCCGTGCGCCGCCTGCTGCACCCCTCCGCGATCGCCGTCGTCGGCACCGAGGCCGCGCTCGGCCCCATCGCCCGCGCGATCGCCGAGGGCGGCTTCGCCGGTTCCCTGCAGTGCGCGCTGACCGGCGAAGAGACGATTGACGACGCCCCGGTGCCCGCCGCCGGGCGCACCGCGCACGCGGTGCGCGGGTTGGACTCCCCGGTGGACCTGGTGGTCGCCGAGTTCCTGCCCGACGAGCTCGAGGCGATCTTCGACGCCGCCGCCGAGCTCGGGGCGACCGGGGTGCTCATGCTCGCCCGCGGCCGCAGCCCGCGGCTGGCGGGCGACGAGGCGCAGCGCTTCGTCGCCGCCGCCCGGCGCCGGGGCCTGCGTGCGCTCGGTCCCGCCTCCCTGGGGCTCATCGCCGCCGACGGGGACATCCGGCTCAACGCCTCACCGGCGCCGGCGCCGCGGGTCGGGCGGGTCGGCCTCTTCGCCCAGTCGGCCGGGGTGGCCGCGCTCGTGCTCTCCCGGATACTCGAGCGCGGCGTCGGCCTGGCCAGCGCGGTGGCCACCGGCGCCTTCGCCGACGTGACGGCCAACGACGTCATGCAGTACTGGCTCGACGACCCGGCCACCGAGGTCTGCCTGCTCTCCCTGGACACCGCCGGCAACCCGCGCACCTTCTTCCGGGTGCTGCGGCGCCTGGCCGCGGCCAAGCCCACTGCCGTCTTCCTGCCCTCCCGGGCGCTGTCCTCGGCGCGCCACCACGAGGTCGACGGGCTGCCCGCCGCCCCGCCCGCGGCCGTCGACGCGGTGATCCGGCACGCGGGCGCGATGGTCGTCCCCCACCGCGAGACGCTGGTGGACATCGCCCAGATCCTCGCCCGCCAGCCCGCCCCGGCGGGCCCGAACGTGGCCGTGATCGCCAACTCCGCCGGGCTGACCGGGCAGATGGCCCAGGCCGCGCGCCGCTACGGGCTCACCCCCACCGCGCACACCGCCGAGGGCGACCCGGTGCCCGCTCTCCTTCAGGCCACCCGAGACGCGCTCGACTCGGGTGCCGACGCCGTGGTGGTCGCCGTGGTCGAGCTCGGCGAGCCCGTGCTGCAGGACGCGCACGAGGGACTCACGGAACTCGCGGCGGAGGCGCAGGTGCCGCTGGTGGCAACCTACTCCGGCTTCGGCGAGCTGCCCGGCGCCGTGCCGGCGGGCTCCGGCCCGGAGGCCCGCGGCGAGCTGCCCGTGACGCCCACCTACGCCGGGGCGCTCGAGGCGCTCGCCCACATCGCGCTGCGCGGCAGCGCACCGGCGCCGGGGACGGTGGACGCCGCCGCGGAGGCGGACGTGGACGTCGCACGCGGCGTCGTCAATTCCGTGCTGGTGGACGCGCCCGCAGGCCGCGAGCTCACCGACGACGAGTGCCGGGAGATGCTCGCCGCCTACGGCGTGGAGGTGCTCGACTTCCGGCGGGTCGACGACCTGGACGAGGCCGTCGCGGCCGCGGCGGAGTTCGACTGGGACGTGGTGCTCAAGTCCACGCACCCGGCGCTGCGCTCGCGGGCGGACCTGGGCTCGGCGATCCGGCACATCGGCGACGCCGAGCAGATGCGCTCGGCGTGGGTGACGCTGTCGCGCCTGGCGCAGGCCGCGGGGGCGGAGCCGGCCGGGCTGACGGTGCAGCCGACGGTGGGGCCCGGCACGTCGCTGCGGGTGCGCGGCATCGAGGACCCGGCGCTGGGCCCGATGGTCTCGGTGGCGGTCTCGGGGCCGACCGCGGAGCTGGCCGGCGACGTCTCCTGGCGCGTCGCGCCCGTCTCGCCGGCCGAGGCGCGGGTCATGCTGGGCGAACTCGCCGCGGCGGACCTGTTGCGCGGCTGGTCGGGCACTCCGGCGGCCGACCTGGAGCCGGTGGCCGAGGCGCTCGCCGCGGTCAGCCGGCTCACCGACGACCACCCCGCACTCATCGACGTCGAGCTGGTGCCCCTCATCGCCGGCTCGAGGCGCTGCTGGGTCGCCGGGGCCCGCGCCCGCGTCGCACCGCTCGCCCCGGAGCGCGATCCGCTGGCCCGGGCGCTGTGAGCACCTCACGCCGGCCGTTTTAGTTACCCTGGCCACATGAGCGACTCCGCCACCGAGTTCCACCGGTCCTTCCGAAACAACGCGGACGACTACCTCGCCGAGGCGCTCGGCGGGCTGGTCGCCGCCCACCCCGACGCCGAGTGGCACGAGGAGGGGTTCATCGCCCGCGCCACCGGGCGCGACGCCAACCGCGTCGCGGTGCTCTCCGGCGGCGGGTCCGGCCACGAGCCGCTGCACGCCGGCTTCGTCGGGGCGGGCATGCTCGACGCCGCCGTGCCCGGGCGCCTGTTCACCTCCCCGAACGCGGTGCAGATCGCGGCGGCGACCCGCTGGGCCGACCGTGGCGCCGGGGTGCTGCACGTGGTCAAGAACTACACCGGCGACATCATGAACTTCGCCGCCGCCCGCCGCGCCTGCGCCGACACCGCGACCCGGGAGGTCGTCGTCGCCGACGACGTGGCCACGGACTCCCCCGACTCCGACGCCACCCCGGAGCAGAACGACGGGCCCGGGCGGCGCGGCACGGGTGCCACGGTGCTCGTCGAGAAGATCGCTGGGGCGGCCGCCGCCCGCGGCGACGACATCGACACCGTCGCCGAGCTCGCCCAGCGCGCCGCCGACTCCTCCCGCTCCATGGCCGCCGCCCTGGCCCCGGGCCACCTGCCCACCACGGGCCGGGCGACCTTCGACCTGGGCCCCGGCGAGATGGAGCTCGGCGTCGGCATCCACGGCGAGCCCGGCAGGTCGCGTGAACGCGCCGAGGACGCGGCGAGCATCACGGCCAGGCTGCTCTCCCCCGTGGCCAAGGCCCTCTCCCTCGACTCCGGGGACGAGGTCTACCTGCTGGTCAACGGCCTGGGCGGCACCTCCCGCCTCGAGCTGGACCTGATGTACGGCCAGGCCGTCTCCTGGCTCGACGACCACGGCGTCACCGTCTCGCGCGGCATCGTCGGCTCCCTGGTGACCTCGGTGTCGATGGCCGGGGTCTCGGTGACGCTGATGAAGGCCTCCGCCGAGTTCACCGAGCTGCTCGACGCCCCGACCGGCGCGCCCGCCTGGCCGCACCGCATCGCCGGTGCCCCGGACGCCGGCACCGCCCGCGCCGCCGGGGAGTACCGCCCGGCCCGCCTCGACTCGGGGATCGGACAGCCCGGCGAGGCGGACGCCCCGGCCAACGAGTGGCTGAGCGACTTCATCGAGCGCGTCCAGGGCGCGGTCGAACCGCTCGGCGAGCTCGACCGGAAGGCCGGCGACGGCGACTTCGGCGCCAACATGTCGGCCGCCTTCGGCGATCTCGAGCTGCCCCTGCGCGGCGACGACGCCACCGTGCTCGAGAACCTCTCCCGGCGGATGTTCGTGCGCGCCGGCGGCACCTCCGGCGCCGTGCTCGGCACGCTGTTCAGCCAGCTCGCCGGCGCCGACGGGCTCGCCGAGGGCCTGCGCCGCGGCCTGACCGAGGTCCAGGCCCTGGGGGGTGCCCGGGTCGGCGACCGCACCCTCGTCGACGCCCTCGCCCCCGCGGCCGATGCCGCGGAGACCGCGGAGACGCTGCCCGAGATCTTCGCGGCCGCCCGCGACGGGGCCGCCGGCACCGCGGGCCTGGCCGCCCGCAAGGGCCGCGCCAGCTACATCGGCGCCGGCACCGACGGTGTGCTCGACCCCGGAGCCGTCGTCGTGGCCTGGCTGTTCGGCGGCACCGGACAGCTCAGCGACTTCGACGCCGACTGACAAGGCCCCTCACCCCCTCCCTCCCCGAAAGGAAAGACCATGCGTCTCGCCACCCTCCGAACCCCCACCGGCACCCGCGCCGTGCGCGTCGAGTCCGACACCACCGCGGTGCCGGTCCCCGGCCACGCGGACGTCGGCTCCCTGCTGCGGGAGGAGGACTGGGCCCAGATCGCGGCGGACGCCCCGGGCGCCCCGGTCGAGTTCGAGCCGAAGGACCTGGCCCCGGTGGTCCCCGCACCGCGGAAGATCATCTGCGTCGGGCTGAACTACGCCAACCACATCAGGGAGATGGGGCGCACGCCCGCCGAGCACCCCACGCTCTTCATCAAGTTCGCCGACGCGCTGACCGGCCCGGCCGACGACGTCGTCGTGCCCGAGTGGGCCAACAAGGCGCTGGACTGGGAGGGCGAGCTGGCCGTCGTCATCGGCAAACGCGCCCGCCGCGTCACCGCGGCCGAGGCCGGCGCGCACATCGCCGGCTACGCGGTGATGAACGACTACTCGCTGCGCGACTTCCAGAACCGCACGCTGCAGTGGCACCAGGGCAAGTCCCTCGAGGGCTCGGCCGGCTTCGGCCCTTGGCTGACCACGGCCGACTCCTGGCAGCGCGGCGGGGAGCTGGCGACCTGGCTCAACGGCGAGAAGGTCCAGTCCACCCCCACCGACGACCTGGTCTTCACCCCGGAGGACCTGATCGCCTACATCACGCAGCTCTACCCGCTGGACCCGGGCGACGTCATCGTCACCGGCACCCCGGGCGGGGTGGGCCACGCCCGCGACCCGCGCCGTTACCTCACCGACGGCGACGTCGTGGCCGTGGAGATCGCCGGGCTCGGCCGCATCGAGAACCGGACCGTCTTCGAGCGCTGAGCCCGCCCCCGCGCCGGCTCCAGGCCGCGTCTACCAGCGCCGGGCGCGCTGCACCGCCGCCGCCGAGTAGTCCCCCTCGGCGCGCAGGCGGCGGTGCACCACCGGGCACGCGATGCACCGCGGGTGCGAGCGGCAGCACTTCGACTTCACGTGGACCCCCAGCGGGTTGTCCGGGCTCGGCGGCGCAAACGGGTTGCGCGCCTGGTGCCAGTCGTCCGGGGCGGCCTCGGCGAGGTCGGTCACCGACAGCCCGCGCCGGTAGAGCGCCCGCAGGCCGACGCGCTTCCTACGCCCCATCGTCGCTCCTCCCGTCGTCGACCGTCCCACGGTCCGCCCCGTCGGCCCCCGAGAGGTACTTCACGATCTCGCCGGCCGGGGCGGCCTTCGCGTCCCGGTAGTTCTCCCCGGCCAGGCAGTAGGCGAACTCCGGCTCGCCGCGCAACGGCTTCTGCATCATATTCAGCTGCGGGTAGCTCGGCGGCAGCTCGCGGTGGGCGCGCGTGAACGCGGTCTCCAGCCCGCGCGCGTGGCGCCCCGAGAACGCCCGCGTCGTCTCCGTCTCCGCCTTCCCGGCGGCCAGCAGCTGACGGTTCGCCGCCGAGGTGCCGGCCTCCTCGGCCAGCAGGAACGCCGAGCCGCAGGCCACGGCGGCGACGCCGGGCCAGGTCAGCGCACGGGCGACGCGGCGCGGCGTCGTCAATCCGCCGGCGGCGACCAACGGCAGGTCGGTGACCTCGGCGACGGCGGCGACCAGCGCCGACAGCGGCCGCAGGTCCGGCAGCGTCTCCACCGTCCAGGTGCCGCGGTGCCCGCCAGCCTCGGGGCCCTGGACCACCAGCGCGTCCGCCCCGGCGCGCGCGGCGGCCACCGCGTCGCGCTCGTGGGTCACGGTCACCCAGGCCTCGAGCCCGGCCTCGTGCAGCGCCGCGGTCTCCTCGAGGGTGAAGCGCCCGAAGGTGCAGCTGACCACCGCGGGCCCGCGCCCGGCGCGCGCGGCGTCGAGGACCGCGGCGAACTTGCCGTCCCAGCCGTAGTCGTAGTCGACCTCGGACACCCGGGGGCGCTCCAGGCCGCGCTCGGCGAAGTAGGGCTCGAGCATGCGGGCGACGTCGCGGATCTGGCCCAGCGAGTGGTACGGGTTCTGGCGGGCGAAGAGGTTCACGCCCCAGGTCCCCGCGGCCGGGTCGACCTCCCCGAGCTGCGGGGTGAACTTCTCCGCCGGCAGTACGCCGCCGGCGAGAAAGCCCAGGCCACCGACCCGCGCCACGGCCTCGACCAGGCGCGGGGTCGAGGGCCCGCCGGCCATGGGCGCGGCGATGACGGGGACGGCCAGCTGGGAGAGGATGCTCATGCCCCCAGCGTATGTGAAACGATGCTCTACCGTGAACGTCCTGCAGAATCTCCTCGCCCGCCTCCGCCCCGCAAAGCCGGCCCCGGAGCGCGCACCGCAGCCCGCCGCCCCGGAGCACGCCGACTGGCTCGTCGTCGGCCTGGGCAACCCCGGCGCGCAGTACGAGGCCACCCGGCACAACGCCGGGCACATGGTCCTCGACGAGCTCGCGGACACCGACCTCTCCGAGTGCGCCGGCGCGACCGTGGTGACCGTGCGCCCGCGCACCTACATGAACCTCTCCGGCGAGGGCGTCGCTCCCCTGGCCCGCCGCCTGGGTGTGCCGGCCGAGCGGGTCATCGTCGTCCACGACGAGCTCGACCTCGCCCCGGGCGTGGTGCGCGTGCGCGCCGGCGGCTCCGAGAACGGCCACCGGGGGCTGAAGTCCCTGACCGAGCACCTGGGCACCCGCGACTACCTGCGCGTGCGCGTCGGCGTGGGGCGCCCGCCGCAGGGCATGTCCGTGCCGGACTGGGTGCTGGCCCCGATTGACGACGCCGCGTCGGCCGACCTGGGCGCCGGAGTCGCCCTCGCCGCGCGCGCCGTGGAGCTCATCCTCGCCGAGGGGCTCACCGCCGCGCAGAACGAGATCCACCGGCGACTAGGGTAGAGCCCCATGACCGACACCGCCGCGCAAGCCAGCCGCCGCCGCACCTTCGCCGTGATCGCCCACCCGGACGCGGGCAAGTCCACGCTGACGGAGGCGCTGGCCCTGCACGCGCACATGATCGCCGAGGCGGGCGCCGTGCACGGCAAGGCCGGCCGCAAGTCCACCGTCTCCGACTGGATGGACATGGAGAAGGACCGCGGCATCTCCATCGCCTCCTCGGCGCTGCAGTTCGAGTACGCCCCGGAGGGCGACGCGGCCGCAGCCGAGAACCCCTACGTGATCAACCTCGTGGACACCCCCGGTCACGCGGACTTCTCCGAGGACACCTACCGCGTGCTCATGGCCGTCGACGCCGCCGTGATGCTCATCGACGCCGCCAAGGGCCTCGAGCCGCAGACCCTGCAGCTGTTCCGCGTGTGCAAGGCGCGCGGCCTGCCGATCGTCACCGTGATCAACAAGTGGGACCGCCCGGGCCGCGAGCCGCTCGAGCTCGTCGACGAGATCGTCACCGAGATCGGCCTGCAGCCCACCCCGCTGTACTGGCCGGTCGGCGAGGCCGGCGACTTCCGCGGCCTGGCCCGGGTCAGCGCCGACGGCGAGGTCGACGAGTACGTCCACTTCCTGCGCACCGCCGGCGGCGCCCACATCAGCCCCGAGGAGCACTACTCCCCCGACGCCGCCCTCGAGCGCGAGGACGGCGCCTGGGAGCGCGCGGTCGAGGAGGCCGAGCTGCTCGCCGCCGACGGCGCGGTGCACGACCAGGACCTCTTCGAGGCCTGCGAGACCTCCCCGCTCATCTTCGCCTCCGCGATGCTCAACTTCGGCGTGCACCAGATCCTGGACACGCTGTGCGCGCTGGCCCCGGCGCCCTCAGCCCGCGAGTCCGACCCCGCGGCCGTCGAGGCGGCGACCAGCGCGATGGACTCCGAGCGCGAGGTCGACGACGAGTTCTCCGGCGTGGTCTTCAAGGTGCAGGCCGGCATGGACCGCCGCCACCGCGACACCCTGGCCTTCATGCGCGTCGTCTCCGGCGAGTTCGACCGCGGCATGCAGGTCACCCACGCCCAGTCGGGCCGCTCCTTCTCCACCAAGTACGCGCTGACCGTCTTCGGCCGCACCCGCGAGACCGTCGAGACGGCCTACCCGGGCGACATCGTCGGCCTGGTCAACGCCGGCGCGCTGGCCCCGGGCGACACGATCTACTCCGGCCGCGCGGTGCAGTACCCGCCGATGCCGCAGTTCGCCCCCGAGCACTTCCGCACCCTGCGCGCGAAGTCGCTGGGCAAGTACAAGCAGTTCCGCAAGGCGCTCGAGCAGCTCGACGCCGAGGGCGTGGTCCAGATCCTGCGCAACGACGCCCGCGGCGAGGCCGCCCCGGTCATGGCCGCGGTCGGCCCGATGCAGTTCGAGGTCATGCAGGCGCGCATGGAGAACGAGTACAACGTCGAGACGGTCACCGACCCGATCCCCTACTCGGTGGCCCGCCGCACCGACGCCGGGAGCGTCGAGGGCCTCAACCGCCAGCGCGGCGTCGAGTGCTTCACCCGCACCGACGGCGAGCTGATCGCCCTGTTCGGCGACAAGTGGAAGCTGGCCTTCATCGAGCGCGAGCACCCCGAGTTCACCCTCGAGCCCCTGGTGGCCGACTGATGGGGCTGCGCGAGTGGTGGCGCAGGAGGCGCCCGGCCCCGCTTGTCGACGCCCCGTCGGCCCCCGTCGAGCTGACCGCGCGCGCCGTCGCCGTGCACACCGCCGAGGACATGGTGGTGGTCACCGTCGACGCGGACGCCGCCGCCGGGCTGCTGCCCGCGCTCGCCGACGCGCGCACGCCCGTGCGCGTGAGCGCGCCCGGGGCGCGGCCGGTGAGCTTCCTGCCCGCCGTGGATCCGCGCCAGGCACCCGCGCTCGACCCCGACGAGGGCTGGCTGATCCCGCTGACCGACGAGGTCCGCGCCGCGCTGCTCGACCGGGTGCGCCCGGAGCCGGGCGCCTGGGAGATCCCGGGGATCAACCTCGGCGTCGTCGTCGAGTCCTAGACCAGGGCGAGCGCGCCCATGCCCGTGAGCAGCACGGCGACGAGGTAGCCGGCGCAGCGGGCCATCAGGGTCGGCCGCGCGCGCATCCAGGCGAAGGCCCGCCCGGCGGCCGAGTCCGGCCGGGCGCGCACCAGGCCGACGAAGACGGCCGAGAGCGCCGGCAGGCTC
Source organism: Corynebacterium frankenforstense DSM 45800 (assembly GCF_001941485.1). Classification (NCBI taxonomy): domain Bacteria; kingdom Bacillati; phylum Actinomycetota; class Actinomycetes; order Mycobacteriales; family Corynebacteriaceae; genus Corynebacterium; species Corynebacterium frankenforstense. The sequence goes on along the minus strand of NZ_CP009247.1, from coordinate 862,690 downwards.
AGCGCCAGCGAGGCGTAGCCGACAAGCCCCAGGTAGCGCTCCACCACCCCGAAGCCGCCGGCGCTGATGGCCGCGAGGCCTGCGTAGAAGGGCGCCGAGGTCGCCGACTGGATCGCTCCGAGCACCACGCCGACGAGCACGGTCGCCCGCGAGGGGCTGAGCAGGGGTCCCAGCACCCGGTCGACCATCGCGGAGTTGCCGCCGGGCCTCGCCCGCCAGGTGGCCACCAGGGAGGCCAGGCCGACGGCGATGAGCACGACGCCGAAGGCCGGGGAATCCAGGAAGCGGGCGACCACGTCGCCGAGGCCGTCGAAGACGAGCAGGACGACCAGGGAGAGCCCGAAGACGCCCAGCCAGTCGCCGGCGATGAGCAGGCCGGCGGTGCCCCGGTAGCGCCCCTCGCGCGGCAGCATCACGCCGAGCGCGACGACGACGCCGATCAACAGCACGTTGACGGAGTCGAGGAGGGCGAAGGAGACGGCGTGGAACAAGGCGATCCTCTCGGCGCGGGACGGACCCGCCCAGCCTAGCCACCGGCGTCGTCAATCCGCACCTGCGGGCACCACGCAAACGCTCGCCATTTTCCCGGAAGTTAACCCGAATTCAACTTCGAATTCTTTTTCCGGGGCCCCCGAAGTGACCCTCTCCCCTCCCCCGACCTGCGGGAAGACCCCCGGAACGCTTAGGATGTGCGAATAGCCTAAAGGGTTGCGCAGAGGCCCGACACAGGACCTCCGCGCGTCATTTTGTCCGATTAACTGTAGGGAGAAGCATCGTGAAGATTGTCGTACTCGGCGGCGACGGATTCTGCGGGTGGCCGACGGCCCTCCACCTGTCGGACGCGGGACACGACGTGACGATCGTGGACAACTTCTCCCGGCGCGCCATCGACGCGGAACTCGGCGCGAGCTCGCTGACCCCCATCCGCCCGCTCGCCGAGCGCCTCGACGCCTGGGAGGAGGTCTCCGGCAGGCGCATCGGCTTCGCCGAGATCGACGTCGCCCGGGACTACGACGCCCTGCTCGCGCTCATCGGCGACGAGGAGAACGGCCCCGACGCCGTGGTGCACTTCGCCGAGCAGCGCGCCGCGCCGTACTCGATGAAGAACTCGCGCACCAAGCGCTACACGGTGGACAACAACACCAACGCCACCCACAACCTGCTGTGCGCCGTCGTCGAGTCCGGCCGCGACGTCCACGTCGTCCACCTGGGCACCATGGGCGTCTACGGCTACGGCACCGCGGGCATGAAGATCCCGGAGGGCTACCTGACCGTCCAGGTCACCGCCGACGAGGACGCCGCGGGCAACCCCGCCGAGGAGCACCAGGTCAGCCAGGAGATCCTCTACCCGTCCAACCCGGGCAGCGTCTACCACATGACGAAGGTGCTCGACCAGCACCTCTTCGCCTACTACGCCAAGAACGACCGGCTGCGCATCACCGACCTGCACCAGGGCATCATCTGGGGCACGCACACCCCGCAGACCGCGCGCGACGAGCGGCTGATCAACCGCTTCGACTACGACGGCGACTACGGCACCGTGCTCAACCGCTTCCTCGTGCAGGCCGCGCTGGGCTACCCGCTCACGGTGCACGGCACCGGCGGGCAGACCCGGGCGTTCATCCACATCCGCGACATGGTCCGCTGCATCGAGCTGGCGCTGGCCAACCCGCCGGAGCGCGGCGACCGGGTCAAGATCTTCAACCAGATGACCGAGACGCACCGCGTGCGCGACCTCGCCGAGCTGCTCGGGCGCATCTCCGGCGCGCAGGTGGCGCACGTGCCCAACCCGCGCAACGAGTCCGCCGAGAACGAGCTGCACGTGGTCAACGACGCCTTCCTCGAGCTGGGTCTGAAGCCGACGACGCTGTCCGACGGCCTGCTCCACGAGGTCGAGGACACCGCCCGCCGCTACGCCGACCGGGTGGACCTGGACAAGATCCCCGCGCGCTCCCTGTGGACGCGCGGCAACCGGGCCGGCGTCCCCGAGGGCGCCCCGACCCAGCGGCCCTGATGCGCATCACCCTGTTCACGGAGGTCTTCCTCCCCAAGGTCGACGGCGTGGTCACCCGCGTGACCCGCACCGTCGAGCAGCTCACCGCCCTGGGCCACGAGGTGCAGGTCGTCGCGCCCGGCACCCCGCCGCGCGAGTACGCCGGCGCACGGGTGGTGCGCGTGCCCTCGCTGCCGCTGTGGCCGATCTACCCCGAGCTGAGCTTCGGGCTGCCCACCCCCGCCCCGCTGGTCGCCGTGCACCGCTTCGACCCCGACGTGGTGCACGCCGTCAACCCGGTGTGGACCGCGGCCGCGGGCGTGCTCTACGCCCGCGCCACCGGCCGTCCGCTGCTGGCCAGCTACCACACGAACGTGCCCGAGTACACCGCAGCGCTCGGCATCGGGTTCGCCCGCCGCCCGGCCGAGTGGGTCATCCGCGCCCTGCACAACCGCGCGCAGGTCAACCTGTGCACCTCCGCCCCGATGGTCGAGCAGGCCCGGAGGTCCGGCATCGAGCGCGTCGACCTGTGGCCCAAGGCCGTCGACACCGTCGCCTTCACCCCCGAGGCCGCCGACCCGCAGATGCGCGCCCGGCTCACCGACGGCCACCCCGAGGCCCCGCTGGTCGCCTACGTCGGCCGGATGAGCCGGGAGAAGAGCCTCGACCGCCTGCCGGGCGTGCTGGCCGAGCTGCGCCGGCGGGTGCCCGGCGCGCGGCTGGCCATGGTCGGCGACGGGCCGCACCTGGAGCGCCTGCGCGGCGGCTTCGACCCGGACTCCACGGTCTTCACCGGCTACCTGGCCGGCGCCGAGCTGGCGGCCGCCTACGCCGCCGCGGACGTCTTCGTCTTCCCGTCCACCACCGAGACGCTCGGCCTGGTCGCCCTCGAGGCCATGGCCTCCGGCGTGCCCGTGGTCGGCGCGCGCGCCGGCGGCATCCCCTTCGTCGTCGACGACCCCGCCACCGGCCGCCTGGTGGACCCGGAGGCCGACGACGCCCGCTGGGCCGAGGTCGTCGCCGGCCTGCTTGACGACGCCGCGTCGCGCGCGCGCATGGCGCGCGCCGCCCGCGCCGAGGCCGAGCGCCACTCCTGGCGTGCCGCCACCGAACGCCTCGTCGACTGCTACCGGCTCGCGGCGCGGCGGCGCGGCTGAACCCGGGGTGCCCGGGGTGCCCCCGTCACCCCCGGGGTTGGCCTTCAGCGTGGTGTCCGACGGCATAATGGCAGCGCCGATGAAACTTTTCGTACGGCACTACTATCGTTGTCGGGCCGATGAGCGGAACGGAGTCGAAGATGGGTCTGCGGGAGACGAAGAAGGCCGCCACACGCGCGGCGATGTCCGAGGCCGCGGCGCAGATCGCGCTGCGCCAGGGCGCCGAGAAGCTCACCGTGGCCGCCGTCGCCGAGGCCGCGGGGGTGTCGACCCGCACGTTCCACAACTACTTCACCTCGCGTGAGGAGCCGCTGGTCGAGGCCCTGGCCACCCGCGTGCGGACGCTCGTCGAGCGCCTCAGCGAGATCCCCACCGAGGTCTGTATGGCGGACGCCGCCGAGCAGCTGCTCATCGAGGCCGTGCGGATGGACCAGACCGACGGCCCGGAGGGCATCGCCGCGATCTTCCGCCTCTCCGACTTCCTCGAGACCACCTCGGGCGCCGACCTGAAGGCCACCGTCCACGCCGAGCTCATGCCGATCATCGACGAGTTCCGCACCCGCCACCCGCAGCTGAGCCGCTTCGAGGCCGGGGTGGGCCTGGACCTGCTGGCGACCACCGCCGCCAACGCGCTGGAGGCCTACTACGAGTCCGCGGCTCCGCGGGACCCGGAGCGCGGGGTGGAGCTGCTCCACCAGGCCTTCCACGTGCTGCGCGCCATCAAGTGAGCGCCGGGGCGAAGTCCACCGCGTCCACCTCCGCCACCTCCGCGGGCGCGAAGGCCGGCTCCCGGTCCTTGTCCACGAGCACCGCGCGCACGCCCTCGACGAAGTCCGGCCGGGCGCGCAGCACCGCGGCCAGGCGCCGCTCCCGTTCGAGCGCGTCCGCGAGCGAGGCCTCCGCGTTCGCCGTGAACAGCAGCGTGGTGGCCACCAGCGACGAGGGGCTCGCCTGCGCCGTCAGTTCCGCCACGAGCTCGCGCAGCTGGGCGTTGCCGGGCCGCTCGAGACGCTCGAGCACCGCCGGCCACGTTCCCGCGGAAAAGGCGTCGGAGATCTGCAGGGCCAGGCCCGCCAGGCGGTTCTCCCCCGCCGGCTGCGCGGCCAGCCGCGCCACGGCGGCGTCCACGCCCTCGGCGATCACGGCGGCGCGCACCTCGTCGGCGTCCGCGGCACCGAGCGAGGCGGTCGACAGCCCCGTCCAGGCCATCTCCGCAGCGTTGAGCCGGAAGCCGGTCAACGCGAGGAAGGCGCCCATGGCACGCCCGCGGTGCAGCTCCTGGAAGCGCCGGCTCATCCCGACGTCGGTGCAGAAGCCGATGGCCATCTCCGGCATCGAGGCGCTCGCCCGGTCGGTGGCCAGCACGTGCGAGCCGTGCGCGGACACGCCCAGCCCGCCGCCCATGGTCACCCCGTCGAGCAGCGCGACGTAGGGCTTGGGGTACTCCGAGATCGCGAGGTTCATGGCGTACTCCTCGGCGAAGAAGGCCTCGACCTCGTCGTCGCGGCCCGCGAGCACGCCCTCGCGGGCGGCGCGCACGTCCCCGCCGGCGCAGAAGGCCTTCGGGCCGGTGGAGACCACGAGCACCTGCTCGACGGCGGCGTCGTCGCGCCAGGCGTCGAGCGCGGCGGTGATCCCGCGGACCATCTCGAGGTTCAGGCTGTTGAGCGCGCGCGGGCGGTTCAGCTCGATCAGGCCGGTAGACTCGACCAGGCTGCACCGCACCGGGGCATCGGAGGCGTTCGTCGTGTCCGTCATGCGACCAGTGTCGCACATCACTGCCCATGACACGGGCGGCCCAGCGAAATTTTTCCCCGATCCCTCAGGAGGACACCCGGTGGCACCCCGCCTCGTCGCAGTCGACATGGACGGAACCTTCCTCGACCCGGACGGGCGTGTGCCCGCCGGCTTCGCCGAGCTGTATCCCCGCCTCACGGCCGCGGGTGCGGTCTTCACGCCCGCCTCGGGCCGCCAGCTGCGCACGCTGGCCGACATGTTCAGCGAGCTCGGCGAGCAGATGAGCTACATCGCGGAGAACGGCGCGGTGGTCGTCCACCACGGCGAGGTCACCTCCACCACCCCGATGCCGGCCGGGCCCGTGCACGCCGTCATCGACGCCGTGGCGGACTTCAACGCCGCCACCGCCGGGACCGGCCACGCCCCGCTGTGGCTGCTCGTCTGCCGCCCCGAGGTCGCCTACCTCACGGACCCGGAGGCCGCCGGGGACCCGGAGGTGGTCAAGTACTACCACTCCGTCGAGGTCACCGCCGACCTGCACGCGGCGGCCGACGCCGGGGACGTCGTCAAGCTCGCGGTGTTCACCCCCGAGGACGCCGAGACGGTCGTCGCTCCCGCGCTGCGTCCGGCGGCCGGCGGCATGAACGTCGTGGTCTCCGGCGCGCACTGGATCGACGTGATGAGCCCGGAGGCCGACAAGGGCCGCGCCCTGCGCGAGCTCGCCGGCTACCTCGGCTGCCCGCGGGAGGAGACGGTCGCCTTCGGCGACTACCTCAACGACTACGAGCTGCTGCGCGCCGCCGGCACCGCCTACGCGATGGCCAACGCGCACCCGCGGCTCAAGGAGATCGCGGACCACATCGCGCCCTCCAACGCCGAGCACGGCGTGCTCACCGTGCTCGAGTCGCTGCTCTAGCCCGCGAACACGGCGAGCAGCGTGACCAGCGCCGCGGGCGCCAGCAGCGCGGCGAGGATCCCCCACGCCCCGGGCCGGGCGAAGTTGAGCGTCACCCCGGTGCCGCCGCGGTGCTCGACGAGCACGCGTTCGTCCCCGCGGTCGAAGTAGACCACCCCGGTGCCCCGGAAACCGAGAGCCAGCCACGCGAGCAGTACCACGAGGCCGGCCGCGAAGAACCAGCCGGAGGACAGCACCCGCCACAGCGCGGCGTCGTCCCCGGCGGCGGTGCGCGACAGCCCGTGGACGAAGAGCGCGCACACGAGGCTCACGCCCGTCATGAAGGAGCCGAGCGCGCGCTGGTACAGGCGGTGGGCCCGCTCGTCGAGGCTCCCGGCCGCCCGCGCCTGCACACGAATCAGCGCCGCGCCGCCGGCCTGGACCACCAGCAGGATCCCCGGGGCCAGCGCGTGCAGCCCGAGGAAACCGGCCGGGGTCTTGCGCTGGAAGCCGTCGGGGCCGCCCGCACCCCAGTGCACGGGCATCGGGTCCGGCACGGCGGCGTAGTAGGAGGCGGCGAAGGCGACGGTGGCCACGAGGACCAGGGCCGTCGCCGCCAGCCAGCCGGCGGCCGCGCGCGTCATGTCAGTCCTTCCTGTTCTTCTTCGACTTCTTGGCCTTGCCGGACTTCCCGGACTTCCCTGCCTTGACCTTGCCCTTCTCCAGCTTCGCGGCCACGTCGGGCACGTAGCGGAACTCCTTGCGCGGCGGGCGCTCGTAGTCGTTGTCGGAGACGGGCCGCGAGGGGATCTCCGGCAGCGGCCGGTCGATCTTCTCGTAGGGCACGGTCGACAGCAGGTGCGAGATGACGTTGATGCGCGAGCGCTTCTTGTCCTCGCTCTCGACCGTGTACCAGGGCGCGGCCGGGATGTCGGTGTGGATGAACATCTCGTCCTTGGCGCGCGAGTAGTCCTCCCACCGGGTGATGGACTGCAGGTCCATCGGGGAGAGTTTCCAGCGGCGCAGCGGGTCGTTGCGCCGGGAGCGGAAGCGGGCGATCTGCTCCTCGTCGGAGACGGAGAACCAGTACTTGCGCAGCATGATGCCGTCCTCGACGAGCAGGCGCTCGAAGATCGGCGCCTGGTGCAGGAACCGGCGGTACTCCTCGGAGGTGCAGAAGCCCATCACGCGCTCGACGCCGGCCCGGTTGTACCAGGAGCGGTCGAAGATGACGATCTCGCCGGCGGTGGGCAGGCGCTCGACGTAGCGCTGGAAGTACCACTGGCCCTTCTCCCGTGAGTTCGGGGCGGGCAGCGCCTCGATGCGGCACGTGCGCGGGTTGAGGTACTGGGTGATGCGCTTGATCGCCGAGCCCTTACCGGCGGCGTCGCGGCCCTCCATGATGATCACGAGCCGCGCGCCCGTCTCGACGACCCACTGCTGCATGTCGACCAGCTCGGCCTGGAGCCGCTTGAGCTCCTTCTCGTAGGCCTTCTTGTTCAGCTTGGGCGGGTCGGTGGGCTCGTCGACGGTGCCGTGCTCGCCGGTGGTGGCTTGTGCGCTCATGTCACATAACCCTACCGCCCCGCGGGGAGGGGGTGAAACGTCAGTCGACCTTGAACTCGGCCATCGCGTCCCACTCGGTCTTGCCCTCGATCAGCGTGTTGATGATCTCCGGGGTACGGGTCAGGAGCTGCGGGAACAGCTCCTGGGCGGCCTTGAAGTGGTCGCTGCCCACGTGCGCCTCGGCGGCGTCGTCGTGGAAGGCCTCGACGAGGATGTACTCCTCCGGGTCGTCGGTGTTGCGGAACCAGTCGAAGAAGATGTTGCCCTCCTCGGCGCGCGAGGCGTCGGTGAAGTCGGCGACCTTCTCGCGGAAGTTCTCCACGTACTCGGGCTTCGGACGGAACTTGACGTTGATGAGAATCATGGGCCCGATGGTAATCCCTTTAGCTTGACGACGTCGCGGCCACGACCGCGCCGAGCGTGCGCTCGGCGTCGGCCACGCGCGCGGCGTCGTCAATCCCGCCGACGGCGGCGAAGCCGGCGACGAGGGCGTCGCCGTAGTTGTGGCCGTGGCCCTGCGGGACGTTCTGGCTGACGGGCAGGTCTGCCGAGACCTGCAGGAAGGTGACCACGGGCAGCCAGGTCATGCCGGGCAGGCGGTCCGCCCCGGCCGGCTCCCGGAGCCAGTCCGGCTCGGTGAACAGCAGCTGCGGCGACCACCACACCACCGGGTCGGAGGCGTGCTGGATGTAGAGCATGCGCGTCGGGCCCCACTCGACGTCGTCGTCGCTCAAGCCCCGCACCTCGGCGGCGTCCTGCGCGAAGCGGACGACCAGGCCCGCGGAGTACTCCGGGTCGACCTCGCGGGTGCCCGGGTCGCGGCGGTCGACGAAGGTGCGCCACAGCGGGTTGAAGTTCGGCGGGCCCGTCAGGAGGATCCCGTCGACGGAGTTGGCGATGTCGCGCATGCCGGAGAAGGCGGACTCGACCGCCGAGGAGCCCAGCGACTCGCCGTAGAGGTAGAGGCGCGGGCGGTCGTCCTCGGGCAGTCTGTTCCACCAATCGACCACGGGGGTGATCATCTCGCGGCCGGCCTCCTGGACGCGCTGGCCGCCGGCGAGGAAGTGGAAGGCCGAGGGCAGGTAGGAGTACTGCGCCGCGGCGACGGCGGTGTCCCCGCCGTAGAGCGCCTCGAAGGCCTGCGCGGCGTGCGGGTTGACCCAGCCGGTGCCCGTGGTCATCACCAGCAGCAACGCCTCCCGGTCGCGCGCGCCGGTGCGCTCGAGTTCGTCGATGAGCAGCTCCGCGCGCTCGCGCACGTCGGCCGCGCTGCGCAGGCCCGCGTAGACGCGCACGGGCTCGCGGGCGGGCCGCCCGGAGACCTCCTCGAGCTCGTGGGCGCGCAGGCCGCCGTCGACGAAGCGCATGCCCTGGGTGCCCAGGGTGTCGAAGGCGACCGCGGACTCCGGCGAGCCGGAGCGCTCGGCCTCGGCCGGGGCGTGCACGCCGGGCTCCGGGTCCGCGTCGCGGCCCGCGAAGACGGCCTCGCCGACGCGCACCGCCGTGCCCGGGATGACGCGCTCGACGGCGAAGACGCACAGCAGCACCACGGCCGTCCAGCCGACCAGGCGCCGGCCGAGCCCGCGGCGGTCGCGCTCGGAGACGGGCAACCGCGCGGTGATCGCGTGCGCCAGCCGGCGCAGCAGCCGGCCCAGGGCGACCATGGCCAGGAAGACCGCGAAGCCGACGGGCACGACCAGGAAGAACGTCCACACCGAGTAGGCCTCCGCGCCCGTCAGCGCGGCGATGGCGTGCTGCCAGCGCACGGCGAAGAGCACCCAGCCGATGACGACGGCGACCACGAGGACGGTCTCGGCGACCTCGAGTCGCATGCGGGTGCGCTCGGAGAGCCGGTCGAGGCGCTCGACGGCGCCGCCCAGGCGCGGGTGGATCCACCGGCGCCACACCTGGTGCACGCCGAGGGCGGTGACGTAGCCGATGCCGGCGGCGATGCCGGAGACCACGCCCTGGTAGAAGAAGTCGCGCGGCAGGAGCGAGGGCGTGAGCCCCAGCATGAACATCAGGCCCGCGCCGACGAGTCCCCACGGGTCCAGCCGGAAGCTGAACCAGAGCCGGGAGATCCGGCCCACCTAGCCCTCCATCTCCTCGGCGGTGGCCAGCCACTCGGTCTCGGCCTCCGAGTGCTTCTCGCGCACCGCGCGCAGCTCGCCGTCGAGCTCGGTCAGCCGCGCGGTGTCCGGGCCCTCGGGGTCCTGGGCCACCCGCGCCATCTCGGCCTCGAGCTCCTCGATGCGCGTGGAGTGCTTGGTCATCTCGCGCTCGAGGCGGCCGAGCTTCTTGGACAGCTCGTGGTACTCCTTGCCGCTCAGCTTCGGCGCGGGCTTCTCCTGCTCCTGCTCCTGCTCCTGGGGCCGGGTCGCGCCGCCGGCACCGCCGGCACCGCCGGCGCCGGAGAGGTCCACCGGGCCGCCGCCCCCGGCCCCGGCCGCACGCCGGGCGGCGAGGTACTGCTCGATGCCGCCGGGCAGGTTGGTCAGTTCGCCGTCGCCGAAGAGCGCCCAGGTCGAGTCCGCGATGCGCTCGATGAGGTAGCGGTCGTGGGAGACGACGACGAGCGTGCCCGCCCAGCCGTCGAGGAGGTCCTCGAGCTCCTGGAGGGTGTCGATGTCCAGGTCGTTGGTCGGCTCGTCGAGCAGCAGCACGTTCGGCTCGGCCATGAGCACACGGGTCAGCTGCAGGCGGCGGCGCTCGCCGCCGGAGAGGTCGCGGATGAAGGTGCGCTGGCGCTTGGCGGAGAAGCCGAGGCGCTCGGCCAGCTGCGAGGCCGAGAGCTCCTTCTTGCCCAGCTGGACGTAGGTGGCCACGTCCTCGACGGCGTCGATGAGGCGGCGGTCGCCGTCGAGGTCGTCGAGCTCCTGGCGCAGCCAGCCCAGCCGCACCGTCTGGCCCTCGACGCGCTTGCCCGCGGCCAGCGGGTACGCGCCGGCGAGCACGCGCAGCAGCGTCGTCTTGCCGGAGCCGTTGACGCCGACCAGTCCGATGCGCTCGCCCGGGCCCAGCCGCCAGGTCAGGTCCTCGACCAGCGTGCGCCCGTCCGGGGTCTCCACGCGGGCGTCCTCGAGGTCGATGACGCGCTTGCCCAGCCGGCGCTTCGAGAACGCGGTCAGCTCGACGGTGTCGCGCGGGGCGGGCACGTCGGCGATGAGCGCCTCGGCGGCCTCGATGCGGTAGCGCGGCTTCGAGGTGCGCGCCGGCGCGCCCCGGCGCAGCCAGGCCAGCTCCTTGCGGGCCAGGTTGCGGCGGCGCTGCTCGGCGGCGTCGGCCTGCCGGGCGCGCTCGGCGCGCGCGAAGGTCCAGTCGTTGTAGCCGCCCTCGTAGACGTCGACGGTGCCGTCGTGGACCTCCCAGGTGTGGTTGGCCACGGTGTCGAGGAACCAGCGGTCGTGCGTGACGACGACCACGGCGACCCGGCGGGCCAGCAGGTGGTCGGCCAGCCACTGCACGCCCTCGACGTCGAGGTGGTTGGTCGGCTCGTCGAGCAGCACCAGGTCCAGGTCGCGCACCAGCGCGGCGGCCAGGCTCACGCGCCGGCGCTCACCGCCGGAGAGCGAGCCGACGGGGGTCTCCAGGCCCAGCTCGGCCACACCGAGGCCGCCGAGGACCTCGCGCACCCGCGCGTTCGAGGCCCACTCGAAGGTGGCCACGCCCAGCGGGGCGAGCACGACGTCGGCGACGGTGGCCTCCGGGTCGAGCTCGGCGCGCTGCGTCACCACGGCCATGTCCAGGTCGCGGTTGTGGCTCACGCGCCCGGAGTCCGGCTCGATGATGCCGGCCAGGATCTCCAGCAGGGTGGTCTTGCCGCCGCCGTTGAGGCCGACCACACCGATGCGGTCGCCGGTCTGTACGCCGAGGCTGACGCCGTCGAGCAGGGTCTTGAGCCCGTAGGACTGGGAGACGTTCTCCAGGTTGATCAGGTTCTCCATAACGGCTCACCAGTCTAGGCCAACCACCCCGGGCCGCGGCCCCTCGGCCACGAACGCCGCGCGGCACAGGTTCGCGCCGGTCAGTTCGTCGGCCACGGCCTCCGCGTCCGCCCCCGAGGCGCACAGGAACGCCATCGTCGGGCCCGAGCCCGAGAGCATCGCGCGCAGCGCCCCGGCCTCCCGCGCAGCCTCGCGCAGCCGGCGCAGGTCCGGACGCAGCGAGAACGCGGCGGCCTCGAGGTCGTTGTGCATCGCCTCGGCCAGCGCGCGGGCGTCGCCGGCGGCCACGGCGGAGAGCACCGCGGTGGCGTCGGTGCGCGGGCCCGGGGCCTTGCCCGCCGCGCGCAGCTCGTCGAGCTTGGCGAAGACCTCCGGGGTGGACAGCCCCCGCGCCGAGATCGCGAAGACCCAGTGGAAGGTGCCGCGGGCGAGCACGGGCACGAGCTTCTCGCCGCGCCCGGTGCCCAGCGCCGTACCGCCGCGCAGGGTGAAGGGCACGTCCGAGCCCAGCTCCGCGGCCATCTCGAGCAGCTCGGCCTCGCCGAGCCCGGCGTCCAGCAGCCGGTCGGCGGCCACGAGCGCGCCCGCGGCGTCCGCGGAACCGCCGGCCATGCCGCCCGCGGTCGGGATGCCCTTGTCGATGTGCACGCCCAGCTCCGTCTCGCACCCCACGTGCTCCGCGACGGCGCGCGCCGCGCGGGCGGCGAGGTTGGTCGGGTCGGCCGGCACGCGCTCGGCGTCGAGTCCGGCGACGGTGACCTCGTCGCTCCCGGCGGTGACCGTCACGTCGTCGTGAAGCGAGACGGCCTGAAAGACGGTGGACAGCTCGTGGAAGCCGTCGGCGCGCCGCTCCCCCACCCCGAGGAAGAGGTTGACCTTGGCGTGCGCGCGCACGCTCACCGCATCCGCCATCACTCGACCCCCGCGAGGCGGACGAAGTCGGCGACGCCGAGCTTCTCGCCGCGCTGGCGCGGGTCGATGCCGGCGGCGACGAGGGCCCCCTCGGCCGCGGCGGCCGAGCCGAAGTGCCCGGCAAGTGCCGCGCGCAGGGTCTTGCGGCGCTGGGCGAAGGCGGCGTCTACGACGGGGAAGACGCGCGCCCGGGTCGCCTCGTCGGGCTCCCAGTCCACCGCGCCCGGGGCGTGGCGGGTGACGGACACGAGTCCGGAGGCGACGTTGGGCGCCGGCCAGAAGACGTTCCTGCCGATCGCCCCGGCCCGGCGCACCTCACCGTAGAAGGCGGCCTTCACGCTGGGCACCCCGTAGATCCAGGAGCCGGGCGCGGCGGCGAGCCGGTCGGCGACCTCGGCCTGGACCATCACGAGCACCCGCTCGATCGTCGGGAAGGTCGCCAGCATGTGCAGCAGCACCGGCACGGCGACGTTGTAGGGCAGGTTGGCCACCAGCGCGTCCGGGGCGTCGAGCTCACCGGCGCCGATGCGCAGCGCGTCGCGGTTGAGCACCTCCAGGTGCTCGGCGGCCTCGGGCGCACGCCAGGCGACGGTGGCGGGCAGCTCGGCGGCCAGGCGCGGGTCGATCTCGACGGCCGTCACGCGCGCGGCGGCGTCGAGCAGGCCGAGCGTCAGCGAACCCAGTCCGGGGCCGACCTCGACGACGTGGTCGTCCGCGCGCACGTCGGCGGCCGCGACGATGCGGCGCACCGTGTTCGGGTCGACGACGAAGTTCTGGCCGAGTTTCTTGGTCGGGGTCACGTCGAGGCGCTCGGCGAGCGAGCGGATCTCGGCGGGCCCGAGCAGCTGCGCGGGCACGCGCTAGCGCAGCCCGAGCTTGGCGGTGCAGGCGGGCCAGGCGCCCCAGCCCTGCGCGGCCTGGGTCTTCTCCGCGATGGCGATCTGCTGCTCGCGGGTGGCCTGGTCGGCGGTGGGCGCGTACTGGGTGCCGCCGTAGGCCGCCCAGGTGCCCTGGTTGAACTGCAGGCCGCCCTGGTAGCCGTTGCCGGTGTTGATCGACCAGTCGCCGCCGGACTCGCACTGCGCGATGGCGTCCCACACGGAGCCGTCGGCGACGGCCGGGGCGTCGTTGGACTTGGTGCCGCGCTTGATCGTGGCCGGGGTGGCCGGGGCGATCTCCTTCTCGTGGAGGATCGTGTTCTCGGTCTCGTGGCCGTCGACGGTGACGATCTTGCGGGTCACGGTGCGCTTGCCCGGGGCGCCCTCCTCGACGACGGTCTCCTCGCCCTCGGGGGCCTCCGGGTCGTCGACGTAGTTGGCCGGGACGTCGAACTCCTCGTCGCCGGTGACCTCGTTCTCCTCGACGCGGTCGATCTTGACGGTCATGCCCGCGCTGACGGTCTCGCCGGCGCCCGGCAGGACACGGTCGTGCTCGCCGAGCTTGACGCCGCGGTCCTTGAGCACGTCGCCGACGGTCTTGCCGGGGGTCGAGAGGTAGGAGACGGTGCCGCCGTCGTTGAGCGCGATGATCTTCGGGCTGGTGACCTCGAGCTTCATACCCTCGGTGACCTTGCCGTCGGTGTCGCCGGAGACCGAGGAGCCGGGGCGCACACCCGGGACCTCACGCAGCAGGTCCTCGACGGTCGCGGCGGTGGAGGTCAGCTCGTGCTCCTGGCCGTCGACGACCACGGCGACCGGCTTGGCGGTGCGCACGGTGACGGTCTCGCCGTTGCTCAGCTTCTCCGAGGGCGCCGGGTAGACCAGGTCCTCCGTGCCGACCTCGATGTCGGCCTGGTCGAGCACGCCGGCGACGTCGCCGGACATGCTGGTCAGCTCCATGGCCTCGCCGTTGACGTCGAGGGTGACGCTCTTCTGGGCGGCCGCAACACCCACGCCGCCGACCACGAGGGTGGCGAGCACGCCACCGGTGGCGAGCCGCAGCGGCACGCTGCGGCTGGCGTTGATCCGGGAGATCGGGGACTGGTGCTGTGCGGTCATTCGGTGCGGCATCCCTTGTCTGCGTCTGCGTCTGAGTATGTGGGGTCTGTGGGGCCAGGGTCCGTCCGTCCAGGGCCTGTCGGCCCGGGGACTGTGACCCTGGAAAACGTAGGTAACAGTACGGTAACGGTCCGCCGGTGTCCAGTCGCCGTTCCGGCCCCGTCACATGCCCGTGGGCAGGATCACAGGGGCTGCGACCACACCGGTCACAGCCGCCTCACCTGCACCTTGAATTCCGCGAACCGCCTCAGATCCCGTAGCCGCAGCCGCGGTCGTCAGACCCCGTAGACGCGGTCGAAGGTCGCCGAGACCTCCGCCGCCAGCTCCGCCGGATCCTGCCCGCGCGCCTCGGCCACGCAGTAGGCCGTGTGGCCGACGAAGGCCGGCTCGTTGCGCGTGCCCCGGTAAGGCTCCGGGGTCATGTACGGCGCGTCGGTCTCGATGAGCAGCTGGCCCGCCGGCGCCGCGGCCGCCGCCGCGCGCAGCTCGTCGTTGCGCTTGAAGGTCACGTTGCCCGCGAAGCTGAGCACGTACCCACGCTCGATCGCCTCGTGGGCGACGTCCAGCGGCGAGGAGAAGCAGTGCAGCACGGTCTCGCGCGGCTTCGGCGAGTCCGCGAGGATGCGCATCAGGTCCGCGTCGCCCTCCCGGTTGTGGATCATCAGCGCCTTGCCCGTGGCCACCGCGAGGTCGATGTGCCAGCGCAGCGCCTCCTCCTGCACCTCCAGCGGGGCGGTCTCCTCGGGCTTGTGCCGGATCCAGTAGGTGTCCAGGCCCGTCTCCCCCACCGCCACGCAGCGCGGGTCGCGCGCCATCTCCGCCAACCGGGCACGCGCGGCGTCGTCAAGCTCCCGTGCCCGGGTGGGGTGGATCGCGCACGCCGCCCACACGCGCGGGTTGTGCTGCGCGGCGGCGAGCGCGTCCTCGGCCTCGGCGAGCCCGTCGCCGACGGTGCAGATCTTGCCGACGCCCGCGGCCACGGCGCGTTCGACGAAGGCGTCGACCTCGGCGCCGGTGCGCGCCCCGCAGCTGGCCAGGTGCGTGTGGGCGTCGACGATGCCGGGCAGGGTCTCGGCGGGCTGCGGCGTGGGCTTGGGCTTCTTCTTCGACATGCGCCCGATTCTAAGCGGCTAGCCTGGGCGCCATGAGAGCCGTCGCCGTATTCGATTCCCTGCCCGTCGACGCCCCGGACGCCTTCCGCGACGTCGAGGTCCCCGAACCCACACCCGGCCCGCACGACGTGGTCGTGCGCGTGGCCGCCGCCTCGCTCAACCCCATCGACACGAAGATGCGGATGCGCGCCGGCAGGCGCGAGGAGCCGCTCGTGCTCGGCTACGACGCCGTCGGCACCGTCACCGCGCTCGGCGCCGAGGCCTCCCGCTTCGCCGTCGGTGACCGCGTCTTCTACGCCGGCGCCAACAACCGCCCCGGCTCGAACGCCGAGTTCCAGGCCGTCGACGAGCGCATCATCGCCCACGCGCCCGCCACGCTCTCCGACGCCGACGCCGCCGCGCTCCCCCTGGTCTCCCTGACCGCCTGGGAGGCGCTCTTCGACCGGCTCGCCGTCTCCACGCTGAGCCACGGCCGCCTGCTCGTGCTCGGCGGCGCGGGCGGGGTGCCCACCCAGGTCATCCAGCTCGCCCGCGCGCTCACCGGCCTCGAGGTCGTCGCCACCGCCTCGCGCGAGGCCTCCCGCGACTGGGTCCGCGGCCTTGGCGCGCACCGGGTCGTCGACCACTCGCGTGACCTGGTCGAGCAACTCGGCGAGAACTCGGTGGACTTCGTGTTCTCCTCGCGCACCGACGCCCGCGAGGCCGAGCTCGCGAAGACCATGAAGGCACAGTCGAAGCTGGTGCTCATCGACGACCCCCGCGACTTCACCGTCACGCCCTTCAAGTCGAAGGCGATCCAGGTCGGCTGGGAGTCGATGTTCGCCCGCCCGGTGCACAACACCCCGGACATCGCCGCCCAGGGCGAGGCGCTGCGCCGCGTGGCCGACCTCGTCGACACCGGCCGCATCCGCACGATCACCGGCGAGGTGCTCCACGGCCTCGACGCCGCGACCGTGCGCCACGGCCACGAGCTGATGGAGGCCGCGCGCGCCGTCGGCAAGGTGGCGCTCGTCTACTGAGGTTCTGCGACGCCGTCGCGACGGGTGTGTGACGCCGTCGCGGCCGGGACGTGACTCCGTCGTGGCGGGGGATGTGGCCCCCGTCGCACAGGTCCTCTGACCTGCGGGGGTAGCGCTTTTCTGACCGGGGGTAATGCATTGCCGTTTAAACAGTACGCATATACGGTAAGGGTGCCCTAGCTTTGGAGTTGCCTGGCAACTCACTGGGTTGATCATCACTTCTCAGAGAAAGAGTCGTATGTCTGCTAGTGACACTCGCGGCGATGCGACACCGGTGGAGATTGACGCGAAGACGGCCAAGTGGGCCGATCTCTGCGCGAAGCTCTCGCTGGTCGTCATCGCCCTCGGCGCCGTTGTCGGCGCGATCATCTGGGTGGCCGTCGACGGCGCGCTCGGCGAGGACCTCGGCGCACTGACCTGGGTCGCCGGCGGCTCCGGCGCCATCGCCCTGATCTCCATTCGCCAGGCCCTGCTCGCGGAAAGGATCTGACGCACCATGGAGATGCAAGGAATCACCTACAACACCACGATGGGCCTCGTCGTCGGTGTCATCATGATCCTGGTGCCGATCTTCCTGCGCACCGCCCTGGCCCGCACGGGCCGCACCCTGTCCGGCTTCGGCTACGCCTTCGTCATCCTGGGCCTCTACCTGGGGGCCACCGGCCTGCACATGACGCTGACCTGGCCGCTCGAGCAGATCGACGGCGCGTTCTGCTGCGCCGTCGACAACGTGACCTTCGGTGAGCCCGCCGCGTTCTACGGCATCATCACGCTCATCGCCGGCTTCGCCATCATCCGAGGCGAGGACCGCGCCGACCGCGGCATCCGCGACTTCGACCTCGTGGCCACGCTGCGCCCGATCCTCTACGTCGCCGCCGCCGGTGGCGTGGGCCTGATCTTCTTCGCCATCGCCGGCCTGCACTTCGGCCAGTGGCGTCCGCCGGCAGTCGAGCCGATCGCGCGCATGCTGGAGGGCAGCCTGCTTGAGCCGCTGACCGTGTTCACCATGTACTTCGGCACCGGTGTCGCGGCGATGCTCTCGCCGTTCGCACTGACCAACAAGAAGGTGCGCACCATCTTCATCTGCATCACCTGGTTCATCGGCATGATGTGGACGTTCCTGGGCTTCACCCTCTTCTACGGGCACGTCGGCTTCTTCCCGTTCCCGTTCAACGAGCCGGTCCCGCACCCGACGCTCTAGCCGTCGCGCCGTGACGCCCTCCCCTCCCGGGAGGGCGTTTTCGCGTATTCAGGGGCTTGCCGTTCTTGTGGTTCTTCAACTCAGGCGCGGCGTTCCCCGCGTTCAATTGCCGACGTCGTCGTGGTCACCGTCGGCGGAGTCCGTGCGGGTGGGTGCGGGGTACGTGGTCGGTGACACGGGTAGGTGCGGCGACTGCAGTGATGTACTGCGTCCCTCTTCCACACTCCCCTGCACCCCCTGCGCCCCTTGCACTCCTCCCCTGCTCCGGCTGACGCACAGTGATCCACTGCAGAGGCCTTCCCCGCCGCCAGACCCGACCGCAGTGATCTACTGCGACTCTCACCATGAGACTCCACCGCGACCAGCGATGCAGTATTCCACTGCAAGCCCCCTCCCCTTCCGGAGTCTGCTGCGGGCACAGTGCTCTGCTGCCGGGGACAGCGCCTCCGCCGCTCCGCCGTTTCCCATGCCGCAGTGCAGTGACCCACTGCAAAGCCACCAAGCGTCAGGACTTCGTTGACTCCCGTGGCCCGCGCAGTGATCTACTGCAAGCGCCTGCCATCAGAGTCCACCGAGTAGCCGTGCAGTGATCCACTGCAAAACCCAAGCCGGCACCGACGGCACCACGGGAACCGCCACCTCCGCGTCCCGACGCAGTGATCCACTGCAGCGCCCTCCGGAGTCCACCGCCGGCGGGGGATCGACTCCCCGGGATCGCGCCCCTGGGCTTCCACCAACCTTCGCCCCTGTTGCAGTGACTCACTGCAAGCCCCACTCAGTCCCCGTTGCCGCTCCGCCCCTCGGCACCGATGCAGTGACCTACTGCGATGCCACCTAGCGCCAGGACTTCGTCGCACCGGGTTCACCGCGCAGTGATCCACTGCGAGCCCCCTTTCCCGGTCCGCACCCCCTCCGACGCAGTGACCTACTGCAACACCCATCCAGTCCCGCCGATGTCGGCTTCGGGGCGGCAGTGCAGTTACTTACTGCAACCACCACCCACAGCAGTCAGGCGGCGTCTCACCTGAAAACCACAGCCCATGGTCGAACACATCAGCGAACCCTGTCACGCCCCTCCACTACACTGAAACCCGAACACACAAGACACAACAAAACACCAGCACACACCACATAACCAAGGGGGTAGAAAGGACCATGCGACACCACCTAGGACAACGCAAAGGCCACCACAAAAGATCGAACACCCACATCAGAAAACGACTCGGCCTCCGACGGGCCGGACACACGATGGCCGGGCAGGAGACCACCCGACGCCAACGCATCGCCGCCAAGAAAATCAAGACCAGACTGCGCACCCGCCAAGCCGCCCGCGACAAACGCGAAGAACAACTACTCCTCATGCGGGCCAACCGGTGGCGGAAAAACCAGACCCCCGCAGGACACATCCCACCACAAGACGGCACCAACCCACCCAACTACTTCTCCAATACCGACCAGACCGACCCGGTGGCGGTGAAAAGCCGGCTGAAGCGTCGTCTCGACTACGAGATCTGGATGGACAACCAACCCCGCGCGAATGAGACCATCACCGCCTACTCGACACGCATGGCCGCCTCCACCGCAGTCAGCCGCTACACCATCAAAGACTCCTACGTGACCTCGCTGGGTGCCTACACAGACAAACTGCCCCGCCTGAAGGCGCTGCAGGAGATGCTGTTCCACATCGAGGTCGGATCCCTTCGCACCATCGGGGCCGCGGTCATGGCCGTGAAAGACCCCGAGATACTCGCCCGCATCGATGAGGGCATCACCGACTTCCTCACCCCGACAGCACCCCGGCAGGCACTTCCCACCACCTCGAAGATCAGTGACAAGATCAACGAACTGGTCAACCTCTACGACCCTAAGATCCGCCTGCCCCGCGACTTCGACGACGGCGGCAAACCCGCCCCGGTGCCCGGCATCTTCGAAACCGACGACTCGATTCCCGGGCTGACCGAGTACCGCATCACCCTGCCCGATGACCAGGCCAGCATCCTCAACAGTGTGCTGCAGACGAAATCGATCTCCGATAAGACGAGTCTGACTGAGGCGTTCTACGACACGTTGACCGACAACACCACCGTCACGGTCACCAAGTGGGTCTATAAGGCAGCGGATCTGACTGACGCGCCGATGTGGCTGCCCGGTGCCGGCTGGTTGTCGCCTGCCGCGCAGGCCCGGTGGGAGGAGATGGTCACCGTCGTCAAAGACGCCACTGAAGGAAGGCAGGAGGAAACCCAGGCCCATGATCCGACGATGGGTCTGGTCGCCTGGGTGACGGGTGTGCACGACTGCTGTTCCGGTCCGTCGTCGACGACGAAGACACCTGCCACGCAGTTCGAGCACCGCATCCCACATGAGGAGGGCGGGGCCACGGCACTTGATAATGCCTCTCGGGTGTCGCAGCACTGGCACAACCTGAAGACCGACGGGCAGGTCAAATACCTCCATGATCCGGTCACGGGGATGACGGTGTGGTTGTTGCCGGGCAACATCTTCCAGGTCAGTGTCCCGGATGGTCCTCTGACGCCGGGTGGTGCGCGGTTGGCGATGACGGTCTCGGAGCACCGCCAACAGGCTGAGGAGCGGGCGCGTGCTCGTGGTGAGGCGAGGCGGGCTGTGCATAACGAGAAGATCGGTTACGACCCGGCAGCCCCGGTGCCCTTCTGAGCCGGTCCGGTCATGGACCATCGGTGCCGTTCTGGGGCACCTGGCCGGCGGCACCGGTCCCGTTCTGGGACACCTGGCCGGCGGCACAGGTTTCGTTCTGACCCGGTGCCCCGCAGACGAAGAGCACCGCCCAACCGCGGGGTCGGTCGCCGACGGCGACCGACGGGACGTCGGCAAGCGGTGGGAAAGGAGGGGTAAAGGGCCCCTGTGTACAGCACATTTACGGCAGCTAGGATGGTGGCCGTGGAGTTTGACTCGGAGTCGTTGTTCCGGTTAGTCGACGTCTCGGGCGTGGTGGCCAACGGCCTGCTCGGCGGAGTCGCCGCCCGCGCCTTCCGCTTCGACATGATCGGGTTCATCCTGCTCGCCGTCGTGACCGGCATGGGCGGCGGCATGATCCGTGACGTGCTCCTGGGGCACGGCTTCCCAGTCATGCTGACCGACCGGGCCTACCTCCTCGGTGCGCTGATCGCCGCGGCCGTCGCGTTCTTCATCGACCTCTCGGGCAAGTGGACCAACCGCGCGCTCGTGCTCATCGACTTCTTCGGTATGGGCTGCTGGACCGCCACCGGCGTCACCAAGGCACTGAGCCTCGGGCTCGGCTGGCTGCCGGCGGTCGCGATGGGCGTGGTCACCGCCGTCGGCGGCGGCATGCTCCGCGACGTGCTGCTCAACCGCATCCCGTCGATCTTCGGCGGCAGTGTCCTCTACGCGACCATCGCGATCCTGAGCTCGGCGCTCGCGGCGACCGTGATCGGGGTGCTCGACCAGCCGACGATCGCGATGCCGATGTGCATCGTGCTGTGCCCGGTGCTCGGCGTGCTCTCGCGCTGGCGCCGCTGGACCCTGCCCGAACCGCAGACACTCTCCGTGCCGCGACCGCGCCTGTCCTGGGCGCGCCCGCGCACCCTGCGACGCCTGCGCGGCATGGGCTGGGTGCCCGGCGAGCCGGTCAACCCGA
Source organism: Corynebacterium frankenforstense DSM 45800 (assembly GCF_001941485.1). Classification (NCBI taxonomy): domain Bacteria; kingdom Bacillati; phylum Actinomycetota; class Actinomycetes; order Mycobacteriales; family Corynebacteriaceae; genus Corynebacterium; species Corynebacterium frankenforstense. Next base: position 841,523 of record NZ_CP009247.1, on the reverse strand, counting down.
CCACCCATCCGGTCACCGCCGCGACGGGGGCGCCGCCGACGGGCGCCATGCCCGCGCAGCAGGCCGCGGGTCAGCCTGGCCAACCCGGGCATGACGGAACCGTCGCGGAGCCCGTGATCGACGCGACCGGAAGCTTCGAGGCGCAGCCCGGGCCGGGCGACGAACCCACGCCGACCGGCGAGTTCACCGTCCCCCACCAGTCGCTCTGGCCGCAGACCACCGAGTTCCCCGCGATCACGGATCCGGACCTCATCGAACGCCTCGAGACCGGCGAGCCCCCTGAGCCCGAGCCTCAGCCTGAGCCTGAGCCCGAACCCGAGCCCGGGAACGCCGACGCAGAGACGGACGACGGGAGCGCCGGGCCCCGCAACTAGAATTGCGGAACCATGGATCCGGATCGTCTAGTCAAGATGGTCGCCGAGACCTGGCCCGACCTCGGGGACCTCGGCACGGTGACCGTGCCGCAGCAGGGACTCGACCACGCGGTCGTCGTCTTCGACTCCGTCGTCGCCCGCCGCCCGCTCACCGACACCTACTGCGAGCAGGCCCGCGTCGAGGCGGTCGTCGTCGACCAGCTCGCCGACCGCACCACGGTCGCCCTGCCCCGCCCGCTGCGCACCACACCCGACGGCCGGCTGACCCTCCAGCGCCGCGTGCCCGGCGTCCCGCTGGACGCGGAGCTGTGGGCGGGACTGCCCGAGGACCGGCGCGAACGGATCGTCGCCCAGCTCGCCGACTTCCTCTCCGTGCTGCACACCGCCGAACCCGCCGAAGGGGTGGTGCCCTGGTTCCGCGACGGCCGCCCCAACGACCACCCGCGCAGCCTGCCGGCGAAGATGGACCTCCTCGACGCCCGCGCCGCCGAGGCCCTGCCCGGCGCGCTGGGCCCGGACGAACTCGACGTCGCCCGCGGCATCCTCGGCGAGGCGCGCAGCCTGCTCGACCCGGCGCGCGCGACGCACCCCGTCCACGGTGACCTGGCCGTCGACCACGTGCTCATCGACGACGACCGCGTGGGCGTCATCGATCTTTCGGACATGAACGTCGGCGACCCGGCCGTCGACTTCGCCAACCTGACCGACGTCGCCGACGACCTCGCCGACCGCGTTCTCGACCGCTACACCGGCCCCGCCGACCCGGGCATCCTCGACCGCGCCTGGCTCTACCACCGCTGGGACTCCGTGTTCCTGCTGGTCGACCACCTGACCACGGGGCGCACCGACGCCGCGCTCGCCCGCACGATGTTCGCGGCCGCCGCCGAGCCGACCCGCCCGGGGGCGCGGTGAGTATCGGGGACCCGGTGGGCGCCGCCGACCTGTGGGAGGTGGCCCGCCGGCTGCGCGCCGCGAGCTGGGTGGACCTGACCCACCGCTTCGCGCCCGGCCAGCCGAGCTTCCCCGGCGACCCCGACGAGACGGTCGAGACCGTCAGCACCGTCGACGACGGCGCGTGGGTGCAGCGCTTCGGGCTGATCGGCCAGTGGGGCACGCACGTCGACGCGCCCGCGCACTTCGCCGCCGGCGGCCGCACGCTCGCCGAGCTGCCGGTGCGTGACACCGTCCTGCCCCTGGTGGTCCTCCCGCTTGCCGACGTCGCGCAGCGCGACGTGGACCTCGAGGTCACCGCCGCGCACATCACCGCCTTCGAGACGGAGCACGGCCGCATCCCGGAGGGCAGCTTCGTCGCGTTGGCCACCGGGTGGTCGCGGCGCTGGGATGAGCCCGGCGACGCGATGCACAACCCGGACGCGGCGGGTGTCTTCCACTCCCCCGGCTGGGGTGTGTCGGCGCTCGAGGTCCTCGCCGCGCGCGGGGTGGTGGCCGTCGGACACGAGACCTGCGACTGCGACCCGGGTGTGCGGGTCTCGGCCGGTGACCTGCGTGCGCAGCGGTGGTGGCTCGAGCACGACGGCTGGATGATCGAGTCGATGCGAGGTCTGGCGGCCGTCCCGCCGACGGGGGCGATGATCGTGGCGACCTGGCCGGTCCCCGAGGTGGCCTCGGGGTTCCCGGCGCGCGCGGCGGCGGTGTTCTGACCCGCGCGGCGGCGCTGCTGGGCCCCGCGAGGCGGCGGTGTTCTGACACGTCGGATCCCGGTTCTGGCACGTCGGATCCCGGTTCTGGCGCGTAAGCTTCCGGGGGTGAATTCGACTGTGGGAACCGTGGCCGTCGGCGGCCGCGAGGTGAACAGGATCGGGCTGGGCATGAGCCCGCTGGCGCGCAAGGTCGCCGGCGGCGGAGACCGCGAGGCCGCCGTCGCGCTGCTGCGCCGGGCGCGGGAGCTCGGCGTGGACTACTACGACACCGCGCGCTTCTACGGCGGGGAGACCGCCAACGAGCTGCTGCGCGAGGCGTTCGGGGACCTCGACGAGGTATTCGTGGCCACGAAGGTCGGCGCGCGCCCGGTCACGGGCCGGTTCCCGATGACCGCGGCGCAGCTGCCCGCCGAGCTGCGCCGGGAGGTCGAGGAGAACCTCCGCTCGCTGGGCACCGACCGCCTGGACCTGGTCTTCCTGCGCCGCATGGACTTCCTGCCCGGGCTGGTGGCCGAGGGCGAGCAGGGCGAGGTCTCGCTGGCGGACCAGCTCGCTGAGCTGGTCGCGCTGCGCGAGGCCGGCAAGATCGGCGCGATCGGGCTCAGCCACGTCACCACGGAGCAGGTGCGCACGGGCCTGGACGCCGGCATCGCCGCGGTGCAGAACATCGACAACCTCGCCTACCCGCAGGCACGAGAACTGCGCGAGCTCTGCGGGCGCGAGGAGATCGCCTGGATCCCCTACTTCCCGCTCGGCGGCGGGGCCGGCGTGGGGCAGGCGACGGGTCTGACCCAGGTACGCGACCTGCCGGCCGTCCGCGAGGTCGCCGCGGAGCTCGGGGCGACCCCGACGCAGGTCGGTCTGGCCTGGCACCTGGCCGAGAACCCGACGACGGTCGCGATCACGGGCACCGGCAGCGTCGAACACCTCGAGGAGAACCTCGCGACCGACGACCTGCGGCTCACCGCGGAGCAGAAGGCGCGGCTCGACGCCGCCGCGGGATAGCGCCGCCCCGTGGCGGCGCGGTGGCTTCCCGTAGCGGCGCGGTGACGCGGTACCCTCGCCCGCATGGATATCCGAGACGCACGAGCCGCCGACGTCCCCGCGATCGTGGAGATCTACAACCAGGCGATCCGCGAGGGCGACGCGGTCTGGCGCGACGAGGAGGTCGACGTCGCCGACCGTTCCGCCTGGCTGCGCGATCACCAGGACCGGGGTCAGCCGGTCATCGTCGCCGAGGATGACGGCGAGATCCTCGGCTACGCCTGCTACTCGAGCTTCCGGGGCTTCTCCGGCTACGACCTGACCGTGGAGAACTCGGTCTACCTCTCCCCCGCCGCCCAGGGCCGTGGGCTCGGCACGACGCTGATGGAGGAGCTGATCGACCGTGCCCGGGCGGCCGGCATGCACGTGATGGTCGCGGGCGTGACCGCCACCAACGAGGCGTCGCTACGCCTGCACGCGCGTCTCGGCTTCACGGAGGTCGCCCGCATGCCCGAGGTCGGGCGCAAGTTCGGCAACTGGCTGACCCTGGTCTACCTGCAGCGCATCCTCGACTGAGCTGCGGGGCGGCTCCTCGCCGGCGGCCTCGCGCCTGCTCTCCATGCCGCACAGGAAGAGGAACTTGTTCCAGTTCCGCTTGATGAACGCCTTGCGGGTCCCCGGCGCCTCCATGAAGGTGATGAACAGCCCGACCAGCGCGAAGATCACGAGGGCGATGCCGACCGTCCACAGGAGCGCGAGCGGGTCCTTCTCGACGCCCATGATGTCCACGATCGCGGGCGCGCCGATGAACGCGGAGGCGCAGGCCAGGGCGAGGTTCATGCGGCTCGAGGACTTCTCCCGCCGCTGCTGTTCCTCCTCGCGCTCCTCCTGGCGCCTACGCCGGTGGGCGTCCTCCTCCTGCTGCTCCCTCGCGCGTCTCTCCTGGTCCTCCTGACGCTGCTGTTGCTGCACCTGCCATTCGTGCTCCCGTTTCTGCTCCTGCTTCCGTTCGTCCTCCTGACGCTGCTGCCGCCGGCGGCTCTCCGCCCGCTGCTGCTCGGTGCCGAGGATCGAGAACTGCGCGTTGTAGATCTCCTCGCGCAGGGCGAGCTCCTCCGTGAAGTCCTTGAACATGATGTCGAGCCCGAGCGAGCACTTCGTGTCGAGCATGAGCCGCTCGTCGAAGGGGTGCCGGTAGACGGAGCTGAACCAGAGTCTGTCCCGGAACTCCACGAAGTCCGTCTGGATCTGCTGCAGTCTCCCCAGGTTCCCGCGCACCTCGTCCAGGAAACAGCCTTCCGACTCGTTTCCGGGGGCCTTCCCCGAGACCCGGCAGTTCCTCAGGTTGGTGGTGAGCATGCTGATCGTCTCGAGGGCGCGCATCTGGAGGACGATCAGATCGACGTAGCGTGTCGGGACCAGAGACCAGAACTTGCCCGCGACCGGATCCGCGGTGTCTATCCGCACCATCGCGAAGCCCTCGGTCGCCGACGACACCCGCCAGTGCTCCAGGGGGACGTCGGTCGGACGCGCGACCGCGCGGTGGAAGTCCGGCACGGCGTCGAAATAGCGGTCCGCCCCCGTGGACAACTGCCATGCGCAGATGTCCGCGTCGGACCAGGCGACGTCCGTCTCCTCCCCCTCCTCCTCCGCGCGCAGCAGGTAGTTCTCGACCTCAGGGAACGGAGCGACCTGGGCCTTTGCGGGGATGGCCACGACGACGCGCTGCGGGCGGCTGTACTGCCGTTCTGAGAGCGTCGGGGCCCCGGGCTCATTTCCCTTGCCCGCTTCCCGGTCCTCCATGGTCACGTAATCGAGAAAACCGCCGGACTTCAGTTTGATCGGCGCCGACTTCTCCTCCGGCCAGATCCCGTCGATCGCGAGACCGGCGAAGTGACTGACCGGGGAGAACTTCTCGATCTTCTCCTCGTCACGGGTGTAGGCCGTGAACTTCCCGCGGGGCCGAGAGAGGCTCTGCGAGAGCCTCTCGAGCTGCCAGGAACTGCAGTTCTGCGCCCAGACGTGCAGCACGAGAAATCGGCAGATCACGGAGACCTCGCGGGCGGACTCGGTCAGCAGATTCGCGCCCGGCGTGGGTTCATCGGACTTCCTGTCGGAGTTCCGGAAGTCCTCGTGCACACGGACATCCTGGTACTCGAGTACCTCGACCGCCTTGAGCTCGCAGCTTGCGCCGTTTCTCCGCTCCTTTCCGTCGACTTCGTCAGCCAGCTCGAAAGTGACCTCGTCGTCACCGTCGAAGGTGACGTTGTGCATGTGCATCCTGTGCTTGTGCCGGACACCGACATCCGCCCACGTCTCCGGCGCGCGGAAGTCGTCACCGTCGTTCCGCGACTTGAGGTCGCAGTCCGAGAACTCCGCGCCCACCGCCTCACGGAGTCCTCCCGGGAACCGGGATTTTGCGCCGTGGTAGAACGTCGACTTCATGTTGTCCCACCTGTTTTCACCGGCGGGGTGCTCTCCCCACTTGGGCGAGTCCGAGCCCGAGTCAGAGTTCGAGGTACCCCGCTGCCACAGGACCTCAACGCCCTTCATCCCCTTGAAACGCCCGGGCCGCCACGGTCTCCCCGCGATCTCCTTCCCCGCGAGATCCAGCAGACGCTCATCACCCCCGTCTTCCGAGCACCCGCCGAAGAGCTGCGGCATGGGGAGGATGATCGCGAAGCTGGCGATCCGCCAGTCCGGCAGTTCATCGGTCAGGTACCCCTCGGGGACCCAGGCGAGCTCCCCCGCGTTCCAGGTCGAGTGGCTCCTCCCACCCGACTTCTTGCCGTCCGCTTCCGCACCCTTCGTCATGGCCCGCCTCCGGTCGTCTCTTCTCGTTTTGTCTGCCGAGGCAGAGGCTAAACGGCCGAGTCACCCACCGCTCCCCCGGTGCGGAGCGCTCCCCGGAGCGCCGGCTCAGCCCCGGAGGGCGAAGGCGAGCGGGAGCACCTCGGCGCCGGTGGCCTCGTGCAGACGCCAGCCGGCGACGGTGACCGACCACCCGGTGTCGACGAGGTCGGTGACCAGCAGGATCGGCCCCTCGACGGGCCCGGCCGCCGACCACTCCTCGATGTCGAAGTGGTCGAGCAGCGCGGTGACTCGGTAGGCGGAGTTCTGCGCGGCGACCTCGCCGCGTCCCGCGCGCACGGGCAGCAACCCCGCGAAGCTCATCTGGCCGACCTCGGCGAGCGCGCGGGCGGCGGCGAGCACCATCTCCGTGCGCGCCGGATCGGTCGAGCCGAGCGCGACGACGCTGACCGGCCGGCGGTCCCAGTCCCAGTCGGCGAGCACGGCGACCAGGCGCCGCAACCACTCGTCCGCGCGCCAGTTCGCACCCGGGCGCCACGACGCGGCGTCGAGAAGCTCCTTGAGCGCGGGCCCGCGCGCGATGTCGTTGAGGCGCCCCAACGCGCGACCGTCGCCGATTCCGGCGATCCTGCCGCGCACGGCGATGCCGGTGGGCCATTGCCGACGCCGCGCGACGCGCACCCCGGGTGCGGAGAGGCGCGCGTCGACGGTGGTGGAGACCTCGGCGTCGATCTCGGGCGACCAGTGCCGGCCGGTGCAGTTGTCGCAGCGCCCGCAGCCGGGCGTGTCCGCGTCGACGAGCGGGTCGTCGAGCTGGCGGCGCAAAAAGAGCATGCGGCAACCGTCGGTGGTCTCGTAGTCGACCATGGCGCGCTGCTCGGCGCGGCGGGCGACCGTCAGGCCGTGGTAGCGCTCGGCGTCGTAGCTCCAGGGCGCCCCGGTGGGCTCCCAGCCGCCGCGCACGCGACGGACCGCACCGTCGACGTCGAGGACCTTGAGGGTCTGCTCGAGGCGGGAGCGCGAGAGGTCGACGCGGGCCTCGAGTTTGACCGTCGAGAGCGTGCCCTCGGCCTCGAGGACGCCGAGCAGCTCGCGGACGGTGTCCTCGTCCGGGAAGGAGACGGAGGCGAAGTAGGCCCAGATGTCGGCGTCCTCGGCGCCCGGGAGCAGCAGGACCTCGGCGTGCTCGGTGCCGCGGCCGGCGCGGCCGACCTGCTGGTAGTAGGCCACGGGTGACGACGGCGCGCCGAGGTGGACGACGAAGCCGAGGTCCGGCTTGTCGAAGCCCATGCCGAGCGCGGAGGTGGCCACCAGGGCCTTGACCTCGTTGTTCAGCAGGGCGCGCTCGAGGCGCTCGCGCTCCTCGGCCTCGGTGCGGCCGGTGTAGGCGGCGACGTCCCAGCCGGCGGCCTCGAGGGCACCGGCGAGGTCCTCGGCGGCGGCGACGGTCAGGCAGTAGACGATGCCGGAGCCGGGCAGCTCGCCGAGGTGGGCGGCCAGCCAGGCGGCGCGCTCGGTGGTGTCCTCGAGGCGCAGCACGGACAGCGACAGCGACTCGCGGTCGAGCCCGCCGCGCAGCACCCCGGTGTCGGCGCCGAGCTGGGCCTGGACGTCGGCGACCACGCGGTCGTTGGCGGTGGCCGTGGTGGCCAGGACGGGGACCTCAGCCTGCAGCCCGGCGAGCAGGTCGCGGATGCGGCGGTAGTCGGGGCGGAAGTCGTGGCCCCAGTCGGAGATGCAGTGCGCCTCGTCGACGACGACCATGCCCACCCCGGCGGCCAGGTGCGGCAGGACCTCGTCGCGGAAGGAGGGGTTGTTCAGGCGCTCCGGGGAGATGAGCAGGACGTCGACATCGTCGGCGGCGATGGCGGCCTCGACGGCGTCCCAGCGGGTCATGTTCGAGCTGTTGAGGGTCTCGGCGCGGATGCCCGCGCCCGAGGCGGCGGCGACCTGGTTGCGCATGAGGGCGAGCAGCGGGGAGATGATCAGCGTCGGGCCACGGCCTGCGGCGCGCAGCAGCTTGGCGGCGATGAAGTAGACCGCGGACTTGCCCCAGCCGGTGCGCTGGACGACGAGCATGCGGCGGTGCTCGTTGACGAGGGCGTCGATCGCGCGCCACTGGTCGTCGCGCAGGCGGGCGTCGGGGCCGGCGATGCCGCGCAGCAGCTCCTCGGCGGCGGCGCGGGAGGTACGGGTGTCCATGTCCGCCAACCTAACAGGGGCGCGCGACGGCGAGTTCGTCGTCGACGAGCACCGGGCGGGCGGCGCGGCGGCCGACCACGCCCTTCGCCACGGCGAGGCCGGCGAGGACCAGGATGACGACGGTCCAGTCCATCTCCGGGCGGTAGACGAAGCCGACGGCCAGCGGGGCGAGCATGGCCAGGAAGTAGCCGACCGGCTGGACGAAGCCGGACAGGCGGGCGGCGACCTCGGGGTCGCGGGCGCGCACGACGATCAGGTTGAGCGCCGTGGGGAACGACCAGCCGCCGACGCCGAGGACGAAGGCCCAGAGGACCGACCAGGACGGGGCGAGGAGCACGCCGACCCAGCCGAGCGCGGTCAGCGCGGCGAAGAGGACCGGGTAGACCTGCGGCGACTCGGCGCGGGCGAGGGCGGCGGGCATGACCAGGCCGCCGAGGATGCCGAGCACGAGGGTGATCGACAGCGCCAGCGAACCGATCCCCCGGGACTGGCCGGAGTCGATGAGGATCTGCGGCAGCCAGCCCATCTGCGTGTAGGCCTGCAGGGACTGCAGCCCGAAGTAGGCGGTGAGTGCGACGGCCGTCGGCGAGCGGCGCAGCGGGACGGCCGGGCCGGAGCCACGGGTGCCGCTGCGCGGGAAGTCGTAGCCGGTACGCCAGGCGACGATCACCCAGGCGAGGACCTGGGCGACCGAGAGCCACACCCAGATGAACAGGGCGTGGCGCCAGCCGCCGGGCTCGTGGGCCAGGCCCGCGGAGAGCGGGCCGAGCGCGCCGGAGAGGCCGAGCACCGAGGAGTTGACGGTCATCAGCGTGACCATGTTGCGCCCGCCGTGGGTCTTGACCCAGGCGGGGATGAGCACGTTGGACAGCGCGATGCCCGCCACCACGCAGGCGGTGAGCACGAGGAAGGCCCACACCGAGCCGACCCAGGGGCGCACCCCGAGCCCGACGGTGGTCAGCACCATGCCGCCGAGCAGCGCGCGGGAGAGCCCGACGCGGCGGGCCAGCGGCACGGCGGCCAGGCCCATCACCCCGAAGAAGAAGCAGGGCATGGCCGTGACCAGGCCCGCCAGGGCCCCGCCGGCGGAGTACCAGGCGAGGACGTCGGCGAGGACGGGTCCGACGGAGGCGATGCCGGCGCGCAGGTTGAGCGCCGCGAGGAAGATCGCGACGAAGGCCAGCGCGGCGGTGACGCGCCCTACTCGGCGACGGGAGCCCATTCAGGTCCGGTCTCGGCGAGCTCGGGGTCGAGCTTGGCGATCAGGGGCTTCGGCTTGGCCAGCGGGGTGCCCGGCTCGACGTCGACGCGGGCCCAGCGGGCCTTCTCCTCGGCGTAGTCGCCCATGATCACCGGGTAGGTGCGCCCCTCCTCCGGCAGGCCGACGCCGACGAGGTCGACCGGCATGTCGTCGGTGACCTCCTCGACGCGCGGCTCGGCGGCCCACACGCCGGAGCGGCCGAGGGTCTCGTGGACGGCCTGGGCGGTGTGCGGCAGGAACGGGGTGAGCATCGTGTTGCAGTCGCTGACGACCTGCAGCGCGGTCCACAGCACGGTGGCCAGGCGCTCGCGGGCGGACTCGTCCTTCGCCAGCTTCCAGGGCTCCTGGTCGGCGATGTAGGCGTTGGCCTCGCCGACGACGTGCATCACGGCGGTGATGGCGGCCTTGAACTTCGACTGGGCGAGCAGCTCGCCGGCCTCGTCGAAGGTGCGCTCGGCCAGGCCGAGGATCTCCTCGTCGGCGGCCTCGAGCGCGGCCGGGGCGGGCACCTGGCCGAAGTTCTTGTGCGCCATCGACACGGTGCGGTTGACCAGGTTGCCCCAGCCGTTGGCCAGCTCGTTGTTGATGCGGCGGACGAACTCGTCCCAGGTGAAGTCGGTGTCGTTGTTCTCCGGGCCGGCCACCGCGATGAAGTAGCGCAGCGGGTCCGGGCCGAACTCGCGCAGGAAGTCCTTGACGTAGATGACCACGCCCTTGGAGGAGGAGAACTTCGAGCCGGACATCGTCAGGAACTCGGAGGAGACGACCTCGGTGGGCAGGTTCAGCTCGCCGTAGCGGTGGACCTCGCCGCCCTTGTCGCCCTTGCCGGCGTAGCCGAGGAGCTCGCCGGGCCAGATCTGGGAGTGGAAGGTGATGTTGTCCTTGCCCATGAAGTAGTAGCTGGTGGCCTCCGGGTCCTGCCACCACTTCTTCCAGGCCTCGGGGTCGCCGCTGCGCCAGGCCCACTCGATGGAGGCGGAGAGGTAGCCGACGACGGCGTCGAACCAGACGTAGAGCTTCTTGGCGTTGTTGTCCTGCCAGCCCTCGACCGGCACCGGGATGCCCCAGTCGATGTCGCGGGTCATCGCGCGCGGGTGCAGGTCGCCGAGGAGGTTCAGCGAGAACTTCAGCACGTTGGGGCGCCAGGAGTCGCGGGTCTTGAGCCACTTCTCCAGGGCGCCGGCCAGCGCGGGCAGGTCGAGCAGGAAGTGCTCGGTCTCGACGAACTCCGGGGCCTCGCCGTTGATCTTGCTCACCGGCTTGATCAGGTCCACGGGGTCGAGCTGGTTGCCGCAGTTGTCGCACTGGTCGCCGCGCGCGCCGTCGGCTCCGCAGATCGGGCAGGTGCCCTCGATGTAGCGGTCCGGCAGGGTGCGCCCGGTCGACGGCGAGACGGCGCCGAGGGTCTTCTGGCGGATCATGTACCCGTTGTCCAGCAGGCCGCGGAAGAGCTCCTGGACCACCGCGTAGTGGTTGCGGGTGCTGGTACGGGTGAACAGGTCGTAGGAGAGGCCGAGGCCCGCGAGGTCCTCGACGATCTGGCGGTTGTAGCGGTCCGCCAGCTCCTGGACGCTGACGCCCTCCTTGTCCGCCTGGACGAGCAGCGGGGTGCCGTGCTCGTCGGTGCCGGAGATCATCAGCACGTCCGCGCCACGCATTCGCTGGTAGCGGGCGAAGACGTCCGAGGGGACGCCGAAGCCGGCCACGTGACCGATGTGGCGCGGGCCGTTGGCGTAGGGCCAGGCAACCGAGACAAGCACAGTGTCGTTCATGGGTGACACTCTACTGGGCGCCCGGCCCGGCGCACCGGGGAGGGGTCTAGTCCTCCGCGGTGTCGGCCGCCGCGCCGCGCGGGCGACCGGTGCGCTCGGAGTAGCGCTCGGTCAGCGCCTTGGCGCGCAGCTGGGCGGCGCGGATGCGACGCTCGCGGGACAGGCGGCGGCTGAAGTCCGCGTCCTCGACGTAGTCGCGGTAGATGACGTCGCTGCTCAGGTCCTTCACGATGGCGAACATCAGCAGGATGATGATCACCAGGAAGGGCGCGGCCGCGACGATGGTGACGTTCTGGACGTTGTTCAGCGCGTCGTCGCCGCCGGAGATGAGCAGGGTCATGCCGATCAGGGCGGTGGCCAGGCCCCAGCAGGCGGAGACCCAGGGGTTGGCGTCGGAGCGGCCGAACATGGACATCGAGCCCATCACCGTGGAGGCCGAGTCGGCCGAGGTGATGAAGAAGGTGCCCAGCAGGATCACGGCGACGACGCCGACGATCTCACCGGCCGGCAGGTTGTGCAGCAGGTTGAACAGCTGGGTCTCGGCGCTGCCGTCGCCCCAGATGGACTCGCCCTCGCGCTCCATGGTGATCGCGGTGCCGCCGAAGATGGCGAACCAGATCATGGAGACGCCGGCGGGCACGAAGAGCACGCCGAGGCAGAACTCGCGGATGGTGCGGCCGCGCGAGATGCGGGCCAGGAACATGCCGACGAACGGCGACCAGGAGATCCACCAGGACCAGTAGAAGATGGTCCAGCTCGACAGCCACTCGCCGTCGGAGTTGGTCGCGGTGCGCGAGGCCATGTCGAAGAAGTCCGCCAGGTAGGCGCCGACGGTGCCCGGGATCAGGTTGAGCACGGCCAGGGTCGGGCCGACGACGAAGACGAAGATGGCCAGGATGGCGGCCAGCACCATGTTCGTGTTGGACAGGTACTGGATGCCCTTGCCCACGCCCGACATGGCGGACAGCAGGAAGGCCAGGGTCAGCACGGCGACGATGCCGACGATGAGCTGGTTGCCCACGGAGTCGACGAAGCCGGCGGCGGTCAGGCCGGCGCCGATCTGCAGGGCGCCCAGGCCCAGGGAGCAGGCGGTGCCGAAGACGGTGGCGAAGATGGCCAGGATGTCGATGAGCTGGCCGACCCAGCCGTTGGCGTTCTTCTCGCCGATCAGCGGCACGAAGGCCGAGGAGATCAGCTGCTTACGGCCGATGCGGAACGTGGAGTAGGCGATGGCCAGGCCGACAATCGCGTAGATCGCCCAGGGGTGCAGGGTCCAGTGGAACATCGCGGAGGCCATGGACGCGGAGACGTCCTCGGTGCCGCGGCCGGGCACGCCGTCGCGGTAGAAGTTCAGCGGCTCGCTGGCGCCGTAGAACATCAGGCCGATGCCCATGCCGGCGGCGAACATCATCGCGATCCAGGAGACCCTGTTGAACTCCGGTTCCTCGTTCACCTGCCCCAGCCGGATCGTGCCGAAGTGGCTGAGCGCGATGACGATGACGAAGACGACGAAGACGGTGCCGAAGAGCACGAAGGCCCAGCCCAGGTTGTTGACGACGACGTCGAGCGCGGAGGCCGCGAAGTCGGCGAAGCTGTCGGCGCCGAGCAGGCCCCACAGCACGGTGGCCAGGACGATCGCGCCGGCGATGCCGACGACGACCCAGTTGATGCGGTTCGAGTCGCTCTCGGCGGCGAGCTCGACCTTCTCCGGGTTGGCGAGCTCGGCCTCGATCTCCTCGCGGGAGTGCAGCATGTCGTCGAGCTGCGCGGTCGCGGAGCGCTTGTCCATCTGCTCGGCGACGGTCTCGTATTCCTCGGGGACCTGCCGGGCCACGACCGCCTCATCGGGGTCGGGAGCCGGCGCGGAAGCCGCTGTCTCTCTTTCTCGATCGGTCATGACGTCCTTCCCTGTCAGATTGATTACTTTTTCTGCACCGTCTTTTCAGGGTACGCGGAGAATGTCCCGCTGGCTAACCGGAAGTTGTCATGACCATCTCAGCCACGGGCGGCGAGAGCGGCCTCGTAGAGCTCGCGCGAGGAGACCCCGGCGGCCCCGGCGACGTCCTTGCACACGGCCTTGAGCCGCTCACCGGCGGCCACCCGCTCGAGCACCGCGTCGACGAGCCCGGCCACGTCTGTCTCCTCCCCGTCGGAGCCGTCGAGCACCACGGTGACCTCGCCCAGCACGCCGGCGTCGGCACGCTCCGCCAGCTCGCCCAGCGTGCCGCGCACGACCTCCTCGTGGGTCTTGGTCAGCTCGCGGCACACCACGGCGCGCCGCTGCGCGCCGAGCACCTGCGCGGCGTCGTGAAGCGTCTCGGCGAGCCGGTGCGGGGACTCGAAGAAGCAGACCGCACGCCGCTCCCCCTTCAGCGACTCCAGCCAGCTGCGGCGCCGGCCGGACTTGCGCGGCGCGAAGCCGTCGAAGATGAAGCGGCCGACCGACAGACCCGAGAGCGCCAGCGCCGTGGGCACGGCCGACGGTCCCGGGAAGCAGGTCACGGGCACGCCGGCGTCGAGCGCGGCGTCGACGAGGGTGAGGCCCGGGTCCGAGACGACGGGCATGCCGGCGTCGGTGACCACGAGCACGGTGCCGTGGCGCGCGGCGTCGAGAAGCGTCTCCGCCCGGCGCGCCTCGTTGTGGTCGAAGTTGGAGACCACGCGCCCGCGGATCTCCAGGCCCAGCGCGGCAGCCAGGGCCCGGGTGCGCCGGGTGTCCTCGGCGGCGACGACGTCGGCGCCCGCGAGCGCGGCGCGCAGGCGCGGGGAGGCGTCGTCGATGTTGCCCAGCGGCGTGGCCGCCACGATCACGCCCCGGGGCAGTGCCGGGGCGCCTGACTCTTCCTGACGCTCGTCCATGCCTGCCAGCATCCCACAGGCCCCGCGGGCCTACAATCAGCCGGGTGACCACCACCGCGAGCCACCGCCCCCTCCGCGTGGCGCGACCCGCGCCGCGCCCGCCCGCGACCCTGCCCTGGGGCCGCGCGGACACCCTGTCCTTCCTCGTCGTCGGCCTGCTGGCGGCGCTGACCCGCTTCCTCGGCCTCGGCGGCTCGACGTCCTCGGGCACGCCCGTCTTCGACGAGAAGCACTACGTGCCCCAGGCCTGGGACATGGTGCTCTCCCAGGACAACCCGTTGACCGGCGGCATCGAGTCGAACCCGGGCTACGGGCTCGTGGTGCACCCGCCGGTGGCCAAGCAGTTCATCGCGCTCGGCGAGCACGTCTTCGGCTACTCGCCGTGGGGCTGGCGCGTGGTCGGCGCGGCCTTCGGCGTGGGCGTGGTGCTCGCGACGATGGGCCTGGCCCGCCAGCTCAGCGCGAGCCGGCGGGTGGCGCTGATCGCGGGTGTGCTGGCCGTCTTCGACGGCGTGCTGCTGGTCGGCTCCCGCTTCGGCATGCTCGACATCTTCCAGGTCCTCTTCATCGTGCTGGCCGCCTGGGCGCTGGTCAACGACCACAGGCAGGTGCACGCCCGCCTGCACGCGGCGTGGGCGGCCGGTCCGCTGGCGGGCGGGAGGCTCGGGCCGCGGATGGGCTTCCGCTGGTGGCGCTTCACCGCCGGCGTGCTGCTGGGCCTGGCGTGCGGGGTGAAGTGGTCCGGCCTCTATTACATCGCGTTCTTCGGGCTGGCCTCCGTGGGCGCCGACGCGCTGCTGCGGCGCCGCTACGGTGTGCGCAGCCCCTGGTGGGGCGCACTGCTTCGCGACGCCGTGCCTGCCCTGGCGTCCCTGGTGCTGGTGCCGTTGCTGGTCTACGTCTGGTCCTGGCGGGCCTGGTTCGCCTCGGAGACCTCCGTCTACCGGCACGCGGCGGCCGACGGCAGCATCGAGCCGGGCTCGCTGCTCAGCCACCTGCCCGACGGGCTGGCCGGGTGGCTGTACTACCACCGCTCGGTGCTGGACTTCCACGCCGGGCTGACCACCTCCTCGGGCCACTCGCACCCGTGGGACTCCAAGCCGTGGTCCTGGCTGGTCTCGGGCCGGCCCATCCTCTACCTGTCCGCGGACGGGGTGGACTGCGCGGCCGGCGAGTGCCGGCGGATGATCTTCCTCTTCGGCACCCCGGCGATCTGGTGGCTGACCGTCCCGGCGCTGCTGTGGGGCCTGTGGTGCCTTCTGGTGCGCCGCGACGTGCGCTTCGCGGTGCCGCTGATCGGCTTCGCCGCGGGCTTCCTGCCGTGGCTGGCCACCTACGACCGCCAGATGTACTTCTTCTACGCCGAGCCGCTGGCGCCCTTCATCGTCCTGCTCATCGCGCTGGCGGCCGCGGGGCTCGTCGGCGCCGGGCGCCCGCTGCACTCGCGGGCCGTCACCGCGCTGGCGGGCCGGCCGCTGCGCACGGGCACCTTCGCCGTGGTCTGCTACCTCGGCCTGGTGGTCGCGATGTTCGTCTACTTCTCCCCGATCCTCTACGGGATCCTCGTCCCCGAGTTCTGGTACCAGCAGCTGATGTGGCTGCCGAGCTGGCACTGAGTCCCGCAGGCCCGGACACGGGCACAGCCGTGGGGTCAGCCGAGCTCCGAGGGCCCGGCGCCGAGGATGCGCCAGCCGCCGGCGCGCCCGGCGTCCCAGGACAGCCAGCAGGCGACGGCGGCGACGACGGTGGTCACCGCGTAGAGCAGCAGCCCGGCGACCTGGACGGTGCCGGCCAGGTCGAGGACCAGGTCGCGCATGGCGAAGCCCAGGTTGAACATGGTGCACGCGCACAGGAAGACCAGGAAGCCGGGCAGGATCCGCGGGCGCCACGCGCCGAAGAAGAGGGTGATGGCCGTGGCCAGGCGCACCGCGGCGGCCTGGCCGAGCATCGCGGCCAGCTCCGGCTGCGCGTCCGGGGCGAGCACCCCGGCCTCGGTGTCGGTGGTGGTCAGCCCGCCGGTGGCGGCCACCGTCATCACGGCCCAGACGGCGAAGAGCAGCCCGGCGACGACGAGCACGACCCGGCAGGTGGCCAGGAGCGCCTGGCGGGTGCCGGCGGCGCGGCGCCACTCGGTCTCGACCTCGGCGAGGATCTCGGCGGTCAGGTCGGGGGCCACGGCCTGCGGCTCGACCTTTTCGGGCTCGTCGGAGCCGAGCATGTCCTTCAGGGAGCGGGCGCGCTCGTAGAAGGCGCGGCACCGCTCGCAGGCGGCCAGGTGGGCCTCCACGACGTCGTCGGAGAGCCGGCCGGGTTCGCCGTCGAGGCGGGCGGAGAGCTCGTCCTGGATGTCCTCGTGGCCGATCATCGCGACAACACCCCGTCGACGCTCGCGCGCCCGGTGCCGAAGACGACGATGACCAGCAGCGCGGCGATGAGCACGAGCGGGTACTCGAGCCCGCCGTCGACGTTGAAGAGCCCGTTGTCCAGGTGCACCAGGTAGGCCGCGGCGGCGACGAAGACGGCGAGCACCCCGGCCACGGCGGTGGTCAGCAGGCCGACGCAGAGCAGCGCGCCGCAGAGCAGCTGGCCGAGCGCGGCGACCCAGGCCGAGAGCGCCGGCTGGGGCACGCCCCAGGCGCTGAACTGGCCGGTCGTCTCCGCGATCCCGTCGATGAGCAGGATGCGCCAGCCGTGGGCGACGAAGATGACGCCGAGCACGACGCGCAGAATGAGCAGCATGGCGTCTCTCACCGCGGGCCTGTCCATGAAGCCCAGGGTACCTTCCGTGGAACCGTAGACTGGTCTCCGGGAGTCATACCTGACATGAGAGATTCTGAGAACGACGGCACCGTGCTGTGCGACGACGGCCTGCGCCGCCCGCCGTGGGCGGCGCGCGACCCCCTGCTGCGCGAGTACTACGACACCGAGTGGGGCGTACCCGTGCGCGACGAGACGGGGCTCTACGAGCGCATCGTGCTCGAGGGCTTCCAGGCGGGACTGTCCTGGGCGACGGTGCTGCGCAAACGCCCGGCGTTTAGGGAGGCCTTCGCCGGCTTCGTCCCCGACGTCGTCGCCGCCTTCGACGAGGGCGACAGACAGCGGTTGCTTTCCGACGCCGCGCTGATCCGCAATGCGGCCAAGATCGACGCCGCGGTGCACAACGCCCGGGCCACCGTGGCGCTGCGCGCCCACGGCGGCCTGGTGGACCTGGTCTGGTCGCACCGGCCGGAGCGCACCCCGGAGCCGCGCACGATGTCGGAGGTGCCCACGGTCTCCCCCGAGTCCGAGGCGCTGGCGCGCGACCTGAAGAAGGCGGGCTTCCGCTTCGTCGGGCCGACGACGATGTTCGCGCTGATGGAGGCCGTCGGCGTCGTCGACACCCATCTGATGGACTCGCACCGGCGGGGCTGCTCCGGAATCTGGCCCCGCTAGGCCGGCGGGCGTGCTACATCTGTAGCGGACGTCACTGCCCCGACACGGATTGGAGCCCACACAGTGGCCCTGAACAAGAAGATCTTCAACGCGACCAACCTGCGCCGCTTCATGTGGCTCTGGCCGCCCTACCTGGGCGCCGGGGTGAAGGTGGCCGAGGCCGCCGAGGACGGCTCACGCTTCGTCATCGAGCACCGCCCGAACGTCCTGACGCGCAACGCGGTCAAGACGGCCTTCGGCGGCACGCTGATGTCGATGATCGACCCGTTCTTCATGCTCAGCTCGATGATGCAGCTCGGCGGCGGCTACTACGTCTGGGACACCGCCGCCGAGGTGCAGTTCCTCAAGCCCGGCCACGGGCGCATCCGCGTCGTCGTCGAGGTCACCGAGGAGGACCTGAAGGTCATCCGGGAGAAGACGGCGGACGGCTCGAAGTACCTGCACTGGTTCGAGGCCGAAGCCGTCGACGAGTCCGGCACCGTCATCGCCCGGCACCGCCGGCAGGTCTACTACCGGCTCAAGAAGCGCTAGTCAGGCGTCGAAGACGGGCATCGGCTTGAGGTTCATGTGGGTGACCCGCACGTCCTCGCCGTAGCCGAGCTCGTCGACGGTGCGCGCGGCGCGCTCGAGCTCGCCGACGACGAGCTCGCGGGCCGCGTCGTGGTCCGCGAAGCACTCCAGCGCCTCGAGCGGACCGCCGGTGCGCTGCCGCACGACGACGTAGCGGCTGCCCTCGGCGGCCTCGATGCGGCGCCTGCCGCCGTTGAAGGGGTCGTTGTAGTAGAACTCGCTCACGTGCTTCCTCTCCGTGCGTGGTGCCCACACATTAACGCGGTTCGGGCTCGCGCGGGCGGTGAAGAGAACCGGTTCCGGCCGAACAACCACCGGCCGCCGCCCGGGCCTCCCCTCCCCCGGCCCCTCCTCTGCCGTCAAGCCGGTGATTCTGCGGCCTCGTGGCGGTGGACCGCAGCGAGACCCGCAGCTGAACTGCAGACCGTCCGGTCAAGTGCTCCACCACGCCCGGCGGTACCCTTACGCTCGTCTCGACAAACCGCGTTCAGCTCCAGCATGTGAGGGAAACTTCGTGAAGCACATCTGCATCTACATCCAGGACACGATGGCCGACTGGGAACACGGTTATCTTCTGCAGGGGATCTCGCTTCAGAACGCACTGCCGAATCCCGTCTGCGACGTGCGTTTCGTGGCCGATACCCCCGACCCCGTCACCACTGTGGGCGGCATGACGGTCGTCCCCGACAGCATCGTCGAGGACGTTGTCCCGGCAGACCTCGACGCCCTCGTCCTGATCGGCGCAGACACCTGGTTGGCGGACGATCGACGCCACGTGCTCGACCTCGCCGAAGAAGTCCTTGAACACGACGGCACCGTCGCAGCAATTTGCGGGGCCACACTCGGCCTCGCAGGCAGAGGCCTGCTCGATACGCGCCGCCACACGAGCAACGCCCCCGAGTTTCTCACGGCGGTCGGGTCATACCGGGGCGAGCACCTCTACGAGCATGCGGCCGCTGTCGCGAATGAGCACGTTGTGACAGCCAGTTCAGCGGGGCCTCTCCTCTGGGCCAAACTGATCATCGAACAGCTGGGGCTGTATCCCCAGGAAGCGATCGACGCCTGGTTCGACTATTACGACACGGCAGATCCCACGCACTTCAGCCGCCTCTTGAGCGCTCTGGAGGCCGCCTGAACGCGTAGGCCCCACTGGCAACCGCTCATGTGCATAGACACGACGAAACCCCTGGTCTCTTCGACCAGGGGTTTCGTGATCTGTGGAGCTAAGGGGAATCGAACCCCTGACCTTCGCATTGCGAACGCGACGCTCTACCAACTGAGCTATAGCCCCAGTGCCGGGCACCCCCAACACCATAGTCGGCGGTACCTGAAACACCTAACCGGCAGGTGAGGGGATTTTTGAGCCCGTTCAGCCCGCGACGCGGTCGCGGTAGGAGCCGGCGCGCGGCTCGTCGTCACCGCCGTGGCCGAAGGGCGACTCGACGGTACGCAGGGTGGAGAAGTCCGGGCTCTCGTCGTCGAGCTCCACGACGATCGCGCCCGGGCGACGCAGCGCGCGCGGGATGGCGAGCGCCTCGTCGTCGCGGTGGCGCACGCCGAGGCGGGCGCGGCGCAGCTGGCGGATGCGGCGGGCGCGCAGCGCCTGCTCCTGGCGCACCTGGCTGCGCAGGGCGACCAGGTAGGCGGCCGTGAGCGCCACGGCGAGCACCGGGGCCAGCCAGACCCAGCCGCCGGCGATGACACCGAGGATCAGGGTGGCCACGACGACGCCGGCCAGTGCGTAGAGGGTGCGGCGGCGACGCTGGTAGCGGTCCAGGCTGTGACGCTCGTCGGCCTCGGGGTCCCAGCCGCCGCGGCCGCGCCGACTGGCGGCGAACTCGAGCTCCTCCTCGGTCAGCTCCTCCGCGGCGTCGGCGAGGCTCGACTCGTCGTCGACGCGGTCGGTGCCCGCGGCGGTCGCGGTGGCGGCGACCTCAGAGCCGGCGTCGGCGATGTCCGAGTTGTCGTCGGCATCGGCGTCAGCGTCGGAGTCGGCCGCGTCCCCGGCGGCCTCCTCGTCGCGCACGACGCGGATCGCCTCGCCGCGGGTGCGGCGGGTGGCGTCCGGGTAGAGCAGGTCCTCCGGGGAGGTGAAGGTCTCGGCCAGCTCGTAGGTGTCCTCGTCGCCGGGGGCGGGCTCCGCCTCCGGGAGCTCCCCGTCGTCGGCCTCGGCGACGGGCTCGGTGACCGTGTCCCCGGCCTCGAGTTCGCGGACGACGTCGCCGTCGATGACCTCGTCGGAGGTGGCGTGGTCGTCCTTCTCCTCACGCTCGTCGATGAGCACGTCGTCGACGTTCTCCTCGTCCGCGGCGTCGGCCGAGACGATCTCGTAGTCCTCGTCCGCGTCCTCCCCGCGGGCCTCGCGCACGTCGGCGGCACCGACGCGGGGGCCACGGGCGGCGCGCGGCAGCTCGGTGCCGCCCTCGTAGACCACGCGGGTCTCGTCGAAGGCCTCGCCGGCCTTGCGGATCGGCTTCTGGCCGCGCAGCCACAGCGGAGCGAGCACGAAGAGCCAGAGGACGATGACGAGCACCAGGACAATTCCACCGGACATGGCCGCGACCATCACCTTTCAGGACGACGGGGACAGTTGTTCACTGTCAGGTTATCCGTGGGGTACCGCTGCCCCGGCCCGCCACGCCGGGTGTCAGGCGATCCGGCGCGCGGCGCGCAGCCGCTCGACACAGGTGCCGCGGTGCTCGCCGGCGAGCTGGGCGACGAAGTTGTGGTCCTGCCAGCGGCCGTTGATGTGCAGGTTGCCGCGCAGCACGCCCTCGTCGTGGAAGCCGTTGTGGTGCAGCACCCGCCCGGAGGCGGGGTTGGCCGGCAGGAAGGTGGCGGTGACGCGGTGCAGCCGCACGCGTCGGAAAGCGTGGTCGGTGCCCAGGGCGCAGGCGGCCGTGGCCACGCCGCGGCCCGTGCAGGCGGAGTGGACCCAGTAGCCGATCCAGCACTCCGAGACGGGCCCGTGCTGGATGTTGCCCAGGGTGACCTGGCCGACGAAGCGGCCGTCGAGCTCGATGGCCATCGGCACAACGGTGCCCGCGTTCGCCGCGGCGCGCAGCTCCATGAAGTGCGCCCACCACTGCGCCGGGGTGTGGCCCTGGGCCCAGCCGCCGGGAAGCGTCGGCTCGACCGGGCGCAGGAAGGGCTCGTCGGCCACCCGCATCGCACGCCAGGGGTCGCCGTCGGAGCTGGTCATCGGGCGCAGGCGCAGCTGCCCGCCGTCGGTGAGCCGCACCGTCTCGGTGACCTCGGGCCAGCCGGGGTGGTCGGGGTGCGGGTCGCCGGTGGCGGGGCGCGCCCGACGCGCGCGCCGCAGCCCGAAGAGGTCGATCACCCGCGGTCAGCCCGCCTGGGAGAGGAAGATGACGTCGACGACGTCGCCGGGGCGGATCTCCGCGGCGTCGGCCGGCACCCGGATCATGGCGTTGGCCTGGGCGAGGCCGGCCAGCAGGTGCGCCGGGGCGCCGGTGGCCCCGCCGAGGCCCTCCACCAGGTAGTCGCCGGTGTGGGCGTCGCGCATGAGGCGGGCGCGGATGAAGCCGGTGCGGCCCGGGCGCGAGGCGACCTTGCCGAGGGCGCGGGCGCGCACCATGCGGCGCTTCGCGTTGCGCTTGCCCAGCGAGAGGCGGATGAGCGGGCGGGCGAGCACCTCGAAGATGACCAGCGAGCTGACCGGGTTCGAGGGGGTCAGGAAGACCGGGGTGCGCTCGTCGCCGAGCAGGCCGAAGCCCTGCACGGAGCCGGGGTGCATGGCCACGCGCGTGGTGTCCACGTCGCCGAACTCGCGCAGCACCTCCTGGACGCGCAGCGCCCCGCTGCCGCCGACGGCGCCGGTGACGACGAGGATCTCCGAGCGCATCAGCTGCGACTCGATGATCTCGCGCAGGCGGCGCGGCTCGCCGGCGGCGATGCCGACGCGGTGCACGTCCGCCCCGGCCTCCTTGGCCGCGGCGGCCAGCGCGTAACCGGCGACGTCGTAGGTCTGGCCGAGGCCGGGCTCGCGGTTGACGTCGACGAGCTCGGCGCCCACCGAGATCACGGAGAGCCGCGGCCGCGGGTAGACGAGCACGTTGGCCCGCCCGGCGGCGGCCAAAAGCCCCACCTGGGCCGGGCCCAGCACGGCACCGGAGGTCACCGCGACGTCGCCACGCCCGATGTCGTCACCGGGACGGCGCACGAAGTCGCCGGAGCGCACGGCGCGGGCGGCGACCACGCGCCGACGGCCACGGTCGGACCACGCCAGGGGCAGCACGGCGTCGGCAAGCGCGGGCAGCGCGGCACCGGTGTGCACGCGCACGGCCTGGCGCGGCTGCAGACGCAGGGGCTGCTGCGAGCCGGCGGCGACCTCCCCCACCACGGGCAGCGACTGCTCGAGCGGGGTCAGACGGGACGGGCCGGACTCCTCGCCGTCCTCGCGGGTCGGCCGCGAGCGGCCGGACAGGGCGCGCTCACCGCCGACGTCGACGGCGCGCACGGCGTAGCCGTCCACGGCGGCCTGGGCGAAGCCGGGCAGCTCGTGGGTCGCCTGGACCTCCTCGGCGCACATCAGCCCGAGGGAGTCGACGATCGACACGCGCACCGGCTCCGGCGTCAGCGCGGCGTCGGTGACCAGTTCCAGCTGTTCCTCGACGGATCGCACGGCGCGTTCCTCCTTCCGCGCGACCCCGTGGCGGGGGCGCGCTGTCGCTTGCGGAGTCTAGTCCCCCGCGCGGTCGGCGGCCCCGGCCGCCGCGGCGTCGTGTTCGGCGAGGATCTGGTCGATCGCCCGACGCAGGCCCGGCCCGTAGGTCGGGTGCGAGAGCCCGAAGTCGACGCAGGCGCGGATGTAGCCGCCCGGGTTGCCCAGGTCGTGGCGGTGCCCGCGGTGCACGACGACGTGCACCGGGTGGCCCTCGGAGATGAGCAGCTCGATGGCGTCGGTCAGCTGCAGCTCGCCGCCCTTGCCGGGGGTGATGCGGTGCAGCGCGTCGAAGATGTCGCGGTCGAGCAGGTAGCGGCCGGTGGCCACCAGGTTGGAGGGGGCGTCCTCGCGGGCGGGCTTTTCCACCATGCCGACCACGCGGCGCACGTCCTCGCGGCCGTCGACCTCGGCGACGTCGAAGACGCCGTAGTTGGAGACCTCGTCGTCGGGCACGCACACGGCACAGAGCACGGAGCCGCCGAACTCGCGGCGCACGCGGGCCATCTCCTCCATCACGCCGACCGGCAGCACCAGGTCGTCCGGCAGCATGACGGCGACGACGTCCTCGTCCTCGTCGAGCACCGACTCGGCCAGGCCCACGGCGTGGCCGAGGCCCAGCGGCTTGTCCTGGGTGACGGGGCAGGCCTCGATGATGCGCGAGGAGTGGCGGACCTTGTCCAGCTGCTCGGTCTTGCCGCGCGCCTCGAGGACCTCCTCGAGCTCCGGGGCGGCGTCGAAGTGCGCGAGCACCCCGGCCTTGCCGGGCGCGGTGATCACGGCCAGGCGGGAGGCCCCGAGGGCGGCGGCCTCATCGGCGATCAGCTCGATGCCGGGGGTGTCGACGACGGGGAGCAGCTCCTTGGGCACCGTCTTGGTGGCCGGCAGGAACCTCGTCCCCAGTCCCGCGGCCGGTACGACGACCGTCTTGACCGCGTGGGGGTGCTGCGCGATGGGTCTAGTCATAATCTTTCAGCCTACCCACCGCACGCCCGGGTCTGAGGGAGACACAGCGGCGCGCACCGCGACTAACTTGGAGTTCATGACGGACAACCCGCTGCACGCCGAGAAACGTGAGCTACGCCGACGCATCCGCGCCGCGCGCGGGGAGATAGGACCGGAGCGGCGCAGCGACCTCGACGCCGCGCTGCTGGCCCACCTCGCCGCCGAGCTGCGCGCGATGGACCGCCCGCCGGCCGCCGTGGCGGCCTACTTCCCCGTCGGCGCCGAGCCCGGCGGGCGCATGCTTGTCGACGTCCTGCAGGGCGAGGCCGAGCGCGTCGTGCTCCCCGTCTCCGGGAAGAACGGGCACCTGACCTGGGGCGTCTTCCGCGGCCGGGCGCGCATGACCCCCGGCCCCCTGGGCACCCAGGAGCCGCCCGGGCCGTACCGGGACACCGCTGCGCTCCTCGACTGCGCAGCGGTGATCGTGCCGGCGCTCGCCGTCGACCGCTCCGGGCGCCGTCTGGGCCAGGGCGGCGGCTACTACGACCGCACGCTCGCCGAGCTCGACGAGCTGGCCGCCCGCGAGGGCCGCCGGCGCCCGCGCACGATCGCGCTGGTCTACGCCGGGGACGTGCGCGAGGTCCCCGTCGAGGAGCACGACGCCGCGGTCGACGTGGTGGTCACGGACAAGGGGCTCTTCCGCACGCGTTGAGTCGCCGGGGCGCTGAGTCGGTGGGCCGCTGAGTCGTCGGGGCGCTGACGGAACCGAGCGGCTGGCGCGCGGGTCTAACCGGGTATGAGACCCCTTCCCCCGGCCCTGCGCGCGCTGGCCACCCCCGGCTGGCGGCGCACCGTGCTGCTGCGCCGCGTCGCCGCGGCCACGCTGGTTTTATTCGCGCTCGTCGCCCACCTCGCCCGCGGCGGGGAGGCCGACGTGGAGGTCGTCGTCTTCACCCACCGGGTGCCCGCCGGCACGACGGTCGCCGAGGGGGACCTCCAACTGCGTGCCACACCCCCGCACCTGGTGCCCGAGGGCGCGCTGACCGGACGGGAGGGACTCGAGTCGGCCGCCGGCGAGATCACCGTGACCACCCTCGGCGCCGGGGAGGCGGCCACCGAGGTCAAGCTGCTCGGCCCGGCCGGCGTGGCCGCCCTCGACGAGGGGCCACGCCACCTGGTGCCGCTGGCCCTGGCGGACCCGGGCGTGGCCGGGCTGCTGCGCCACGGCGACGAGGTCTCCGTGCTGA
The DNA here is from genome assembly GCF_001941485.1 of Corynebacterium frankenforstense DSM 45800. NCBI lineage: Bacteria > Bacillati > Actinomycetota > Actinomycetes > Mycobacteriales > Corynebacteriaceae > Corynebacterium > Corynebacterium frankenforstense. The sequence continues at coordinate 816,721 of NZ_CP009247.1, read as the reverse complement.
CCGCGGAGGACGAGGAGCACGGCCCCCGCGAGATCGCCCGCGGGGCGCGGGTGGTGCTCACCGGCGGCGAGGACGAGGAGCCCGGTGCCCTGCTCGTCGCGCTGCCGCCGGAGGCGGCCGCCGCGGTGGCCTCGGCGGCGTTGGAGCGGCCCCTGACCGTGGTGCTCACCGGCGAGCGGGCCGGTCCCTCCCCCGGGAGGGGCCCCGTGGACTAAGATCCGGTAGGCAAAATCAGACATCCGATTTGGAGGGCATTAATGCTCAAGGGATTCCGCGACTTCATTCTGCGCGGCAACGTCATCGAGCTGGCGGTCGCCGTCGTCATCGGCTCCGCGTTCACGGCCATCGTCACCGCGTTCTCGGAGCACATCATCAACCCGCTGATCGCCTCCATCGGCGGCGGCCCGGACGTCTCCGGCATGGGTATCCACATCATCTCCGGCAACGAGGCCACGTTCGTGGACTTCGGTGCCGTGATCACCGCCGCCATCAACTTCCTGATCATCGCCGCGGTGGTCTACTTCATCCTGATCGCCCCGATGAACAAGCTCAACGAGCTCCAGGCGCGCCGCAAGGGCGTCGAGGAGGAGGGCGAGGAGGCCTCCATCGAGGCCAACCTGCTCTCCGAGATCCGCGACCTGCTCAAGGAGCAGCGCGGCACCGGCGTCAACTAACCGCCGTAGTGCGGGGGCCGCTGCTCGAGGAAGAACTCGAGCCCGCGCGGCTCGTCGTCCGCCTCGGGGTCCAGCAGGACCTCACGCGCGGCGTCCGCGTCCCCCGCTGACTCATCCCACGCCCCGCCCGGCCCGAAGCCGTGGCGGGGCGTGTCTGCGCTCCGGTCGATGTTCGCCGCCGTGGAGCGCCGGCGCACCGCGCGACGGCGGCGCTCCCGCCGCCCGCGCCCGGTCACCGGTGCGCCTCGTCGCGCGGGGCGACGTCGCCCATGCTCGCCCGCTGCAGCTCGTCGATGAGGTGGTGCACCAGCGGCGGGATGGTGGCCAGGCCGTCGCGGACGGCGGCCCGGGAGTCGGCGAGGTTGACCACGACGGTCTGCCCCGAGACCCCGGCGGTGCCGCGCGAGGTGCACGCGTCGATGGCGCCGCCGCGCAGCGCCGAGGAGCGCAGCGCCTGCGGCACACCCGGCACTACCTGGTCGAGCACGGCGCGGGTGGCCTCGGGTGTCTTGTCGCGGGGGCTGACCCCGGTGCCGCCGACGGTGACCACCAGGTCCACGCCACCGACCACGGCGGTCTCGATGGCCTGCCGGATCTGCGACTTGTTCGACGCCACGCGCAGCACCCCGTCGACGGCGAAGCCCGCCTCGCTGAGCAGCTCGGTGAGCAGGTAGCCGGTGCCGTCGACCGCCTCGGTGCGGTGGTCGCTGACGATCACGGCGAGCGCGTTGCGCTGCGCGTGCACCGGCTGCTCGCGCTCGGTGGCCAGCAGGTAGTCCGGGTCCGGGTCGCCCAGGTCCGCCAGGTCGCCGTGGGCGGCCGTGAAGTGCCGGTCCATCTCGTCGACCTCGTCGACCCCGTCAATCGGGTCGACCGTGTCCACCGGGTCGAAGTTCTCGGCCACGTCCGTCTCCGTCTCAGGCCCGTCCGTCATCTCGTGTCCTGTCCTACCCCGGCCCGCCGCGGGCGCGGTCCGGGGACCTCGATGTCTTTTCGCAGACTAATGCATCTCGCCTGCGCTGTCAGCACTTCCGCGCAGTGCGTCCGCGCGGCACCCCCGGTCACTCGCCCGTGAGCGTGACCTCGACCGGGTGGGGCTCGCTCTCGTCGGCGGAGCGGACCTGGAGGGTGACCGTCTCGCCGAAGTCGTGGGTGCGCACGGCGGCGATGAGCGCGTCGGCGGAGTCCACGTGGCGGTCGTTGACCTGGGTGATGATGTCGCCCTCCTCGATGCCGGCCTCCTTGGCCGGGCCGTCGGGAACGGCGGCGACGACGGCACCCTGCACGCGGTCGTCCGCGCGGACCTGCAGGCCGAGCATCGGCTGCTTGGCCTCGCCGGTGTCCACGAGCTGCTTGGCCACGCGCTGCGCGAAGTTCGAGGGGATGGCGAAGCCCAGGCCGATGGAGCCGGACTGCTCGCTGGAGCCGCCGCCGGAGAGCGAGGCGATCACGGAGTTCATGCCGATCAGCCGGCCGTCCATGTCGACCAGCGGACCGCCGGAGTTGCCGGGGTTGATCGCCGCGTCGGTCTGCACGGCGTCGATCAGGGTGGACTCGCCGCCCTCGGCCGAGGCGCGCACCGGGCGGTTGACCGCGGAGACGATGCCGGAGGTCACCGTCGAGGACAGCCCCAGCGGGGAGCCGACTGCGACGACGGGCTGGCCGACCTTGAGCTGGCTGGAGTCGCCGAACTCCATCACGGGCAGCCCGTCGACGCCCTGGATCTTGACCACGGCGATGTCGGTGGCCGTGTCCGCGGCGACGAGCTCGGCCGGGTGCGTCTGGCCGTCGTTGAGCGTGACCTGCATCTGGGAGCCCGGCTCCGCGGCGGGCGCGGCGACGTGGGCGTTGGTGAGCACGAGGCCGTCGGAGGAGATGATCGAGCCGGAGCCCTCACCTCCCCCGCGGGCGGTGGCGACCTGGATGGAGACCACCGAGGGCAGCACGGCGTCGGCCACGCGCTCGACACCGGTGGTCTCCCCGGTGGTGCCGCCCTCGCCCTCGCCGGAACCGGCGCCGGAGTCCGCCGAGGTGGGCTCCTTCTCCAGGGAGTTGACCGCGGTCTGCTGCTGGCCGGCGGTCTGCGAGACGACGAGACCGGTCACGCCGCCGCCGACGAGCGCGGCGACCAGGCACATCGCCGTGGCCGCGCCCGCGCCGACGACGCGGCGGGGTCGCTCGTGGCCGTGCTGCGGCTGGCCCTGCAGTTGCCCCTGGAACTGACCCTGCACAGGCCCCTCCGTCGGGGCCTGCCGCTCGCCCTGCGGCGTGTGCCACTGCTCCGGCCCTAACTGCGCCGGAGTCTCCTGCGTCTGATCCGGCGCGCCCCACCCGGCGGCCGGTCCGTTCCCCGGCCGGCCCGCAGAGGGGTGCCGGGGATCCTGGGAATTGAAGTTTTCCATGGCGCCCATTGTGGCGTATCCGCCTGTATGTTCGCTGCGAGAGGGGCCCGAACCAGGCCAGCGGTTCGCCCGGAGGATGCCGTGGGCGAGTCGCGGAACGCCTTAAGAAATAGGCACCGTCAAGAAATAGGCACCGCCCTAAGCAATAAGGGACGCGGGCAACGAAAAACCGGCCCACGCCGTGAGGCGGGGGCCGGCGGTGACGGGCGCGGCGTCGTCAGGCGCGCGCGGCGTCGGAAAGCGTCCGGGGACGCGGGGAGCTAGAACTCCTCGACGTCGACGAGGCCGAGCTGGGCGGCCTTGACCAGACGGCGCGGGATGCGCACGGTCTGGCCGTCGATGCGGACCTCCTGGAGGGCGGTGTTGTTGGCCTTCCACTGCGAACGACGCATGTGGGTGTTCGCGCGGGACTTCCTGAACTTCGGGGTTGCCATGGTCTCTTTCCCTCCTTTTTCCTAGTTGTTGGTGGTGGTGCGCTTCTTGCGGCGGGCCATGCCACCGAAACGCTTCTGGAACTTCTCGACGCGGCCGGCGGTGTCCATGAGACGCTGCGCGCCGGTCCAGAACGGGTGGGACTCGGCGGTAACGTCGGCGACGATGAGCGGGTACTCGTTGCCGTCCTCCCACTCGACGGTGCGGTCGGAGGTGACGGTCGAGCGGGTCAGGAACTGGTGACCGGTACCCGCGTCTCGGAAGACCACCATGTGGTAGTCGGGGTGGATGTCCTTCTTCATATACGATTCCCTCAGGGTTGAAACTTCAGGTCGTCTCCGCCGGTCGGGACCGCGCTGCGGCGGCCCGGACGGATCGTGCCTGAGTTGGGCTTCGATGAACCTCTGACACTGTACACGTGGGGGCGCCGTGGGCGAAATCGCCCCGGGCAGGGCCTTAAACGGCCGCGCGACCGGGGATTATGTCCCGCGGCGGGGCCCGTGTATGCTGTCCCCTTGCTGTTGTCGAAAATAATCGTCTACGCCCCGTACGCTGGCGACGGCAGCGCCCCGACCCCGCATCGAGCCGCCTCTCGATGCCTCCGGCCGGTGTGGCGCAGCCGTGGAGCGGACGTGGGCGGCTAGGAGAAAGAACCCAACCATGTCGGCTATTTGCCAGGTCACGGGACGCAAGCCGCAGTTCGGCAAGCAAGTCTCGCACTCGCACCGCCGCACCTCGCGTCGTTGGAACCCCAACGTCCAGCGCCGGCGGTTCTACCTGCCCTCCGAGGGCCGGACCATCACCCTGAACGTTTCCACCAAGGGCCTGAAGATCATCGACCGCGACGGCATCGAGTCCGTTGTCGCGAAGATCCGAGCACGTGGGGAGAAGATTTAACCAATGGCACGCAACGACATCCGCCCGATCATCAAGCTGAAGTCGACCGCGGGCACCGGTTACACCTACGTGACCCGGAAGAACAAGCGCAACAACCCGGATCGCATCACGATCAAGAAGTACGACCCGGTCGTCCGCAAGCACGTCGAGTTCCGCGAGGAGCGATAATTCATGGCCAAGAAGTCCAAGATCGCCAAGAACGAGCAGCGCAAGGAAATCGTCGCCCGCTACGCGGAGCGCCGCGCCGAGCTCAAGAAGATCATCAAGAACCCGAACACCCCCGACGAGGACCGTCTCGAGGCGCAGTTCGAGCTGAACCGCCAGCCGCGTGACGCCTCCCCGGTGCGCGTGCGCAACCGCGACTCCCACGACGGCCGTCCGCGCGGCTACCTCCGCCGCTTCGGCCTGTCGCGTGTCCGCATGCGCAACATGGCCCACCGTGGCGAGCTGCCCGGTGTCCGTAAGTCGAGCTGGTGAGAGGGAGTTCTGAGAAAGCATGAAGCGTAACAACGCCAAGCGCGGCCGCGTCGAGCACAGCCGCCGCAACAAGAAGAACCCGCTCAAGGCAGCGGGCATCGAGAAGGTCGACTACAAGGACACGACGACTCTTCGTCAGTTCATCTCCGACCGTCACAAGATCCGCTCGCGCCGCGTCACGGGCCTGACCCCGAAGCAGCAGCGCGAGGTCGCCGCCGCCGTGAAGAACGCGCGCGAGATGGCGCTCCTGCCGTTCACCAGCCGCTAAACCAGCACTGAGGACGTCTGACGCTTAGGACGCAACAGCGGCCCGATCCCGCTGGTTTCACCCCGCGTCGGTGACGGCCATGACCGCCCGCCCGGTTTCCCCCGAGGAGCCGGGCGGGCGGTTTTTCGTCTAGGCTCCGTGGGGTACCGCAACCGCGTCTTCAGGATGGTGAGAGAGACACTCATGCTGCACGCTTCCCTGCGGGCCCTCGAGGAGGCCGCGCCCGACTGCCGATCGGCCGCCCAGGCCCGCGGCGTCCTCGCCGAGTCCCACGAGCTTCTGCGCAACGCCCTGGCCCACTCCGACGACGAGTCCGAACTGGTGCACTGGTACTCACGCGTGCTCGCCGCGGTGCTGGCCTCCCCCGCCGTGGCGGAGATCGCCGACGGCGTGCGGCTGGTTCCGCTGGGTGCACTCGCGCGACGTGAGGTGCTGCCCGACAGCCCGCTGCGCTTCGCGGCCGTGCTTGACGACGCCGCGTCGGCCGGCGCGGGCGCGCACGACGCGGTGGGGCGCGTGGTGGCGCTCTTCGCCGACGCCGAGGTGTCGGCCGAGGCCGACGGGGGGCCCGTGACCGAGGCCGGGCGCGCCGAGCGCCTCGAGAAGGCCCTGGAGCGGGCGGACATGGCCACGGTGGCCGACGCCGCCGACTCCGCGCTCTCCGACGGGGAGACGCTCGACGAGCGCTCCTGGGCCCCGTTGGCGGCCTGCTTCGAGGCCGCCCGCCCCGTGGGCCTGCGGGTGCGCGACGGGCTGCCGGACCGTTCGGTGACCGTGGACGTGGAGCGCGACCTGATCGAGCCCGTCGCCGCGGTGGCCCGCTGGGCCGCCAACAGCGCGGGCACGCCCTCGATGACGACCTCGGGCCGGCTGGCCGTGGCCGCCGACCGCGGCGTGCTCTCCCCCGCCGAGGCCGAGGAGCTCGAGCTGGCCTGGCGCACGGGCGTGCGCATCCGGCTGCGCCGCTGGGACGAGCGGGTCAGCTCCCGCCCCGTGCCCGCCGAGGACCTCTCGGCGGTGCAGCGCAGCGCCTACGGCGCCTCCGCGCGCGGGCTGGCGACCGTCATCGACGCCGTGGCCGCCCGCGTGGAGGGCGAGGCCGCCGACCCCGCCGACGAGCCCGCCGCGCCGGCGTGACCCCGCTGCCCGGGTGGGTAGCATGGACGACGGCCGGAAAGACGATCAGGAGGTAGCAGAGCGTGGCAGGACAGGTGGGACGCCCCCGCAAGCAGAGCCCGCGGCGCCGGGGCGCGACGGCGCGCGAGGAGATCCTCGACGCGGCCAGTGAGCTGTTCACCCGCCAGGGCTTCGCCACCACCTCCACCCACCAGATCGCCGACGCCGTCGGCATCCGGCAGGCCTCGCTGTACTACCACTTCCCGTCGAAGACGGAGATCTTCCTGACGCTGCTGAAGTCCACGATCGAGCCGTCGGTGAAGTTGGCCGAGCAGCTGGCCGCCACCGACGAGCCCGCGCCGCTGCGCCTGTGGGCGATGGTGGCCGCCGAGGCGCGGCTGCTGCTGGTCAGCCGGTGGAACGTCGGGCGCCTCTACCAGCTGCCCGTGGCGGCCTCCGAGGAGTTCGCCGAGTACCACGCCCAGCGCGCGGAGCTCGCGGAGTCCTTCCGGACCCTGGCCGCCGAACTGGTCGGCGGGGACGACCCCCGGCTGACGCTCCCCTTCCACCTGGCGATGAGCGCGATCGAGATGCGCGACAACACGGGCACCCCCGCCGCCGACGCCGAGGCCGACGAGCTGCCGCAGATCGCGGTCACGCTCGCCGACGCGGCGCTCGACGTGCTGCACACCGAGCTGCCGGAGGGCCGCGGTCCCCGCACCGTGGCCCTCCTCAAGGGGTTCGCCGGCGAGTAGTGCGCTCGCCGACGGCTGGTTCGTCCGCCGGCGACTAGTGCGCGAAGTGGCGCGCGCCGGTCAGGTACATCGTCACGCCGGCCTTCTCGGCCGCGGCGATGACCTCCTCGTCACGGATCGAGCCGCCCGGCTGGACGACGGCCTTCACGCCGGCGTCCGCGAGCACCTCGAAGCCGTCCGCGAACGGGAAGAAGGCGTCCGAGGCGCCGACGGAGCCGCGGGCGCGCTCGTTGCCCTCGCCGCCGAGGGTGTTGGCGCGCTCGACGGCCAGCTTGGCCGAGTCGACGCGGTTGACCTGGCCCATGCCGGCGCCGACGGTGGCACCGTCGTGGGCCAGCAGGATGGCGTTCGACTTCACCGCGCGCACGGAGTGCCAGGCGAAGGCGAGGTCCCTCAGGGTCGCCTCGTCGGCGGGCTCACCGGCGGCCAGCGTCCAGTTTGCCGGGTCGTCGCCGTCGGCGTGCAGGATGTCGCGCTCCTGGACGAGCGCGCCACCGGAGATCTGCTTGACCTCGTAGCCGCCGCGCTGCGGGGCCTCGGCCTCGATGATGCGCAGGTTCTTCTTGGTCTCGAGCAGCTCGCGGGCCTCCGGCTCGAAGCCGGGCGCGACGATGACCTCGGTGAAGACGGGCTTGACCTGCTCGGCCATCTCGAGGGTGACCGTGCGGTTGGCGGCGATGACTCCGCCGTAGGCGCTCATCGGGTCGCAGGCGTGGGCCTTCTTGTGGGCGTCGGCGATGGAGACGTCCGAGATGGCGATGCCGCACGGGTTGGCGTGCTTGATCACGGCGACGCAGGCGTCCTCGTGGTCCCAGGCGGCGCGCCACGCGGCGTCGGCGTCCTGGTAGTTGTTGTAGCTCATCTCCTTGCCGTGGTACTGCTTCGCGCCGGCCAGCCCGCCGCCGGCCGGGTCGCGGTAGAGCGCGGCGGCCTGGTGGGGGTTCTCGCCGTAGCGCAGCTCGTGGGCCAGCTCGTGGGCCTGGCCGCGCCAGGCCGGGAAGGTCTGGTCCTCGCCGCGGGTCTGCTCGGCCAGCCAGCCGGCGACCGCGACGTCGTACTCGGCGGTGTGGCGGAAGGCCGCGGCGGCCAGCTCCGTGCGCTCGGCGAGGGTGAAGCCGCCGGCCTTGGCGGCCTCCACGGCGTCGCCGTAGCGGGCCGGGTCGACGACCACGGCCACCGACGGGTGGTTCTTCGCGGCGGCGCGCACCATGGACGGGCCGCCGATGTCGATCTTCTCGACGCAGTCGTCGAAGCCGGCGCCCGAGGCGACGGTCTCGGCGAACGGGTAGAGGTTGACCAACACGAGCTGGAAGGCCTCGACGCCGAGCTCCTCGAGCTGGGCGAGGTGCTCCGGCTTGCGGGTGTCGGCGAGGATGCCGGCGTGCACCTTCGGGTGCAGGGTCTTCACGCGGCCCTCGAGGCACTCGGGGAAGCCGGTGAGCTCCTCGACGCGGGTGACGGCCACGCCGGCGTCGGCGATGCGGGCGGCGGTCGAGCCGGTCGAGACGATCTCGACGCCGGCGTCGGCCAGGCCGCGGGCGAGCTCCTCCAGGCCGGTCTTCTCGTAGACGCTGATCAGTGCGCGCTTGATGGGCTTGCGGTCTTCGGTCATGGGGCAGACACTTCCTTGGGTCGTTCGGGTTCTGGTCGTCTCGCTCACGCGGGTCAGTCGGGGCTGGCCCCGGCGCGGTGGAAGCCCTCGAGGACGGAGACGATGAGGCGGCGCTCGACCTTCTTGATGCGTTCGTGCAGCTCGGCCTCGTCCTCGCCGTCGACGACCTCGACGGGCTTCTGGGCGATGATCGGGCCGGTGTCCACACCGGCGTCGACGAAGTGCACGGTCGATCCGGTCACCTTCACCCCGTAGGCCAGTGCGTCGCGCACGGCGTGGGCGCCCGGGAAGGAGGGCAGCAGCGCGGGGTGGGTGTTGACGGTGCGCGCGCCGAAGCGGTCGAGGAAGGGCGCGCCGAGGATCTTCATGAATCCGGCGGAGACCACGTAGTCGGGCGCGGCGGCCTCGACGGTGTCCGCGAGCCGGACGTTCCAGGAGTCCCGGTCCCCCTCGAGCGGGACGGTCAGGGCCTCGATCCCCGCGCGCCCGGCGCGCTCCAGCGCGGGGCAGTCCTTGTCCGCGACGACGCGGACGATCCGGTAGGCGGAGCCCTGGTGGTCGATCAGCGACTGCAGCAGCGTTCCGGTTCCGGAGACGAGTACGACGATGTTCAGCGGGTCCCTGAATGTCACGGCTCACAGCCTAGCGCGTCGGCCTGGCCCCTCCCCCGGCCGGGTCAGGCCGTCAGTCGCGCGGCCGCGGGGACCGCGGGTCATCGCCCTCCCCTGCGGCCTCCGGGTCGACGGGGGTGTCCTCCTGGAAGTCCTCGTAGAAGCCGTCGAAGTCGGGCCCGGTGGTGTCGGCGTCGAGGAGCTCGCTGACGGGGACGGCCGAGCCGCGCGGGGCGGCGTCGGTGTCGCTGTCGGTGGCTTCGGTGTCCGCGGCGGCGCCGTTGTCCCCGAGACCGTCGTCTACGGTGTCGTCGGTGTCGGCGTCCACGGTGTCTACGGCTTCGGCGCCGGTATCAGCGTCCCGGTTGTCCGCGGCGTCGCCATCCTCAGCCTCAGCTTCATCGGCATCGGCATCGTCGGTGTCGTCGCCGCCGGCGTCGTCAGTGTCTTCGTCGCCGCCGACCGTTTCCGTGTCCTCTTCCGCCACTTCCTCGGTGACGTCCTCCTCGGAGTCTTCGGCGGCCTCATCGTCGATATCCGTGGCCTCATCGTCGAATTCCGTGGCCTCATCGTCGAGGTCCTCGGCACCCTCGACATCCTCGACATCCGCGATGTCCTGCGCCGCGCGTTCGTCGGCGGCGAGGGCGTCCTCGGAGAGCCCCGCGGCCAGGCGGCGGCGCCGCACCTCGGCCAGGCCCGCGGCCACGAGCCCGACCACGCCGAGCCACACGGCGGCGAGCAGACCGGCCAGCCAGGCCATCGGGCCCGTGGGGCCGTAGACGCCCATCTCGCCGCCGGCGAGGTAGCAGGCCGCCCACGCGAAGACCGCGGCGAAGCCGGCGCCGGCCAGCGCCTCCCGCCAGTCCGGCAGGCGCCGGTAGGCCAGCCACGCCCCGGCCAGGGCCGGCAGCAGGAGCAGGACCATCGCCCAGGCGGGCATCTCGGCGGGCACCGCGGAGAAGATCGGCAGCGGCGGCAGCGGCACCAGGTGCACCGAGAACAGCGAGATCGAGGCCGCACCCGCGTGCACCTCCGAGCCGAGCAGCACCGCGCCGGCGGAGATGACCGCATTCGGCAGGTACAGCAGGGTGATCAGCACGATGAGCAGCGCCTCGCCGACGCCGTGCGCGGAGCCGAAGATCTCGGCGACCGCACCGCCGTGCAGGGCCAGGCCCAGCAGCCAGGCCAGAAGCCCCGCACCCGCGGTGAGGCCCAGGAACTGCGCCGCGGTGCGCGCGGCGTCGACAAGCCAGTCCGGGGAGCCGAAGCGGTGCGCCAACGCCCGCCACAGGCGGGCCCGCATGCCGGTGACCAGCGCGCCGAGGTGCACGAGCACCGTGGCGAGCACGGCGTGGCCCACCGGGGGCAGGTCGACCGGGTAGACGGAGGCGGCGTCGTAGACCATGAACAGCGCGATCAGGGTGAACACGAGCGGCAGGCCGACCACCCCGGCGGTGAGCACGCCCAGGTCCGCAAGGCTGACGCGGTCCTTGACCGCGCGGTGCACCCGCCGCGAGACCACCCAGGCGAACAGGATCGCCGGCACCAGCGGCACCACGCCGAGGGTCACCCCGTCCAGCGAGATCGGCGCGGCGTTGAGCACCAGCCAGGCGCTGCCGACGCTCGCCGGCAGGGCCGACAGCGGTGTCGAGGTCACCAGGAGGGTGACCGCGGCGATCACGACGATCAGCAGCACCGCCACGATGTGCGGCAGGATCGCCGTGGGCAGCTTGCGCCGCAGGCGCACCGGAAGGCGCCAGGAGCGCTCGCTGACGGTGCGGGCGGTGTCCGTCGCGACGTCGGCACGCGTGCCCACCCGCTCCGCCGAGCGCGGCGGGCGCCCCTCCTGCACGGGTTGGGTGCGCGGACGGCGCCGGGGCCGCTGGCGACCCCGGCCGGTGCGGCCGGAACGGGCTGTGGCGCGCGCGTCGCGGCCGCCCCGGGCTCCCGAGGGGCCGGCGGCGGCGCGCGGCGTGCGGTTGGACTGACGGTTCATCTCCTTTACTGTGCCACGCCCGGGCGCCCGCGTGGCGGCGGCGCGCGCCCGCGTGAGGCGTTCACCACTGTTTCTCCGGGGGCCGGGACAGGCCGGATCACCGTCCTGTAACATTCCCCGGAGTGCGTGCGATAGGCCTGTTTTCGCCCGCAACCCCGAGCGGGCTTGCTCCCCTCAAATCGAGACGCTATTGTTATCCGGCGTAGATAACGAGAAGGTCACGACGCGGTCACGGAATGTGATACATTCCGGGCCTGCAGTCGTAAAGAACGTGAGACGGAAGTAGGAACGTTGGGTAGGCACCGCAAGATCACCTCGGCCCAGACGACCAAGGGTCGCATCGCGCTCGTCGCCGCCACCGCCGGCACGGTCTCCACCGCCGGCATCGGTGGCGCGGCCGCCGCGACGATGCAGAACCCGGCCGAGCAGGACGCGCACTCCTATGAGCTGGCCGCCGACGCGGCCACCATCGACGACGCGACCGCCGCCGAGGCTGCCCCGCAGATCCTCAACATCTCCGAGTTCAAGCCGGCCTCCGACATCCAGGACCAGCTGGGCAAGGCCATCGCCTTCAACGACGAGCGCATGGCCGCCGACGCCGCCGCGCGCATGCCGCAGGTCATCAAGCCGGCCGAGGGCTCCTTCTCCTCCGGCTTCGGCGCCCGCTGGGGCACCGTCCACAACGGCGTGGACATCGCCAACGCGCTGGGCACCCCGATCGTGGCCGCCATGGACGGCGTCGTCATCGACGCGGGCCCGGCCTCCGGCTTCGGCAACTGGGTGCGCATCAAGCACGAGGACGGCACCATCACCGTCTACGGCCACATGTCCACCATCGACGTGACCGTGGGCCAGCCGGTCACCGCCGGCACCAAGATCGCCGGCATGGGCTCCGAGGGCTTCTCCACCGGCTCCCACCTCCACTTCGAGGTGCACCCCGCCGGCAGCGGCCCGATCGACCCCCAGCCCTGGCTCGCCGAGCGCGGCATCACGCTCTAGGACGCCGCACGTTCAGACGCCCCCGGGTGTCTGAGCTGCCTCATCCCGTCGGGAAACCGTCCCGGCCTCTCCCCCGCCCCTTCCGGGACGGGGGCCTTCTCATGTCCGGAGGCCGGCTTGGCTTCAGAGGGTCGTTGCAACTTTCCCCCAATTGGAAGGCTGCCAACGACCATGCCGACAACCAGCCCCTTTCACTCACTGACCCAGTCAGACAAGAACCGGCTGACCCGACTGATCACCACCGGCTTAAGCGTGCGCGCCGCCGCGCACCGCATCGGCTGCAACTACAAACACGCACTCAACTTCGCCCACCACCACAAACTGATCACCCCGACACAACCGCCTGTCCTGCCCACCGGCGCCGCGGACGCGTTGATCACCGCGATCAAAAGCGGGGCAAGCATCCACGCGGCGGCGATGATGGTCGGCATCTCCCCGTCGATGGGCTACCGCATCGCATCCAGGGCAGGACTGCACACCCGGCTGACCCGCCGGCAACAACACATCCGCGCCACCGCCAGGCGCATCGACTTTCTCTACCTGCGCCTGGCCGGCATCCCGCGGGCCCAGGTGTGCACCACACTTGCGATCGGGCCGCGCCAGGGCCGCGACTTCGAGAAAGGACTGGTCAAGACTCGAGGACAACGCCGCCGCTTTATCCCCACCGGGCCGGACGCGGCGACGTATAACAGGTTGATGGACGCCCTGATTGAAACCTGCGACGTCATCGAGGAAGGCCGCCGGGCCATCCCCGCCCTGCCCGAGGGGGTTAACCCCTACAAACCGGTCAGCAGCAGGTACCTGTCGGTCAGCCAACGTGCGGTGATCGCCGACATGTACCGCGAAGGGGCGACGAAAGCCGCCATCGCCCGCGCCGTGGGCGTGCACCCGTCGACCATCGGGCGTGAGTTGTCGCGCAATCGCACCCCGCACGGCCCGTATAGGGCTGAGGGCGCCCAGCTCAAGGCCGCCGCGCGCAGGTTGCGGCCGAAGACCTCGAAGATCCTGTCAAACAGACGCCTGTATGACTATGTAGTCGAGGGTTTGCGGCGACAATGGTCCCCGCAACAGATCAGCGGGCGTATCCGCCTGGATTTTCCCGATGACGAGGAGATGCGCATCAGTCACGAGACGATCTACGACGCGTTCTACCTGGACGCGAAAGGCCGGTTGAAGGATCTGGGGCTTGCCCTTCCGACCGGCAGGAAGAAACGTCGACCCCGCGGTCGGCCGCGCGGCGGTGGCGGTATCCGGCGCTTCGTCGATGAGATGGTGCTCATCGACGACCGTCCCGACGAGGTCGCCGAGCGGGTCATGCCCGGTCATTGGGAGGGTGATCTGATCCTGGGCAAGAACAACGCCTCGGCGGTGATCACCCTGGTTGAGCGTGTCAGCAGGTTCGTCGTGCTGGGTCATCTGCCGGCCAGGCATGACTCGGTGGAGGTCACCCGGGTGTTAAAGGAGCTTGTCGGTGGTATCGATGAGTTGATCTTCTCGTCGATCACGTGGGATCAGGGCTCTGAGATGGCAGGCCACAAGGCGTTTTCGATGGCGACTGATGTTCCGGTGTATTTCTGTCATCCCGGATCCCCGTGGGAGCGGGGCACCAACGAGAACACCAACGGCAGGCTGCGGCGTAACCTGCCGAAGTCTTCGGATCTGTCGGTGTATTCGTCGATGGATCTGGAGATGATCGCCAACATTCACAACAACACTCCGCGCAAGGCGTTGGGGTGGCGTACTCCTGCTGAAGTGATGGCTCAGGCGCTTGCAGACGTCGGTAGCATCACCGACTAGAAATACCCGTCGTTGCGACGACCCCTAGAAACCACCCGGTCCCCGGCCCCGCGCCAACCCCGCCGCGCCTAGAGCTTCTCCATCGGCACGCCGCCGATGAGCATCAGGCGCACGGTGCCGGCCGAGCCGAAGTCGATGGTCACCGTCGCCCGCGGGCCGCTGCCGTCGGCCGCGGTGACCGTGCCCAGCCCGTACTTGGCGTGGTTGACCCGGTCGCCCACGGCGAGGGTGAGGTGGTTGTTCTTCATCGACTGCTGACGCTCGCGGTTGCGCCGCGCGCGCCCGCCCGAGCCGGATCCGGCCCCCGCGCCCGACCCGGACCGCGAACCGGAGCCGCCACCGGAGCCCGAGCGGGAACCTCCGTGGTAGCCGAGCCCCGAGGAACCCCAGGCCGGCTCGGTCCACCCGCCGCCGGAGGGCTCCTCGCGCACCCAGTCGATCAGCTCGTCCGGGATCTCGCCGAGGAAGCGGCTCGGCGGGTTGGTCATCGGGTTGCCCCAGGAGCTGCGCACCAGCGCGCGGGTGATGTAGAGGCGGCGGCGGGCACGGGTGATGCCGACGTAGGCCAGGCGGCGCTCCTCGGCGAGCTCCTTCGGGTCGCCCAGGGCGCGCAGGTGCGGGAACTGCCCGTCCTCCCAGCCGGTCAGGAAGACCACGGGGAACTCGAGCCCCTTGGCGGTGTGCAGGGTCATCAGCGTGACCACGCCCTGCTCGTCGTCGGGGATCTGGTCGGCGTCGGCGACCAGGGAGACCCGCTCGAGGAAGGCCTGCAGGCTGCCCGGGGCGGGCTCGCCCTCCTCGAGCTCCGGGGCGGCCGAGCCGTCCATGGCCTGGTAGGCGGCCTCGTTGGCGGCCTGCGAGGAGAACTCACGGGCCACGGAGACCAGCTCGTTGAGGTTGTCCAGGCGCGCGCCGTCCTGCGGGTCGTTGGAGGCCTCCAGCTCGGCCTTGTAGCCGGTGGCGTCGAGGATGCGGGCGACCAGGTCGCCGATGGCCGGCAGCCCGGTGTCCGGGTCGACCAGCTCCTCGGCCTCGGCGCGCAGGCCGTCCATCAGCTCGACGAAGCGGCCGATGGCGTTGCGCCCGCGCGAGCCGAGCATCGAGATCTTGCCCTCGGCGGCGTCGCGCAGCGCCTCGCCGAAGGAGATCTCGGCGTTCTCGGCGTGCAGGGCGACGAAGGACTGCGCCCGGTCGCCCACGCCGCGCTTGGGGGTGTTGACGATGCGCCGCAGGCTGACCGTGTCGTCCGGGTTGTCCAGCACACGCAGGTAGGCCACCAGGTCGCGGATCTCGCGGCGCTCGTAGAAGCGGGTGCCGCCGACGACCTTGTAGGGGATGCCGGAGCGGATGAAGATGTCCTCGAGCGCGCGCGAGGCGTTGTTGGTCCGGTACATCACGGCGATGTCGGAGTAGGCGGTGCCGCGCTCGGCCAGCGAGTCGATCTCGGCGGCGATGTAGCGCGCCTCGTCGTGCTCGTTGTCGGCGACGTAGCCGGTGATCCGCTCGCCCTCGCCGAGCGCGGTCCACAGTTTTTTCTCGCGGCGGTGCTCGTTGCGCGAGATCACGGAGTTCGCCGCGTCCAGGATCGTCTGCGTGGAGCGGTAGTTCTGCTCGAGCAGGATCGTCTCGGCCTGCGGGAAGTCGCGCTCGAACTCCTCGATGTTGCGGATGGTCGCGCCGCGGAAGGCGTAGATGGACTGGTCGGAGTCGCCCACCACGCACAGCTCTCCGGCGTCCCCGCCGCGGCCGACGAGGGTGGAGACGAGCTCGTACTGGGCGTGGTTGGTGTCCTGGTACTCGTCGATGAGCACGTGGCGGAAGCGGCGCCGGTAGTACTCGGTGACCTCGGGGTGCTCGCGGAAGACGCGCACGACCTCGCCGATCAGGTCGTCGAAGTCGACGGCGTTGGCCCGGCGCAGGCGCGCCTGGTACTCCGCGTAGACGGCCGCCACGGTGGACTCGAAGGGGTTGCGGGTGTTGCCCGCGTCCTCGACGGCCTGCGCGGGGTCGACCAGCTCGTTCTTCAGGTTCGAGATCTGGTTGGCCAGGGTGCGCGCGGTGAACTTCTTCAGGTCCAGCTGCATGTCCTTGGCGATCATGGTCAGCAGCCGGCGCGAGTCGTCCGAGTCGTAGATGGTGAAGTTGGAGTTCAGCCCCGGGACCAGCTGCGCCTGGGCGCGCAGGATGCGCACGCACACGGAGTGGAAGGTGGCCACCCACATGCGCTCGGCGACGGGGCCGACCAGGTCGGCCACACGCTCGCGCATCTCGGCGGCGGCCTTGTTGGTGAAGGTGATCGCCAGGACCTGCCAGGGGTTCACCCCGCGCACGCGCATCAGATAGGCGATGCGCCGGGTGAGCACGGCGGTCTTGCCGGAGCCCGCGCCCGCCACGATGAGCAGCGGCCCGCCCGCGTGCTCCACGGCGGCGCGCTGGGCGGGGTTGAGCCCCTCGACCAGGTCCGCCCCGCTTGCCGACGTCGCGTCCGTCCGCGTCGGCGCGGACGTGCGGGTCGGCGCGGGGGCCGACGCCGGGGCGTCGGCGCGCCCGCGGGGGCGGGCGAAGGGGTTGTCGGCGACGTGGGCTCGGGGCTGCTGCGGCTGCGGGTTGTCCATGATGGGTCCCAACCTACCCGGTGGCCGGGACAGGACCGGAGGGGCCGCTCACCTGCGGGCGTGGCATGATGATGGTCATGTCTGACTCCCCGGCACCCGACACCTCCCCCACCGGCACCGACGACCCGCTCTCGGACGCGCAGATCCAGGAGTACCGCGCGGAGATCAACCGGCTCGACGAGGAGATCCTCGCCGCCGTCAAGCGGCGCACGCAGATCTCGCGGGCGGTGGGCAAGGCCCGCATGGGCTCGGGCGGCACCCGCCTGGTGCACACCCGCGAGGTGGCCATCATCAACCAGTTCCGCGAGGAGCTCGGCGAGGAGGGCCCGGAGCTCGCCGCCATCCTGCTGCGCCTCGGGCGCGGCCGCCTCGGCTAGGTTCCGCGGCCGGCGCCGCGGAGCCGGGGCCGAGCGGGACCGGGACCAGCCGAGGACCCGATCCCGGTGAAACCGGACTAACGGGCTAACGGGGCACCGAGATGAACTTCTCCTCGAGGTACTCGTGGATGCCCTGGAAGCCGCCCTCGCGGCCCAGTCCGGACTCCTTGACACCGCCGAAGGGGGCGGCGGGGTCGGAGAGCCCGCCCTTGTTCAGGGCGACCATGCCGGCCTCCACCCGCTCGGCCAGCGCCAGGGCGTGGGTGAGGTTCTCCGAGAAGACGTAGGCGGCCAGGCCGAAGGGGGTGGAGTTGGCCTTCTCGACGGCCTCCTCGTCGGTGGCGAAGGTGTCGACCGCGACCACGGGGCCGAAGATCTCGTTGTGCAGTATCTCGGCGTCCGCCGGCAGGTCGGTGAGCACCGTGGCCGGGTAGTAGTAGCCGCCCTCGGGCAGTCCCTCGGGCAGCTCCCCGCCGACGAGGCGACGCGCGCCCTTGTCCAGGGCGTCGTCGACGAGCCCGGAGACCGTCTCGACCTGGTCGGTGCCCGAGAGCGGGCCGTAGTCTACGCCCGCGCCGGTGCCGGGGCCGATCTTCAGCGAGCCCATCAGCTCGGCGACCTTCGCCGTGAACTCCTCGGCCACGGACTCGTGGACCAGGAAGCGGTTGGCGGCGATGCAGACCTGGCCCGCACCGCGCATCTTGGCCACGGCGACGGCCTGGGCGGCGGTGTCGAGGTCCGCGTCCTCGGCGACGATGTAGGGCGCGTTGCCGCCCAGCTCCAGCGAGACCTTCATGGAGTGGCCCGCGGCCTTGGCGGCGAGCTGCTGGCCCACGGAGGTGGAACCGGTGAACGTGAACTTGCGCACGCGCGCGTCGTCAAGCAACGCGGAGACGTTCGACGCCTTCTTGGCGGGGACGACGGCCAGCACGCCGTCGGGAAGCCCGGCCTCCTTGAGCACCTGGGCGAGGTAGAGCATCGTCAACGGCGTCTTGGACGCCGGCTTGACCAGCATGGTGCACCCGGCCGCCAGCGCCGGGGCGATCTTGCGCGCGCCCATGGCCAGCGGGAAGTTCCACGGCGTGATCGCCAGGCAGGGTCCCACGGGCTGCTCAGCGACGAGGATGCGCGAGGAGCCGTCGGGGCTGACGCGGTACTCGCCGCGCGGGCGCACGGCCTCTTCGGCGAACCAGCGGAAGAACTCGGCGCCGTAGCCGACCTCGGCGGCGGAGTCCTTCAGCGCGCGGCCCAGCTCGAGGGTCTGCAGCAGCGCCAGCTCCTCGGAGCGCTCGCCGAGCAGCTCGAAGGCGCGGCGCAGGATCTCGGAGCGCTCGCGCGGGGCGGTGGCGGCCCAGGAGTCCTGGGCGGCGCAGATCGAGTCGAGGGCGCGGCGGGCGTCGGCCTCGGAGCCGGCGGCGACCTCGGTGAGCACGGAGCCATCGGCGGGGTCGAAGACCTCGAAGGTCTCCCCGCCCTCGGCGTCGACGAACTCGCCGTCGATGAACAGCCCCTTCGGGGCCTTGTCGATCAGCTCCCGCGGGTCCACGGAGGTCGCCTGCGCGGTCCCGGCGGTGTTTTCGGTGTTCTTCTCGGTGTTGTCAGCCATGACCCCACTATGCCCCCACCGACGTGGCCTCCGCCACTGTCCGCGCCAGGTGACGGCCCCGCCACCGCCGGGCGTGGCGGGGCGGGCGAGCCGGGGCGTGGCGGGGCGGGCGAGCCGGGCGTCGCGGGGCCACACCCCAGCCCGTGCGCCCGCTCACGTGCGCGGCGCCGGGCGCGCGGCCGAACTATCGTGGTGGGGTACCACCGAACCTCCCAGATAAGGAGCGCAGATGACCGCCGACATCACGGCCACCACCGCCTGGAAGAACCTCGAGGACCGCTACGAGGCGACCCGGGAGGTGACGCTGCGCGAGCTGTTCGCCGCCGATCCCGACCGTGCCGGGAAGTTCTCCTTCGACGCCGCCGGGCTGCACGTCGACCTGTCGAAGAACCTCCTCGACGAGGAGACCCGCGACGCCCTGGTCGCCCTGGCCGAGGAGATCGGGCTGAAGGACCGCGTCGAGGCGATGTTCTCCGGCGAGCACATCAACAGCACCGAGGACCGCGCGGTGCTGCACACCGCCCTGCGCCTGCCCGCCGAGGAGCACCTGAAGGTCGACGGCCAGGACGTCGCCGCCGACGTGCACGAGGTGCTCGGCCGCATGCGCGACTTCGCCTCGAAGCTGCGCTCCGGCGAGTGGCTCGGCCACACCGGCCACACCATCAAGAAGGTCGTCAACATCGGCATCGGCGGCTCGGACCTGGGCCCGAAGATGGCCACCCTGGCGCTGCGCGCCTACGCGACCGCCGGCATCAGCGGCGAGTTCGTCTCCAACGTCGACCCGGCCGACATGGCCGCCACCCTGGACCGCCTCGACCCCGAGTCGACGCTGTTCATCATCTCCTCGAAGACCTTCACCACCCAGGAGACCCTGGCCAACGCGCACGCCGCCAAGCGCTGGCTGCTCGAGCACTTCGACGGCGACGAGGCCGCGATCGCCAAGCACTTCGTCGCGGTGTCCACCAACGCCGAGAAGGTCGCCGAGTTCGGCATCGACACGGACAACATGTTCGGCTTCTGGGACTGGGTCGGCGGCCGCTACTCCGTCGACTCCGCCATCGGGCTGTCCCTGATGTGCGTGATCGGGCCGATGGACTTCATGCGCTTCCTCGAGGGCTTCCGCGCCATGGACGTCCACTTCCGCACCGCCAAGTTCGCGGAGAACATCCCGGTGCTCATGGGCCTGCTCAACGTCTGGTACTCCAACTTCCACGGCGCCCAGACCCACGCGGTGCTGCCCTACTCGCAGGACCTCTCGCGCTTCCCGGCCTACCTGCAGCAGCTGACCATGGAGTCCAACGGTAAGTCGACCCGCCGCGACGGCGAGCGCGTCAACTACTCCACCGGCGAGATCTTCTGGGGCGAGCCCGGCACCAACGGCCAGCACGC
This sequence comes from Corynebacterium frankenforstense DSM 45800, assembly GCF_001941485.1. Taxonomy (NCBI): domain Bacteria; kingdom Bacillati; phylum Actinomycetota; class Actinomycetes; order Mycobacteriales; family Corynebacteriaceae; genus Corynebacterium; species Corynebacterium frankenforstense. The sequence continues at coordinate 796,698 of NZ_CP009247.1, read as the reverse complement.
CTTCTACCAGCTGATCCACCAGGGCACCCGCCTGATCCCGGCGGACTTCATCGGCTTCGCCCGCCCCAAGGAGGACCTGCCCACGGCCACCGGCGAGGGCTCGATGCACGACCTGCTGATGGGCAACTTCTTCGCCCAGACCAAGGTGCTCGCCTTCGGCAAGACCGCCGAGGAGATCGCCGCCGAGGGCGTCGACCCGGCGATCGTGCCGCACAAGGTCATGCCGGGCAACCGCCCGACCACCACGATCCTCGCCGAGGAGCTCACCCCGGCGGTGCTCGGCGCGCTGATCGCCCTCTACGAGCACATCACCTTCGTCGAGGGTGCGGTCTGGGACATCAACTCCTTCGACCAGTGGGGCGTGGAGCTGGGCAAGCAGCAGGCCAACGATCTGGCCCCGGCCGTCGGCGGCGAGGTCGAGCCGGACACCGGCGACGCCTCCACCGACGCCCTGATCGGCTGGTACCGCACCCACCGCGGTTAGCCCGCCGGCACGCGGCCGAGCCGGTCTCACTGAGCCGACGATGCCGCGCCGGTGACACTGAGCCGACGACGCTGAGCCGCTCCGCCTGATCCGCGACACGTGATCTTCGCCGCGCGCGAATCCCCCGCCCCGGGGATCGCGCGCGGCTAATCTTTTCCCCATGGGCGAAGCCGTCTCCACAGACACCTACACTCCCCGCCAGCGCACCGAGTACCGCCGGGCTCTGGCACACGACCTCGAGATCTTCGACCGGCACCTCCAGCACGCGGAGTTCGAGGACGCCGGCACCGTCGGCCTCGAACTCGAGCTCAACCTCGTCGACGAGGACATGGACCCGGTCACCTGCAACCGCGAGGTGCTGGCCCACCTCGACGACGAATACCAGCCGGAGCTCGGCGCCTACAACGTCGAGCTGAACAACCCGCCGGTCGACCTGACGGGCCAGGGCCTGCGCGACCTCGAGCACAGCGTGCTCGGCCGCCTGGACCGGGTGCGCGACGCCGCTGCCGAGACCGGGGCGAAGGTGGCGATGATCGGCACGCTGCCGACGCTGACCACCGAGTTCCTCGAGTCGCCGGGCTGGATGACCCCGGAGAACCGCTTCCGCGGCCTCAACAACGCGATCATGTCCAGCCGCGGCGAGATGGTCCGCATCGACCTGACCGGCCGGGAGCACTACGGCCACGACTTCGCGGACATCGCCCCGGAGTCGACGTGCACCTCGGTCCAGCTGCACCTGCAGGTCCCGCCGAACCGCTTCGCCGACGCCTGGAACGCCTCGCAGGCCATCGCCGGCGTCCAGGTCGCCCTGGGCGCGAACTCGCCGCTGTTCTGCGGGCGCAAGGTCTGGCCCGAGTCCCGTATCCCGGTCTTCCGCCAGGCCATCGACACCCGCACCCCGGAGCTCGAGGCGCAGGGCGTGCGCCCGCGCGTCTGGTTCGGCGAGCGCTGGATCACCAGCGTCTTCGACCTCTTCGAGGAGAACGTGCGCTACTTCTCCCCGCTGCTGCCCGAGGGCCGCCAGGCCTCCGGCACCCCGATGATGCAGGGCGACACCCCGGCCGTGCACTACCTCAACCTGCACAACGGCACCGTGTGGCGCTGGAACCGGCCCATCTACGCGCCCGGGTCACCCCGCGCCCACCTGCGCGTCGAAAATCGGCTCCTGCCCGCCGGGCCGACCGTGGCGGACACGATCGCCGACGCCGCGTTCTACTACGGCATGGTCAACCACCTCACCGAGGAGAACCGGCCGGTCTGGTCGCGACTGACGTTCCCGCAGGCGGAGGAGAACTTCATGAACGCCGCGCGCAACGGGCTGACCGCGCGGATGCACTGGCCCACGCTGGGCACCGTCGACGTCGCCCACCTGGTGCGCGAGCACCTGATCCCGGAGGCCCGCGCGGGCCTGGAGCGCCTCGGCGCGGACCGCGACGTCATCGACCACTACCTCGGCATCATCGAGGGCCGCGCGCGTACCCGGCAGAACGGGGCGCACTGGCAGGTGCGCACCCTCGACGCGCTCAGCCCGCGCAGCGCCGGGCCGGACACCCCGGAGCGCGCCGCAGCGATCCGGGAGATGCTCCGGCTCTACCTGGAGCACCAGGCGACCGAGGAGCCGGTGCACACCTGGAAGGTCGGGCGCTGAGCCGCCGGCTCACATCCGGACCATCGGCTCCCAGCCGGCCGGCACGTGGTCGCTGTCGACGACGCGCTTACCGAAGGGGAAGCAGGTCACCGGGATCATCTTGACGTTGGCGATCGCCAGCGGGATACCGACGATGGTGATCGCCTGCGCGGCGGCGGTGGTCAGGTGGCCGATCGCCAGCCACAGGCCGGCGACGAGGAACCAGATGACGTTGGTGACCCCGGACAGGGAACGCACGCGCCCGGTCTCGCGCACCACGGTGCGCCCGAAGGGCCACAGGGCGTAGTTGGCCATGCGGAAGCTGGCCACGCCGGCGGGGATGGTGATGATGAAGATGCAGGCGACGACGCCGAAGACGAAGTAGACGATCGCCAGCCACAGCCCGGCGAGGAAGAACCAGATCAGGTTGAGCAGAAGCTTCATGGCCCCAGGCTAGCGGGGAATCTTCTCCTTGGCCTTGCGACCGGAGCGGTTGACGAGGAGGAACACCGCCGGGCCGACGATCGGCACCAGGACGATGACGGCCGCCCACACCCACCGACGCAGCCCTGCCGCGTCACCGCGGAACAGCACGACCAAGGCGGCGCACATCAGGGCCACCCCTGCCAGGACGAGCACATAGAAGAACACGTCTACCGGGGCGGGAACCAGAGGCGACTCCTCCGATGCCAAAATCACTTCCCCTTTCATCGCCGACTCTGCCGGCAGCATACCCGGCGACGGTCAGTCCGAACCGAGCATCGGCTGGCAGTGCGGGCACCACCAGATCACGCGCTCGAGCTCCGTGGCGTCGCCCGGGGTGCGCGTGCGCCCCCGCTCGTCGCGGCGCCCGCCGCCCGGGGTGCCCGCAGGTGCCGGCGGCCCGCCGAGCCAGCCGGAGCGGATCGGGGTGCCGCAGCGCCGGCAGGGCCTGCCCGCCCGGCCGAAGACGTACGAGCTCTCCCCCGCCCGGCGCACGCCGGTGGTCACCCGGATCGGCGAGTCGCGGTTGGCGCGCATGAGCCGGTGGGTCAGCGCGAGCAGTCTGTCCACGTCCACCGCGCGCACGGGCGTGGCCGGGTGGACGCCGAGCAGGAAGCAGATCTCGGCGCGATACTCGTTGCCCACCCCGGCGAGGTTCCTCTGGTCCAGGATCGCGGTGCCCACGGGCCGGTCGGGCCGGGCGAGCAGGCGGCGACGCGCCTCCTGCGCCCCGCCGCGCGACCAGTCCGCGCCGAGCACGTCGGGGCCCAGGTGCCCCATGCGTGCGGACCACTCACGGGCCGGGAAGACCTCGACCAGCCCGAGCGAGTGGCCGACGACCTCGATGTCCGGGTTTCCCGGGGTGTCGGCCAGCCGCAGCACCACGCGCGCGGTGTGGCCGGGTTTGCGCCAGCGCTCGCCGGCGCGGTGCACGGACCAGGTGCCCTCCATCTTCAGATGGGTGTGCAGCACGTCGTCGTCGAAGAGCATGAACAGGTGCTTGCCGTAGGGCCACACGCGCCGGCAGGTGGTTCCGGTGAAGTCCGCCAGGGCGTGCCGGGGCACCCGCAGCGAGGATTCGGTGACCGTGCGTCCGGCCATGAACTGCAGGCGGCGGGCCAGCTGGAATACGGAGTCTCCCTCGGGCATGACCCCTTCATGCTACGCGGCGCCGCGGCGCCCTCCTCCGGTGCCGGCGTCCCTGCCGGGCCTCCTGAACCCTCCCACCGGTGGGGTCCACGCCGTCGCCGTGAGGCCGTGAGACCGCCGCGCCCGCGCCCCCGCCGCCTCCCCGTTCTCCCCCGGAGGCGGCCGCGGGCGCTCCCCCTGGCGACCCGTCCCGCGGTGCGCGGTCGGGGTCGACTCGCGGTGGTTCGACTCCCGTCGGCGACGGAGCTGGATCCCCTGGTGGCGCATCCTCGCCCCGCTGCACCACGGACTATAAGTGGGGTCGAACTATTTCCTCCGTACACATACGCCCACCGCGGTGGGCAGGTGTGTCAGCGGCCACGTCTCCCGCCACCGCCGCCACGTGGACCCCATCCGCCCCTGCCGCCACGGCGCCGGCGGCCGAAGCCACCCCCACGCGGGGGTTGTTCCCGGCCGCCCTCCCAGACGGTGGGGTCGGGCTCGCCGCCCCAGGGCAGCTCGTCGTCATCGTCGAAGCTGAGCTCCTCGAGCGCCTCGCCGAGGCTGCGTCCGCCGTGCGCGGGGCGTTCCGGGCGGGGCTGGTTCCCCCTCGATTGACGACGTCCCGCCCCGCCCGCGTGCGCGGTCACGCGCAGCCCCCGCGGGGTGACGCGCGCGCCTGCGGCGCGCATGGCGTCGGCCAGCGGGTGGGTCAGCGCCGGCTCGCCGTCGACGTGCTCGATGACGAAGCCGCGGGCCCGCCCGGAGGCGACGAGCTCGGCCAGGGCGCGCACGACGAGCCCGGCGAGCTCCTCCTCGCCGACGCCGAGGCCGGCCGGGAGGCTGCCGGTGAACAGGCTCAACCGGCGTCCGCCGCGGGTGACATGCGCCAGCAGCAGGCCGTCGACGAGCACGACGAGCGCGCCGGCCGAGCGGGTCGGCCCCTTGCGCGGCCAGGGCAGGGCCGCGCCGTAGGGGTTGGCCGGGTCGCAGGCGGCCAGCACGTGGACCTTCGGCTCACGGGTCCCCGAGGGCCAGCCCTCCAGGTCCGGGGTGTCGGCGTAGCCGCGCAGGCGGTCGATGATCGCCGGGGCGGAGAACTGGGCCGCGCCCAGGCCCTCGACGAGGTAGCCGCGCAGGGCCCGGCCGTTCTCCTCGAATCTGGAGAGCACCTTGTATGCCAGGGCGAAGCCGCCGGTGACCCCCTCGTCGACGACGCTGCCGCGGGTGAGCACGCCGTAGCGGTCCAGCCAGGCCTCGCCGAGGGCCACCGAGCGGGTGGTCGCGTCCTCGGTCGGGGCGACCGCGAGCGCCCAGCGCCCGCGCATGTCCGGCGGGACGCGGCTGCCGCCGGAGTTGCCGAAGGCCCCGGCGCGCTGGGACTGCGCGAAGCTGGTGCGTCCCATGCGCAGGCGGGTGCGCCCCGGGGTGCGCTTGGCGCGGTGGGCCGAGCCGGAGGCCGGCCCGGAGGCGGCGAGCCGGGCGCGCAGCGGGGCGAAGCTCTCGGGGGCGACCCGGCCGGCCTCGACCAGGCCCCAGATCGCCTCGCGCAGCTCCTCAGGGGTGACCTGGCCGGTGACCAGGCCGAGGTCCTCGCCGGTGACCTCGGCGAGCAGGTCGGTGAACAGGAACGCCCCTCCCCTGCCGAGGACGCCGAGCACGGACTCCTGCAGGCCGCTGAACGTGGCGACGGCTTCGCCGTCGCCACCGTCCTTCTGCCTCGTGGTGCCGACGAAGTCGGTGCCATCCGCGAGCTGGGCCGCGTAGTCGGCGGGCAGGAGCGTGATCCACGGGTCGCGGGCCCCGGCGGTGCCGGCGCCGCGGATGAGCACCTCGCCGGAGGTGGTCAGCTCGTCGAGCCAGCGCGGCTCGTAGCCGTCGACGCGCGCCGGCAGCACCAGCGACTCCCACGCGGAGGCCGGCAGCCGCACCCCGGCGAGCTGCTCGACGACGGCGAAGACCCCGTCGACGCCGTGCAGGCCCGGCCGCTCGCCGACGGCCGCGACCTGCTGCCACTCGGGCAGGAAGCGGCCGAAGGCGGACTGGCTGACCGGGCGGGACTCCCGGCGCGCGGCGGCCAGGCAGCGCCGCCGGATCACGCCGAGGACCTCGGCGTCGCAGTACTCGGCGGTCTCCACGCCCTGGCGGAAGCGGCCCTCGACGACCTTGCCTGCCCGCGCGGCGGTCTCGAGCACGGAGTGCGCGGCCGACACCGACAACCCGAAGGCGCCGGCGAGGTCGCGCAGGGTGAACGGGCCGCGGGTGCGCGCCCAGCGGGCCACCAGCTGGTCGAGGGCGTCGACGACGGTGTCCACCTGGGCCGGCACGCCCGGCGGGACGGGCACGCCCAGGCCGTCGCGCAGCAACGCGGCGTCGGGAATCTGGGCGAGGTGCTCGCGCCCGGCGAAGCGCACGGACATCACGCGCCCGGCAAGCTCGGCGCGCGCGACGCCGGCGGGGTCGGCGAAGTCGCAGTGGTCGCCCAGCTCCTCGACGGGCACGGGACCGAGCAGGCGCAGCACGTCGGCGAGCTCCTCGGGCCCGCGCGCGCGGCGGCCGTCGGCGGTGCGCTGCAGCTGGGCGTGGGTCTCGGCGATGATCTCGGGGTCGAGCAGCTCGCGCAGCTCGACGGTGCCCAGCAGCTTGGCCAGAAGCGCCGGGTCCAGGGCGAGGGCGGCGGCGCGCTTCTCGGCGGCCGGGGTGTCGCCCTCGTACATGAAGGCGCCGGTGTAGTTGAACAGCAGCGAGGAGGCGAAGGGGCTGGGCTGCTCGGTGGTGACCTCGGCGATGCGCACGCGGCGCAGCGCGACCGCCCGCAGCACCTCCTCCAGGGCCGGCAGGTCGTAGACGTCCTGAAGGCACTCGCGGACGGTCTCCAGGATGATCGGGAAGGACGGGTAGCGCCGCGCGACGTCGAGAAGCTGCTCGGCGCGCTGGCGCTGCTGCCACAGCGGGGCGCGTCGGCCGGGGTTGCGCCGCGGCAGCAGCAGGGCGCGGGCGGCGCACTCGCGGAAGCGGGCGGCGAAGAGCGCGGAGTCGCCGACGCGGGCGGCCACGGTCTCGCCGACCTCGTCGGGGTCGAGGGCGAACAGCGCGCCGGAGGGCTCGGCGTCGGCGTCCGGTAGGCGCAGCACGATGCCGTCGTCGCCGGCGACGGCCTGGGCGTCCATGCCGAGGGTCTCCTCGACGGCCGCGCCGACGGCCAGGGCCCAGGCGGCGTTGACTCCCCTGCCGAACGGCGAGTGCAGCACCACGCGCCAGTCGCCGAGCTCGTCGCGGAAGCGCTCGAGGACCAGGGTGCGCTCGTCGGGCACCACGCCGGTCGCGTCGCGCTGGTCGCGCAGGTACGCGACCAGGTTGGCCCGCGCGTCGTCGTCAAGCCCGGCGGTGCGCAGGCGCTCCTCGGCGCCGCCCGCGCCGACGGTGACGCCCACGCCGGCGTCGGTATCGGCGCCCGCGCCGGGGTCGGTCGAGTCGGCCTCGGCGAGGATCTCGCGGCGGAAGGCGCCGAGCGCGCGGCCGAGCTCGGCGGGGCGGCCCACCGCGCCGCCGTTCCAGAAGGGCAGGCGCCCGGTGTGGCCGGGTGCGGGGGTGACCAGGACCTGGTCGCGGGTGATGTCCTCGATGCGCCAGCTCGTCGCGCCCAGGGTGAACACGTCGCCCACGCGCGACTCGTAGACCATCTCCTCGTCGAGCTCGCCGACACGCCGCGGGGCACCGTTCTCGCCGCCGCCCTGCAGGAAGACGCCGAACATGCCGCGGTCCGGGATGGTCCCGCCGCTGGTGACGGCCACCCGGCGCGCCCCGGGGCGTGCGGAGAGCACGCCGGTGGTGCGGTCGTAGACCACCCGCGGCTTCAGCTCGGCGAAGTCGGCCGAGGGGTAGACGCCGCTGACCAGGTCGAGCACGGCGTCGAAGACCTCGCGCGGCAGCTCGCGGTAGGGGTGGGCGCGGCGCACGGTGGCGAACCAGTCCTCGACGTCGAGGTCGGCGGCCGCCACGGCGGCCACGGTCTGCTGGGTGAGTACGTCCAGCGGGTTCTTCGGCGGGTGGATCTCCTCGATCGAGCCGGTGCGCATGCGCTCGACCGTCACGGCCGTCTGCACCAGGTCTGCGCGGTGCTTCGGGTAGAAGGAGCCGTGCGAGACCGCGCCGACTGTGTGCCCGGCGCGGCCCACGCGCTGCAGGCCGGAGGCGACCGAGGGCGGCGACTCGACCTGGACGACCAGCTCGATGGCGCCCATGTCGATGCCCAGCTCCAGCGAGGAGGTGGCCACCACGGCCTTGAGCGTGCCCTCTTTCAGCATCCGCTCGGTGGCGGCGCGCTCGTCCTTGGACACCGAGCCGTGGTGGGCCCGCGCGATGACGGGCGCGGCGGAGCCGGCGGTGTCGACCGACTTCATCAGCTGCGCGGGGTCGCGCCGGGTGGGCGCGGCCAGCGACTCCGGGTCGTGCTCGGCGGCCCACAGCTCGTTGAGTCGGCTGGTCAGCCGCTCGGCGGTGCGCCGGGAGTTGACGAAGACGAGCGTGGAGCGCGCGGCGGTGATCTCGGCGTAGAGCTCGCGCTCGATGAACAGCCAGATGGACTTCTGCGCCGGCAGGGCGGACTCCTCGGGCACCCCGCCGGTCACGCCCACGGTGTCGTCGACGACGGCCGCGCCGATGGTCGAGCCCTCCTCGGGCACGGGCAGGTCCGCCATGTCCTCCACCGGCACGTGGACCTTGAGGTCCCAGCGCTTCGGGGCGGCCGGGGCGATGATCTCCACCGGGCGGTCGCCGCCGAGGAAGTCGGCGACCGCGTCCAGCGGGCGCACCGTCGCCGACAGCCCGATGCGCTGCGGGTCGCGGCCGGTCAGCCGGGAGAGCCGCTCCAGCGAGAGCGCGAGGTGCGCGCCGCGCTTGGTGCCGGCCAGGGCGTGGATCTCGTCGACGATGACGGTGTCGACGTCCCGGAGGATCCCGGCCGCCTTCGAGGTGAGCATCAGGTAGGCCGACTCGGGGGTGGTAATCAGGATGTCCGGCGGGCGGCGCAGCTGACGGGCGCGCTCGGCCTGTGGGGTATCTCCCGAGCGCACGCCGACGGTGATGTTCGGCACCGCCTGTCCGGTGCGCTCGGCGACGCGGGCGATGCCGGTCAGCGGGGCGCGCAGGTTGCGCTCCACGTCCACACCCAGGGCCTTCAGCGGGGAGATGTAGAGCACCTTGACCCCGTGGCCCTTCTCCGCCGCACTCATCTCGCGCGCGCCCTCGCCCGGGGCCGTGAGCACCGCCTGGCCGGCCGGTTCGACCAGCGAGTCGAGCGCCCAGAGGAAGGCCGCGAGCGTCTTGCCGGAGCCCGTGGGCGCGACGACCAGGGCGTTTTCGCCCCGGGAAATGGTCGCCCAGGCCTCTTCCTGCACTTTCGTGGGCTTCTCGTAGACCTCCCGGAACCACTGCGCCACCTGAGGGCGGAAGTCGTCGAGGATGCGGGAGGCCATGCCTCGATCTAACCAAACGGATAGAGTGGTCACCATGACAGCTGAGCTTTCCGACGCCCGCCTCACCAAGAGGCTGGCACAGGGCACCGGTGAAATTCTCAAGGGCGTGCGCAACGTCGGCCTGCTGCGCGGACGAAACCTCGGCGACGCCGGCGACGAGCTCGCGCAGAGCTGGATCGCCCGCGTGCTCGAGCAGCACCGCCCCGACGACGGCTTCCTCTCCGAGGAGGCCGCGGACAACCCGGACCGCCTGGGCAAGGACCGGGTCTGGATCATCGACCCGCTCGACGGCACCAAGGAGTTCGCTACGGGCCGCCAGGACTGGGCCGTGCACATCGCGCTGGTCGAGAACGGCCGCCCGACCCACGCCGCCGTCGGCCTGCCCGACCTCGGCGTGGTCTTCCACACCGGCGACGTCCGCGCGGTCACCGGCCCCTACTCGATGAAGATCACCATCTCGCACAACCGCCCGCCGGCCGTGACCGAGTACATCGCCGAGAAGATGGGCCGTACCACCGTGCCGCTGGGCTCAGCCGGCGCGAAGGCCATGAACGTGCTGCTCGGCGACTCGGACGCCTACATCCACGCCGGCGGCCAGTACGAGTGGGACTCCGCCGCCCCGATCGGCGTGTGCCGCGCAGCCGGGCTGCACTGCTCGCGTCTCGACGGCAACGAGCCCACCTACAACCACAAGGACACCTACCTGCCGGACATCCTGATCTGCCGCCCGGAGCTGGCCGACGAGATCATGGAGCACGCCGCGACCTTCCTCGAGGAGAACGGCAGCTACCTGTGACGTCCCGCCACCGGTGACGTCAGGTGGCCCGGCCCCGCGGTAGGGTGACGCCCATGAGTGCAGCACCGGTTGAGACCCCCTACGAGGACCTGCTGCGCCGGATCATCGAGACCGGCGCACACAAGGACGACCGCACCGGGACGGGCACGACCAGCCTGTTCGGCGCGCAGATGCGCTTCGACCTCGCCGAGTCCTTCCCCCTGCTGACCACCAAGAAGGTCTACTTCCGCGGGGTCGTCGGCGAGCTGCTGTGGTTCCTGCGCGGCGACTCCAACGTGCACTGGCTGCAGGACAACCGGATCAGGATCTGGAACGAGTGGGCCGACGAGGACGGCGAGCTGGGCCCGATCTACGGGGTGCAGTGGCGCAGCTGGCCCACCCCAGACGGGCGCCACATCGACCAGATGCAGCGCGCCCTCGACCTGCTGCGCGAGGACCCTAACTCCCGGCGCAACATCGTCAGCGCCTGGAACGTCGGCGAGCTTGAGAATATGGCGCTGCCGCCGTGCCACCTGCTGTTCCAGTTCTACGTCGCCGACGGCAAACTCAGCCTGCAGCTCTACCAGCGCAGCGCGGACATGTTCCTCGGCGTGCCGTTCAACATCGCCTCCTACTCGCTGCTGACCCACATGGTCGCCCAGCAGGTCGGGCTGGAGGTCGGCGAGTTCATCTGGACCGGCGGCGACTGCCACGTCTACGACAACCACCGCGAGCAGGTCGCCGAGCAGCTCTCGCGCACCCCGCGGCCGTACCCGCAGCTGAAGCTGCGCAAGGCCGCCTCGCTCTTCGACTACGACTTCGACGACGTCGAGCTGGTCGGCTACGACCCGCACCCGACGATCAAGGCCCCGGTGGCGGTCTGATGCTCGGCGCGATCTGGGCGCAGTCGGTCGACGGGGTCATCGGCGACGGCGAGACGATGCCCTGGCACCTGCCCGAGGACCTGGCCCACTTCAAGGAGACCACCCTGCGCTTCCCCGTGATCATGGGGCGGCGCACCTGGGAGTCGCTGCCGGCGAAGAACCGCCCGCTGCCGGGCCGGGAGAACATCGTCGTCTCCTCTCGCGAGCCCGGCGAGTGGTCCGCCGGCGCGGAGGTGGTCAGCTCCCTTCCGGACCTGACCGGCTTCACCGGCCTGCCCGGCCGCGTCGGCCGCCAGGGCCTGGTCGGCCACGAGCAGCGCGAGGGCCACGACGGCTGGATCATCGGCGGCGCGCGCCTCTACGCGCGTGCCGTCGAGGTGGTCGACCGCATCGAGGTGACGCTTGTCGACGCCGTGCTGCTCCCCGTGCTGCGCGAACGTGCGGTCTCCGCGCCGGACGTGCCCGAGGACTTCTCGCAGGTCTCCGACAGCGGCTGGCTGGCCTCCGAGCGCGGGCGCCTGACCGTGGGCGTCAGCGAGATGCCGCTGCGCTACCGGTTCCTCAGCTACGAGCGCAAGCGCCTGGCCTGAGCGCCTGGCCTGAGCGCCGGGGTCTGCGGGGCGTCCGCGGCCGGGAGGACCGGGGCCTGCCGCCCTGCGGCCCGGCATTACCGGCAGGACCGGGAGGGTTTACGGGCGCCCGCGCCGGTGCGGTACCCTGGTCGGGTGCCCGCCTGAGGCGGGCGCCGGCCCCAGTAGCTCAGGGGATAGAGCACCGCTCTCCTAAAGCGGGTGTCGAAGGTTCGAATCCTTTCTGGGGCACCCCGTGAAAACCCGGGCCACCGTCTCTTCGGTGGCCCGGGTTTTCCGCGTCTCCGGGCTCGCTTGAGCAGAGGTCCCACTTCCACAGATCAGCTCGACTTGATTGCGGAAGACAAGAAAACCGCCACGCCAGGCAAGTGCGTAACTCCACACACGCCAAAACACGAAAAGCCACCAGATCCGCATAGGAAGCGGATCGGGTGGCCTAGCCTCCGGGGCGACTCTGCTGGCCCCTTTCGACGTCTCTACCGAACCTTTATCTGGGCATACGCATTCGGATCGGACGTATCCTCCACTTCAAGGTCTGTCGGCTGCTTCTCGCTCGGCATTATAGAGACCCATGTCATCTTCTGGGTCTCACCTGGTTTGAGATGATCCTCGCAGGACGGGTTACCTGGCACCCGCTCCAGGTACCCAACGTTGCCCCACGACTCGCCGTTGGAAAAAATACGGACGTCCAGGTCGAATCCGCAGGCAAGGTCGATCTCCTTCGCGCCATTGTTGGTCACATCGGCAGACACAGAAACCTGCTTCATCCCGTCGTAATCGGGCATCTCGACTTCCGCGATTTCCGAGGGGTCCCCGAGATCAGTCACATGAATCGTGAAATCGCCGACTTCGCCCGTGAAACGATCCGCCGCTTCCACCCCGGAAGAGCCCGACCCGTCAGCGCTCGCCCCCGACCGCTCATCGTTCTGGCCCGAGCATGCAGCCAAAGCCAAACATGGAATCATCACCATGAATGCAAGTCTTTTCTTCATAACGGCAACACTAGCAGTTAGCCGATTTTCCCTCCTGGCCCAGCTAAAACCGCATCAACCCCGCTACCCCCTCCGTGCGACACATACGTAAATAGATCTCTTTTCCAGAGAGTGGCCTCCAGCCCCAACGACGTTCGCTCGATTGCCAATCCATCCAACAGACCCCGAAAGCCCCTCAGTGCGCAACCGTCAACAGACCGCCACGCACTCGACCGCGCGCACATCTCGGTGAAAGCATGACGCCCCGCAACCGACGTGTCCGCCGAAGCCGGAACCCATGGCATCTATCCCGAAGGTGGGCAAAGGGCGACAACGCACGGCACACCGCCGTCCGGCCCTCCCGACACCTTGCTGTTATAGTTACGCTTGTTACTCGTGTGACTACTGGGATTGTTGGTGTCCGGCTCGGACTTACGCTTCCTACACCGTCCGCCACCTGCCTTCCCTCCCAAGGAGCGACCATGAACCTGAACTCCCCGATGAACCGCCGCAGTCTCTTCCGCGTCGCCGGCGCGGCCCTCGCCCTCGGCGCCGGCGCCGCCGTGCTGCCGCAGGCCAACGCGCAGGGCCGCTCGCTCGGCACCGTCCTCGACTACTCCGGCGGCGTGCCGAGCGCCCAGGCGATCAAGAGCGCCGGGCACCTCGGCGCGATCCGCTACATCTCCGAGCCCCGCGAGGCCTGGATGAAGGGCAAGCCCGTCAAGATCGAGGAGACCAAGGCCCTGGCCGCCGCGGGCCTGGCGACCGCTTCCGTCTACCAGTACGGCAAGGACCGCACCGCCGACTGGCGCGAAGGTGCCGCCGGTGCCGCCAAGCACGCGCCGAAGGCCATCGCCCTGCACGCCGCCGCGGGCGGCCCGACCGGCAAGCCGATCTACGTCGCCATCGACGACAACCCCACCCGCAACGAGTACGAGACGCTGATCAAGCCGTACCTCAAGGGCTTCTCGGCCGCGCTGGCCGCCGCCGGACTCAAGACCGGTGTCTACGCCAACTACCCGACCATGGACTGGCTGATCGCCGACGGCATCGGCGAGTACTTCTGGCAGCACGGCTGGGGCTCCAACGGCAAGATCCACCCGCGCGCCAACGTCTACCAGCGCCCCGGTGTCACCGCCCGCGTCGGCGGGGTCGACGTCGACATCAACGACGTCTACACCCGCGACTGGGGCCAGTGGACCCCGGGCACCACCTCCCTGCCGGCGCTGCAGCCGAGCGGCACGAACGCCGAGCCGAGCGGCGGCAACGGCCGGACCGGGAACGCCGGCGGCACCGGTAACGGCAGCAATGCCGGCAACGGTGGAAACGGCGGCGGCCAGGGCGGCACCCGCGGCAACGGCGGCGGCCAGGGCGGAGGGCTACCGCTGGGCAGCACCGAGAACTTCACCCTGCCGAGCCTGGACAAGGTGACCATCAACCTGCCCGGCGGCATCTCCGTCAACGGCGCGCAGCTGCGCTCGATCGCCGAGCAGGCCGCCCGACTGTCCAGCTAGCTCCAGCTGGCGGCCATTTCCCCGCAGGCGGCAACTCCCCCCGCCGGCGGCCACTCCCCCGCCGGCGGCTACCTCTCGCCCTTCTTCGCCGAGGGCTCGGCGGAGGACTTCTCCGGGGATTTCTTCTCCCCGGACCGGCCGGAGGACCTGTCATTCGACTTGTCCTCCGGCTTCTTGCCGTCCTGGGACTTCTTCTCGTCGGGCTTCTCCTCGTCGCGCTTCTCGCCCGACTTCTTGTCGTCCGACTTGTCGCCGGACTTCTTCCCGGATTCCCCGGAGGACTTCTCGGCGGACTTGTCCCCGGACTTGTCATTCGACTTGTCCGCGTCGATGTGGTCGACCGCGTCGTCGCCGATCCAGGAGCCCATGCCCTTGATCCGGTCCTCGACGAGCTCGGTGAGATCCTCGCTCGAGCCGGTCACCGCGGCGGCGACGACGAAGTTCTCGCTGAAGGAGACCGAGGAGTGCAGCTCCTTGTCATTCGACCAGCCCCACTTCGTGCCGATCGTGCCAGGCAGCAACGCCGTGCCCCAGTTCTGCTCGTAGCCGTCCTCGGCCACGTCCGCCGCCCGGGCCATCGCGACCAGGATCGGCGAGGTCGGGTCAGCGTCGAGCACGCGCGCAACGAAGGTCGCCACGTCATAGGTGGAGGTCAGCGCGTAGCCCCAGTCCTCGCCCGAGCGGGTCGACTCGAGCCCGTACTTCTCCGCGGTCGCGTCGATCGAGTCCGGGTAGGCGGTGTAGAGGTCCTTGGCCGCGGCATCCGAGGAGTCCGAGATCATGTTGATCGCCTCCCACCGCTGCGAGACCGTCCCGTGGTCGAGCACGTAGTCCGCGATGTAGAGCTTGGCCAGGCTCAACGCCGGACGCGCATAGCGCTCCGAGGCCGTTCCGCGACGCTTGCCGTCGCTCAGCCGGATCACGCTGACCTGCGCGGCCGTGGCGTTCTCCACCGGCCCGCCGTGCAGCCCGTCCTGGACCACTCCCCCGTCGCCGACGACTCCCTCGCCCGAGGCGGCCTCCCCGCCGCCGGGGCGCGAGAGGTTGACGAAGGCAATGACGAGCACGAGCACGGCCACGGCGAGCACCGCGCAGATTCCGACGAGGACCCGGTTGACCGTGGCCACCCCGTCACGGCCGGAGGATTCAGACATGCGCAAGATCCTAGTACCGGCGCCGCGCAGGCGGCGCCGCGGAGGCGGCGAGGGGGCACCAGACGGGCGACGCCCGCCCCTGGGTGATGGGGCGGGCGTCGGAAATCTCGGTGCGGGGTGCCGGTCAGTGGCTGACCGGGGCCTCCACGCCGACGCCGGTCAGGGAGCGGACCTCCATCTCGTCGGCGAGGTCGTCGAGGTTGTCCGGCTTGCCCAGGTAGGTGCCGATGATCGCGGCCAGGAATCCCAGCGGGATCGAGACCAGGCCGGGGCTGGTCAGCGGGAACCAGGAGAAGTCGACGCCCGAGAACATCGAGGTCGGGGTGCCCGAGACCGCCGGCGAGAAGAAGATCAGCAGCAGGGCGCTGCCCAGGCCGGTGTACATCGAGGCCACGGCACCGGTGGTGTTGAAGCGGCGCCAGTACAGCGAGAACAGGATCGTCGGCAGGTTCGCGCTCGCCGCGATGGCGAAGGCCAGCGAGACCAGGAAGGCGACGTTCTGCTGCATGGCCAGGATGCCCAGGACGATCGCGACGATGCCGAGCACCACCACCGTGATGCGCGAGACGCGGACCTGCTCCTCCTCGGTGGCCTGGCCGTCGCGCAGCACCGCGTGGTAGATGTCGTGCGCGATCGAGGCCGAGGCGGTGATCGCCAGGCCCGCGACCACCGCGAGCACCGTGGCGAAGGCGACCGCGGAGACGACGGCCATGAACAGCGGGCCGGCCAGCTCCAGGGCCAGCAGCGGCGCCGCGGAGTTCGCCCCGCCCGGCGCGTCGAGCACCTTGTCCGGGCCGACGAGCGCGGCGGCGCCGTAGCCCAGGATCAGGGTGATCAGGTAGAAGGAGCCGATCAGCACGATCGCCCAGGTCACGGACTTGCGCGCCTCGGTGGCCGTGGGCACGGTGTAGAAGCGCATCAGCACGTGCGGCAGGCCGCCGACGCCCAGGACCAGCGAGAGGCCCAGGGAGAGGAAGTCGAGCTGGCTGACGAAGTCGGCGCCGTACTTCAGGCCCGGCTTCATCACGTCCTCGGCGGCGTAGCCGGCCTCGGCGCGCGCCTCGGAGTCGCGATGCATCTCGATCGCCCGGTCGAAGAGCTCGGAGGCCCCGCCGCGCACGGCGACGAAGACCATCACGGTCATGAGGACCACCGCGCCGATGAGCAGCACGGCCTTGATCATCTGCACGTAGGTGGTGCCCTTCATGCCGCCGATGAGCACGTAGGCGATCATGACCAGGCCGACCACGCCGACGACGCCGGCCTGGACGGTGGTGTCGTGGATGTTCAGCAGCACCGAGACCAGCGAGCCGGCACCGGCCATCTGGGCGATGAGGTAGAACAGCGAGACGAACAGCGTGCCGAAGGCGGCCGCGGTGCGCACCGGCTTCTGGCGCAGGCGGAACGAGAGCACGTCCGCCATGGTGAAGCGGCCGACGTTACGCATCGGCTCGGCGACCAGCAGCAGGGCCACCAGCCAGGCGACGAAGAAGCCGATCGAGTAGAGGAAGCCGTCGTAGCCGCTCAGCGCGATGGCGCCGACGATGCCGAGGAACGACGCGGCCGACAGGTAGTCGCCCGAGATGGCCAGGCCGTTCTGGGCGCCGGAGAAGGAGGCGCCGCCGGTGTAGAAGTCCGAGGCCTCCTTGGTGGTCTTGCCGGCGCGCATGACGATCGCCATGGTCACGACGATGAAGGCGACGAAGACCGAGATGTTCAGGATCGGGTTGCCGACGTCCGCGCTCGAGTCCTGCGCCAGGATCTGGGTGGTGTTCAACGAGTCCATGGTGTGGGCCTACCCTTCCATCTCGGTGCGGATCGCGGCCGCGCGCGGCTCGATGTTCTTGTTGGCGTAGCGCACGTACACCCAGGTGATGATGAACGTCGTGACGAACTGCAGCACACCGAGGACGATGCCCAGGTTGACGCTGCCGTAGACGTTGACGGCCATCAGGTCGGGGAAGAACGTCGCCGCGACGACGTAGGCGATGTACCAGAGGAAGAAGGCGACGGACATCGGGAAGTTGAAGGAGCGGTACTTGCTGCGCAGCTCCTGGAACCGGGCTCCGGCGCGTACCTCCCGGAAGTCTTCGGCCGTCGGTTCCCGGCGTACCGGGCGCTCGGCGACGGCCGCGGGCTCTGCGGTGCTCATGGCGGGTGTCCTCTCTGTTTCGCGCCGTGGGGATCGCGTCGGAGGGGACGGGGTCCCACGGCGTGGTCAGCTCAGCGCGTGGACGTCAGGTGGAACACCAGTACCCGGGGATCACCGGATCCCTGGGAGCACGCCACGCTTGCGTGCTAGAAGTTACCTGTTTCACAGCGATTGCGGATAGTGAATGGGGAGACTTGTTTATAACCAATACGAATTCCACCCCCGAAGCCGCCCTGACCTGGGGTGGTCGGGCGGCCCGCGTTACCCCCGGTGGCCCTTCCGAGGGTCCCACCGGCCCCCGAGACACGAAAAAGCGCGGCCGTGAAGACCGCGCCAGGGTACGGGCTCGCTGCGGAGCACCCGCCGTAGATGGCCAGGCCCACCACGAGCCCGCCCGCTGCAACTTCGCCGGCAGGTCACCCCGCCTCCGCCGACGGGTGATCCCACCTCCACCGGCGGGCCACCCCGCCGGGGACGTCACTCGGCGACCGCGATGAGGTCGATGACGAAGACGAGCGTGCGACCCGAGAGCGGGTGGCCGCCGCCGGCCGGGCCGTAGGCCTTCTCCGGCGGGCAGATCAGGCGACGACGTCCGCCGGCGCGCATGCCGGGGATGCCCTCCTTCCAGCCGTCGATCAGCCGGTCGAGGGGGAACTCGATGCTCTGCTTGCGGTCCCAGGAGGAGTCGAACTCCTCGCCGGTCTCGAAGTCGACCCCCACGTAGTGCACCTCCACGGTGTCGCCGGCCTGGGCCTGCGCGCCGTCACCGACCGTGACGTCCTCGATGACCAGGTCCTCCGGTGCCGGACCCTCGGGCACGTTCACGTCGGGCTTCTCCATGGGTGATGCATTCTCCTTCATCGGGGACAGTGTCCGGCCGCTCGACGCCGCGGGGAACGCGGCGGAGGGCCATCGGCGTGCATTATATGCGAAACGATAGATCATGCGCCTGTCTGGCGAGCCTAACTTGCGTCCCGCCCGGCGCGAAAACCGCGGGGCGAACGCCGCGGCCGACACCCCACGCCGCGGCCGACATCCCACCCCGCACCACCCGCCCACGCGAAAGCCGCGCCACCCGGGGCGGGTGGCGCGGCCGTCGGAAATCTCAGGGCGGTGTCAGCCGCCCGCCGCAACTAGCGCTGGTCGCGCGGGGTGACCTTGCGCAGGGTGTGGCCGGTGTAGATCTGACGCGGGCGGTTGATCTTGGAGTTCATCTGCAGCTGCTCGCGGTAGTGGGCGATCCAGCCGGGCAGACGGCCGATGGCGAACAGGACGGTGAAGAAGTCCGTCGGGAAGCCCATGGCGCGGTAGATCAGGCCGGTGTAGAAGTCCACGTTCGGGTAGAGCTTGCGGGAGATGAAGTAGTCGTCCTTGAGGGCGATGTCCTCGAGCTCCATGGCCAGGTCCAGCAGGTCGTCGCCGCCGAGGTGCTCGAGCACCTCGTGGGCGGTCTCCTTGACGATGGCGGCGCGCGGGTCGTAGTTCTTGTACACCCGGTGGCCGAAGCCCATCAGGCGGACGCCCTTCTCCTTGTTCTTCACGCGGTTCATGAAGTCGGTCGCGTCGCCGCCGTTGTTGTTCTTGATGTCCTCGAGCATCTCGAGGACGGCCTGGTTGGCGCCGCCGTGCAGCGGGCCGGACAGGGCGTTGATGCCGCCGGCGATGGCGACGAAGAGGTTGGCCTGGGCGGAGCCGACCATGCGCACGGTCGAGGTGGAGCAGTTCTGCTCGTGGTCGGCGTGCAGGATGAGCAGCTTGTCGAGGGCCTTGACCATGACCGGGTCGACCTCGTAGGGCTCGGTCGGGTAGCCGAACATCATGCGCAGGAAGTTCTCGCGGGCGTTCAGCGAGTTGTCCGGGTACATGTACGGCGCACCCTTGGAGGCGCGGTAGGCGTAGGCCGCCAGCATCGGGACCTTGGCCATCAGGCGCACGGTCGCCTTGTCCAGCTGCGCCTCGTCGAGCGGGTCGAGCTGGTCCTGGTAGTAGGTCGACAGGATGTTGACCGAGGAAGCCAGCACGGCCATCGGGTGGGCGTTGCGCGGGAAGACGTTGAACTGGGCCTTGAAGTCCTCGTCCAGCAGCGTGTGGTGGCGGATCTCGTTGGAGAAGTTGCGCAGCTGCTCCTCGTTCGGCAGCTCACCCTTGATCAGGAGGTAGGAGACCTCGTTGAAGGTGGCGTTCTCGGCGAGGTCGGCGATGTCGTAGCCGCGGTAGCGCAGGATGCCGTTGGCGCCGTCGATGTAGGTGATCTTCGACTCGGTGGAGCCAGTGGAGACGTAGCCGGGGTCAAAGGTGGTGAAGCCGGTCTCGCTGAGCATCTTGCCCAGCTCGATGCCCGAGTTACCCTCGGTGGCCTGCTTGATGCTCATCTCGTACTCCCCGCCGGGGTAGTGGAGCACGGCCTTGTCGTTTTCAGTAGCCACTGTGAACCTTTCTCGGTTTTGTCGTTGACCTTCACGGACCCGTCACCGGGCCTTCTGGCGGAACTTCAGCGGTGTCCGCCACGGCGCCCCGGCCGGGAGCTGGACCCGACCGTGAGGCACCGTCACCGTCACGTCCCACCCTAAAGGCGGGGTGTCGCGTGGACCACCGTCGCGGCCCCGCTGAGGGCTGGGCGACTGTAACGGCCTCACCCGAAACAGTACACGCGTACCGCGGCGCACACCCGGGGTCGGGGGCGTCCCGGACCACGGTGCTCGACCGTCGTCCCGGCACACCCGAAGGCACCCCGGAGATCGGGGTGCGGACCTGTGATGAGCGCACCCACAGTGTACGTATCGCTGTGACAGACACAATATTTCCGAGCGTGCCGGGGGTGGCGCACTCCCCCCGTTTTCGGGGCCCGCGCCGTCGTCGTCCACTCCCCCGCCGCCGGTCACGCCCACCGCCGTCCCCCTCGCGGGAGGCGGGGCGATACAGTGAGATCCCCGGGAGCCTCCCCGGCCGAGAAGGAAAAAGCCCAGAGCACACCCAGAGAAAAGGTGACCTCAATGTCCGAGACCCCGTTCACGCTCGCCCCCGAGCTCATCCCCTCCGACGGCCGCTTCGGCTGCGGCCCGTCGAAGGTCCGCCAGGAACAGATCCAGGCGATCGTCGACGGCGCGAGCACCGTGATCGGCACCTCCCACCGCAAGCCCGGCGTCAAGGATGTCGTCGGCTCCGTCCGCTCCGGGCTGGCCGACCTGTTCTCGCTGCCCGAGGGCTACGAGATCGTGCTCTCGCTCGGTGGCGCGACCGCCTTCTGGGACGCCGCGACCTTCGGGCTGATCGAGAAGAAGTCCGGTCACCTCTCCTTCGGTGAGTTCTCCGGCAAGTTCGCCAAGGCCTCCGCCCAGGCGCCGTGGCTCGACGAGCCCGCGGTCCTCGAGGCCGAGCCGGGCACCGCCCCGACCCCGCAGGCCTTCGAGGGCGCCGACGTCATCGCCTGGGCCCACAACGAGACCTCCACCGGCGCGATGGTGCCGGTCACCCGCCCCGAGGGCTCCGAGGACTCGCTGGTCGTCGTCGACGCCACCTCCGGCGCCGGCGGCCTGCCGGTCGAGATGGACCAGGCCGACGTCTACTACTTCTCGCCGCAGAAGTGCTTCGCCTCCGACGGCGGCCTGTGGCTGGCCGCGATGAGCCCGGCCGCCCTCGAGCGCATCGAGCGCATCAACGCCTCGGACCGCTTCATCCCGGCCTTCCTGAACCTGCAGACCGCGGTGAACAACTCGCGCAAGAACCAGACCTACAACACCCCGGCCGTGGCCACCCTGCTGATGCTGGACAACCAGATCCGGTGGATGAACGCCAACGGCGGCCTGGCCGGCATGGTCGAGCGCACCACCGCCAACTCCTCGGTCATCTACGACTGGGCCGAGTCCCGCCCGGAGGCCACCCCGTTCGTGACCGACCCGGCCGCCCGCTCACTGGTCGTGTGCACCGTCGACCTCGACGACTCGGTCGACGCCGGCGAGGTGGCCAAGGTGCTGCGCGCCAACGGCATCCTGGACACCGAGTCCTACCGCAAGCTCGGCCGCAACCAGCTGCGCATCGGCGCCTTCCCGGCCATCGAGAAGGACGACATGGTCACCCTGACCCGCGCCCTGGACGCCGTGCTCGACGCGGGCGTGGCCGCCGCGAAGTAGCCGCCGACCCCACCCGCCGCGGGGACTGCCCCGCTAACACACCGGCGCGCCGTGACCTCCCAGGTTGCGGCGCGCCGCTGCGTTACAGTGGAAAAGGACATCCTGGCCCCGTCAAAGGAGAGCGCATGCGCGAGCTGTACCTCGTTCCCGGTGAGTCCTCGGACACCTCCCTGGTGCTGTCCGACGCCCCGGAGCAGTCGGAGGAGGCCGCCCGCTTCCGGGTGACCGTCACCGACGAGCTGCGCGCGCTCCTGCACCCCGACGGCGCCGACGACGCGATTGACGACGCCGCGCCGGCCGACGCCGGCGAGAACGGCACCGCGGGTGCGTCCCCCGCCACCCCGCTCTTCGCCGCCGCCGGGGACGCCGACGACGACCCCGCCGCGGAGACGGACGGGCCCGCCCACGACGGCGCCGCAGGCGCCGGCGAGCCCGCCCACCGTGCGGGACACGCGACGGTGAGCGACGGGGCGTCGGCAAGCAGCCGCGGCAAGGAGCCGGACCCGCGCCTGTCCGCGCCGCTGACCATGCGCCCGCGCGAGATCCAGGACCGCGTGCGCGGCGGCGCGACGATCACCGCGCTGGCCGACGAGATGGGCGTGGCCGAGTCCCGCGTCGAGCCCTTCGCCCACCCGGTGCTCCTCGAGCGCGCCCGCATCGCGGAGCTCGCCCGCGGCTCGCACCCGGTGCGCGACGACGGCCCGGCCAAGCTGTCGCTGGCCGAGGTGCTGGCCACCGCCTTCGCCGCCCGCGACATCGACCCCTCCGGCGCGGTGTGGGACGCGCTGCGCGACCACGACGGCCAGTGGGTCGTGACCGTGTCCTGGCAGACCGGCATGACCGACCACCGCGCCGAGTGGACCCTGCAGGACCACATGACCAGCTCCTCGACGACGGTCGCGCGCAACGCCACCGCCGCCGAGCTGACCGACCCTGAGTCCGCCCGCCCGGTGCGCACGCTGACCCCGCTCGACGGCGGGGCCGCCGACCAGGACTTCGACGACCACGAGGACGCCGGCGACGCCCCGGAGGCCCGCGGTGCGCGCGACGCCCGCCCGGCCGACGACGCCGAGGGCGCGGAGGACGGGCCCGCGGAGGCCGAGGGCGAGGAGGACTCCTTCCTGCGCCACCCCGACGCCGAGGACAAGCCGAGTAAGCGGCGCCGCCGTGCCGTGACCCCGCACTGGGAGGACGTGCTGCTCGGCGTGCGCACCAACACCAAGCGGCCCCGGAAGTAGACCGGGCCGGGACCACGGGACAGGCGGAAACCACGATGACGATGTTCGGAGTAACCCCCGGGGATCCCGGGGACGGCTACGCCGAGGCCGGCGGCGACCGCTACGCCGGATTCTTCGACCAGAAACCCATCAGCGCGGCGGTGACCCTGTGGTTCGTCGCCGAGGCGGAGCCCGGCCACGTCGCCCGCGTGCTCGCCCCCGAGCCCAAGGCCGACCGCGGCTTCGGGCGCAAGTACCTCGCCCAGCTGCGGCCCTCCTGGCCCGTGACCTCGATCGGGCGCTTCCCGCTGCACCGCTCGGCGCCCGCCGGCCGCGGCGAGTTCTACATCGCCGCCTTCCCCGGGGTCACCGTGGTCCAGACGCTTCTCGACGGCGTGCAGAAGATCTCCGCCGTCGACCCCGAGCTGCGCGCCAGCCGGCCCGCCCGCGACATCTACGCCTTCGCGCGCAACGCGGACGCCGACTTCGGCGGCTTCGCCCACTGGCGCGACGGTGAGATCGTGCGCGCCTTCTCCGCGCTGCGCGAGGGCGTCATCGAGGACATCGGGCTGCCCGAGCCCTTCGAGGGGCCCTTCTGGGCCGGCGAGCACGGCGAGCAGCTCGGCGGCATCGCGTTGCCCTTCGACCCGGTCGAGCTGGCCGACGCCGCCGAGAGCGCCTGGCTGGGCGTCGACTTCGGGCCCGGCGGGCCGGACGTCAACGTCGCGGCCTTCGCCGTGGACGGGCGCAAGGAGCCCCGCGTCGACGAGGAGCCCGCGCCCCGGCGGCGCACCCACGGCGAGCTGGCCCACGAGGCCGCGACCGCGCTGAACCTGGGGCCCGAGGTCTCCTACGACGACTACGAGGACCACTCCGAGGAGCCCAGCCAGGGCGAGGAGTTCGCCCGGCTCGCGGAGGCCGCGGCCGCCGCCGGTCGGCGGGTGGGCCGGAGCATCCGGCGTAGGGCGCGCAACTGGGGCTCCCGGATCAACGAGGCGATCCGCCACTCCGACCGCGGATAGGGGCGGGTGGCACCCGGGGCGCGTCCGCCCGAACCGGCGCCCCTCAGCCGCGCCGCACGCCGGGGAAGCCGAGCGAGCGGTCGCGCTCGTAGAAGGCGACGGCCGCCGAGGTCGCCACGTTCAGCGAGTCGGTGCCCGGCGCCATCGGGATGCGGGCCCGCACGTCGGTCGCACGCATCGCGTGCTCGGTGAGCCCGGGTCCTTCCGCACCGACCAGGAGGGCCACGCGCTCGTAGGCGTCGCCCGCGGCGTCGGCAAGCGCCTCCGGCAGGACCACCGCGCCCGGGTCCGGGGTCAGCGAGACCAGGCGGAAGCCGGCCGAGCGCAGCTCCTCTAGGCGGCGCTGCCAGGTGGTGTGGGTGCCGCCGAGGTGCACGAACGGGGTGCGCAGCACGTGCCCCATGCTCACGCGCACGCTGCGCCGGTAGAGCGGGTCGGCGCAGCCGTTGCCGAAGATCACGGCGTCGACCCCCATGCCGGCGGCGTTGCGGAAGATCGCGCCGATGTTCTCGTGGTCACCCACGCCCTCGAGCACGACGACGGTGCGCGCGCCGTCGAGGGCCTCCTCGAGGCCGGGTTCGGGCGCACGGTCGGCGGCGGCGAGCAGCCCGCGGTGCATGTCGAAGCCGGCGACTTCGCGCAGCGTCTCGCGGGTGACCTCGTAGACGGGCAGGTCTTCCGGCAGCCCGGGGTGGTCGGCGAGGAAGCCGGCGAGCCGGTCGGGGAAGCCGACGAGGCAGCGGGCCGGGAAGCGGCTGGCCAGCAGGCGCTCGCAGACCAGCGGCCCCTCGGCGATGACGAGGCCCTTGCCGCCGGGCAGGTCGGGGCGGGAGTCGGAGTGGTTGAGGTCGCGGACGTCGTCGAGACGCGCGTCCGCGGGGTCGTCGATGCGCACGGGGGTGGGGCCAGTCATGGCGCCCAAGATACCCCGGGAGCTTTGCGACACCGCGCGTTCCCCGACGAGTTTGTTGCCACCCGTTGACGGACTGTTGGGTTTATGCAACACTTTGAGTCATGTCCCCAAGGAAAAGGGCCGAACGGCCAATCTACAACCGGATGCGGGTGCTGCGCGCAGAACGGGACATGACGCGCGCCGATCTCGCGAAGCTGGTCGAGGTCAACCCTCAGACCGTCGGCGCGCTCGAGCGCGGGGACCACTACCCCAGCCTCGATCTCGCCTTCCGGATCTGCGAGGTCTTCGACCTGCCCGTCGAGGCGGTCTTCTCCCGCAAGGAATTCAGCTACCTGTCCCACGACGTCTACGGAAGGTGAGAGCCATGTCCCACCCCACGCAACCGTCCCAGTCCCAGTCCCAGCACCAGTCCCCGTACCAGCAGCCGTCCATCGGGGCGACCGCCACCGCGACCCCGCCGGACCCGCGCGCGGCCCGCCACGCCGAGCGCGAGCGCCGCCGCGTCGAGCGCTGGCGCCGCAAGGTCGAGCGCAGCCGGAGCTTCGAGAGGTTCCGCAACCCCCCGCTCGACGCGGATGCTCCTCGCGATCTACCTCGGCAGTATGGCCGTCGCGTTCGCCGCGATGCCGCTGTTCCTGGTCTTCTCCCGCTTCGGTGGGCCCGACGGCTTCTTCTGGCCCTACGTGATCAGCGTCCTCATCAGCTGCACCGCCTGGAGCATCCTGCGCTGCACGATCGACATCAAGGACGCCGCGCCGGACGCCGCCCTGGACGAGTACGAGGCCGAGGTGCTCGCGCGCTGGCGCCGGATCGGCTTCCAGGCCCTCCAGTGGACCACCCTGGTGGCCGGCTTCGGCATGGCGATCATCGGTGGCTGGTTCCCCGCGGTCTTCCCCTTCGACACCGCCCTGATCATCATCGGCATCGCGCTGACCCTGGTCGTCACCGTCTGCTCGACGCTGCCGGCCGTCGGCTACGCGCTGACCTTCAACGCCTCCGCGGACGCGGCGCCGGAGCCGGAGCCGGTCGACTAGCACCGGCGCCCGGGACGATCCACGCCCCGTGACATCCCCCCGCACCCAGCCCGTGCCCTGCGCGGTTTCGGCGGGGTTCGGCGCGGTTTCGGCGCCGTTTCGCGGAGGCTGCCACCGCCCCGTAATGTTGGCCGCCGAAGACACCGATGCCCCGACAAAACAACACCTCCAGCCCCACGAGACGACCGGAAAGACCGTGAGCACCCTAGAGATAGACAGCCTGACCAAGCGCTACGGCGACAACCTCGCCCTGGACAACCTCAGCTTCACCGTGCCCGCCGGCAGCCTCTACGGCTTCGTCGGCTCCAACGGCGCAGGCAAGTCGACCTGCATGCGCATCGCCCTCGGCGTGCTCGAGGCCGACTCCGGCGAGGTCCGCGTCGACGGCCGCCCCGTCGACGACGCGGTGCGCCGCACCATCGGCTACATGCCCGAGGAGCGCGGCCTCTACGACAAGGAGCCCATCGGCGAGCAACTCGCCTACCTCGCGCGCCTGCACGGCGTCGGAAAGCAGGCCGCACAGGCCAACACGGAGGCCCTCCTCGAGCGTCTCGGCCTGGCCGAGCGCGCCGGCGACAAGCTCAACACGCTCTCGCTGGGCAACCAGCAGCGCGTGCAGCTGGCGGCCGCGCTCGTGCACGACCCGGAGATCCTCGTGCTCGACGAGCCGTTCTCCGGCCTCGACCCCGTCGCCGTCGACGTGATGGCCGAGCTGCTGCGCGAGTACGCCGAGCGCGGCGCCCCCGTCGTGTTCTCCTCGCACCAACTCGACCTGGTCCAGCGCCTGTGCGACCGCATCGTCATCATCACCGACGGCCGCCGCCGCGCCGAAGGCACCGTCGCCGAGCTGCGCGACGCCGGCCCGGTGCTCTTCGAGGTCACCGTGGGTGCGCCCCCGATTGCCGACGCCGCGCCCGCCCCCGAAGGCGGTTCCGTCCCGGTGGGCGCCGCCGCGCCCGGGGCCGCGGAGCCGGAGTGGCTGCCGGAGGGCTGCCGCCTGGTCGAGCGCCACGGCGACACGTTGCTGGTGGAGGCCGACTCCGCCGCGCGCGACCAGGAGATCCTGCGCGCCGCGCTGGGCGCCGGGCCCGTGCACTCGTTCACCCGGCACCGCCCCGACCTGACCGAACTGTTCCGAGAGGTGGTGGCGTAGGCCATGAGCTACTCCCCCATGAACGCGGTGACCACCGTCGCCGCCCGAGAAGTACGCACCACCATGCGCAGCAAGGCGATCCTGATCTCGCTGGCGGTGATCCTCGTGGTCACCGTCGCGGGCATCGGCTTCGGCGCCTGGTTCATGAACAGCTCCGACGGGGACACCGTCGACGTCGCCGTGACCGGTGAGGTGGAGCCGGACGCCTTCGCGGCGGCCGACGAGGACGTCAACGCCTCAGCCGCGGCCGACCGGGACGCCGCGGCCGCCGCGGTGGAGGACGGCGAGGTCGACGCCGCCTTCGTGCTCAACCCCGACGGCTCCGGCGAGCTGATCGCCGAGGGCACCCCGCCGGCCGGGCTGAGCCAGACCGCGAGCGCCTTCCTCGAGCAGCACGCGCTGGGCCAGGCGCTCGAGGCCTCCGGGGCGGACCAGCAGGCCTTCGCCCAGGCCTTCCAGCCCGGCGCGCTCGAGGTCACCGACGTCGACGCCGACGCCCTCGGCACGGACCCCTCGATGCTGGTGACCGTGATGCTCGGCGTCGTGGTCATCATCTTCCTGGTCTTCCTCTTCGCCGGCATCCTCGGCGGGCGCGTGACCGAGGAGAAGGCCTCGCGCATCGTCGAGATCATGCTGGCCACTGTCCGCCCGATCGAGCTGCTGGCCGGCAAGCTGCTGGGCAACCTCATCGTGGGCGTCATCGGCGCGGTACTCTTCCTCGCCGCCGGCGGCGTCGCCCTGGCGGTGACGGGCCTGGCCGAGGACTTCGACTTCGACTGGTCGGTGCTGCCGATGCTGATCGTCTGCTTCATCCTCGGCATGCTCTTCTTCGGCAGCCTCTACGCCGCGGCCGGCTCGCTGGTCGCGCGCAGCGAGGACATCCAGAGCACGCAGATGCCGATCATGCTGCTGATGTACGTCGCGATCTTCGCGCCCACCTTCGGGCTGAACAACCTGGACTCGACGCTGATGCAGGTGCTCTCCTGGATCCCGCCGTCCTCGCTGACGGTCGCCCCGCTGCAGCTGGCCGCGGGCAACTGGTCGGGCTGGCAGGTCGCGGCCTCGCTGGCGGTCTCCGCGGTGGTCACCGCGGGGATCCTCGCGCTGGTCGCGCGCATCTACCGCAACGCGATCCTGCGCAACGGTCAGAAGGTCTCCTGGACGGCCGCGATCAAGGGTTAGGCCCCGCAGTCTCACCGCGAGGTGGTCAGCCGCCCGGAGGCGGAGGGCCCGCATCGGTCCCCGCGCACGAGAAGAGGGCCCCGGCGATGTGCCGGGGCCCTCTTTTCGTGTCCGGCGCGTCCCGGGGCGCGGGGTGAGTCCCGCACCGGTCGGCCCGCGCCGGGGTCACGCGCCGGTCGGCCCGCGCCGGGGACACGCGCCGATCAGGCGATGGCGCTCATGATCGGGTCGATGCCGAAGTAGGCGATGAAGAGCACGGAGACCAGCCACATGATCCAGTGGACCTCACGGGCCTTGCCGCGGGCGACGGCCATGAGGGTGAACATGATGAAGCCCACGCCGATGCCGTTGGCGATCGAGTAGGTGTAGGGCATCACGACGATGGTCAGGAAGGCCGGCAGCGCGATGTCGAAGCGCGACCACGGGATGTCGGTGACCTGGGCCATCATCATCGCTCCGACGATGACGAGCACCGGGGCGGCCGCCTCGATCGGCACGACCTCGTAGAGCGGGGTCAGGAACATCGCGGCCAGGAAGACGAGGCCGGTGACCACGTTGGCCAGGCCGGTGCGCGCGCCGTCGCCCACGCCGGCGGCCGAGTCCGCGAAGACGGTGTTCGAGCTCGCCGAGCACGCGCCGCCGACGATGGCGCCGGTGCCCTCGACGACCAGGGCCTTCTTCAGGCCCGGCAGGTTGCCGTGCTCGTCGACCAGGTTGCCCTGCTTGCCCAGGGCGGTCATGGTGCCCATGGCGTCGAAGAAGTTGGCCAGCACCAGGGTGAAGACCAGCAGCGTGGCGGCCAGCGCGCCGACGCGGGTGAAGGCGCCGACCGGGTCGACGTCCCCGACGATCGACAGGTCCGGCAGCCCGCCCAGCGAGTCCGGGATTCCGGGCACGGCCAGCGACCAGCCACCCTCGTTCTCCGCCGAGGAGCCCGCGCCGACGACCGCCTCGACGACCATGGCCAGCACGGTCGTGGCGACGATGCCGATGAACAGCCCGCCGCGGACGTTGCGCACCACCAGCGCGCCGCAGATGATCACGCCGATGACGAAGACGAGCGTCGGGAAGGTGCCCACGGAGCCGCCGTCGCCGAGCGAGACCGGCACCGTCGTGTGCGCGGCGTCGGGAACCCTGGTGACGAAGCCGGCGTCGACCAGGCCGATCATCGCGATGAACGCGCCAATGCCCACGCCGATGGCGGCCTTCATCGGCGCCGGGATGGCGTTGAAGACCGCCTCGCGGAAGCCGGAGATGGCCAGCAGGACGATGACCACGCCGTCGACGACGACCAGGCCCATGGCCTCCGGCCAGGTCAGACCCTCGCCGGCGACGAGGGTGACGGCGACCATCGTGTTGATGCCCAGGCCCGCGGCGATGCCGAACGGGTAGCGGGCGATCAGGCCGAAGGCGATGGTCATCACGCCGGCGGCCAGCGCGGTGGCGGCGGCGACCTGCGGCACGCCCAGGGTCGTGCCCTCGATGTCCTCGGTGGTGCCGAGGATCAGCGGGTTGAGCACGATGATGTAGGCCATCGCGAAGAAGGTGACCACACCGGCGCGGACCTCGGTGCCGATGGTCGAGCCGCGCTCGGAGATGTGGAAGTACCGGTCGAGGAAGCCTGCGGCCCCGCCGGTGTTCGGCGGGGCCGTCTCGCCGGCGGGGGATGCCGTGGAGCTCATGGAGTAGCCATCCATTTCTCAAGAATTCAGCGTTTTGACAGAGTCAGGGTGTCACTGAAATCGGCTCCGGCGCAAATGAGCCCGCCCCAGGCCACGCGGCCGCGGCGCGCCCGCGCCGCCGGCGGGGCGTGCGGGCGGGAACCGCGCACGGCGAGGGGCGCGGCGTCGGCAAGCGTCAGTAGACGGGACGCTCGTCGTCGAAGGCGGGCATGCCCGCGGTGTGGTCGCCGCCGGCCGGCGGGGTCTCGGAGTGGGCGCCGCAGCCCGCGGCGGCGTGCACGAGGTGGCCGTCGGCGGCGAACTCGTTGGTGCAGGCGCCGAAGTTCTCCAGCGGCTCGCCGCAGGGCACGTAGAAGGCGCAGGTGCGGCAGTGCAGGTGCGCCTCGCGGGCGAAGTCGCCGTCCGGGCCGAAGTCCCCGGCGCGCCAGCGGGCGGTCGCACCGGCCAGCCCCTCGCGCGAGAGCCAGTGACGGCGGCCCTTGGCGGCGCGGCCGCGGGCGTCGTCGGAGCCACGGGTCGCCGAGCGCGCGGGGTCCTCGGTCAGGCGGGGGTCCCCGGGCTCCGGCGGCATCACGGTGCCGGGCTCGAGGTCGCCGGGGCGCACGCGCTCGGCCCACGGCACCCACTCCGGGGCCTGCAGGGCGTCGCCGGACTGCGAGGGCACCAGGGAGACCTCGTTGACGGTCACGTAGGTCGAACCGGCCGCGCAGGCCACCACGGCCTGCCACTCCCAGCCGGAGTAGCCGGGGACGTCCGCGGCGAACCGGTGCACGGCCACGTGTCCGTCGCCCGCCTCGGCCAGCCGGTGGGCGCCCAGATGCGCCCCGACGCGGCCGGCCTCCATCTCCTCGACGGCGTCCCGGGCGACGTCACGGGCCACCCGACTCAGGGTCGGGTCCGTGCCGGCGCCCCTTCCGCCGCCGCGACCGTTCTTCTGTCCGTTCCTGTAGTGACCCACCTGTCCCATTATCCCCGGGCTGGTGCATGATGGACAACATGGCTCACCGCTTCACCCGCCGCCTCGTGCGGACCGCCGCCGTCCTGACCAGCCTGACCGCCCTGGCAGCGGGCACCGCCGCCTGCTCCGACGACGTCGAGACCCCGCTGGCGGCCAACACCGGCCCCGAGCACCTGCGCGCCGAGGTCGTCGACGTGCTGCCCTTCGACGAGGATTCATTCACCCAGGGCCTCGAGGTCGACTCGCGCGGCCACCTGCTGGTGAGCACCGGCCTGCAGGGCCAGTCGAGGATCTACCGCCGCGAGCTCGACGGCGACGAGGTGCAGTCGGTGGACCTCGACCCGGAGTTCTTCGGCGAGGGCATCACCCAGTCCGGCACTAATCTTTGGCAGCTGACCTGGCACGACGGCGTGGCCATCCGGCGCGACGCGCAGACCCTCGAGGAGACCGGCCGCTTCGACTGGCCCGGCGAGGGCTGGGGCATCTGCTCGCTCGACGACCAGACCCTGGTCGCCTCCGACGGCAGCTCCCGGGTCCGCCTGCTCGACTCGCGCGACCTGACCGAGGTGGGCCACGCCACGGTCGGCGGCGACGACCCGGTCGAGGGGCTCAACGAGCTCGAGTGCGTCGAGGGCGAGGTCTACGCCAACGTCTTCCAGACCGACCGGATCGTCGGCTTCGACCCGCACACCGGCAGCCTGACCGCGGACATCGACGCCTCCGGCCTGCCCAACAACGCGGAGCCCAACGTCGACAACGTGCTCAACGGCATCGCGCACAAGCCGGCCTCGGACCACTTCTACCTGGCCGGCAAGCGGTGGCCGGACCTGTACGAGGTGCGGTTCGTGCCGCAGGATTCTTAAGGGTCGGTGAGTTCGCGGGGCTCGGGGGCGGGTTCGGGTTCTGGGACCGGGTTCTGGAGCTGGGTTCCGGGGCTCGGGGCTGAGTTCGGGGGCCGGGTTCCGGGTCTCGGGGCGGGTTTCCGGGCTGAGTTCGGGGACCGGGTTCCGGGTCTCGGGGCGGGTTTCCGCTCCTTCCGGGCCCCGTGGCGCCCGGTTTTACCGACCCCTGGTCGGTAGCCGATTTTCGCCACTTCGCTGACCTGCGACGACGCAGGACCGATTTCGCGGTTACCGACCCACACCCGGTAAAACCCGTCGCCGGGCCGCCCCGGCACCCGTCACCGGGCCGCCCGGGCACCCGCTCAACCCGCCCGACACCCGCTCAACCCGCCCCGGCATCCGTCCAGCGCCACCCCGGCACCCGACCGACTCTGGCGTCATCCGGGAACCACCCCGCCACCGGCCTTCGCTCCCCGGCATCGCAGCCTCCCCCGGCCGG
Source organism: Corynebacterium frankenforstense DSM 45800 (assembly GCF_001941485.1). Classification (NCBI taxonomy): domain Bacteria; kingdom Bacillati; phylum Actinomycetota; class Actinomycetes; order Mycobacteriales; family Corynebacteriaceae; genus Corynebacterium; species Corynebacterium frankenforstense. Next base: position 764,827 of record NZ_CP009247.1, on the reverse strand, counting down.
CGACCGCCCCGCCGGTAGGATGAGGCCTCATGGCCACCCGCAAAGAAGCGAAACGTCGCAGCCTCCTGCAGTTTTTGGTGCTGATCGTCGCCGTGGTGATCGTGCTCGTCGGCGTCTACCTGGGCCAGCGCTGGTGGAACTCGCGTCCCGGCCCGGAGCCGCAGGACGTCACGGTGACCGCGACCGTCGGCGACACGGAGACCGAGGTCTCCCCCTACGCCGTCTGCGAGCTCGACCAGGACGACTGCCCCGAGGGCGAGATCGCGCGCGTGCCCGTCCCCGCCGATGGCGAGGTGCGTCTGGAGATCCCGAAGGCGATCCACGACCACAACTGGCAGCTGCTGCAGATTTACGACGACCCCGCGGCCAACGAGGAGCGCAGCTTCGGCGCCTACGACGAGGAATCCGTGACCGTGCAGGGCTCGGTCGACCCCGTCGAGGAGGGCGATGACGCCCCGCGGCCGAAGCTGACCGTCCTCGAGATCCACTCGGTGATGATCGGCACCGACGACTCCGGCGAGGAGACCCCGAAGGCGACCGTCTGGTCGCTGGACACCACCGCCGAGTAGGCGGCACGTCCCCCGCTCACGAACGCCGCCCCGGGCGGAACCATCCGACCGGGGCGGCGTCGTCTACTCTGCGTGACCTCTCAACCGTCGAGCTCGTCGGCGACCGCGCGCAGGATGCCCGCGACCTGCCGGCCGGTCTTACGCTCCGGGTAGCGCCCCGAGCGCAGGCCGGGCTGCACGCCCTCGAGCAGGGTGATCAGGTCAGAGACCATGCTGCCCAGCTCCTCGGCGGAGCGGCGGTGGCGGCGGACCTTCGGCGGGTCGAGCAGCGCCACGCGCAGCGCCTGCGGGCCACGGCGACCCGAGGCGACGTCGAACTCGATGCGCTGGCCCTTGTGCAGCTCCTCGACGCCCTCGGGCAGGACGTGACTGCTCACGTAGACGTCCTCGTAGCCCGGATTCGACGCGAAGCCGAATCCCTTGTCCGCGTCATACCACTTGACCTTGCCCACCGGCATGTCGTTGACCTCCCTGTCTCCTCCGGTCGCGGCGGCGGGCATCCCCCGGCCGCGGCACCGGCGCCCCGTGCGTGGGGCCTGTCTGAACCGCCCGATTTTACACCTCCCGGAGCGCATGTCCCACCCCGAGCCGGGGCGTGATCTTTCCGCCGCCGCCCGGCGCGACCACCTCCCCAGAGCCTGGGCGACTCCGCAGCGGCACCCCGGCCGGCCTCCACGACCCCGCGAGTGACATAGCTCATACATCGCGCGGATCACGCCACTGACCTGGATCTGCGACAGATGTTGTCGTCTCACAGGCCCCAGAAGAGTCACGGATCGGCCAATAACGTGACACAAACGTTACAAACCGTTACTCTCTTGAGTCATGCACCGCACGACGCGGTTCCCCCGTTCCATCTGAACCCTGTCCGGACGGGAAACCCCACTCGTGCCCGGCCCGACGCTCACAGGAGCATCGAGGTCAGCGTGCACCATGAACTTGGACCCGATTCACCGAGGACAATCTCATCGACGGACAGGGCCCGCCCACGGGCGACCGGGACACCGGGCGCGGGGCGGGACGATGGACGACGAGAGGATACATCGAATTCATGGGACGCCACTCCAAGAACTCCACCTCCCTGTTCACCAAGCTCGCCGCCGGCACCGTCGCCGTGGGCGCCGCCGGCGCGATCCTGGCGCCGAGCGCCTCCGCCGCCCCGGACTCCGACTGGGACCGTCTGGCCCAGTGCGAGTCCGGTGGCAACTGGTCCATCAACACCGGTAACGGCTACCACGGGGGTCTGCAGTTCAACCCGGGCACCTGGGCCGCCCACGGTGGCACCGAGTACGCCGCCACGGCCGACCAGGCCACCCGCGAGCAGCAGATCGTCGTCGCCGAGCGCGTGCTGGCCTCCCAGGGCTGGGGCGCCTGGCCCGCCTGCTCCGCGAAGCTCGGCCTGAACTCCGCGCCGACCGACCGCACCGCCCCGGCCGCGAACCCGCAGCCGGCCGCCGCTGCCGCCGACTCCTCCTCCGACGAGCTGGCCGTCGACGCCCTGTACAACCAGATGGTGTCGACCCTGTCCTCCTACGGCATCGCCGTCCCGGAGCAGGTCCACGCCCTGTACCAGGCCAACCGCCACGACTTCCAGGCCTTCTACTCCGCCAACGCGGAGACGATCGCCCAGATCAACGCCGTCGCCGGCACCAACCTCTAAGAGGTTCCCGGCCTCGATTTCCGACGGGCCCCGCACCATCACCGGTGCGGGGCCCGTCGCCGTGTGCGCGCCGCCGCGCCCTGGCGGGCGCGCCACACTTGTGCGGGCACGCTCCCCGGAGAGAACCGTTCGGCTCCTGCCGGTGTCCGCACACAGCGAAACGCCGCGGCCCGCCGGATGCGGGCCGCGGCGTCGCAGCACGAAGTCGCCGCGCGGGGTCTCACCCGCGCGGCGGACGCGAATGTGTCAGCGGTTGATCCGCGTGTAGGGGTGCACGTAGCCGATCTCCTCGGCCGGGCGCGGGAGCACGAGATCGTCGCCGAAGGGGCTGGACGCGCCCGCGACCTGGGAGATCAGCTCGGTGACCGGGTGGTCTTCCTCGTGGGCGAGCTCGGGCCAGGAGGGGTTGACGTGCGCCTTCTTCTCAACGTTAGCCATGTGACCCATTCTGCCACGTCAGATGCGTAGGGGGTTAGCCCGAGCGGCGATTATGATGGTCAGGACGATGAATCCATCCGAAAGTTCGCCCACGTCCGCCACACCCGCCGAGCGCTTCGGTGACTGGTTGGCCGGTCTCGACGACGCCGCGCTCACCCGCCTGCTCGAGCTGCGCCCCGACGCCGCGGTGCCGCCCCCGCCGAACACCCAGGCGCTGGCCACCCGGCTGCGCATCACCGGCTCGGTCGCGCGCGCCGTCGCCGAGCGCACCGCACTCGAGCTCGCCGTCTGCGAGTCGGCGGCCGCACTCGGCGCCGCCACCGCGCCCGTGGCCGCCGCGGCCGTCCTCGCCCCGCTTCCCGACGCCGCCGTGGCCGCCCGTGCGCTGGAGACGTTGCGCTCCGCCGGGCTGATGTGGGGCCCCGACGAGGCCGTGCGGCTGCTGCCCGAGGTGCCGGCCGCGCTGCCGGACGGGCTGAGCCTGCTCGAGGAGGCCCACTCCCCCGCCGACCCGCAGGCCGTGCACGAGGCGCTGGAGACACTGCCCGACTCCGCGCGCGCCGTGCTGGACACCCTCGCCCGCACCGGCGGGGTGGGGCTGACCCGCGACGCCGCCCCGGACGCGGACCCGGCCCGCCCGGTGCCCCGGCTGCTGGCCGCCGGGCTGCTCTCCCGGGTCGACGCGCGCACCGTGCGCATGCCCCGGGTGGTGCGCGACGCGCTGCGCGAGCGCCCGCACACCGCGGTGCCGCTGACCGACCCGCTGGCCGGGCTGCGCGCCACCGACGCCGCTGACGATGCCTCCGGCACGCCAGGCGCCGACAGCGCGGTTGACACCCCGACCGACGCCGCGGCCCACTCCGCCGACACGGCAGCCACCACCGCGTCAACCACAGACCACACCGACCGCGCCGACCGCGAGGCCACCGGCCAGGGGCTGGAGGCCGTGCGCCTGATGGACCGCCTCATCGAGGTCCTCGGCGCCGAACCCGGCGAACTGATCCGCTCCGGCGGGCTGGCCGTGCGCGAGCTGCGCCGCCTGTGCGCCGCGCTCGACTGCGAGCAGGACGCCCTGATCCGCCTGGCCGGCACCGGCGTCAGCGCAGGCCTGCTCGCCTGCGCGCGCCCCGACCGCGACGACGACGCCGCGGACCCCGCCGAGCCCGCCGCCCCGGTCTTCGCGCCGACCCCGCTCGCCGAGGAGTGGGCCGAGGAGGGGCTGGCCGCCCGCTGGGCCCGCCTGGTCACCGGCTGGCGCGGCGCCACCCTGGCGCCCTGGACGGTCACCGGCCCGGTGCACCTCTTCGAGGAGGCCTCGCACGCACCGGGGCTGCCGGCGGCCCGCCGCCTCGTGCTCGCCCCGTACGCCGAGGTCGCAGGCGACACCGCGCTGAGCCCGCGGACCGCCTGGGCCGCCGCCGTCTTCGACGCCCCGCTGGCCGCCCTGCGGGTGCCCGACGCCGCCCGCGACGAGGTGCTCGCCGGCGCCCGCTTCCTCGGCCTGCTCGCCCGCTCAGGCGACGACGACCGCACCGCCGGCCTCGGCCGCGTGGCGCTGACCGGCGCCGACGCCGAGGAGCTCACCGAGGCCGCCACGGATCTTGTCCCGGACACCGTCGAGGCCGTCATCGTGCAGGCCGACATGACCGTGCTGGCCCCGGGCCCGCTGCCGGCGAGACTGGCCAACCGGCTGGCCCGCTTCGCCGACCTCGAGTCGCCGGGCCTGGCCGCCGTCTACCGGCTCAGCGCCGACAGCATCCGCCGCGCGCTCGACGCCGGCGACTCGGCCCAGGACATCGCCGCCTTCTTCACCGACCACGCCCTCGGCGAGGTCCCCCAGGGCGTGCGCGTGCTCGTCGAGGACGTCGCCCGCTCCCACGGGCACCTGCGCGGCGGCCCGGCCGGCTGCTACCTGCGCTGCGACGACCCCGACCAGCTCGCCGCGGCCGCCGGCACCGACGCCGCCCGTACGGCCGGCCTGCGCCTCATCGCGCCCACGGTCGCGGTCTCCCCGCGCCCGCTCATCGAGGTCATCGGCGCCCTCCAGGCCACCGGCGTGCACGCCGTGGCCGAGGACGCCGTCGGCCGCTCGGTCGACATCCGCCCCGACCCCGTGCGCGTCACCCCACCGCGCAAGCGCCGCACCCGCCGCCGCTCCCCCGCCCCCGCGTCCGCGGGCAACAACGTGGACCGCACCGCTCGCGCCGAGGCCGCCGTCGCCGCCCTGCGCCGCGCCGAAGGCACCGGTACCGCCTCCACTTCGCTTGACGACGCCGCGCGTGCCGACACCGCGCGCACCGGCGCCGCAGGCGCCGGCACCGCACACGGGGCGGGTGGCGCCGAGGGCGAGGGGCGCGACGTCGGCAATCGAGTCGACCCGGTCGCCGCGCTGAAGACGGCCGCACGCGCCGGGCGCACCGTCACCGTCGGGCTCGTGGACAAGCACGGGCGGGCCAACCCGCGCCGGCTGCGGCCGCTGCGCGTGGAGGGCGGGCAGGTCTACGCCGTTGAACCGGCGGCCGGCGACGCGGTACTGCGTTTCGCCCTGCACCGGGTCACCGGCGTCGATGACGCCTAGACCGGGCTGCTAGCCTGCCCGTGAAGACCGGAAGATGAGGAGCGTGATGCCACGGTGGGGCTCGGCGACGGACCGTTGATCGTGCAGTCGGACAAGACCGTCCTGCTGGAGACGGCGCACCCGGCCGCGGACGAGGCGCGCGCCGCGCTGTCGCCCTTCGCGGAGCTCGAGCGCGCGCCCGAGCACGTGCACACCTACCGCATCACCCCGCTGGCGCTGTGGAACGCGCGCGCCGCCGGCCACGACGCCGAACAGGCCGTCGACGTCCTCGAGCGCTACTCGCGCTTCCCGGTGCCGCAGGCGCTGCTCATCGACGTCGCCGAGACCATGGCGCGCTACGGGCGGGTGCGCCTGCAGAAGAACCCCGCGCACGGGCTGACGCTCGACACCGAGGAGCCGGCGGTGCTCGAGGAGATCGTGCGGCACAAGAAGATCCGCCCGATGCTCGGCGAGCGGCTCGACCCGGGCACGGTCGTGGTGCACCCCTCCGAGCGCGGCCGGCTCAAGCAGGAGCTGACGAAGATCGGCTGGCCGGCCGAGGACCTGGCCGGCTACGTCGACGGCGAGGCGCACCCCATCGAGCTGACGGCCGTGGGCGCAGAGGGCACAGAGGGCACCGAGAGCGCTGAGGGCGCCGACGCCTCGGGCGGCTGGCGCCTGCGGGATTACCAGCGCTGGGCCACCGACTCGTTTTTCGAGGGCGGCTCCGGCGTCGTCGTCCTGCCGTGCGGGGCGGGCAAGACGATCGTCGGCGCCGCCGCCATGGCGCGCGCCAAGGCGACCACGCTGATCCTGGTGACCAACACCGTCTCCGCCCGCCAGTGGCGCGCCGAGCTGCTGCGCCGCACCACGCTCACCGACGACGAGATCGGCGAGTACTCCGGGGAGAAGAAGGAGATCCGCCCGGTGACCATCGCCACCTACCAGGTGGTCACCCGCAAGACGAAGGGCGAGTACCGCGCCCTGGAGCTCTTCGACTCCCGGGACTGGGGCCTGATCATCTACGACGAGGTCCACCTCCTGCCCGCGCCCGTCTTCCGGCTCACCAGCGACCTGCAGTCCCGGCGTCGACTCGGCCTGACCGCCACCCTGGTGCGCGAGGACGGCCGCGAGAGCGACGTGTTCTCGCTGATCGGCCCGAAGCGCTACGACGCGCCGTGGAAGGAACTGGAGGCCGCCAGCTACATCGCCACCGCCGAATGCACCGAGGTGCGCGTCACCCTCGACGAGGCCGGCCGGATGGCCTACGCCACCGCCGAGTCGCGTGAGCGCTACCGGCTGGCGGCCTGCGCGCCGGCGAAGCTGCGCGTCGTCGAGCAGATCCTCACACGCCACGAGGGCCGGCCCACGCTGATCATCGGCGCCTACCTGGACCAGCTCGAGGAGATCGCCGAACGCCTGGGCCTGCCGCTGGTCGACGGCAAGACGAGCAACAGGCGCCGCGAGCGGGCCTTCGCGGACTTCCGGGCCGGGGAGATCTCCACCCTGGCCGTCTCCAAGGTGGCCAACTTCTCCGTCGACCTGCCGGAGGCCGCCGTGGCCGTGCAGGTCTCGGGTACCTTCGGCTCGCGCCAGGAGGAGGCCCAGCGCCTCGGCCGGCTGCTGCGGCCCAAGGCCGGCGGCGGGCAGGCCCACTTCTACACCGTGGTCACCCGCGATACCCTGGACTCCGAGTACGCCGCGCACCGCCAGCGCTTCCTCGCCGAGCAGGGCTACGCCTACCGCATCATCGACGCCGCGGACCTTGCCGCGGCCGGCGGGGAGATTTCCGACGTCCCGGAGGGCGCCGACGGCGCGCAGCGCGGCGTCGGCACGCACGACGAGGAGAGGTAAAAGGAAGATGCAGAACTTCCGGTTCGACGTCGACGAGGCGTGGGCCAAGGCCCACAACGAGATGCTGCGCGACACCCGCCGGCTGCGCTCGAGCGCGATCGTGATGGGCGTCATCGCGCTGATCGTCGGCGTGCTGTGCTTCCTGGTGCTCGACCCGTCCGGGCCGTGGCGCGTGATCGTGCCGGTGCTGTGCGCGACGGTGACCGTCGTCGCGGTGGCCGTGGGCGTGGCCGCCCCGCGCGCGGTCGGCAGCGCGCAGCGCCTCTACGACGACTACCCGCTGGTCCCGGCCGTCATCGCCGAGGTCAAGCCGCGCACCGTGCAGCTGCTGGCCCTGGTCAACGTCAATGTGGACCAGACTCAGCCGCCGCGCTGGGCGCTGGCGCTCCGCCCGGTCAGCGCCATCGACGGCCACCACCGCAAGCGCGGCACGCAGGTGCCCTCCGTGGCCGTGAGCGGTAGGCGCAGCGCGCGCTCGCAGGACACCTGGGACGAGATCACCCCGATGCCGATCGCCTGGGGAACCCCGGACACCGACGTCATCGAGGCCGCGCGCAAGGCGATCCCGCACGAGCTGTGGGAGAAGCTGGAGAAAAACCGCAAGCGCCTCGAGGACGTCAAGAAGACGAAGCTGAACCTCCTGGTCCTGGACTAGCGGCCGAGGGGGTTCGCGCTCGGGGTGTCTCGGGCCCGGGGGTCTCGGGCCCGGGGGTTTCTGAGGCGGGCCGGCGGTGGCCGGGGGCGGGTCCGGCGGGATCCGGCGGGCGCAGAGTGCAACGCGGGTAACATGCACGGCAAACGTCCGCCGAGCCTGTCAGGAGGCTTCCGTGACCGTCGAGCGCCTGCGTCCCTTCGCAGAGACCGTCTTCGCCACCATGACCGCCAAGGCGGTCGAGTTCGAGGCGGTGAACCTCGGCCAGGGCTTCCCGGACACCGGCGGGCCTGCCGCGATGCTCGAGCGTGCCCAGCGCGAGATCGCCTCGGGAAACAACCAGTACGCCCCCGGCCGGGGTGTCGCGGACCTGCGCCGGGCGATCGCCGCGCAGCGCGCGCGTGACTACGGCCAGCGCTTCGACCCGGACACCGAGGTGCTCGTCACCGTCGGAGCCACCGAGGCGATCGCCGCGAGCGTGCTCGGGCTGGTGGAGCCGGGCAGCGAGGTCATCGTCCTCGACCCCTCCTACGACGCCTACGGGGCGGCCGTCGCGCTCGCCGGCGCACACCTGGTCTCTGTGCCCCTCGTGGCCGACGGAGCCTCCTGGCGCATCGACGAAAACGCCCTGGAGGCGGCGGTCACCGACCGCACCGCGATGGTGATCGTGAATTCACCGCACAATCCCACCGGCGCGCAGCTGGACCTCGCCGGCGTGGCACGGGTGTGCGTGCGCCACGATCTGCTCGCGCTCTCCGACGAGGTCTACGAGCATTTGCTTTACGACGCTCGCGTACACCGCCCCCTCGCGCTCGAGGCCGGTATGCGGGAGCGCACGGTGACCGTCTCCTCGGCGGCGAAGACCTTCAGCGCGACCGGGTGGAAAACGGGCTGGGCGATGGCTCCTGCCCCGCTGCTGGACGGCGTGCACAAGGCAAAGCAGTTCATGACGTTCGTCGGCGCCACCCCCTTCCAGCCAGCCGTGGCCTACGCACTCGACAACGAGGACGAGTGGGTGCGCGGACAGGCCGAGTCACTGGGCAGACGGCGCACAATGCTCGCTAACGGGCTGGAGGAGGCCGGATTCCGTGTCCATGACAGCCACGGCACCTACTTCCTCGTCGCCGAACTGCCCGAGGCGTACCCGGGCGACGGCGTGGAGTTCTGCCTGGCACTGCCGGAGAAGGCCGGCGTGGCCGCGATCCCGGTCCAGGTCTTCTGCGCCGACCAGGCGCCGTGGAGCCGTCTGGTGCGCTTCGCTTTCTGCCGCAGGGAAGAGGCGCTGCGCGAAGCCGTCAAGCGGTTGAAGGCCGTGGACTTCGCGCAGATGTAATTCAACGCCTGAAGGCGCGATGACGCCGAATAGTGAAAAGGCGCCCAAAAGTGAAGAGGCGCCGAAAAGTGAGAAGGCGCAGATCCGCAAGATCACCCACGCCGGCGCCCCGTCGAGTGGGTACACCAAAAAGCCCGTCGAGTAGGTAGACCAAAAAAGCACCCGTCGCCGGTGGGCCCGGCGGCGGGTGCTCTTCATCTTGTTCATTTGTTGAGTTGTGGTGTCGGCGGTGACTTACTCTCCCACACCCTCCCGAGTGCAGTACCATCAGCGTTGGCGGGCTTAGCTTCCGGGTTCGGAATGGGACCGGGCGTTTCCCCGCCACTATAACCACCGACACGACCTGTAACCGGCGGGCCGAAACCAGTGGCCCGTGTGGCGTGTCAGATACCGGAGAGTGGGACGCGAGCAACAGGATCACCTGTCATTGTGTTTGTGTTTGTTCGGCGGATTAGTACCGGTCACCTCCACACCTTACGATGCTTCCAGATCCGGCCTATCAACCCCGTCATCTACAGGGAACCTCAAATGAAACCTCATCTTGGAACAGGCTTCCCGCTTAGATGCTTTCAGCGGTTATCCTTCCCGTACGTAGCCAACCAGCCATGCCCCGGGCGGGACAACTGGCACACCAGAGGTACGTCCGTCCCGGTCCTCTCGTACTAGGGACAGCCTTCCATCAAGTTTCCACGCGCGCGGCGGATAGAGACCGAACTGTCTCACGACGTTCTAAACCCAGCTCGCGTGCCGCTTTAATGGGCGAACAGCCCAACCCTTGGGACCTGCTCCAGCCCCAGGATGCGACGAGCCGACATCGAGGTGCCAAACCATCCCGTCGATATGGACTCTTGGGGAAGATCAGCCTGTTATCCCCGGGGTACCTTTTATCCGTTGAGCGACACCACATCCACAAGTAGGTGCCGGATCACTAGTCCCGACTTTCGTCCCTGCTCGAGAAGTCCCTCTCGCAGTCAAGCTCCCTTGTGCACTTACACTCTAAAACCTGGTTACCGACCAGGCTGAGGGAACCTTTGGGCGCCTCCGTTACCATTTAGGAGGCAACCGCCCCAGTTAAACTACCCACCAGGCACTGTCCCCGACCCAGATCATGGGCCAAGGTTCAAGGTGGCCAACCCGGTCAGAGTGGTATTTCACATTACGACTCCCCGACACCTGGCGATGCCGGATCACAATCTCCCACCTATTCTACACAAACCGGACCGGACACCAATGCCAAGCTATAGTGAAGGTCCCGGGGTCTTTTCGTCCTGCCGCGCGTAACGAGCATCTTTACTCGTAGTGCAATTTCACCGGGCCTGTAGTTGAGACAGCAGGGAAGTCGTTACGCCATTCGTGCAGGTCGGAACTTACCCGACAAGGAATTTCGCTACCTTAGGATGGTTATAGTTACCACCGCCGTTTACTGGGGCTTAAATTCTCCGCTTCGACCCCAAAGGGTCTAACAGGTCCTCTTAACCTTCCAGCACCGGGCAGGCGTCAGTCCGTATACATCAACTTAAAAGTCTTCGCACGGACCTGTGTTTTTAGTAAACAGTCGCTTCCCTCTTGTCACTGCGGCCACACCAACCAAGGTGTGGCCCCCCTTCTCCCGAAGTTACGGGGGCAATTTGCCGAATTCCTTAACTACAGTTCACCCGAACGCCTTAGTATCCTCTACCTGACCACCAGTGTCGGTTTAGGGTACGGGCCGAATGTGCACTCGCTAGAGGCTTTTCTCGGCAGCATGAGCACACCACCATCAACACTTTATGTGTCTACGCTTCACGGCCCAAGGTTATCCTCCGGCGGGATTTACCTCACCGGAGCCTCTCACCGCTTACACCGCGCAATCCAACAACACGGCGTGGCTGCCCTCCTGCGTCACCCCATCACTTGGCTACTACGGATCAGGCCCCACGCGACCGGTACCACGCCACAACACCCGAAGGCGAAGTGGACAAAAAGGCACCGACCGGATGGTTAGTATCCCCGGCTCACCACTGGGCGCGCACACTCGGGTACGGGAATATCAACCCGTTTACCATCGACTACGCCTGTCGGCCTCGCCTTAGGTCCCGACTCACCCTGGGAAGACGAACTTGACCCAGGAACCCTTGGTCATCCGGCGGGCAGGATTCTCACCTGCCAGATTCGTTACTCATGCCTGCATTCTCACTCGCACACACTCCACGACACGGTCACCCGGACGCTTCAACGCGTGCACGACGCTCCCCTACCCAGACAAAAAAGTCTGCCGCGGTTTCGGCGGTGTACTTGAGCCCCACTGAATTGTCGGCGCAGGACCACTCGACCAGTGAGCTATTACGCACTCTTTCAAGGATGGCTGCTTCTAAGCCAACCTCCTGGCTGTCTTCGCGATCCCACATCCTTTTCCACTGAGCACACCCTTAGGGGCCTTAACCGGCGATCTGGGCTGTTTCCCTCTCGACCAATGGAGCTTATCCCCCACGGTCTCACTGCCGAAGAACACGTACACCGGCATTCGGAGTTTGGCTGATGTTGCTAAGACGATAATCCCGCTCAACCAACCAGTAGCTCTACCTCCGGCACGCTCACTTCGACGCTGCACCTAAATGCATTTCGGGGAGAACCAGCTATCACGGAGTTTGATTGGCCTTTCACCCCTACCCACAGCTCATCCCCTCAGTTTTCAACCTAAGTGGGTGCGCGCCTCCACGACGTCTTACCGTCGCTTCACACTGGCCATGGGTAGATCACCCCGCTTCGGGTCCAGGACACGCCACTAAACGCCCATAAAAACTCGCTTTCGCTACGACTACCCCACAACGGGTTAACCTCGCGACGTGCCGCTGACTCGCAGGCTCATTCTTCAAAAGGCACGCCATCACCCCCTAAAGGGCTCTGACGGCTTGACAGCGCACGGTTTCAGGAACTATTTCACTCCCCTCCCGGGGTACTTTTCACCATTCCCTCACGGTACTATCCACTATCGGTCACACTGGGTATTCAGGCTTACCGGGTGGTCCCGGCAGATTCACAGCAGATTCCACGAGCCCGCTGCTACTCGGGCAAACAAGAACAAGACAACACATGCGGCATTCACGTACAGGACTCTCACCTACTCCGGTCGACCATTCCAAGCCGGTTCCGCTTACCACACACATCCATCCGCCGGCGGTTACCGCACCGACACGTTCAAAGCCCACAACCCCTGCCACGCAACCCCGGAAACGGTGTCACACGCGGACAGGTTTAGCCAAAAATCCACTTTCGTTCGCCACTACTCACGGAATCACAATTGTTTTCTTCTCCAACGGGTACTGAGATGTTTCACTTCCCCGCCTTACCTCCCAACCGGCTATACATTCACCGGCAGGTGACCGCCAACAACGACGGCCGGGTTTCCCCATTCGGACATCCTCGGATCAACGCTTAGTTGACAACTCCCCGAGGCTTAACGCAGCCTCACACGTCCTTCATCGGCCCAGCATGCCAAGGCATCCACCGTGCGCCACTAGACAAACACGAATCGAATAACCAAAAAGGCAAAAAATTCGAACAACAACAAGAAAAATAAGATGCTCGCGTCCACTCTCCAGTTCTCACACACCACACACGGCAGCGACCAGACCAAGGAACGAATCGTCCCGGCCGGCGTCACCGTGCCGCACACGAACCACGCGACACCAGACGAACTGGTGTGTGCGGTGTCGTGCCAGACACCCGACAGTGCGTTGATGACCTGCCGCCCACCCCGTACCGGAACGGTGTGGGCCCTCATGGTGGTCTCTAACTTAGTGGCCTGCTCCGCCGCCAATGTGGCGTGCGTCCACCCGGATTCAAAAAAATATAAGAAATACTCCTTAGAAAGGAGGTGATCCAGCCGCACCTTCCGGTACGGCTACCTTGTTACGACTTCGTCCCAATCGCCGATCCCACCTTCGACCACTCCCCCCTTAAAAGGTTGGGCCGTGGGCTTCGGGTGTTACCGACTTTCATGACGTGACGGGCGGTGTGTACAAGGCCCGGGAACGTATTCACCGCAGCAATGCTGATCTGCGATTACTAGCGACTCCGACTTCATGGGGTCGAGTTGCAGACCCCAATCCGAACTGAGGCCGGCTTTAAAAGGATTAGCTCCACCTCACGGTATCGCAACCTGTTGTACCGACCATTGTAGCATGTGTGAAGCCCTGGACATAAGGGGCATGATGATTTGACGTCATCCCCACCTTCCTCCGAGTTCACCCCGGCAGTCTCCCGTGAGTCCCCACCACAACGTGCTGGCAACACAGGACAAGGGTTGCGCTCGTTGCGGGACTTAACCCAACATCTCACGACACGAGCTGACGACAACCATGCACCACCTGTACACCGACCACAAAGGGAAACCCCGTCTCCGGGGCGATCCGGTGTATGTCAAACCCAGGTAAGGTTCTTCGCGTTGCATCGAATTAATCCACATGCTCCGCCGCTTGTGCGGGCCCCCGTCAATTCCTTTGAGTTTTAGCCTTGCGGCCGTACTCCCCAGGCGGGGCGCTTAAAACGTTAGCTACGGCACAAAACCCGTGGAAGGGTCTCACACCTAGCGCCCACCGTTGACAGCATGGACTACCAGGGTATCTAATCCTGTTCGCTACCCATGCTTTCGCTCCTCAGCGTCAGTAACTGCCCAGTAACCTGCCTTCGCCATCGGTGTTCCTCCTGATATCTGCGCATTCCACCGCTACACCAGGAATTCCAGTTACCCCTGCAGTACTCAAGTTATGCCCGTATCGCCTGCACGCCCGGAGTTGAGCCCCGGAATTTCACAGACGACGCGACAAACCACCTACGAGCCCTTTACGCCCAGTAAATCCGGACAACGCTCGCACCCTACGTATTACCGCGGCTGCTGGCACGTAGTTAGCCGGTGCTTCTTCTACCGCTACCGTCACCAAAGGCTTCGTCACGGTCGAAAGAGGTTTACAACCCGAAGGCCGTCATCCCCCACGCGGCGTCGCTGCATCAGGCTTGCGCCCATTGTGCAATATTCCCCACTGCTGCCTCCCGTAGGAGTCTGGGCCGTATCTCAGTCCCAATGTGACCGTACACCCTCTCAGGCCGGCTACCCGTCGCCGCCTTGGTAGGCCATTACCCCACCAACAAGCTGATAGGCCGCGAGCTCATCCCCAACCGCTGCAAAACGCTTTCCACCACACCATCCACGATGTGGTCCTATCCAGTATTAGACCCAGTTTCCCAGGCTTATCCCGGAGTTGAGGGCAGATCACCCACGTGTTACTCACCCGTTCGCCACTCGAGTACCAGTGCAAGCACTGGCCTTTCCGTTCGACTTGCATGTGTTAAGCACGCCGCCAGCGTTCGTCCTGAGCCAGGATCAAACTCTCCACAAAAAAATTCGCAAAAAACGAGCCGTGAAAAGCCCGAAACCTGACAAACAAAAAACTGACAAGAAAAAACTCAAAAGTACAAAAAATGCACTCCAAGCAACCTGCCACCGGTAAAAACCAATCATTCGGACCAAAGTCCAGGGAGGTCAACCCCCACCGGCACACACCAACACCACCCAAAGGCATACAACCTAAGGCAGTGCCGGCGGACAAGCCACAAGAAACGCACCACAAAAAGTACATCAACACACTATCGAGTTCTCACACAACACAAGCACACCAGGACCACCACCAAAAACGGCGATGACCCCCGGAAGCTTGGTTCCACCGAGGTTAACACCCAGGCCGACTTGCGTCAACCCCGCGTTAACCCGCGGTACCTGCCACCGTCTACAGACCCTGTACAAGGCCGGTTCTCGGCCCGACAGCCAGTGCCTCTCTCGGCGACGAGGAGATAAGTTACGCGTTCCCCCGCACGCTGACAAATCGCCTGCACACCGCGTATTTTTGGGCGCCCTTTTTCGCGACCCACACCGGTGGTCGAATCTTTCCGGTGCCCCGGGAAGGATGCCCCGGAGGCGAGAGCCCCCGACCTGACGTCGCCCCCCGACTCCCGGCACCTAGTGGTAGCAGGCCAGCAGACCCCACGGTCCGTCGATGACCTCGATGTCGGTGCCGAAGATCTCCGAGAGCTTCTCGGATTCCATGACCTCGGCCACCGGACCGAACTCCACGATCGCCCCGTCCTTGACGGCGCACACGTAGTCCGCGTAGCGCGCGGCGAAGTTGATGTCGTGCAGCACGACGATGATCGTGCGCCCGAACTCCCGGGCCGCGCGGTGCAGGTGCTTCATCATCTGCACGGAGTGGGCGATGTCGAGGTTGTTCAGCGGCTCGTCGAGGAGCACGTAGTCGGTCTCCTGACACAGCACCATCGCCACGTAGGCGCGCTGGCGCTGGCCACCGGAAAGCTGCTCGAGGTAGCGGTCCTCCAGCTCGGTGAGGTTGAGGAAGTCGAGGTAGCGGTCGATGATCTCCTCGTCCTCGGCCGTCAGCCGGCCGTGCGAGTACGGGAAGCGGCCGAACCCGACCAGCTGACGCACCGTGAGCTTCGTGATGAAGTGGTTCTCCTGGCGCAGCACCGAGATGATCTTGGCCAGGTCCTTCGACTTGGTCTTGGCCACGTCGAAGTGGGCGACCTCGATGGAGCCCTCGTCCATGTCGAGCAACCGGCCGATCATGGTCAGCAGCGTCGACTTGCCCGCGCCGTTCGGCCCGACCAGCGCCGTGATCCCGCCGTCGGGGATCTCCAGGTCGACCGGTCCGACGTTGACCTCGTCGTTGTAGTTCTTGCGAACGTGGCTGAGCTTGATCACAGGCGCCCCTTCCGGAGAATGACGAACAGGAACATCGTGCCGCCGACGAGCTCGATGACGATGGAGACCACACCCTGCGCGTAGAAGACGTGGTTCATCAGGAAGTAGGCGCCGGTGAGCACCACGTACCCGATCAGGGCGGCCATGGGGATGATGTAGCGGTGGTCGTAGGTGTCGGCGAACTGGTAGGCCAACGTGGCCACCAGAAAGCCGAGGAAGGTCATCGGCCCGACCAGCGCCGTGGAGACGGCCATGAGCACCGAGACCAGGATGAGCACGTAGACCGTGTTGGCCTTGTGGTGCACGCCGATGTTGGTCGCCTGGGCCTTGCCCAGCGCGACGACGTTGAGGGTGCGCGCGTTGAGCATCATCAGCGCCGTCGCGATGAGCACGAGCGGGACGGCCACCGGGTAGTAGTCCGGGTCCGCGTTGTTGACGGAGCCGAAGAGCCGCGCGGTGAGCACGTCGAACTCACTCGGTGTCAGCAGGCGCTGCATGAAGGTCGCCAGCGAGCCGAGGCCGCCGCCGATGACGATGCCGACCAGCAGCATCACGTGGATGTTGCCGCGGTCGCCGGTGAGCAGCCAGCTGTAGAGCAGCAGCGACATGCCGACCATGATCACCAGCTGCAGGATGAAGTTGCCCGTCGTGTAGCCGGCCGTGAGCCCCGCCGCACCGAAGAAGAAGACGGTGCTGGTGTGGATGAGCTTGTAGAGCGACTCGAAGCCCATGATCGACGGCGTGATGATGCGGTTGCTCGTCACCGTCTGGAAGGCGACGGTGGCCACCGCCTGGGCGAGCGCCACCAGCGCCATCGCGATCACGGAGTCCGCGCGCCTCTTGGCGATCAGCCAGAACCGGGGGTCCCCGAAGGGGATCGGGTTGCCGTAGGCGAGCAGCCCGGCGGTGAAGACCACCGCGAGCACCACGGCCACGGCGAGGATGATCCAGTACTTGCGCCGCGACTTCGCGTCCGCGAAGGAGCCCGAGCGCCGGGAGCGTCCGCGACCGCGGCCCAGTCCCCTCCCCCGACGGCGCCTTCCGCGGCCGTCGAGCGCCTCGCGGTCGACCCGCGTGGCGGCGCCGGCGGCGCCGTCCGCGCCCTCGGTGAGGTCGGTCGCCTGCGTGGCGTGCACGCGGGCGTCGGAAATCGTGTCAGCCATTGCGCTTGCGCCCCCTGAGGATCAGTGCAACGAAGACCACGGCGCCGACGATGCCGAGCACCACCGAGACCGGCACCTCGAAGGGCGCGATGACGGTGCGCGCGAAGAGGTCGCAGACGGTGACCACGGCCACGCCGACGAGGACGACCCACGGCAGGTTGCTGCGCAGGTCGTCGCCGCGGAAGAGCGAGACGATGTTCGGCACGATCAGGCCGAGGAACGGCAGCTGGCCGATGACCACGGTGACCACGCCGCTGGCCACGGCGATCAGGCCGGTGCCCAGGATCATGATCTGGTTGTAGTTCAGGCCGACGTTGGTGGCGATGTCCTCGCCGAGGCCGGCGACGGTGAGCCGGTCGGCGAAGACCCACACGATCGCCAGCACCACGAGCACGACCCAGAGCACCTCCCACTGGCCCTCGAAGACCGAGGTGAAGTTGCCGGCGAACCAGATCGTCAACGACTGCAGCATGTCGGTCTGCAGCGCGAAGAACGTCGAGATCGAGCTGACCACGGCGCCCAGCATGATGCCGATGATCGGCACCACCAGCGAGGAGCGCAGCGAGACCCGACGCAGGAAGAGGAAGAAGACCATCGTGCCGATGAACGCGAAGATCACCGCGCCGACCATGCGGGTGAACACCGTGGCGCCGGGGATGAGGAACATCGTCAGCAGCAGGCCCAGGCCCGCCCACTCGGTGGTGCCGGTGGTCGTCGGCTCGACGAAGCGGTTCTGCGTCAGCAGCTGCATGACCAGGCCGGACATCGCCATGGCGGCGCCGGCGAGCACGAGCGCGATGGTGCGCGGCACGCGGGTCTTGCCGAACATCTCCCAGCCGTCCTCGGCGTGGATGATGTCGTAGACTCCGGTGAACAGCGACGCCGCCAGCAGCGCGGCGACGAGCAGGACGCCGATGAGCAGCGCCCAGCCGTGGCGCCCGCGACGTTTTCCGGCCCGTTCGCGTCGGCGCGTGTCGCCGGGCTCGTCCGTCCCGGCGGGTCGGCCGGGTCGGCCGGCCTGGCGCGCGGTTGCGGTACTCAAGAAGTGTCTCCCATCCGCCTCTCGGCGAAAGATGTGCGGGGACGCGCCGGAGGCCGGGCGTCCTCTGGTCTCCCATGCAGCCTAGCTTAGGCTTGCCGACGTCGCGAAGCTGCAGCGTATGCCGTTAATTGCCGCCCGGCGCATGGTTGCCCTGGACATGAGTGCGGGCCGCCCCGCCCGGAGGCGGTGCGGCCCGTCGTCACCCGTCACGCCCGGTGCGGTGCCCGGGCGCCGGCCGTGCTACTTCTGCGCGGCCTCGAGCTGATCGGCGATGCCGTTCAGGATCTCGGTGTAGGTGATGATGTTCTCGTTGGTGTAGGTGTCCTCCGGGGCGTAGTAGACGTGCCCGTCCTTGACGGCGGTCACACCCTCGAGCGGGGTGGACTCCTCGATCACGGTCTTGGCGGGCTTGGAGCCCTCACCGGAGCTGATCGCGGCGTCGCGGTCGAGCACCAGCATGAAGTCCGGGTTCGAGTCGGCGATGGCCTCGACGGAGATGTCGTCGCCCTTGTGGTCGGAGGAGGCGTGCTCGATCTGCAGGGCCGGCTTGAAGCCGATCAGGTCGAACAGCGGGCCGTAGGTGCGGCCGACGTGCGGGGCGACGTATCCGATGTCGCCGCCGGAGACGTTGACGGCCATGACGGTGGACTCGCCGTCGTAGGCGTCCTTGGCGCGCTGCAGCGCCTTGTTGAAGTCGTCGACCAGCTTCTGGGCCTCGTCCTCCTTGTCGAAGATCTTGCCCAGGTTCTCGACGTGGCGGGTCAGCTCCTCGTCGAGCGGCTTGTCCTCGCGCGGCTCGAACTCGACCAGGGTGGCCTGGGGGTTCATCTGCTCGATCTGCTCGTCGTACTTCTGGAAGCGCTGGCCGGAGACGATCAGCTGCGGGTCACCCGCGACGATCTGCTCCAGGTCGGGCTCCTTGTGGTTTCCGACGTCGAGGATGCTCTCGTCGTTCTTCAGGTCCGGAAGGGTGGACGGCACCAGCTTGCGGGCGGCGACGGTGATCGGCACGTCCCACTGGTCGAGGATCTCGAAGGAGCGGTTGTCCAGGACGGCGACGCTCTCGATCGGCTTCTCGATGGTCTTCTCACCCTCGTTGTCCTCCACGGTCACCGACTCGGCGGCGGTGCTCTCGGTGGCGGAGCCGTCCGCGGCGGCGGAGGTGGAGGAGCCGGAGCCCTCACCGTCGCTGGAGCAGCCGGTCAGCACGAGCGCGGCGCCGGCGACGAGGGCGGTCAGGGTGTGGCGGATCTTGGCCATCTGTCTCTCTTCCTGAGGTGGTTCTCGGGCCTGCCGGAAAGCGCAGGCCGGAAGGGCAATCTGCCGTAGCTAAGGCTACGGTAACCTTCTGTCCGGAGACGATAACCGAGCTGTGCAACTTTGGCCAGGCTAACCCCAACTACTTGACGGTAACCTCCAAAAATCCCGGTCAGCCACAGTGTCAGTGATCAGATCACCACCCCCGACCCCTACCCCCTGTCCGAATATCTTTACTTCGCGTTAACTCGAATCGAGTCGGGAGTTCACCACGGGTGCGGTGCGCCGCCACCCGCCGTGCGGCGCAGCGGATGCGCCGACGGGCTCGCGGACATGAACGAAGCCCCCGGCCGAAACGGCCGGGGGCTTCCGCGGTGGAGCTGCCGGGACTCGAACCCGGGTCCTTCGCCACCTCGCCAGGGCTTCTCCGTGCGCAGTTCGCGCGGAGTCTCTGCTCGGCCCTCCGGATCAGGCGAACACGTCCGGATGACGGGCCCAGTCAGCGGTGGAAGTCCCGCCGGGCCCCGCTGACGCGACCCGGCGGCAAGTCCCTTAGTCGATGCCAGACTCCGGATCAGGGACGTATCCGGGCTGACAGACACGCGCTCGCTTTAGGCAGCGAGGGCGTAGTCGCGCTGAGTGTTCTCGGCGCTTATCAGGTTGCTGCGACGCTTACGGTGGTCTCCAGCCTGCACCGGCACGCTTCCCCTGGCTCAATCGACGAAGTCGAAACCAATAATCAGCCCCTCATCGAAGCCTGTGGACGGGAGGTGTGCCACCTTCCACAGGAGATTCAACTGTACGCCCACCCGGCCGCCGACCGCAAGCACCGCCCGGCCGCACGGGGACGGCGCACGCGGACCCGACGGGACGTCGGCAATCGCACCCCACCCCCGCACGGATGGCCGCCGCCTGGGGTTTCGACCCCTTTTCCCCCGCGCGCACCCGTCGGGCGATATTGTGGCTGCCGACACACCCGCGCGGCGGTGCCTCCGACGCCACCCCGGGGATGTCCGCCCGAGGTGTCCATCACCGACCTGAGACGACTGACCCCGACCCGGGGACGGCGCCCGCCGTGCCCACCGTGAGGAGCGCCCATGCCGGCACACCCCGTAGACAAGAACGGCCGCCGCGGCGACGCCGACCTGAAGGACGGCGAGCTGAAGGACGGCGAGCTGAAGGACGCCGCGGAGATCGAGCGCGACGAGGAACGCCGCGCCGCAGGCGAGGAACACCACGAGGACGACGAGCACCGCCCCGGCGGCTTCCTCGGACTGGTCGAGCGCGTGGGCAACAAGCTGCCCGACCCGTTCTGGCTCTTCGTCATCCTCTCCGCGGTCGTGCTGGTCAGCTCGTGGATCGGCCACAAGATCGGCATGCGCGCCGAGAACCCCTCCGACGGCGAGACCGTCGAGGTGACCAACCTGCTCTCCGCGGAGGGGCTGCAGAAGATGGTCTCGGAGGCCGTGGAGAACTTCATCACCTTCCCGCCGCTGGGCGTCATCCTCATCGTGATGCTCGGCATCGCCGTCGCCGAGCACTCCGGCCTGCTCGGCGCCGCCATGCGCGGGGCCGTCGGCCGGGTGCGCCACCCGATGGTGCTCACCTTCGTCGTCGCGCTGACCGCGGTGACCGGCTCGATCGCCTCCGACGCGGTCTACGTGATCATGATCCCGCTGGGCGCGGCCGCCTTCAGCGCCGTGGGCCGCTCCCCCATCGTCGGCGCGATGGTCGCCTTCGCCTCCTCCTCGGGCGGATTCAACGCCTCGCTGCTGCTGAACATCACCGACCTGCTGCTGGCCGGCATCTCGACCTCGGCGGCGAGCTTCGTCGACGAGGCCTACAAGGTCTCCCCGCTGGCGAACTACTTCTTCGTCATCCCCTCGGCGATCGTGCTCGCGCTCCTGATCACCGCCGTGACCGAGCTGTTCATCAACGACAAGGCGCGCGACCTGGTCAACCACGACCACGTCGACGACGACGCCGCCAGCTTCACCACCCCGGAGCACATCGACACCCCGGACGACGAGGGCCTCAAGCTGGCCGCCGAGGAGATCCGCGGGCTGAAGGTCACCGGCCTGTTCATCCTGGCGATGCTCGCGGCCTACTTCGCGCTGCTGTTCATCCCCGGCTCGCCGTTCCTCGGCGCGGACAACTCCGCGATGGACTCGGTGCTGATCGCCGACATCGGCGCCGTGATCGGCGTGATGTTCTTCGCGGCCGGCCTCGTCTACGGGCTGGTGACCCGCTCGATCACCTCCGGCGGCGACGTGCCGCGCTTCATGGCCAAGGGCCTGGAGACCCTGGTGCCGATGATGGTGCTCTTCTTCGCGGTCTCGCAGTTCCTGGCCTACTTCGAGTGGTCGAACCTCGGTCAGTGGACCGCCATCAAGGGCTCCGAGGCCCTGACGGCCATCGACATGCCCAAGCCGCTGCTCTTCGCGCTGTTCGTGCTCCTGGTCGCGGGCATCAACCTGCTGATCACCTCCGGCTCGGCGCAGTGGGCGCTCATGGCGCCGGTGGTGGTGCCGATGTTCATGCTCGTCGGCATCGCCCCCGAGGTCACCCAGATGCTCTACCGCATCGGCGATTCCCCGGCGAACATCATCACCCCGATGAGCCCCTACTTCGCCCTGGCCCTGATGTTCCTGCAGAAGTACTACCGCAAGGCCGGCCTGGGCACCCTGATGAGCCTCTCACTGCCCTACGCGATCACCATGATGGTCGGCTGGTTCCTGTTCTTCCTGGCCTGGTACTACACCGGCCTGCCGCTCGGCCCCGGCACCCCGATGGAGTACCCGGCCGGCTAGGCGTGGTCGCGGATCCAGTCCGCGAGCACGACCGCGTGGTTGTGCTCGCGGTCGTGGGCCGCGTACAGCAGGCTCACGTCGCCGGAACCGGCCAGCTTCAGCAGCTTCGCCACGTCTTTGCGGGCGTCGTCCTGCGTCTCGGTGTCCGTGCACGCCGCGTCGAGCTCGGCACGGTAGCGGCGGGTGAACTCCTCGAACTTCTCCGGGTCGTGGTCGAACCAGGTGCGCAGCCCCTTCGAGGGCGCGGCGGCCTTGAGCCACTCGTCGTGGCCGAGGTCCTCCTTGGCCACCCCGCGCGGCCAGATCCGGTCGACCAGGACCGTGGTGCCCGGCGCCTCGGCCGAGCCGTCGAGCAGGTCGTGGACCTTCACCACATGAACCGTCATGCCGTCATTCCCTTCACCTTGCGGCCGAGCTCGCGCGTGATCTCGCGCTCCTCGGTGCGCCGGCGGATCGCCTGGCGCTTGTCGTAGTCCTGTTTGCCTTCGGCCAGGCCGAGCTCGACCTTGACCAGGCCGTTCTTCAGGTAGAGCCGCAGCGGTACCAGCGTGCGGCGCCCGTCGCGGACCTTACCCTCGATCGAGTCGATCTCGCGGCGGTGCAGCAGCAGCTTGCGGGTGCGCCGCGGCGAGTGGTTGGTCCAGGAGCCCATGGAGTACTCGGGGATGTGCAGCTGGCGCAGCCACACCTGGCCGTCGTCGACGGTGGCGAAGGCCTCCACCAGGGAGGCCTTGCCCTCGCGCAGCGACTTGATCTCGGTGCCGACGAGCTGCACGCCGGCCTCGTACGTCTCGAGGATGTTGTAGTCGTGGCGGGCGCGCCGGTTGGTCGCGATGACCCCGGGGCCGGCCTTCGACGACTTCTTCTTTTTATTGCCCATAACGGCGTCCCAGTCTACGCGAACGGGCGCGGGGTGGACCCCGCGCCCGATTTCCGATGCCGCGTGCGCCGCACCCTCCGCTACTTGCGCACGTAGGCGCGCAGCGTGACCTGCGCGGTCAGTGCGGCGAAGAGGATGCCGACGACGGCGACGACCGGCATGACCAGCCAGATGTCGGCCGTGGTCACCGGGGCGATCAGCTGGGCCTCGTAGAGGCCGCGCAGCGCCTTGTCGATGACCAGGCCCTTGCCCAGCAGCAACCCGCCGGTGGCCAGGGCCGCGCCGATGATCGTGGCGAAGACGGCCTCGAGGACGAAGGGCGCCTGGGTGTACCAGCGCGAGGCGCCGACCATGCGCATGATGGACATCTCGTCGCGGCGGTTGTAGGCGGCGATCTGGACCATGTTGGCGATCAGGAAGATCGCCGCGACGGCCTGGATCGCGGCCAGCAGGAAGGTCGCGTTGCGCACGGCGTCGAGGTTGTCGGTGGCCCCGCGCAGGTCGTCGACCTGGTCGACGACCTCGGCGACGTGGTCCATGTCGCGGACCGGGTCGAGCGGGGTGGTGTCCAGCGGATCGGCCAGGCGCACGTGCACGGCGGCCGGCAGCGCGTCCGGGGAGGTCTCCTCCACCAGCCGCGGGTCGGACTCGCCGAAGACCTCGACGAAGCGCTGATAGGACTGCTCGCGCGAGCGGAAGGTCACCTCGTCGACGCCGTCGGCGCCCTCGAGCTCCTCGAAGACCGCACGGCAGGCCTCGCTCGAGCAGTCGGTGTCCTGCCCAGAGATCTCGTCGTCGAACTGGACCATGACCTCGACGCGGTCGAGGTAGATCTCCTTGGTGTCGGAGGTCATGCCGGTGACCAGGAAGCCGGTGGCCAGCAGGGCCAGCGAGATCGCCGTGGTGATGATCAGGGCGACGGTCATGGTGACGTTGCGGCCCAGGCCCTTGACGGCCTCGCGCAGGACGTATCCGAATTTCACGTCTGGATGCTCCTTAGTTCTCAGCCGGGCCGGTCAGTTGACCGTGCCGTAGACGCCGTGCTCGTCGTCGCGCACCAGGTCGCCGAGGTGCAGCTCGATGACGCGGCGGCGCATGTCGTTGACCGCGCGGGCGTTGTGGGTGGACATGACGACGGTGGTGCCGGTGCGGTTGATCTGCGAGAGCAGGGTCAGGATCTCGTCGGAGGTCTCCGGGTCGAGGTTGCCCGTCGGCTCGTCGGCCAGCAGCACCAGGGGGCGGTTGACGAAGGCCCTGGCGATGGCGACGCGCTGCTGCTCACCGCCGGAGAGCTCGCCGGGCATGCGGGTCGACTTGGCGGCCAGGCCGACCATCTCGAGAATCTCCGGGACCGCCTTGTCGATCCGTTCGCGGCGGGTCCCGATGACCTCGAGCGCGAACTTCACGTTGTCGTAGACGTTGAGCTTGGGCAGCAGGCGGAAGTCCTGGAAGACGTAGCCGATGCGGCGGCGCAGCTGGTTGACCTGCTTGCCGCGCAGCTTGTTGACGTGGAAGTCGCCCAGGTAGATGTCGCCGGAGCTGACGTTCTCCTCGCGGATCATCAGCTGCAGGAAGGTCGACTTGCCCGAGCCGGACGGTCCGATGAGGAAGACGAACTCGCCCTTGTCGATCTCGATGGAGACGTTGTTGAGGGCGGGGCGCGTCGAGGTCGGGTACACCTTGGTGACGTTGTCGAACGTGATCACAACGACCGACTCTAGCGAACACGCCTCACAGATGTGACAGCAGTGCCCAGAATATACGTGAGTTAACAGTTGTTACATATGTTGCAACGTCATCAGTTCTCGTCGGCGGCCTGCTGCTCGGCCATGCGCCAGCGGATGCCGGCGTCCAGGAAGCCGTCGATGTCGCCGTCGAGCACCTTCTGCGGGTCGCCGACCTCGTAGTTGGTGCGCAGGTCCTTGACCATCTGGTACGGGTGCAACACGTAGGAGCGCATCTGGTTGCCCCAGGAGGCGTTGCCGCCGGCGCCCAGGGCGTCGAGCTCGGCGCGCTCCTCCTGACGCTTGCGCTCGAGCAGCTTGGCCTGCAGCACGCGCATGGCGGAGGCCTTGTTCTGGATCTGCGACTTCTCGTTCTGGCAGCTGACCACCAGGCCGGTCGGGATGTGGGTCAGGCGCACCGCCGAGTCGGTGGTGTTGACCGACTGGCCGCCCGGGCCCGAGGAGCGGTAGACGTCCACGCGGACCTCGGAGTCCGGCACGTCGATGTGGTCGGTCTGCTCGACGACGGGCAGCACCTCGACCTCGGCGAAGGAGGTCTGGCGGCGGCCCTGGTTGTCGAAGGGGCTGATGCGCACCAGGCGGTGCGCGCCCTGCTCGACGGAGAGGTGACCGTACATGTACTCGCCGTGGATGACGAAGGTCGTCGACTTGATGCCGGCCTCCTCCGCGTAGGAGATGTCATAGACGTCGACCTTGTGGCCGTGCGACTCCGCCCAGCGGGTGTACATGCGCATCAGCATCTCGGCCCAGTCCGCCGCGTCGACGCCGCCGGCGCCGGAGCGGATGTTGATCAGGGCCTCGCGCTCGTCGTACTGGCCCGACAGCATCGTCTTGACCTCGAGGGAGTCGACGGCGTCGGCGACCTGGGCCAGCTCCTCGTCGGCCGGCTCGGTGCCCTCGCCCTCCTCCTCGGCGAGCTCGTACATCACCGGCAGGTCCTCCAACCGGGAGCGCAGCTCGCGCAGCCGGCGCAACTTGGCCTGCACGCTCGAGAGCTCCGAGGTGACCTGCTGGGCGTGGTCCGGGTCGTCCCACAGGCTCGGGTCGGCGGCCTGGGCCTCGAGCTCGCGTTCCCGGGAGGACAGCTCCTCGGGGTCCATGACCTTCTCGATGGTGGTCATGCGGGACTCGAGGTCCTGCAGGGCTTGTGAGGTATCCGGTCGCATGGCGACGATCTTAGCGCCCGGGCGCCCACCGGCCCTCCCCCGCCCGGTGTACAGGCGGCACGCGCGACGGCACAATGACTGGCATGACTTCCACGTCCCCGACGAGCTCGCACGAAACCCCCTCCGACAACGGCGCCGGCCAGGCCGGCTCCCCCGCGCACTCCATGTCCGAGATGGTCGACGCCCTGGTCTCGACCTTCGCCGTCGCCCACGACGGCGACTCCGACGGGCGCCTGGCCCAGACCCTGGTCTTCAATGCGGGACGCCTGGCCTGGCGCATGCGCGAGCAGGGCGTGACCACCGAGCGAAAGACCTCGGTCTCCGACGTGGTCACCGACGCCGACCGGGCCGCCGAGCGCCTGGTCTCCGGCGTACTGGCGAAGCTGCGCCCCGAAGACGGCGTGCTCGGCGAGGAGGGCGCCAGCCGCACGGGCACCAGCGGGCGGACCTGGGTGATCGACCCGGTCGACGGCACCTACAACTTCACCTCCGGATCGGACTACTACTGCTCCGCGCTCGCCCTGGTCGAGGGACCGGCCGACGAGCCCGAGCGCCTCATCCTCGGTGCAGTGCACCGCCCGGCGATGGGCTACACCTGGTTCGGTGGCCCGGACACCGCCCCCGTGCGCGACGGAAAGCCGCTGGCGCGCCTCGAGGAGCGCCCGCTCGCCGAGCTGAGCCTGGCGACCTACATCCACCCGACCTGGCTTGCCGACGCCGCGGTGCGCGACGTCTGGCTGTCCGTGGCCGGTGCGCCGGCCACCCTGCGGATGCTGGGCGCCGGTTCCGTGGACCTGGCCGGGGTGGCCGAGGGTCGCGTGGGTGCCTGGCTACAGCACTCGGTCCCGGCCTGGGACTGGCTGCCGGGCAAGGCCCTCGTCGAGGGCGTGGGCGGGGCCGCCCGCCAGGTCGAGGCCGGCGGCGTGGTCTGGTCCGTCGCGGGCAACCGGCGCGTCGTCGATGAGATCGAGGAGCTGCTGCGCGGCGCGCGGTGACCCCGGGCACCTAGAATCGGGAGTCATGAGCAGTTACGCAGACGATCTCGCCCTGGCCCTCGAGCTTGCGGACCTGGCCGACGGCATCACCCTGGAGCGGTTCGAGGCCGCGGACCTGTCGGTGAAGTCCAAGCCCGACATGACCCCGGTCTCCGACGCCGACCTGGCCTGCGAGGAGGCGCTGCGCGAGCGGCTGACCGAGGCGCGGCCGGCCGACGCGCTGCTCGGCGAGGAGTTCGGCGGCACCCCGGAGATGACCGGCCGCCAGTGGGTGATCGACCCGATCGACGGCACGAAGAACTACGTGCGCGGCGTGCCCGTGTGGGCCACGCTCATCGCGCTGCTCGAGGACGGCGAGCCGGTCGTCGGCGTCGTCTCCGCCCCCGCGCTGGTGCGCCGCTGGTACGCCTCGGCCGGCTCCGGCGCGTGGCGCAGCGTCAACGCTGGCTCCCCGAAGCGCCTTGCGGTCTCGGGCGTCGAGTCGCTGACGGACGCCTCTCTTTCATTCTCCTCGCTCAGCGGCTGGCACGAGCGCGGCCTGCGCGAGAAGTTCGTCGCGCTGACCGACGAGGTCTGGCGCCTGCGCGGCTACGGCGACTTCTTCAGCTACTGCCTGGTCGCCGAGGGCGCGGTCGACCTCGCCGCCGAGCCGGAGGTCTCCCTGTGGGACCTCGCCGCGCTCAGCGTCGTGGTCACCGAGGCCGGCGGCACCTTCACCGCCCTCGACGGCACCGCCGGTCCGCACGGCGGCGACGCGCTGGCCTCCAACGGCCTGCTGCACCGCGACGCGCTCGACGCCCTGGGCACGGCTAGCTAGGCGCCGTTCCCTAACGGCGGTAGGCGGTGAAGCCGGCGCCGGGGCGCGAGGCGTCGGTGCGGTTGAGCGAGTCGACGGCCGGGGCGATCGGGCTGACCAGCGTCGGCATGAACAGCGGGCCCTGCAGCGGGGTGCGGCAGGAGATCTCGTAGAAGGGCAGCATCCCGCCGGTCACCGAGCCGACCACGCGGCCGTCCTGGAGCACCGGGGCGCCGGAGTCGCCAGCGCCGGCGCAGACCTGGGTGATCGCGAAGCCGGGCTGGGCGTACCAGGTCATCCCGCAGGTGTAGCCGGTGGCCACGCCCTGCTTGCACAGCTGGGTGCCCGGGCCCGCGCTCATGCCGCCGACACCGTTGACCTTGACCCCGCCGTAGTTGTCGGTCAGCTCGGCGTTCGAGCCGAGCTCGACGACGGCGTAGTCGTACTCGGGGTCCTTGGCGACCACGGTGCCGGCCGCGCCCACGCCCCGCGCGTCGGCGGAGTAGACGGGCTCGCCGACCTCGCCGCAGTGCCCGGCGGTCAGGCCGACCTTGCGGCCCTGCGCGTCGGTGCCCACCGCCGTCAGGGTGCACATCGAGTCGTCGCCGACGTAGATCGGGGTGCCCGCGCCCATCAGCGCGTGGCCGCGCTCCGCCGCGGCGACGGCCTCCGGCGGGACCGGGGCGGCGTCGAAGTAGCTGCCCGGCGCGCGGTGCAGCACCGGCCCGGAGCCGGGGAGCTTGCCGGCGAGCACCTGGTCGACCGGGTCGTTGGACCAGTGGTAGTTCGGGCCCTCGCCGTGCGGGTCCGGGATCAGCTCGTAGGCCAGGCCCGGGGCGGGCACCCCGGGGAAACCGGCGTCCGCGGCGGCGTCGGAGATACCTGCCACGGCGCCCGCCGCGGCGTCGTCAATCGCGCCGCGTGCCTGCTCGCCGGCGGCCTGCGCATCGGAGGCGGCGGCGTCAAAACCGGCGGTGGCCTGCTCGCCGGCGGCCTGCGCGTCGGCGACGGCACCGTCCACCGCGGCCGCCACGGCCGGGTCCAGGGGCGCGGTGGCAACGCCGCGCTCGGCGAGGGCGGTCCGTGCCTGCTCGACCGCGCCCGGCTGCTCCGCGGCCTGCGCGGTGGGGAGCAGGCCCCCGACGGTGATCAGGGCCGCGGTGGCGGCGGACAGGGCACGGACGGCGGGACGCATGGGCACACTCCTGGCTGAAACGGGGCTGGGTGGCCCCGGAAATTTTTCTGACTGACCTCATAGTGCCACCGCCGCGTGACGCTCCGGTGCGGTAGGTCGCGCGGCGGCGCCGGTGTGGCCGGATCGTTATCAGGCGCTCCCCCAGCCACCCCCGAAGGGGCCGGGCGAGGGCGGCGCCGCCCGGGCACTACGGGGCCAGCAGCACCGCCGGGTCCGTGCCGGTGGCCAGCGCCACCGCGAGCAGGATGCGGGCCTGACCTGCGCGGAAGAACCCGGAGGAGAGCACCCCGGCGGCGAAGAGCGTGGCCGCTCCCCCGGCGCCGCCGTAGACGCCAGCGACCGGGCCGGCGGGCACGCGGGTGGTCAGCACGACGGCCACGCCGCGCCCGACCGCGTCCGTGATGCCGGCGGCCAGATCCGTGCCGACGTTGCCGGCGCCCATGCCCTCGACCACGACGCCGCGGGCGCCGTCGGCCACGGCGGCGTCGATGAGGACACGCGGGGCGCCGGGGTAGGCGGCGACGGTGCGCACGTCGACACCGGCGAGCGGGGCCGGCGCGAGGGCCGCGGGTCGGGGCGCACCGGCCGGGGCGTTGGTGGCGAAGCCGGCGGCGGCCTCGGTGTGGCGCTTGTATGCGCCGCGGGCCGCGATCAGCTCGCCGCCGAAGCTGATGAACGCCCCGCGCGAGCGGTTGGCCGGATCGGCGGCGGCCGTGACGGCATCGGCCAGGTTGGCCGGCCCGTCCGGGTCCGGGTCGTCGAAGGGGCGCATCGCGCCGGTGAGGACGACCGGGCGGGCGTCGGCGAGGAAGGCGTCGACGGCCACGGCGGTCTCCTCCATCGAGTCGGTGCCGTGGGTGACCACCACCCCGGCGGCGTCCCCGGCCAGGGCCTCGGCCACGGCGGCGAGCACCGCGTCGGTCTCGGCCAGCGTCATCGACGAGGAGTCGAGCTCGGCGACCTGGCGCACGTCGAGTGTGACGCCGGCGGGCACGCGCTCGCGCACCGACGCGACGAGCTGGGGCCCGGAGACGGTGGGCACGAGGGCTCCGGCGGCGTCGTGGGTGCAGGCGATGGTCCCGCCGGTGGTCAGCACGACCACGCGGCGTCCGCCCGGGCCGGGCGGGGTCGCGGAATGTGTCCCGGTCATTGGTCGAGCACCTCCAGCAGCGCGTCGATGAGGTCGTGGCGCCAGCATGCCAGGTCGTGGCCGCCGTCCCAGACACGCACCCGCGCGTCCCAGCCGCGCGCCGCCATGACGTGCGCGAGGGTGTGCGTCTTGGGCAGCATCAGCCCCTCCCTGGTGCCCACGCCGAGCACCACCCGTGCGGTCTGCGGTTCGGCGGCGGTGAAGCGGGCGGCCAGCCAGTCGACGCGGTGGGCGTCGAGGTCGCGCGGGCTGCAGGCCCGACCGGGCCACCACCACACCGACGGCGACTGCGCGATCACCGCGTCGACCGCACCGGGGCGTTCGAGTAGCGCCAGCAGCGCGGAGAGCCCGCCGAGCGACTGGCCGGCGACGATGAGGGGCACGGCGGGGTCCTTGTCGGCGACCGTCGCGTCGAGCACGGCGGTGAGGAAGTCCGTGTTGCCGCGCAGCGTGCGCATGCGGGTCTCCCGGTCGCGGTGGCCGACGCCGATCACCTCGACGTCCAGGCCCGCCACGGCCAGGGCGCGCGGCAGGTCGAGGCGCAGGAACCAGTCCTCGGCGTCGAAGAGGAGCAGCCGCGCCTCGGGCCGGCTGCCCGGGTGGTGGCGGAAGAGCGGCACCCCGGCGATCTCGCCGTCGGGTTCGATTGCCGACGCCCCGGTGGTCGCCGCCGGGTGCACCGCCTCCGGGTGGTGCGTGGCCGGGGTGGACGGGACCGGACCGTCCCACTCCGGGGCCGCGGGTGCGAGCGGACCGGAGAAGACGGAATGTCCGGTGCGCACCGCGGGACGGGCACCCGGCCGACCGGCCGACGCTGCGGGCGCCACCGGCTCATACGGGATGACGGGGCCGGCGCCGTGCGGGTCGGCGAGGACCGGCGGCATTCCCTCGCCCGGGATGAGCGGCCTCGCCTCGGCGGGGTCGGTGTACTCGACGAACCCGTAGGAGGCGCGCAGCGTCGGCGCCAGCTCGAGGGTCCGGATCCACCAGCCGGTCTGACCGACCCGGCGCATCAACCCGCGCTCGAAGTCGTCCTTCTCGGTGACGCGGTTGACGCGCAGGTGGACCGCCTGCACCTCGGGGCGCGCCCGCCAGAGGAAGGTCGCCCGGCAGGTCCGCGGGTCATACAGCGGGGTGCCGCCGCGTGCGGCCCGCTCGAGCAGGTCCGCCACATCGGTCGCACCCGTCTCGGCCGCCTCGAGGACCGCGGCCTCGTCGATTCTCACGCCGGGGTCTCCTTCCGATCGCTGTGGGATCAGCCTATCTTTCCGCCGGTCCGCTCCCCAGCCCGCGAGCCGGGCACCCCGATCCTGCGGAGGTTATGCTTCGGGTATGAAAACCGCGTGGGTGTTCTGGGACTTCGGCTCGGCCGCGTTCAACGCGGTGCTGGTGACCTTCATCTTCTCGGTCTACCTGACCGACTCGGTGGGCACCCAGATCGACGCCGGGCAGACCCCGTCGTTCTACTACAGCATCGCCCTGGCCGTCGCCGGCGCGGCGATCGCGCTCGTGGCCCCGGTGATGGGCCAGCGTGCCGACGCCCACGGCACCCGCCGCCGCTCCCTGGTGGTCTGGACGCTGGTCACCATCGCCCTCATGGCCTGCCTCTTTTTGGTGCGCAACGACGCCCCGGTGTGGTTCTGGGTGGGCATCACCGTCATGGCGGTCGCCTCGATCACCTTCGAGTTCGCCGAGGTCAACTACTTCGCGATGCTCAACCAGATCGCCACCCGCGCCACCGTCGGCCGCATCTCGGGCATCGGCTGGGCACTCGGCTACGTCGGCGGGATCGTGGTGCTGCTGGTGTGCTTCGTGCTCTTCGTCTCCGGCGAGGGCGGGGTCTTCGGCCTGCCCACCGACGGCGGGCTGAACATCCGCCTGGTCGCGCTCTTCGCCGCGGCCTGGTTCCTCGCCTCCGCAGTCCCGCTGTTCCTCCTCGCCCCGAAGGCCCCGGCCACCGGCGAGAGGCTGAGCTGGGCGGGCTCCTACCGCAAGCTGTGGACGACGCTGAAGCGGCTGTGGGGCCACGAGCGCAACACCGCGTACTTCTTCATCGCCTCCGCGGTCTTCCGCGACGGCCTGGCGGGCGTGTTCACCTACGGCGCGATCCTCGCCGTCGCCGTCTACGGGCTCTCCTCCGGTGACGTGCTGATCTTCGGGGTGGCCGCCAACGTCGTGGCCGCCGCGGGCGCGGCCGCCGGCGGCTGGCTCGACGACCGGGTGGGCCCGAAGCCGGTGATCATGGGCTCGCTGCTGGCGATGATCGTCGTCGCCGCCGTGCTGCTGATCGGTGACGGCCCGACGGTCTTCTGGATCTTCGGGCTGCTGCTGTGCCTCTTCGTCGGCCCGGCGCAGTCCTCGTCGCGCGCGTTCCTGGCCAGGCTCACCGATGAGCGGCACTCCGGCGAGATCTTCGGTCTCTATGCCACGACGGGGCGTGCGGTCAGTTGGCTGGCGCCGCTGATGTTCATGGTCTTCACCGCCATCGGCGGCGACCGTCTCGGCATCGTGGGCATCGCCGTGGTGCTCGCCGCCGGCGCGCTGCTGCTCGTCCCGGTCAAGCAACCGACCCCGCACCGGGAGCCGCAGCCGGCCGGCGTCTGACCCGGCGCGCTACTCCTCCGGGCCGATGGCCTCGCCGGCCGCGCGCAGTTCCTTGCCGACGTCGCGTTGGCGCCGCGCCGCCGATTCCCCGCGGGGTGGCACGCGGATCACCGCCTCCGAGTCCAGGCCGGCCTCGAGCTCCCGGGCGCGGGCGACCTCGGCGTCGAGACTCAGGCCCACCATGAGCACGATGTTGTAGATCCACAGGGCGATGAGGAAGGCCACCACCGCGCCGACGGCGCTGAGCAGGGACATGCGGGTGAACACACGCAGGTAGGCCGTCAGCCCGACGTAGACGAGCACGCCGCCGAGCACCGCGACCACGGTGCCCACACTCAGCCAGCGGAACCGCGGGTAGCGCACGTTGGGCGTGAAGTTGTAGAGCAGCGCGACGAGCACCATGCCCAGCAGCACGGCGACGGGCAGGCGCACCCACCGCCACACCGGCATGACGGCGCCGGCCAGCCACTCGACCGCGGTCTCGAGGCCCAACGGCTCGGCGACGGGCTCGAAGACGTCACGCACGACGATCTCGTTGAGCAGCAGACTCGCCGCCAGCAGCACCGCGCCCAGGACCACCACGAAGGTCAGCGCCCACATCGCCAGCACGGTGCGCACCGGGTGGCGGCCCTCCTCGCGGCCGTAGATCGCGTTGGCGTTGCGGGCGAAGGCCCGCACGTAGGCCGAGGAGGAGAACAGGGCGACGAGGATACTGACCACGAGCACCCAGACGTGGTCGCCCGCCTGCTGGACGATCTCGAGGATGATGTCGGTCGCGGTCTCCTCGGCCTCGGGCGGGACGTAGTCGCGGATGAGCTGGGTGATCAGCCTGTTGGTGGCGGCGGTGTCGTTGGCCAGCAGCAGCGTCGCTATCGAGTAGGCACCGACGACGGTGGGCGCGAAGGTGAGCAGGGAGAAGAAGGTCAGCAGCGCGCCCTTGTCCATCATCGCGCGGGCGAAGAACTCGCGCGTCACACGGCGCAGCACCAGCTTCCAGGACTCCCCGCCGAGCCACCGGTGGCCGCGGATGATCTCCGCGTACTCCTCGTCGGTGGGGGTGTCCACCAGGTCCTCGCGGCGGAACGGCAGGATCTGCGGCCGCTTGCCGACGGCGCGTGCCACGGCGCCGTCGGCGCCGGAGCGCGAGGTCGTCATGGCTCCAGGATATGTGGTGGTCCCGCGGCCGGCGCGGGCGGCCGTCAGCGCAGCAGGTACATCAGGCCGCCGTAGGTGTTCTTCTCGAAGGTGACCATGGCGCCATTGCCGCTCTCCCGGCAGTCCGCGGCCCGCGTGGGCCGAGGACCACCACTCTCCCGATTCTTCTCGCTGCCCGACCCCTCGGCGGAGTCCGAGCCGTCGTCGGCCCCGCTATCTGCGACCGCACCTGATTGCGTCGGAACCTGATGTCAACGGCGGAGGTATAGCAGGCTCCCATTACCGAATTTGTCAAAGCCGACGAGTGCGCCGTTGCCGCCGCTGCACACTCCGCTCCCTGCGGCAGTGCCCACGGCGCATTCCATGGTGTAAGCCTCGCCGGTCGCGGGGCTCGTCGCAGTCACTGTGGTCTGTGCCGCGGGCGGAGTCACCGTCGGGTCCGGGGGTACGCCCGGATCCCAGGTGCCCGGGATCAGAGCCTGCCGGGCCACGGCCATCGCAAAGCCACACGTGGTCTGGCGGTTCGCGGCCGTGACGTCCACACCGTCGACCGTGCCGCAGAGCGTGTCCGTCGCATCGGCGGAAGCGTTGTCGGCCTGGGGCAGGTTGCCTGCGGCGCCGCCGGAGCCACCTGAGTGACCGGCGCCGCCGGAGCCGCCATGTGCCCCGGGACCGCTACCGCCCGACTGAGCATCTGCCGCCCGCGTCGGCTTCGGCCCCTTGCCGCCCTGACCGCCCTTGTCCTTGTCGGCGTCCTTCTTGTTCGTCCCCGAAGCGCCGGAGTCTGCGCCGCCGGTGCTCCCCTGCGCGCCGTCCGTCCCAGAAGCTTCCGCGCCTTCGGAGGCACTGTCGGCGGCACCGTCACCCACGGCGCCGGCGTCCTCGGAGTCACCGCCGCAGGCCACCAGACTGACCGCCAGAAGGCCCGCGGCCGCGGCCGCACCGGACTTCCTGGAGAAGTGGTTGCGCATCGTCTCGCCCTTCCGGTTATCGGTGGTCACCGCCCGACACAGTCCGGCGATCCCCGGCTGTGACCGTCCTCTCTCCCGGGGCTCACGAAAGCACGCTACCGGACCTGCCCAGCGGCACCACGCCGTCTGGGGAATACTCCCCCGACGGCACCGGGCACTCCGTCGCCTGACCCCGCCCCAGAGACAGGCGGAACCCACGGGCAGGCACGCACATCAGCCCGTCGTGCACTCCTATCCTGCGACGGCAGCCTTCACCGCCTCGACGGCGTCGTCGAGGGCCGCTCGTGCGTTGCGCCACACGCCGGTCGAGTTCACGAACGGATGGACGAGTCCACGGTGGCGCCGGCAGGTCACAGGCACCCCGGCGGCCTCGAGTTTTTCGGCGTAGGCCTCGCCCTCATCGCGCAGTGGGTCGAACCCGGCCACGGCCACATAGGCGGGGGCAACGCCCGAGACATCCTCCGCGAGCAACGGCGACACCAGAGGGTCGGCGGCAGCCTCCGCCGATCCGACGTAGTGGTTGCGGTACCACTCCATCTGTTTGCGCGTGAGGAACAGCCCGTCGGCGAATTCCCGGTGGCTGTCGGTGGAGAACTCCGCGAGGTTCGTCGCGGGCACGAAAAGCATCTGGAGCAGCGGCTGCGGCAGTCCCTCCTGCTTGAACTTGAGGCACACGGCGGCAGACAGATTGCCGCCCGCCGAGTCCCCCGCGATCACCACGCGCTGTGGATCCACGCCTGGTACCGCCTCCGTGGTCATCGCGGCGCGCAGCACGGTGGCGGCATCCTCCAGACCGGCGGGGAAGGGAGCCTCCGGGGCCAGCCGGTAATCCACGGAGATCACCGACACCCCCGCGCGGTTGCACAACCAGCGACAGGTGCTGTCGTGGGAATCCAGCGACCCCAGGACCCATCCGCCGCCGTGCAGGTACACGACGGCCGGCAGCACGCGGTCGGTGGACTCGAACCCGCGTGGCCGGTACTGGCGCACGGGAACTCCTCCGATCGTCTGTGCAACGACGCTGCCGACGTCCATCGTCTTCCCGGCTCCGAGGTAGGCCTCCTCGTCGATCATCGCGCGCCCCTCACCCACCGGCAGGTCGGCGAAGTCCTTGCCGTGGATGATCTCGAGTGCTCTCAGCGACGCCGCCACGTCCCCGTCCAACTCGTCCCCGGAGGAGTTGATCCGGGTGCCGAGGAGGCGGAGGATCGCGGGCGGCAGTGACGTCAGCGCCCAGCCCGCCCTCGCCGACGCCTTCGTCGAAAGCGAGTACCGGGGCGCGGGAACGTGCTGCGGCGCCGAAGTGGTGAGTTCGGGTTCACTAGTATCCATGAACTGGTTTTACCAAGCTGGATGCCCTCGCCGCGGCTAGTTCACCTTCCGACTCCGCGATTTCTGTGGCTCCGGCAGGAGTGCTGGTCCCGGGCCGGCGCGAGCCGCCGTCAGCGCAGCAGGTACATCAGCCCGCCGTAGGTGTTCTTCTCGAAGATGACGTTCGCACCATTTCCGCCTTTACACCCGACCGCGTTGTGCGCGGTGCCGGAGCTGCAGTCCAGGGCGTAGGTCTCGCCGGTCGCCGGGCCGGTGGCGGTGACCGTCGTGGCTCCCCACGGGCGGGTCACAGTCGGGTCCGGGGCGACACCCGGCCCCCAGGTCCCCGGGACCAGGGCCTGTTGACCGACGGCCATGGCGAACCCGCACGAGGTAGGCCCGTATGCCGTCACCTTCGCCCCGTCGACCGTGCCGCAGACTGTGTCGGTCGCGTCGGCGAAGGCGTAGTCGACCTGGGGCAGGTTGCCGGCGGCACCGCCCGACACAGTCCGGCACCGCGGCTGTGACCGTCATCGTTTTCCGGTGCTCACCGGTGAACGCTACCGGACCTGATCAACGGTGCACGGCCGTCCAGGGAAGAACCCCCACCCTCTTGTCACGCCCCTCCGTTAACGTGATTGACCCACGCCGTGGGATTCGCTACGGCGGACCGCTGCGCAGCCCGGCCGGGTCGAGGACAGGCGCATTGGTGCAGCGAGAGGACTCGACCCCGACCACCGAACCGTGAGGACGACACGATGATCCTGATGAAGGAGACCATGAGAAAGGCCTACGACGCGGCGGGAGTCGACGTCAGTGACGAGGAACTCGACCAGATATACGAACAGATGACCGAGCAGTGGGAGGACTACTGGCTGGATAACACCATCATGCTGGAGAAGCGGTGGCAGCAGGCGAACAACCGGCGGATGGTGCCGGCACTGGAGCGCAGGAAGATTCTGCTGACAGCCAGGCAGATGGCGGACGACGAGATCAAAGATCAGTGGCTCGATCCACTGACCCAGACGATCATCGAGAACGACCTGGAGGCATAGCAGCACCCGGGGCGGAACCGCTGTAGCCGCGGATCTGCCCCGGAATCAGTCCCAACTCATCGACGCAAGATTTCCTCGTCACGACAATCAGGGAGACGACATGATCACCGGAACGAACTTCCTCACCGACGGTGCCGGCTCATTCAACTTCATCACCTGGGGATTCATCGCAATCGGAGTGTTCACCCTGTTCTCGGTCATCCGTCAAGGCGCGGTGATCGGGCCGCTGTTCAGGGGAATCTCCCTGTGCATCGCCTGGCTCCCGTTAGCACTGGTGCTCTCGATCTTCGGTTTCGTGTTCGGACTGGCGGGCGACTCCTGGGAGACCAAGAACGCTGAGCGGGAGGACAGGGAGGTCCGGCTCTACGACGGCGAGACCACCCCCACCCCGGAGGACACCCCTTTCCCCACCGTGCCGATGGTCACCGGGGTCCCCGGCCAGGCCAGGTGACAAGCGAGCGAATGGGGCGGCAGCCCGGCCCCGTCCGTGTGCTCCCCCGACCTGACGACCGAACACCCCACCCCGGGCACAGACAAAGCGCCGACCACAAGCTTCTCGCTTGCGGCCGGCGCTTCAAGTGGTAGCGGGGGCAGGATTCGAACCTACGACCTCTGGGTTATGAGCCCAGCGAGCTACCGAGCTGCTCCACCCCGCGTCACGTATCCGTTCCGGATACCGTGCCTTGCGGCAACGGATACATACTTTAACCAGAACCCCGCCACAGTCCAAATCCCCTGCGCAGCCCGTGAAAACGACGCCACAAAGAGACACACGTGCGCCACTTCTCACGCGAAAGCCCCCGCACGGACCCCGCCGGGCTCCCGGCTCCCGGCACCCGGCACCCGCACGCACACGGAGCGCGGCACGCACACGAAGCGCCCCACGGTGACCGCGGGCGCGGTCGCCGTGGGGCGCGACGTCGGCAAGCGGGCTAGTTGCCCTCGGCCTGGCGGTAGGCCTCCACCGCCTTGTCCAGCTCGTCGAGAGCCTTGCCGTACTCCTCGTGGGAGCCGCCCCGGGCCTTCTCCAGGCCGTTGAGGGCGTCGTTGATGCGCTGGATGGCGTCGCCCTCGGCACCCGAGCCGCCGGCCGGCGCGGACGGGCCGGTCGTCTCCTCGGTGTCCTTGTCGGCCTCGCCGGACTTCTGGTCCTCGGCGTCGCCGCCGGCCTCGCCGTCGCCGTCACCCTCGATCTCGGTGATGTCCTGGGCGGCCTTCGGGTTGATGCCGACCTGCTGCAGCGCCTCGGAGATCGTCGGCGCGTAGCCGACCTGGCCCTTGTAGGAGACCAGCACGCGCAGCAGCTTCGGGAACGCGGACTCCTGGCCCTTGCGCTGCGAGTAGACCGGCTCGACGTAGAGGATCTCGCCGCCGCCGACCGGCAGGGTCAGCAGGTTGCCGTTGT
Organism: Corynebacterium frankenforstense DSM 45800; assembly: GCF_001941485.1. NCBI lineage: Bacteria > Bacillati > Actinomycetota > Actinomycetes > Mycobacteriales > Corynebacteriaceae > Corynebacterium > Corynebacterium frankenforstense. The sequence goes on along the minus strand of NZ_CP009247.1, from coordinate 726,313 downwards.
GCAGGTCCGTGGTGTTCTGCCACAGCGTGCGGTCACGGGCGATCTCGTCGGAGGACATCATCGTGTCCTGCGCCTGCTTCGGGCCCTGCGTCTGCGTGTTCGTCGGCAGCACGCGCACGGTGATCTCGCCGTAGTTGTCGGGGTCCGAGGTCACCGTCATGTGCGCGGAGAGGAACTCACGGTTCAGGCCGCGGAACGGGGTGATCAGCTGGAAGGACGCCTCGCCGTTCTCGTCGCGCGGGTCGCGCGCGGTGACGTAGTACGGCGGCTGGGCCAGGCTCTGGTTCTCCTCGGCGGCCGTCGGGTCGCCGGGCACGGACCAGAACGCGTCGTTGGTGAAGAACACCGTCGGGTCGTCGACGTGGTAGCGGGTGAGCAGCTCACGCTGGACCTTGAAGAGGTCCTCCGGGTAGCGCAGGTGCTCGCGCAGCTCGTCGGAGATCTCGCTCTTCGGCTTGACGGTGTCCGGGAAGATGCCCTCCCAGGCCTTGAGCACCGGGTCCTCGGAGTCGAACTCGTAGAGCTCCACGGTGCCGTCGTAGGCGTCGACGGTGGCCTTGACCGAGTTACGGATGTAGCCGACCTCGTCGTAGACCAGGCGCTGGCTGGTGCCGTCCGGGTTCAGCGCGTCCTCGGTCGCACCCTGCAGCGAGGTCTGCGTCGAGTACGGCAGCGAGTCCAGCGTGGTGTAGCCGTCCACGATCCACTTCACGCGCCCGTCGACGACGGCCGGGTAGGTCTTGGAGTCCGTGGTCAGCCAGGGGGCGACCTTCTCCACGCGGGTGCGCGGGTCGCGGTCGAAGATGATCTTGGAGTCCCCGCCGACGCGGTCGGACAGGATCAGGTTCATCTCCTGGTACTTGCCGGCGAAGGCCAGGCGGTTGATCCAGTTGCCGATGCCCACGCCGCCCGAGCCGGTGTAGGTGTAGCTCGAGTTGTCCGTGTCGTACTCGACGGGCTCCTCGGTGTCGGCGCCGACGATCGCGTAGTCCGCGCCGTCGTTGGCCGAGGCGATGACCGGGCCGAAGTAGATGCGCGGCTGGTCGACCTTGATGCCGAGCTCCTCGGTGGCCTCCTTCTCGCGGGCGACCTCGTTGCTCTGCAGGTCCGAGACCGTGTAGACGGGGTAGCCGCCGCGGGTGGAGCCGACGTCGCGGGCGACCTCGTCGACCTGGTTGCCCGGCGCGGCGATGAAGCCGTTGCCGTGGGTGTAGACGGTGTGGCGGTTGATCCAGTCCTGCTGGTTCTCGCGCAGCGCGTTCGGGTCGAGCTCACGGGCGGCGACCACGAAGTCGCGGGTCTCGCCGTCGACCTCGTAGCGGTCCACCGCCAGGGTGTCCGGGAAGCCGTAGAAGTTGCGCAGCTGCTGTTGCTGGGTGAACGTCGGCGAGAGGATCTCCGGGTCCAGCAGGCGGATGTTGGAGATGGTCTCCTCGTCGTTGGCGACCTTCTCGTTGCTCGCGCCGTCCGCGCCCCAGTTGTCCAGGTAGGTGACCTTGTCGTCGGTCAGCCCGTAGGCCTCGCGCGTCGCCTCGATGTTGCGGGCGATGAACTCGGCCTCCTTCTGCTGGCGGTTCGGGTTGACCGAGAAGCGCTCCAGCATCAGCGGCCAGGCGGCGCCGACAACGAGCGCGGAGACGACCATGAGCACGGTGGCCAGGGCCGGCACGCGCAGGTCCTTGAGCACCACGGCGGAGAAGAAGGCGAAGGCGACGACCAGGCCGATGACCATCAGGATGATCTTGGCCGGCAGCTGGGCGTGCACGTCGGTGTAGCTGGCGCCGGTGAAGGTCTGGTTCTCGTTGATCAGCAGGCCGAAGCGGTCGAGCCAGTACTGGAAGACCTTGACCAGCATCCACAGCCCGGCGGTGACCATCAGCTGGATGCGCGCCGGCCGGCTGACGGTGCCGCGCACGCCGGTGGCCTGGTTGCCCACGCGGATGCCGCCGAGCAGGTAGTAGCCCACCAGCGCGATGAGGAAGGCGACGATGAGGATCGTCGACAGCGACGAGGCGACGAGCTCCAGGAACGGCAGCTGGAAGGCGTAGAAGCCGAGGTCCTTGCCGAACTGCGCGTCCGCGGAGCCGAAGTCCTGCCGGTTGAGGAACATCATCACGGTCCGCCAGGTCGACTGGCCGAAGACGCCGGCGAACAGCCCGACGATGACCGGCACGCCGATCAGCAGCAGGCGCACGGAGCGCTCGATGACCATGCGGTACTGGTGCACCGGCGAGTTCAGGTCGGTGTCACCGAGTTCCCGGGGCCGGTTGCGCCAGGTCAAGAAGCCCGCGGCGAAGGCGATCGCCCCGGCGAGCAGCGCGAACACCACGAAGAGGATGATGCGCACGACCACGACCTTGGTGAACACGCCCCTGAAGTCCACCTCCCCGAACCAGAGCCAGTCGGTGTAGACCCCGATGAGCACCGGGGCCAGGATCACCAGCACGGCGATCACCGCGATGGTGGTGCTGATCGCCTTGTTCGGGCGCCGCATCGGGGCGGCGGGGGTCCTTAATCCGTTCGCCAAGACGTCTCCTCAAGTGTTGCGTTGGCGGTAACAAGCGGTACTTCCCGCCCGCAGACGGGTGTACGTTCCACCATACGAATTTAACGGGACTCCAAGCCAAATGCACCGTCCCGTTCAGCTCGCTTTCCGACGCCGTGCGCCACTGCCCCGACCGCCGGCGTGTGCGGCGTGTGGTGCGTGGTGCGTCGCTTTCCGACGCCGCGCCGCCCGCCGTCGCCGGCGTGTGCGGCGCGGCGCGTGGCGCCCGCGCCCCGGTGCCGGCCGCGCCCGGGGCACAATATGGGGCAGAGACACGGGGAGCGAGAACCGAGAGGAAGGCACAGAAGAAGTGAACGATCCCGCACAGAGCCACCAGGCGCTCAACCGCGCGATGCTCGAGGCCGTCGACTTCGTCCACGCGGAGGGCTGGGACGCGCAGCCGACGCTGTTCGGGCTGGTGCCCTCCCGGCTGCTGGCGGACCAGGTCGCCGACGTCGAGGAGGACCCGCTGACCCTGGTCGTCCAGGAGGGCCTGCCCGAGGGCATCACGCCCGGCTCCGGTGAGCTGCTCGACTACCTCGGCCGCATCGCCTGGCCCGGCGAGGTCGCCGGCGCGGTGCTCGCCCAGGAGATCGTCTTCCGCGACTCCTCGGCCGGCGCGGAGTCCGAGACCTACCGCGCGCGCCTCTTCTCCGGGGTGCTGCGCTCGGGCGCGGAGCTGACCCTGCTGCAGCGCCGCCCCACCGAGGCCGAGCTCGAGGAGCGCGGCCCCTTCGCCGAGGACGAGATCGACCTGCGCGGCGGGCCCGGCGTGGCCCCCGGGGTCATCGCGCTGCTGCGCCAGGGCCTCGAGCAGGACCCGACCTTCGGCGAGGGCTAGCACCGGGAGAGCCCTCAGGACCCCCGTGTGCCCGCCTGCGGTTACGATGGACGGGCGTAAAACCCCCGGCCGAAGAAAGGTGTCCCGCCGTGACCGCTAACGCCCGCCTCCGCCTCGTCCGCCGAGGCCTGCCTCTGGCGGCCGCGGCCGCGCTGACGCTCACGCTCACCGCGTGCGGCACCGACGACGCCGAGCCGGAACCGGCCACGGAGACCAGCGCGACGTCGGAAAGCGTGCCCGAGGAGACCACGGACACCTCCGAGTCGAGCAGCGCGAGCACCACCGCCAGCGAGGAGGAGCGCGAGCTGGCCAAGACCCGTGAGCGGTTCTCCGGCCTGGTGCCCGACGAGCTGTTCGACCAGTTCGACTCTTGCACGCCCAACGGGCTGGAGGACTCCGTGGAGTGCTCGGGCAGCGAGGTCGGCCAGTTCCAGTTCTTCGCCTCGGAGTCGAAGGCCGCCTCGACGACCCAGGTGCTCACCGAGCTGCGCAGCTCGCGCGTGGTCGAGGACAAGAAGGACCGCGTCGTCGGCTGGTCCACGCTGGGCAACACCGCGATCCTGACCGTGGTGGACAACGAGCGCGGCCTCGTGGTCCAGCAGATGGCCTCGACCGACCAGATCGACCCCGAGGACCGCATCTACGAGCTCGGCCTGGCCGAGCCGCCGGAGGACTGGACCGCCCCGGAGCACCCCGACCGCTCCGGTGACCGCGAGCCGAGCGAGCGCGACCGCGGCGACGACCGCGGGTCCGAGACCGGCGCGGCGTCGAGCAGCGAGCCGAGCGAGTCGGCCACCGCCGCGCGCAGGTAGGCCCCGCGGCGTCAGTCGCAGGTGGTGACCTCGCGGCCGGCGGCGAAGTCGTCCATCGCGTCGATCGCGTCGTCCAGGTCGGCGACCTTGGCCACCGTCATGTCGCCGGTGTCCTGGCCGGCCAGCGCGGAGCAGTTGCCCGCGGGCGCGAGGAAGAGCTCGGCGCCCAGGTCGCGGGCGGCACGCACCTTGTGCTCGATGCCGCCGATCTCGCCGACGGAGCCGTCCTCGTCGATGGTGCCGGTGCCGGCCACGAAGTGCCCGCCGGTCAGCGCGCCCGGGGTCAGCTTGTCGATGACGGCCAGCGAGAAGATCATGCCCGCGCTCGGGCCGCCGATGTCCTGCAGGTTGTAGTCGACCTGGATGCCGTCGGCCGAGGCCGCGCCCATCAGCACGCCCAGCAGCGGGCGCTCGGGGTCCTCGGGGCTCTCGCCGAGGGTGATCGTCTCCTCGCGCTCCTCCCCGCCGCGCGAGAGCGTCAGGGTGACCTCGTCGCCGGGTTCGTGCTCCAGCACCGCGTCGCGCACCGCGCCGGGGCGCTCCACCTTCTTCCCGTCGACGGCGAGCAGCCGGTCGCCCTCCTCGACCACGCCGGAGGCCGAGGTGTCGTCGAGCACGCCGGCGACCTCCACGACCAGGGGGCGGTCCAGATGCGTCAGCGCGGCGGTGGTGGCCGCGGCCTCGGAGGAGGAGAAGGCCACCTGGTTGGAGCGGTCGATCTCCTCGCGCGTCATGTCCGAGGGGAAGACCTGCTCGGCGGGCACCAGCGTGTCGTCGCTGAACAGCCAGCGGCCCAGCGCCTGGGCGAGGGTGAGCTGCGAGCGCACCGCGACGGTGGTCATGTTGAGCTGGCCGCCGGTGTCCTCCTCCTCGACGCCCTCGAGGGCGATGACCTCCTCGCCGTCGACCTCGCCGAGGGTGTCGAAGCTGGGCCCGGGGCCCTCCGCGACGTAGGGCACGGTCAGCGAGTAGTCGGTGCCCGGGACATGGTCCAGCGAGACCAGGGCGGCCAGTGCCACGACGGGCACGGCGCCCCAGACGACGGTTCGAAGGCGGCGATTCACCCCCACCACGCTACAGGGGCGTGTTCGCTGACAGCGTTGCCGGGACCGTGGTCGCCGTCCCGGCCTGCCGGTAGTTTGGAGGCATGACTTCAGGCGGATTCGGTTTTACCTTCGGCAACAACGACGATGACGACGACAACGACCGCGACAAGCGCGGCGACCAGAACCCCTTCGGCGCCTTCTTCCCCGGCGCCGGGGCGGGCGGCGCCGGTGCGGGCGGTTTAGGCGACATCCTCAACCAGTTCGGGCAGATGCTCTCCGGGATGGGCTCGTCGATGAACTCGCCGGAGGGCGCCGGCCCCGTCAACTACGAGATGGCCATGCGCATCGCCCGCCAGGAGCTGACCGGCAAGTCCGGCGGCGTGCGCGAGCAGGACACCACGGCCGTCGAGGAGTCCGTGCGGCTGGCCGAGCTGTGGCTTGACGACGCCACGACGCTCCCGGCCTCCGGTTCCCGCCCCGTGGCGTGGACGCCCGAGAACTGGCTCGAGGGCACCCTGCCGATGTGGAAGCGCATGGTCACCCCGGTCGCCGAGCACATGAACGAGGCCCAGCTGGAGTCCCTGCCCGAGGAGGCCCGCCAGATGATCGGGCCGATGGCGCAGATGATGCAGCAGATGTCCGGGATGAACTTCGGCATGCAGCTCGGCCACGCCCTCGGCGAGCTCGCCGGCCAGGCGCTGACCGGCTCGGACCTCGGCCTGCCCGTCGCACCGGAGGGCACCACCGCGCTGCTGCCGGGCAACATCCACGCCATCGCCGCCGACCTGGACGTGCCCGCCCAGGAGGTGCTCGTCTACATCGCCGCGCGCGAGGCCGCCCGCCAGCGCCTCTTCCGCCACGTGCCCTGGCTGGTCGAGCGGCTGGTCTCCTCCGTCGAGGAGTACGCCGCCGGCCTGGTCATCGACACCTCCCACATCGAGGAGGCCGCCCGCGGGCTGAACCTGGAGTCCGGCGACCCGCAGGCCATCCAGGAGGCCATGCAGCAGCTGCAGAACATGGACCTCTCCCCGCGCATCAGCTCGCGCAACGCCGCGGCGGTCTCGCGGCTGGAGACGCTGCTGGCCCTGGTCGAGGGCTGGGTCGAGCAGGTGGTCACCAACGCCATGGGCGAGCGCATCCCCTCGACGGCCGCGATGAACGAGGCGTGGCGCCGCCGCCGGGCCACCGGTGGCTCGGCGGAGAAGGCCTTCGCCAAGGTCGTCGGCATCGAGTTCGGCGCGCCGAAGGTCTCCGAGGCCATGGAGCTGTGGCGCCGCGCGGAGGTCGCCGTGGGCGTCGAGCGCCGCGACGCCGTGTGGAACCACCCCGACTTCCTGCCGACGGCCGAGGACCTGGACAACTCCGCGGAGTTCATCGACGGCCTGCTCGACGACAGCGGCGCCGAGGGCTTCGACCCGATCAGCGAGATCGAGGAGCTCGAGCGCCGGCTGGCAGAGGAGGAGGAGAAGAACCGCGGCGAGGCCGACGCCGACGGGAACACCTCCGACGGTGACGGCGCCGACGAGGACGACTCGAACGGCAAGAGCGACAACGGCGACGGTGCGGACGGCGCGGATGGCAAGGGCGACAAGCCCGCCGAGTAGTCCGCCGGACAGCCCGCCGGAGAATCCTCCCGGCGGTCCGCCGAAGTGAGAGCGGCACCGCGACGACGCGGTGCCGCTTTCGTGTGTCCCGGGCCCTACTCCCCCGCGCCGGCCGCGGTACCCGGGCCGAAGCGCTGGTAGGCCTCGAGGAAACCGCGGGCCCGCTCCAGGTGCGGCGCCCGGTCGGCCCACTCGTGGAACTGCGCGGTGTGCCCGCCGGGCACGAAGGTGTGCGCCAGCTCGTGAACGAGCACCGCGTCGAGCACGTAGTCCGGCACCTGCCGCAGCCGGTCGCTGATGCGCACCGCCCCCGTCGCCTGGGTGCACGAGCCCCAGCGCGTGTTCTGGTTGCTCACCCACCGCACCGAGCTGTACCGGGCGCGGCCCTCCAGGTGTGCCTCGTTGAGCCGGTCCGCACGGGCGGCCAACGCGGCGTCGGAAAGCGGCGCCGAACCGGAACGCCGCCGCAACTTCGCCACGATGCCCTCGACGGCCTCGGCCTCCTCGGCCGGCGTCATGGCCGCGGGCACGCGCACCTCGACCACGCCGTCGCGCCACCGCGCCTGCACGGTGCGGCGGCGCCGCGCCGAACGGATCACGCGCACCTCGGGCTGACTCGACATGACAGCCCACGATACCTGTGCTGCAATGGCGCCTGAAGACACGTCCTTCGGGGGAAGGGGGATCCGTGACGCCCGCCGTGCTGCGCCTCGCGCCCACCGCGCACGCCTTCGTGCGCGACCGCCGCCGCGTGCAGTTCGGCCTCGACGCGCGCTCGGCCGGGATCGCCGAGGTGCCCCGCCCGGCCGCCGCGGTCACCGCCGTGCTCGCCCTCCACGAGCCGCACTCCCCCGCCGAGGCCGTCGAGCGGCTCGCCGCGGCCGGGTTGGCCGAGCCCGCGGCCGCCGCCCTCGTCGACGACATGCTCGCCCGCGGCCTGCTCGTCGCCGTGCCACGCCGCCGGCCGACGGTGGTGGTGCTCGGCCGCGGCAACCTCGCCGAGGCGACAGCGGGGCTCCTCGCCGCCGCCGGGGCGCAGGTGCGTCGGCCCCTGCGCGGTGAGTCAGACACCGCCTACTTGGCCGCGGCACCCGCCGCCCCCGAGGTGCCCGTGCTCGCCGTCGACCGGCTCGCCCACGCCCGTGCGCTCGCCCCGGCGCTGATCCGCGAGGCGCCGACCTTCCTGCCGGTCGCGCTCGTCGACGACTGCGGCTGGGTCGGCCCCGCCCACATCGACGGCGAGGGCCCGTGCCCGTTGTGCGTCGACCTGCACCGCGCCGGGCGGGACCCGCGCTGGGCGCAGGTGGTGGCCCAGTTTCCGACGGGCCCGCCCCACCCCGATGCGGTACTGGCCGCCGCCACCGCGGCGCACGCCGCGCGCGTGGCGCTGTCGTTGGCTGACGCCGTGGCGCCCGGCGCCGCCGGCACGGGTGCTCACCCGCACGGTGCGGCAGGCGCCGACGCGCACGCACACGGTGCGGCAGGCGCGGGCGTCGGCAAGCGGGAGGGCACGCACGTCGCGGGGACCGCACCCGGTGAGTTCGCACGCGTGCGTCCCGGGCTCGCACCGGAGACGGCCGTGTGGCCGCGGCACCGGCGCTGCCCGGTGTGCTGGGCGGTCAGTTCCGGTCGTATCCGGCGATCACGCTCAGCAGGTCTTCCCCGAAGCGCTGCACCTTGACCGGGCCCACACCGGAGATGTCCAGCAGCTCGGTGACGGTGCGCGGCATCGCCTCGGCGATGGCGATCAGGGTGGCGTCGGTGAAGATGATGTAGGCCGGCACGTCGTGCTCGCGGGCCTGGGCGGAGCGCCACTCGCGCAGGCCCTCGAAGACGGCGTCGTCCATGTCGGAGGGGCACTCCTCGTGGCGGCCGAGCACCTTCTCGGTGCTCGTGTGCAGCGGGCGGCCGCAAACCCGGCAGCGGTGCGGTCGCGAGCCCTTGCGGGAGCGTCCCGCCGGAGCGGAGTCGGCGGTCTCCGGCAGCACCCCGTCGAGGAAGCGGGTGCGCTTGCGCGAGGCGCGCCCGCCTTCCTGGCGGGCCTGCGCCCAGGACAGGTGCAGGTGCTCGCGCGCACGCGTGATGCCGACGTAGAACAGGCGGCGCTCCTCCTCGATCTGGTGGTCGCCGGCCTTGATCGCGTGGCTGATCGGCAGGGTCTTCTCCACCAGGCCGACCAGGAAGACCGCGTCCCACTCCAGGCCCTTGGCCGCGTGCAGGCTGGCCAGGGTCACCCCCTCCACCGTCGGGGGCTGGCGGGACTCGGCACGCCGGCGCAGCTCGGCGAGCAGGCCGGGGAACTTCAGCTCCGGGTCGGTGGCGGCCAGCTGGTCGGCCAGGTCCGCGAGTGCCCCCAGCAGCTGCCAGCGCTCGCGGGCCTGCGCGCCGGCGGGCTCGGTGGGCGTCAGGCCCAGCGGGGCGAGCACGTGGCGCACCGCCTGGCCCAGCGGCACGGCGTCGAGCTGGGCGGCGGCGTCCGAGTTGGCCGCGCGCACCAGGGCCGTGACCGCCTGGCGGATCTCCGGGCGCTGGAAGAAACCCTCCCCGCCGCGGACCTGGTAGACGATGCCGGCGTCGGAGAGCGCCTGCTCGAACTCGGCGGACTGGGCGTTGACGCGGTAGAGCACCGCGATCTCGGAGGCGGGCACCCCGCGGTCGAGCAGCGTCAGGATCTGGCCGGCGACCTCGCGGGCCTCGGTGGGCTCGTCGGGGTACTCGTGGAACTCCGGCTCGGGGCCGGGCTCGCGCATGCCGCGCAGCTCCAGGCGGGTGCCGGCCATCCGGCCGTGGGCCCGGGAGATGACCGTGTTGGCCAGGTCCACCACCTGCGGGGTGGAGCGGTAGTCGCGCTGCAGCTTGACCACCGTGGCCTCGGGGTAGTCCCGGGAGAAGTTCAGCAGGTAGTCGGGGCTGGCGCCGGTGAACGAGTAGATCGTCTGGTTCGCGTCGCCGACCACGGTCAGGTCGTCGCGGTCGCCGAGCCAGGCCTTGAGCACCCGCTGCTGCAGCGGGGTGACGTCCTGGTACTCGTCGACGACGAAGCTGCGGTACTGCTCGCGGAACTCCTCGGCCACCGCCGCGGAGTTCTCCAGGGCGGCGGCGGTGTGGAGCAGCAGGTCCTCGAAGTCGAGCAGCATGCCGTCGGGGCGGTTCTTCATCTCCTCGTAGCGGCGGTAGACCTCGGCGACCTTCTTCGCCGGCGCCGGCGGGGTGCGGTCGGAGCCCTCGATCTCCTCGGCGTAGGCGTCCGGGGTCAGCAGGCAGGACTTAGCCCACTCGATCTCGCCGAGCAGGTCGCGCACCGTCTCGGTGGTCGTCTGCAGGCCGACCGCGCGGGCGGCGCGGCCCATCAGCGGGAACTTGTTGTCGATCAGCTTCCAGGGCAGCTCGCCGGCGACCTGGGGCCAGAAGTAGCGCAACTGGCGCAGCGCAGCGGCGTGGAAGGTGCGCGCCTGCACCCCGCCGACGCCCATGGTGGCCAGGCGGTCGCGCATCTCGCCGGCGGCGCGCTGGGTGAAGGTCACGGCCAGCACGCGGGTGGGGCTGACGAAGCCGGAGTCGATGAGGTGGGCGATGCGGTAGGTGATCGTGCGGGTCTTGCCGGTGCCGGCGCCGGCGAGGATGCACACGGGCCCGCGCGGGGCGGTCGCGGCGACGCGCTGGTCCTCGTCCAGGGCGGAGAGGTCGATCGTCATGCCAGCTCCCCGGCGGCGAAGGCGTCGAGCATGCGCAGCGCGATGGAGCCGGGGGCGGGCAGGGTCAGCTCGCCCAGCTGTGCGCGGGTGGCCCACCGGACGTCGAAGACCTCGCCGTCGCCGGCGGCCACGGCCTCGCGGTCGTCGGTGTGGGCGACCATGCCGACCATCAGGGAGCCGGAGACGGGCCAGGGCTGCGAGCCCCAGTAGCGCACGTCGCGCACGCGCCGGCCGGTCTCCTCGTGGACCTCGCGGGCGAAGGCGGCCTCGAGGGTCTCGCCGGCCTCGACGTAGCCGGCGATCAGCGAGTGGTAGCCGGGCCGGAGCCGGTTCTGGGCGACGAGCACCGCCGGCTCCCCGTCCGCGCCGGTGTGGATGACCGCGCCGATGACGGCGGGGCTGATGCGCGGGAAGACCTCGTGGCCGCCGGCCCCGGTGCCCACGCGGCCCTCGGGGTCGGCGTAGGTCAGCTCGGAGCCGTCGAGCGGGTCGAAGCGGACGCGCTCGCGGTTGCGCAGCAGAGCCAGGGCGCGGCCGACGACGGGGTCGGCGGCGAAGGAGCGCGCGGTGCCGGCGCTCACGCCGGGGCGGGTCATCTCCGCGGCGACCGCGTCGGCGTCGGCGCGGAAGGCGACGACCTCGCCGGGGCGCACGCCGGCGGCGAGCCAGCCGGCGCGGTGGTGGTCGACGACCTCGGGGGCGGTGAAGTAGACGGGTCTGCCGGCGGCCACCGGGAAGCGGCCGTCGGGGTCGACGGGCAGGTAGACGATCACTGGGCGGCGGTGTCCTCTCCGGTCACGCGGCGCACGTAGAGCAGGCGGTCGCCGGGCTCCACGCTGTCCGCCTCGGGCGAGTCGATGCGGTAGAGCTCCCCGGAGCGCACCACACCGAGCACGATGTCGGCGAGGTTGCGGGGGCTCGCGCCCACCTCGTCCTCGGCGACGGGGCGCTCGGCCACCGAGAAGCCCTCGTCGGGGCTGAGCAGGTCCTCCATCATCTCCACGACCGAGGGGGTCACGGTGGCCAGGCCGAGCATGCGCCCGGCGGTCTCAGAGGAGATGACCACCGAGTCGGCGCCGGACTGCTCGAGCAGGTGCTGGTTCTCGCTCTCGCGCACGCTGGCGACGATCATCGCCGAGGGCGCCATCTCGCGCACGGACAGGGTGACCAGCACGGCCGTGTCGTCGAGGTTCGGGGCGACGACGACGGCGCGCGCCCGGGTGACGCCGGCGATCTTGAGCACGTCGGACTTGGTGGCCGAGCCGTGGACGGTGACCAGGCCGCGGTGCTCGGCGCGGGCCAGCGCCTGGCGGTCGGTGTCGATGACCACGATCTGCGAGGCGGGCAGGCCGTCGGCGAGCAGCGCGGCCACGGCGGAGCGGCCCTTGGTGCCGTAGCCGATGACGATGGTGTGGTTGCGCACGCGGTTCCTCCAGCGTTGGATCTTCAGCGACCGCCGCGACTCCTCCGTGAGCACCGACAGGGTGGTGCCGACCAGGAGGATCAGGAAGGCGATCCGCATGGGGGTGATGAAGACGATGTTGACCAGGCGGGCGGACTCGGTCACCGGGGTGATGTCGCCGTAGCCGGTGGTCGACAGGGAGACGGCCGAGTAGTACAGCGCGTCGATGAAGGTCAGGTCCTCGGAGTAGCCGTCCGAGTCCAGCCAGACGACCAGTGCGACCAGGCAGATCAGGATGAGCGCGTAGAGCATGCGCCGGGTGATCAGCGCCCACGGGCTGGGGTTCTTGCGCTCCGCGTCGGGCACGGTGATGACACCCAGAAGGGAGTGCACGGGCAGCTCGGAGAGCTCCCCGTCCGAGCGCAGCCGCTCGCGCAACCTCTTGGCCACGTTGCTCCTTGCCGCTCGGCGCCGCGCGCCGCCCCGGGGTCGTCTCCGGGGCGGCGCGCGGGCCTCGCATGGTCCGGTCCTGTTGGTCTGTCCCCCACACCCTAGTCCGCGCCCGTGACGGGCGGGCCGCCACCGGGGCGCCGGCGGCCGGCGGCTCAGTCGACGTCGAGGAGGGCCTCCAGTTCGGCGCGCCCGGGCAGGTCCGCCGGCTCCAGCGTGTAGCCGGCGGCGACGTAGTGGAAGGCCGCGCGCACCGGCTCGTCGCCGCGCCCGCGGGCGGCCAGCAGCTCGCGGAAGGCCTCCCGGTAGACGGCCAGCTGCACGGCGGCGGCGCGCAGGTCCGCCCCGCGCGGCGGCGCGCCGGTCTTCCAGTCGACGATGATCCAGCCGCCCTCGGGGTCGCGGAAGACGGCGTCCATGCGCCCGCGCACCACCGAGCCGCCGACCGCGAGCTCGAAGGGGTGCTCGACGAGCTGCGGAGTGCGCTCGGCCCAGGCGCTCTCGAGGAAGCGCTCCTTGAGGTGGGCCAGCTCCGCCGGGGCGACCTCCTCCTCGCCGAGGCCCGGCAGCTGGTCCTCGTCGATCAGGCTCTGGCCGCCGAAGCGTTCCTCGAGCCAGGAGTGGAAGGCGGTGCCGCGCTTGGCGTACGAGTTCGGCTTGAACGGCACCGGCCGACGCTGGCGCCGGGCGAAGGCGTCCGGGTCGCGCCCCAGGTTGACCAGGTCGCTGGCGGTCAGCCTCCCGGAGAGCTCCACCTCGACGTCGGGGGCGTCGAGTGCCCGTCGCTCCTCGATCAGCGCGGTGGCGTCGGCCTCCCACTGGGTCGACAGCTCGTCGTCGGCGGCCGCGGGCAGCTCCCCGCGGGCGGCGCGCACCTGCTCGGCGCCGGCGCGCACGGCGGCGTCGGCGTCGACGGCCGGGAAGAGCGCCGGGGCCTCGCTTGCCGACGTCCCGTCGCCCGGCGTCGCCTCCTGCGTCGCCGTGGTGCGGTTCGCCGCGGCCTGCGCCGCGGCGGCGTCCCCGGTGGCTGCGGCGGCGCCGTCGGTGTCTGCAGCGGTGCCGTCGGTGTCCCCGGCGGGTTCCGCGGCCGGGTCGAACCAGGTCTCGACGGCGTCGGGGGCGTGCCCGGCGAGCAGCTCGAGCATCCCGTAGGCGGCCGCGGGCCTGCTCGCGGTGTCGTTGAGCGCGGAGCCGGTGACCGTCAGCGTGCGCTCGGCGCGGGTGACCGCGACGTAGAACAGGCGGGTCGCCTCCTGGGCCTCGGTGGCGCGCACCTCCTCGATGAAGGCCTTCGCGCCGGTCTCGAACTCCTTGCGGTTCTCGGCGTCCGGGGCGAACTGGACGGTCTCGTCGGCGTCGCCGCGCAGCTCCGGGGGCAGGGTGTGCGGGCGGGTCAGGAAGGTCTCCGGGGTCGCCTTCCACGTGCGGTCGTCGGCGTGCACCACGGCGACGTGGCGCCACTCCAGTCCCTTAGCCTTGTGCACGGTGAGGATCTGGACGCGGTCGGCGCGCACGGAGACCTCGCCCGGCGCCAGGCCGGCCTCGTGGTCGCGGGCGAGCCGGAAGTAGTCCAGCAGGCGGGGCAGGGTGGCCCCGGGCACGGCGGCGAAGGCGGCGACCTCCGCGCCGAGCCGGTCGAGGTGGGCGGTGCCCGGCGCGCCGTCGGCACCCGGGTCCTCGCGGGCGAGCGCCTCGGTGCGCACCCCGGTGGCGGACTCGATGTCGGCGAAGAGCTCCGGCAGGGGCTTGCCCAGCGAGCGGGTGCGCAGGGCGCGCAGGGTGGCGGAGAGCCGGGCGAGCCGCCGGGCGCCCTCCTCGCTGAGCCCCGCGCCCTCGCCGAGGTCGGCGACGGCGTCGGCCAGGCCGACGACCTGCTCGGCGTCCGGGGGCAGCGCCTCGTCGATCTCGGCGAGCAGGTCGGCCCAGGCCGCGCTCGAGGCAGGCGTCGTGGAGTCCCCGGTGGCGGCCGCGGCGACGTCCGAGGTACCGGTCCCGCCGGCGTCCGAGGTACCAGTGACGTCCGGGGTCCCGGCGGTCTCCGTGGACTCCTCCCCCGCCGGGGCCGGCCGGGAGCGCCGCGCCAGCTGGCGGGCGCGGCCGTCGAGGGCCTGCAGGTCCTTGACGGAGAGCCCGACCATCGGCCCGGAGAGCACGCGCAGGGCCGCGGCGTTGTCCTCGGGGCGCACCAGCATCGTCGCCACGGCGACGACGTCGGCGACCTCCGGGACGTCGAGAAGCCCGCCCACGCCGACGATCTCCACGGGCACCCCGCGCGCCTCCAGCTCGGCGGCGATGGGCGCGGCCTGGGCGTTCTTGCGCACGAGCACCGCGCCGGTGAACCGCTCGCTGGCGTCGGCTGCGGCGCGGTAGTGCGCGGCGAGCTTCTCCGCGACGGCGGCGCGCTCCTCGGCGATCGTCTCGTACCAGCCCAGGGACACCCCGCCGGGCTCGTCGCCGAAGGGCTCGAGCGGGGCGACGGGGCGCTCGGTGGCCTCGGCGGAGCCGAGCACGCTGTCGGAGACGGCGTTGGCGGCGGCGAGCACGCGGGCGGGGTTGCGGAAGCTGACGGTCAGCTCGGCCTTCGGGGCGGGCCGGGTGCCCTCGGGGAAGTCCTCGCGGAAGGCCAGCAGGTTGGCGGCGGTCGCGCCGCGCCAGCCGTAGATGGCCTGCATCGGGTCGCCGACGGCGTCGACGGTCAGCGCCGGGGCCTGCGGGGCCGGGGCCGGCGAGGAGGCGTCGGGCGCGGTGGCGTCCGGACCCGCGACTGGGGCATCGGCCGGGCCTGTGACGGGAACGGGCGCCTGGGCGGGCTCCGCGGCCGGGTCGGCGCCGAAGAGGGAGCGCAGCAGCACGCGCTGGGAGTGCGAGGTGTCCTGGTACTCGTCGAGCATGACCACCCGGTAGCGGCGGCGCAACGCGGCGCGGACCTTCGGGCGGGTGGCCGCCAGGCGCGCCGCCTGGCTCATCTGCTGCGGGAAGGTCGTCAGCGAGCGCTCGCGCAGCTCGGCGCGCAGTGCGGTCACCAGCGGCAGCAAGTCGATGCGCATGCGCTGGGCGTCGACCCACTTCTGCATGTCCTTGTTCAACGCGTCGCGCTGGCGCGGGGCCTTGGGCAGGTCGGTGACGTTGGCGATGAAGGCGCGCGCCTCGTCCGCGACGTCCTCCGGGTCCGCCTGGTGGTTGTCCATCTCGGCGTTGAGGGCGAGCACGCGCTCGACGACCTCACCGGTGCTCACCGTCGTCTCGAGCACCCCGGTGTAGTCCTCGACGAGCTGCGAGGCGATCGTGAACAATTCCGTCTTGCCGATGATGCGCGCGGTCGGCTCGACCGGCAGCAGGAGCCCGAACTCGCGGATGATGGAACCCGCGAAAGAGTCGTAGGTGCTGGCCGTGGGCGCAGCGTCGGCCAGCCGGTCGGCGAGCCTCCCGCTCGGGTCGACCTCGCGCAACCGGGGGCTGCCGGCGAGCTCGGCGAGCTGGCCGCGGATCTTGTGGCCGAGCTGCTGGGCGGCCTTGCGGGTGAAGGTCAGGCCGAGGACCTGGTCGGGTTCGGCCAGGCCGTTGGCCACCAGCCAGACGACACGGGCGGCCATGGTGGCCGTCTTGCCCGCACCGGCGCCGGCGACGACGAGCAGCGGGCCGGGGCCCGCGCCGGTCACCGCGGCCTGCTGGGGCGTGGGCGAGGGCTGGCCGAGCAGGGCGGCCAGGGTCTTCGGGCTGATCCGGTTCTGCGTGCTGGACTCAGGCATCGGTGACGCTCCTCCCCCGCGGCTGGGCCGGGCAGACCGGGGCCAGCCGGCAGGTCGAACAGTGCGGGTTGAGGTGGGCGGCCAGGCGCGGCCCGCGGCGGGCCTCCGCCAGGGCCGGCAGCTCGGCGGCGAAGGCCTCGAGCTCCTCGGCGGACTTGGCGGACTGCTCGCGGGTGGCCACGCTCTTGGTGTCCGTTCCCGGGAAGACGAGCACGGCGCCGCCGATCGCCGGGTGCGGCTCACCCGCGCCCACGCGCGCGGCTGCGGGGTCGTCCGGGGCGGGGACGACGCGCCCGCGGGAGAGCGCGAGCTGGTAGGCGCGCAGCTGGTCCTGCTCCTCGGCGTCCTTCTTCGAGACCGCGTTGCGGCCGGTCTTGAGGTCGACGACGAAGTGCTCGCCGCTGTCGCGCTCGCACTCGAGGCGGTCGATGCGCCCGCGGATGACCACGTCCTCGGCCACCGGCACCTCCACCTCGGTCTCGACGCCGACCAGGTCGAAGCGGGCGTCACGCCCGGCGATCCAGGAGGCCGTGCGGTCGAGCAGGCGCCCCCAGTCCGCCAGCGCGTTCTCCCGGGCCCAGGAGGGCACCGCGAGGGTGTCCTCGAAGGCCTCGGTGACCACACGGCGTGCCTCGGCGGCATCGACGCCGCGGGCGACGGCCTCGGCGAAGGCGTGCACCAGGGAACCGCGGGTCAGCTGCGGGGCGGTCTCGGTGCCCTCGACGAGGCGCTCGAGCCCGGCGCGCAGCGGGCACTCGGCGAGCTTCTCGATCTGCGAGGGCGAGAGGTTGACCGGTCCGGGGGCCACCAGCTCGCGGGTGTCGCTGGGCTCGCGGGCGGACCACCAGCGCTCCGGGTCGGCGCCGGGGACCCCGGCCTCGGCCAGGCGTGCCAGCTGGCGGGCGGCCTGGCGGCGCCGCGGCTCCGCGGCCTGCGGGTCGCAGACGGCGCGGCGCAGCTCGGCGACGAGGTCCGGCACGGAGAGCACGGCGAAGCGCCCGCCGCCCTCGGCGACCCCGGCCGCCGAGTCGTCCCCGGCGGCTCCGGCCTCCGCGTCGTCCGACGCAGGGGCGGCCCCCGCATCAGCCGCGCCGGCGGCACCGGCGTCTGCGGCACCGGCGCCGGCATCACTTGAGTCCCGGGCGACCGGCTCCCCGGCGAGCGGCCGCGAGACGCGCTCGACGCGCACGGCCCCGTCGCTCTCCCGGGCGTACTCCCCGAGGAACCGGCTGGGCTCGGTCGGCTCGTCGGCGTCCGGGGCGTCGACGGCCGTGACCGTCAGCCGCTCCGTGGCACGTGTCATGGCGACCTCGCGGAAGAGCCGGCGCTCCTCGGCGAGCTTCTCGCTGCGTCCGGCGGGCGCCTCCGGGTCGACCGGCAGGTCCGGGTCGACGCCCCGGTCGACCAGGTCGACGAACTCCTCCTGCTCGAACAGCGAGCCGGTCTCGCCGAGGGCCGGCCAGCGGTCGTCCTGCACCCCGGTGACCACGACCCGGCGCCACTCGCGCCCGGCCGTGGCGTGCGCGGTGAGCACCTGCACGGCCTGCGGGGTGTCCGCGCGCCGGTCGCGCACGCCGGTGGGCAGCTCCTGCTCGGCGACGTGGCGCACGAAGGACTCGACGCCCGCCGTCGGGCGGCGCTCGACGAAGTCGCCGGCGGCGTCGAAGAGGGCCATCATCGCGTCCAGGTCGCGGTCCGCCTGGGAGCCGGCGGCCCCGCCGCGCAGCGCGACCGCGGAGAGGTGCTCAGCCAGGCCCGTGGCCTGCCACAGCGCCCAGAGCACCTCCTCGACCGAGCCGTGGGACTCGAGCGCGGCGTGTCCGGCGACGAGGACGTCGCGGATGCGCCCGAGCACGGCCAGCTCGCGTTCGGTGAGCACCTCGGAGAGCCGCGCCGTCTCCTCCTCGTCCGGGGCGGTCGTCGGGTCGATCAGGCGGGCGAGCGTGTCGACGGCGCGGGTGTCCATGTCGAAGCGGCGCAGCCCGCGCAGCAGGCGGCGCAGGGTGACCGGGTCCGCGCCGCCGACGGGGCCGAGCACCAGCTCGTGCAGCTCGCCGGGGGTCAGCTCCTCGGAGAGCGCGCGCACGCCGAGGATCATGCCGGCGACGATGGGTTGCTCGGCGAGCACGAGGTCGGTGGCGCTGATGTGCACCGGTACCCCGGCGGCGAGCAGCACGCGGCGCACCGGCTCGATCTGGCCGGCCTGGCGGACCACCACGGCGATCTCGTTCCAGTCCACGCGATCGATCAGGTGGGCACGGCGCACGGTGTCGGCGAGCACGGCGTTCTCCGTGGCCGCGGTGTCCGCGACCAGGAAGTGCGTCTCCGGGCGCCGGCGGGTCCCCGGCAGTTCGAGGGCGTGGTCCACGGCGGTGTCGGCCAGGAAGGCCGGGGAGGCGCCGCGGAAGCGGAAGATCGACTGGCGCGGGTCGCCGGCGAGCACGCCGAGCCCGCCAGGGGTCGCCCGGGCGTGCTCGAGCAGGAGGCCCACCAGGTCGCAGGAGCGCGGGTCGAGGTGCTGGGCGTCGTCGACGAGCACCGTGTGCAGCCCGGCGCGCTCGATGACCTCCGGGCGCTCGGTGACCAGTTTCAGCGCCTGGGCGACCAGCTCCGAGGCGCTGAGCCGGCGCGTGCCGGCCAGGTTCATGGTGCGGCGGTACTCGCGCAGGAAGTCCCCGGCCCCGGTCCAGGCGGGGCGGCCGTGGCGTGCGCCGAGCGCCTCGAGGTCCTCCTCGCCGAGGCCACGCTCGGCGGCGCGCAGCAGGAAGTCGCGCAGCTGGCGGGCGAAGCCGAGGTAGGTCAGCGCCGGGCGCAGGTCCTCGGGCCACGCGCCCGTGCCGTCCTCGGCCTGGCCCATGAGCAGCTCGCGGATGACGGCGTCCTGCTCGGCGCCGGTGATCAGGCGGATCTCCTCGTCGACGCCGGCGCGCAGCAGCGCAAAGGCCACCGAGTGCACGGGGCGCACCAGGGTGGCGTCGGAGACGTACGGGGTGCCGGGGCGGTCGACGAGGCGCCGGCCGATCATGTCGCGCACCCGGGCGGCGGCGTCCTTGGCGGCGGTGATCACGAGCACGCCCGCGGGGTCGGCGCCGGCGTCGAGGCGCTGCAACGCGGTGTCCACCAGCAGGCTGGTCACCCCGGAGCCGGCCGAGCCGGTGACCCGCCACAGGCCCGACTCCGGCAGGCCGTGCGCCAGGTGCGACCAGTCGCGCGGGGCGTCCGCGGCCGCGCGGCGCACCAGCCGCACGCGCGGCGTGGAGAAGTCAGTGGGTTCGCTCATGCCTCACAGCGTGCCACCCGGGCGCGACAGGAGCAGATCGACGACCTCCGCCAGGGCCGCGGAGGCGGCGGGCTCGGGTCTGCTGAGCAGCACGTGCACCCACACGCGGTAGGCCGCGGCGCGCACCAACAGCTGGTGGAGATCCGGCACGTGGCGGAAGCGGGCGATCACCCCGGCGTCGACCGCGCCGGCGAGCAGGCCGTCGACGATGACCTGCGCGGCGGTGTAGCCGCGCGGGTGCATCACGCCGACCAGGTCGGTCAGCGCCGGCGGGTTGCCCGGCGCGTAGACGGTGGTGGCCAGCATGTCCGCGTGGCAGGGCACCGCCGGGCCCGCCAGGGGCCCCATCGCGGCGCGCAGCTTGAGCAGCAGGTCGCGGTGCAGGCCGTCCTCGACGCCGGCGAGCACCCGCGGCTCGTGGGTCGACCAGGCCGCGCGGTCGGCGGCGCAGAAGACGTCCTCGGGGTCCGACTCGGGCAGCGGCAGGCCGTCGTCGAGGCCCGCGACGAGCGCGGCCTCGAGGCGCAGGGCGGCCGCGGCCGTCTCGTCGACGCGCGCGCCCGGCTCCCCCTCGACGAACTGACTGGCCCGCCAGCCGGCGGCGAGGAAGCGGCCGTCGGTGGCGCGCACCGGACGCACCACGCGCAGCCCGTCGACCTCCACGCGTTCGCGTACCCGCGCCGACCAGGTGGTGTGCGGACCGACGGCGCGCGAGAGCGCGACGGTGCCCAGACGCCAGCCGTTGTCCCAGGCCGCGCCCAGCGGCACGGCGGGCTGCCGGTCGTCGGCCTGGAAGGCCGCCGCCACGTGGGCGGGCACCCCCGCCGCAGCCGCCGCGGGGACCTGGTCCGCGCCCGCATCGCGGGCGTCGTCAATCTCTGCGTCGGTCCGCCGGGCGCCGCGCGCCTCGGAGATGTCGTGGACCGTGCCGTCCCGGCCGGGGTCGTTGCGCGGCGTCACGGCTGCACCTTCGGGTAGGGCCACGGGTTGTAGCGGCAGGTCTCGTCGACGTCCGGGTAGACCTCCTCCGGGTCGAAGGAGTGCAGCTCGGCGTTGTTCAGGCTCAGGGTCTGCTGCATCATCACCGGGGCCAGCTCGCCGTCACCGCCGCAGGGCTGGTGGGCGGCGAAGCCGATGCCGTGGCCGACCTCGTGGTTGATCAGGTACTGGCGGTAGGAGCCGATGTCGCCCTTGAAGGGCGTCGCACCGCGCACCCAACGGGCCTCGTTGATGACCAGGCGATTGCCGTCGCTGTAGAAGCAGCTGGTCTCCATGGCCAGGTCGTGGCCGCAGGTCTCGTGGGTCGTGCCCACGCTGGTCAGCTGGATGCGCATGTTCGGGTCGTCGTCGGGGCCGACGTGCTCGAAGCGGAAGCGCTCGTCGTGGGTCCACCCGGCCGGGTTGGTCAGGGTGGCGTCGATCATGTGCGCCAGGGCGTCGTCGCCGCCCGTCGACGAGGTGTCCACGCCCTTCTCGACCTCGATGACGTAGCGCACCGTCTTCTCGGTGCCCTGGCCGGCCTCGGCGCCCGGCTTGCCGATCAGGCGGTATTCACCGGTGCTCTCCGTGGCGTAGGGCCCGCCGGCCGGCAGCTCGTCGGCGGCGATGTGCGGGTCGGGCTGGTCGGCCGGGTTCGGGCCGGTCTCCAGGGTGGAGGACTCGGCGGCCTGGTCCGGGGTCTCGTCGGAGTTGGGCATGCCGGACCCGGTGAAGACGTCGATGAGCACCCACACGGTGATCACGGCGAGGACCGGGATGGCGTAGGCGCGCCAGCCGAAGGACCGCGCGAAGCGGACGTACCAGGGTTCGTGAGACATCAGCCAACCAGGGGTCGAGGAAGTGGGCGGGGTGTGTCCGGCGCGCGCCCGGGGCCTTCAGGGCCCGTGAGGGGCGACGCCGGTGGGCGGGGTCAGGCCCCGGCGAAGCCGACGGTGCGCGGGGTGTCCGCGCCGACGGCGGCGTAGGCGACCTCGGAGACGCGGAGGAGGTAGCGCTGGCCGCGCTGGTCCTCCAGCTCCAGGATCCCCTCGCCGCGCTCGAGGGCCGAGCGCACCTCGCCGGAGACGGCCCCGGCGTCGCCCTTGGCGTCGATCACGAGTTCACGCGGAGTGTCCTTGAAGCCGATCTTGAGTTCCATGCTGCTGAAACAGAGCTCGCTTTCCTTGGTCTCGGGGTTCGTGCTCCCCACCCTGGAAAGGGCCCGCCCGTCGCACGGCCGGGCCCCGGGTCGAGGCATGGGGCCCATCATAGCCCGCGCCCGATAGTATCTAGGTGTGTCTGCCGTCAGTACCAGTCCCACATTCGCCGAACTCGGCGTCGCCGCCGAGATCACCGAGGCCCTCATGGCCGCCGGGATCACCCGCACCTTCGCCATCCAGGAGCTCACGCTGCCGATCGCGCTCGACGGCCGCGACCTGATCGGCCAGGCGCGCACCGGCATGGGCAAGACGCTCGGCTACGGCGTGCCGCTGCTCGACCGCGTCTTCGACTCCGCCGACGTCGAGGAGCTCGACGGCACCCCGCGCGCCCTGGTGGTCGCCCCGACCCGCGAGCTGGCCGACCAGGTCGGCGACGACCTGACCACGGCCGCGGAGAACCTGCCGGTGCGCGTGACCACCATCTACGGCGGACGCCCCTACGAGGAGCAGATCGACGCGCTGCACGCCGGTGTGGACGTCGTCGTCGGCACCCCGGGCCGCCTGCTGGACCTGCACCAGCGCGGCGAGCTGCGCCTCGACCGCGTGGCGGTGCTCGTCCTCGACGAGGCCGACGAGATGCTCGACCTGGGCTTTTTGCCCGACATCGAGAAGATCCTGGCCACCCTGACCCACCAGCACCAGACGATGCTGTTCTCCGCGACGATGCCGGGGCCGATCCTGGCGCTGGCGCGCAGCTTCATGAACCGCCCGGTGCACATCCGCGCCGAGGCCACCGAGTCGGGGCTGACCCACGCCTCGACCCGGCAGGTCGCCTTCCTGTCGCACCGCATGGACAAGCCGGCGGTGCTGGCCCGGATCCTGCAGTCCGACGGGCGCGGGCGCACCATCATCTTCACCCGCACCAAGCGCACCGCGGCCCGGGTGGCCGAGGACCTCGCCGGCCGCGGCTTCACCGTCGCCTCGGTGCACGGTGACCTGGGCCAGGGTGCCCGCGAGAAGTCGCTGAACGCCTTCCGCGACGGCACCGTGGAGATCCTCGTGGCCACCGACGTCGCCGCCCGCGGCATCGACGTCGACGACGTGACCCACGTGATCAACTACCAGACCCCCGACGACCCGATGACCTACATCCACCGCATCGGCCGCACCGGCCGCGCCGGCCACTCCGGCACCGCGGTGACGCTGATCGGCTACGACGAGGCCGCGAAGTGGTCCGCGATCAACGACGAGGTCGGCCTCGACATGGCCGAGCCGCCGCGCTGGTTCTCCACCTCCCCGGAGCTGGGCGAGGCCCTGGACATCCCCGACGACGCCCCCGACCGCGTGGGCCCGGCGCGCCGCGTCTTCGGGCTGCCCGCCCCCGGTGAGGACCGCGGCGGCCGTGGCGACCACGGTCGCGGCCACAGCGGCCGTGGCCACGGCGGCCGCGCGCGCGGCGGGCGCGGTGACCGGCACGGCGACCGGGGCCGCGGACGCCGGCGCGACGAGCGCGGGCGCGGGCGCGGAAAGAACCGCCGTTGAGCGGGGCCGGCGCGCCGCTGCGGCGCACCCGCGGTGACCTGATCGCCACCGCCGTCATCGCCGTCGTCGCGGTGGCGGCGGTGCTCGGCGTGGTCGCCACGGCCCCGGTGCGCGAGGTCGACCACACCGTCGCCGAGGGCACCGCCGCGATCCCCGCCGAGCCCGCCTCCGCCCCCACCGCCGTCGAGGCCGACTGGTCCGAGCCCGCGCTCAGCCTCGCCGGCGCCGGCCGCCCGATCGTCATCGAGGGCGTGACCGTGGTGCCCGGCGAGCACGGCGCCCGCGGCCTGGCCCCCGACGGCACACAGCTGTGGTCCTACACCCGCGCCGACCGTGAGCTGTGCGCCGCCGGTGCGGCGTGGGCCACGGCCGTGCTCGTCTTCCGCGACCCCGCCGCCGACGCCGGCTGCGGCGACGCCGTCTCCCTCGACGCCGCCGACGGCTCCTACTCGGCGACCCGCTCGGCCCCGGCGCCCGAGAAGGTCGCCTCGGTGGCCTCCAACAGCCGGGTCGGCATCGCCTCCCCCGAGCGCGTCGAGCTGTGGCGCTCGGACCTGGTGCGCACCGTCGAGTACGGCGACGTGCCCGCCAAGCAGGAGCCGGACCAGCAGCCCCACGAGGAGTGCGCGATCAACTCCGCGCTCACCCGCACCGAGCTGCTCGCCGTCACCGAGGACTGCCCCGACGACCCCGGGCACACCTGGCTGCGCTTCCAGGCGACCACCCCGGAGGACTCGCGCGCCCCGGAGATGGCCGGCGAGGTCGCGCTCACCGCGGGCTCGCGCCTGGTGGCCGTCGGCCAGGACGGCGCGGCCGTCTTCGAGCCCGGTCCCACCCCGCGCCTGCGCAGCTTCTCCAGGGAGGGCACCGAGCGGCTCTCCCGCGACGTCGCCGCGGCCCCCGCGATCGACGCGGCCGGCGACACCGGGGCCGCCGCCGATGACCGCGCACCGGAGGGCCTCTTCCTGCCGCAAACCGCGGATCTGCCGCACCACATGAGCTGGTTCGACGGCGAGCGCCTCTACCTGATGCACCCGGACAACCTCGAGGTCGCCCACGTGATCGAGGACGCCACGGGCACCGGCGTGGCCGTCGGCGGCCGCCTGGTCTACCCCACCGCCGAGGGCCTGGCCGTGGCCGACTGGGACACCGGGAAGGTCGAGCACACCATCCCCGTCGACCGGGCAGGCTACACCGGCGAGGTGGACCTGGCCCTGGCCGGCGACCGCGTCATCGAGCGCCGCGGCGACGAGCTGGCCGCCCTGCGCGTGCTCTGAAGCCCCCCGCAGCGCGATGACCCCCGCGCACCCGTTCCCGGGTGTGCGGGGGTCTCCCGTTCAATTGACGACGTCGCGTCCCTCGCCGCGGGCGCGCACCGTCAGCGGCGCTGCTCGGGGCCGGCGGTGTCGAAGGCCGCGGCGGCCCAGTGCACGGCGGCCGGGCTGAACAGCAGGACCAGGATGGCCAAGGCGCTGACCAGGGTGACCACGCCGAGAGGCCAGGCACCGGCGCCGAACATGCTGAAGGAGATCGGCAGGAAGATGATCTGCAGGATGATCACCGGGCCACGCCCCCAGCGGTGGGTGCCGCGGGCCAGCCCGAGACCGCCGGCGAAGACGCCGCCGAAGACGATCAGCAGGAAGACGGCGGTGCCGGTGGCGACCCAGCCGGCGTTGCCGCCGGGCTCGCTGACGATGTCGGCGCCGCGCTCGCCGAGGACCTGCCGGGCGAGCAGCAGGACGGCGTAGGCGATGCCGGCCACGGCCTGCACGCAGGCGATGATCCCGGCGTAGCGCACGGTGGCGGGCACGGGGGCGCGCCCGCCCGCGCGGGCCGGGGTCGCGGCGGGTGCTCTTTTCGGGCTGGGGCTGGTCTTGTTCACGGCCCTGATCCTATCGGGCGGGGCCTCCCGGGCGACCGGGACGGGGGCAATTTGACGCGGCCGCGGCCCGTGTACTCAGTCGGGCCGGACGGTTTCCGCTGGCCAACCGTTTTACTAAGGGTCCCCTCAGTCTATTTTCAGGCCCGGTTTCGCCCCCGATCGTGCCGAAAGCCAAATTTCGCCTGTGACTTCTGGCACATTTTCGGTGTAACTCTAGCCAAGAGTGTGTGACCGTGCAATGATCAACAATCAGCAAAAGCAACCGGTTGGAAAACCGGCCCTTAACCCGGAAGCGCCAGCGGGTTAACGCCGAGTGAACCGTTGCGGAGTGAGCCGGGGGTCCGTTCCCCGCGCAGTCCTGCCCCGCACGCACTCGCCCGAAAGCTTGGACATGATGCGCATCCCCGCGAGCGGGCGGGGATGTGTCTCTGGTGCGCCCAGTCCCGTTCACCGATCGTTTCCCACTGCATTTTCTTAACCCCGAGACTTCCTAAGGAGACTGACCCGAAATGGATTGGCGTCACAAGGCCGTCTGCCGCGACGAGGACCCCGAACTGTTCTTCCCCGTGGGCAACTCCGGGCCCGCCCTGGCCCAGATCGCCAAGGCGAAGCTCGTCTGCAACCGCTGCCCCGTCACCTCCCAGTGCCTGGCCTGGGCCCTGGAGACCGGCCAGGACGCCGGCGTGTGGGGCGGCCTGTCCGAGGAGGAGCGCCGCGCGCTCAAGCGCCGCAACAAGCGCGGCCGCCGCACCCGCGTCGCCGTCTAGGACGCACCCGCTCCCCTCACCCGGAGCCGCCTGAGCGGCCGACCCCGATTACCGCGGTCGCGTCCGCCGGCACTACAGTGTGAGCGACAAAGAAACCCAACCGCCCAGCAAGGAAGGTGCCCCATGAGCAAGCGCGGACGCAAGCGCAAGGACCGCCGCAAGAAGAAGTCGAACCACGGCAAGCGGCCCAACTGCTAGCTTGATCGACCGCCCCCGCTAGGCGGAGCGAAGTCGAAGGTGGCGCGGCCGGGATCCCCAGAGGATCCCGGCCGCGCCTTCGTCTTGCCGGGTGGTTCCGCTTTTATCGGATGGGCTGCAAAGCCGCGCCGCGGCGCGGCCGTCGCAGCTAGTTGAACCGCCGCACCGTGGTGACGCGCAGCTGGTAGGTCACCCGCTCGCGCAGCCGGCTCGGCGCGTGGTCCGCCCCGCAGCAGGTCCGCAGCAGCTTGCGCAGCGCCTCCTCGAGCTCGAGCCCCGCCGCGCACTCGGGGCACGCGGTGATCTCCGCGCGCAGCTGCGCGCACTCGGCGGCGGTCAGCTCGTCGTCGAGGAGTGCGGCGAGCTTGCGCTCGACGCTGTCACAGTCACAGGTGCACCCTTCGCCGTGCACGTCGTGTCCGGACGTCATCGCTCACGCCTCCTGCTTCTTCGTCTTCGTGCGGTTGTGCGCCGGCTCGGCCATGTCGGGGTGGTCGAGCCCGATGCCGTGCTCGTGTGCCACCCCCTTCAACAAACCGCGCAGCTGTTTTCTTCCCCGGTGCAGCCGGCTCATCACCGTGCCGAGCGGGGAGCCCATGATCTCCGCGATCTCCTTGTAGGCCAGCCCCTCGACGTCGGCGTAGTAGACGACCATGCGGTAGTCGTCCGACAGCGAGTTCAGCGCGTCGACGATCTCCTGGTCCGGGATGTTCTTCAGCGCCGCGACCTCCGCGGACTCCAGCCCGGAGGAGTCGTGCGAGGAGGTCGTGTACAGCTGGTGGTCGGTCATCTCGTCGGCCGAGGTCTGCTGCGGACGCCGCTGCTTCTTGCGGTAGGTGTTGATGTAGGCGTTGGTCATGATCCGGTACAGCCACGCCTTGAGGTTGGTGCCCGGTCTGAAGGATCCGAAGGCCTGGAAGGCCTTCATGTAGGTCTCCTGGACCAGGTCCTCCGCGTCGGCCGGGTTGCGCGTCATCTTCAGCGCACCGCCGTAGAGCTGGTCGAGCAACGGCAGCGCCTCGCTCTCGAAGCGCTCGCGCAGCCGCGTGTCGTCCTCGACGTCACTGTCCGCCATCTGCCGGGCCACCGTCCTTTCCACGGTCGGGGTCGGGGAACCATTCTAGGCCCGGGTACCGCTACTCCGCCCCGACGGTGTCGAGGAGCCCGGGAAAGTCGTTGGCCACATTGCCGACGTCGCGTCGCACCGGGCGGGCGCCGAGGTGCGCGCGCAGCGTGGGCGCCGCAGGCGCCAGCATCTCCGTGGCGGACCCGGCCGAGCCGGTGCACCAGGCGGCGGCGGACGCAGCGTCGAGAAGCAACGGCATGCGGTCGTGCAGCCACTCCAACGGCTCGGCGGAGGCGGTGGTCACGATGGTGCAGGACAGCTGGTCCAGGCCGGTGTCCCACAGCCCGGCGGCCCACAGCAGCCCGCCGTCGTCGCGGCTGATGAAGTGCGGCACCTTCTCGTGCCACTCGTAGTAGCCGTCCATGGGGATCACGCAGCGGCGCTTGGCGAAGGCGTCGCGGAAGGAGGGCTTCTCGGCGACGGTCTCGGAGCGGGCGTTGAACAGGGTCGGGCCCTTCTCGTCGCGCTTCCAGTGCGGCAGCAGGCCCCAGCGCGCCGGCTCCACCAGCGCCTCGGAGTGGGCCTCGCCGCCGAGGCGGACGACGGGGGCGATCTGGGTCGGGGCGATGTTGTAGCGCGCCGGCGGGGTGTCGCGCGGCGCACGCACCTCGGTGACGCCCGGCAGGGTGCCGACGGCGTCGAGGAGGCGCTCCCCGGTGGTGAACAGGACGAACCTTCCGCACATGCTCTCTATTATGGGGGTGTGAGTAAAAATGTCCCGCCCTGGCCCGCCCCCGCCGCCCGCGGCCCGGTCCGCTGGCGCCAACATGTACCCGGTTCGAAGTCCATCACGAACCGGGCGCTCGTGCTGTCCGCCCTCGCCTCCGGCCCCTCGGAGATCGCCGGCGCCCTGCACTCCCGCGACACCCACCTGATGGCCGAGGCCCTGCGCGCCATCGGCGCGCGGATCCACTCCGACGAGCCCGGTCACGGCACCGCCTCGACGACGGTGAACGTCGACCCCGGTCCGCTGCGCGGCGGCACCGTCGAGTGCGGCCTGGCCGGCACGGTGATGCGCTTCGTGCCCCCGATCGCCGCGCTGACCCCGGAGGGCGCCTCCGTAGTCTTCGACGGCGACGCCCAGGCGCGCCGCCGCCCGATGGGCACGATCCTCGACGCCCTGCGCGACCTCGGCGTGGAGGTCCACGGCGACGCCCTGCCGTGCACGGTGCGCGGCGGCGCAGCCCGCGGCGGCGAGGTCACCGTCGACGCCTCCGGCTCCTCGCAGTTCGTCTCCGGGCTGCTGCTGGCCGGCGCCTGCTTCGAGGAGGGCGTCACCGTCCGCCACGAGGGCGGGCGGCTGCCCTCGGTGCCGCACATCGAGATGACCGTCGACATGCTGCGCACCGCGGGCGTGCTCGTCGACGTCGACGAGGACGCGCAGACCTGGCGCGTGCACCCCGGCCCCATCGCCGGGCGGCGCTGGGCCGTCGAGCCGGACCTGTCCAACGCCGCACCGTTCCTCTCGGCGGCGGCCGTCACCGGCGGCACCGTGCGCGTCTTCGACTGGCCGGAGCGGACCACCCAGGCCGGCGACGCCGTCCGCGGCGTGCTCGAGGCCATGGGCTGCACGGTCGAGCTGGTGCCCAGCGAGTCCGGCGGGCCGCACCCGCACGACCTCGAGGTCACCGGCCCGGCCGGCGGGCACCTGAAGGGCATCGAGCTCGACATGTCCGACTTCGGCGAGCTGGCCCCCACCGTGGCGGCGCTGGCGGCCCTGGCCCAGTCCGAGAGCCGCCTGACCGGCATCGCGCACCTGCGCGGCCACGAGACCGACCGGCTGACCGCGCTGAGCACCGAGATCAACCGGCTCGGCGGCGACTGCAGCGAGCTCGACGACGGCCTGCTCATCCGCCCGGCGTTCCTGCACGGCGGGGTCTGGCGCTCGTACGCCGACCACCGCATGGCCACCGCCGGCGCAGTGCTCGGCCTGCGCGTCCACGGCGTCGAGGTCGAGGACGTGCAGACCACCGCCAAGACCCTGCCCGGCTTCCAGATGATGTGGCAGACGATGGTCGACGAGGGGTGCCGTGCCTAGGCGCCACTACGACGAGTCCGACGTGCACGTGCGGCCCGGCAAGGGGTCGCGTCCGCGCACGAAGAAGCGGCCCGCGCACAAGGACGCCCTCTTCGGCATGGTGGTCACCAAGGACCGCGGCCGCTGGGGCGTGGTGCTCGACCGGGACCGCGACGCCGACGACCCCGTGCGCGTGGTGTGCATGCGCGCCCGCGAACTGGGGCGCACCCCCGTCGAGGTCGGCGACCGCGTCGGCGTGGTCGGCGACACCTCCGGGCGGGAGGGCACCCTGGCGCGCATCGTCAAGCTCGACGAGCGGACCAGCGTGCTGCGGCGCACCGCCGACGACACCGACTCCTACGAGCGCACCGTGGTCGCCAACGCGGAGCTGCTGCTCATCGTCTCCGCGGTGGCCGATCCCCCGCCGCGCTCCGGGTTCGTGGAGCGCTCCCTGGTCGCCGCCTTCGTCGGCGGCATCGAGCCGGTGATCGTGCTGACCAAGTCGGATCTGGCCGACCCGAGCGTGTTCGCCGCGGAGTTCGCGGACCTGGACGTGCCCGTGGTCGTCTGCGGCGTCGAGGACCCCCTCGACCCGCTGCTCGAGCGGATCTCCGGTCGGGTCTCCGCCCTGATCGGCCACTCCGGGGTGGGCAAGTCAACGCTGGTCAACCGGCTGGTGCCCGAGGCCGACCGCGCCACCGGGGAGGTCTCCGGGGTGGGCAAGGGCCAGCACACCTCCACCCAGTCGGTCGCGCTGCGCCTGCCGCGCGAGACCGGCGGCGGATGGATCATCGACACCCCCGGCATCCGCTCCTTCGGCCTGGCGCACGTCTCCCCCGACGACGTCATCGCGGCCTTCGAGGACCTCGCGGCCGCCGCGGAGGACTGCCCGCGCGGCTGCACGCACCTGGGCCCGCCGGCCGACCCGGAGTGTGCCCTCGACGAGCTGACCGGGGCGGGCGCGCGCCGCGTGGCGGCCGTGCGCCGGCTACTGGAGGCGCTGCACTCCAACGTCGACTGGGAGTGATGCGCGGGCTAGAGCAGCTCGATGAGGACCGGCAGCTCGGAGGGGTCGTAGAAGGCGAGCCAGTTGTCCTGGGCGTCGCCCACGGTCAGCTCCGCGTCCTCGTCGCCGAGGTCGGCGGCGTCGATGGCGGTCACCGCCTTCGCGGTGGCCTCCTCGGCGTCCGGCACGTCGACGTGGATGGCGGCGACGTCGTCGAGCTCGACCGCGGCCGGCTCGAGGCGCACCACGGACTCGCCGTTGTCCGGCACCGGGGTGACGTGGGCGTCGTCGACGTCGGCCGAGACCACCACGCGGCGGTGCGGGAACTTCTCCACGTCGCCGACGGCGAGCAGCCGCAGGCTGGCCAGCGCGGCCTGGTCGAAGGCGACGTCGGAGAGCTCCTCCTCGTCGCCCGAGGTGTAGAACTCGCGCAGGGCGTCGGTGACGGCGAAGGCCCAGCCGCTGCGGGCGTGGATGACGCCGGACTCGTTGAGTTCGGTCAGGGAGTTGAAGGTCGCGGGCAGGTAGACGCGCATCGGTTACCTAGAACTCGCCGTCGATGTCGAACAGGCCGGTGATCTCCACGACGGCCCGGTCGAAGGTCTGGTACATCACGCCGACCAGGCCGGACTCGACGGCGGCGCGCACGTTGACGATGGAGTCGTCGACGAAGACGCAGTCCTGCATCGGCAGCTCGAGGGCGTCGGCGGCGGCCTGGAAGGCCTCCTCGGCGGGCTTGCCCACGCCGATCTCCCCGGAGAGCAGCACCGCGTCGACGATCCCGCGGTACTCCCACTCGCGGATCGGCTCGGCGCCCTGGCCGCCCGGGTCGTTGGACAGGATGGCGGTGGCCACCCCGTTGGCCCGCGCCGCGGCGAAGAGGTTGCGCCAGCGACGCTGCTCCTCCTCGTCGCCGTCCAGCACGCCCACGTAGTCGACGATCAGTCCTCGCACGCTCTCACAACCCCTTCCGGTGGTGGTCTCGCCGGCCGCCGGCGTCGCGCGCCCGGCCGCTTTTCGTGTCACAATGATACCCAGCCCACCCCCGCCCCGCCGCCCGGGTCGCCCGCGCGACGAGGAGACAGACCACCATGTCCGCCGACACCGGCGCGCTGGTGCCCCTGCCGGGCACCGCCGTGCTCATGATGCTCGACCCGCAAGCGGCCCCGCCCCGGCCACCCGGGCCCCGCGCCGCCCGCGAGACCGACGGGGTCCACCCTCCCGACGGCGGCCGCTCCCCCGACGGGGACCGGGGCGGGCCCGGCTCCTCGGGGCGGCACCGGCCGAAGGCCGTGCGCGGCAGACCGGGGCCCACCGCCCCGCGCCGCCTGGCCCTGGCACGCGTCACCCGCGCCCTGCACGTCATCTTCGGGGTGTGCGGGCCGCGGGCCCTGGAATCGGCCGCCTACGGCCGCCAGGTGCGCCTGCACGCCGCCGCCCGCCGCGCCGAACGCGCCGCCGCCCGCCGCACGGGACGCGCCGGCGTGGACCGTACCGGACCGGGCGCAGCCGCCGCCTGGCCCACCGCACCCCGCGCCGCCACGGAGGTGCGCGTCCTCTCGCTGCACCTGCGCCCGGCACCCGCGCCCGGCCACGGGCGCACCAACGCGCGCACGCCGGGCCGCGAAGACGGCGACGCCCCCGCACCCGGGCGGGGTGCGGGGGCGTCGGAAATCGACGGGCGCGTGGAGGTCTTCGGCTCCTGCCGCGTCGACGGGCGTGTGCACGCCTTCGTCGCCTGCCTCGACGGTGGGCGCCTCGACGTGTTGCGCGTCGGCTGACACCCGGACGGGCACGGCCGGGCGCGGTCGAGGGCCCGTCGAGGTCAGTCGCGCGCGGCCGGGCCCTCGGTCTTGGCTGCGGCCTCGGCCGGGGCCGACTCGTTGGCGCCGGACTGGTCAGCAGCCTGCGTCTCCTGCTGCTCGAACTGCTTGCGCAGCAGGAACAGCTGGCGGACGGTCTCCTCCTTGATCGCGTCGTTCATCGCGTTGAAGAGGTCACCGCCCTCCTTCTGGTACTCGACCAGCGGGTCGCGCTGCGCCATCGCGCGCAGGCCGATGCCCTCCTTGAGGTAATCCATCTCGTAGAGGTGCTCGCGCCACTTCTGGTCGATGACCGGCAGCAGCACCATGCGCTCGACGGCGCGCATACGGCCCTCGCCGCCGAGGTCCTCGACCTTGGCCTCCAGCGAGTCGTACTGGGCGTTGACGTCGGCCAGCACGGCCTCGCGCAGCTGCTCGGCGGTCAGCTCGCCGGCCGGGCCGTACTCGTCGCCGTCGATGAGGCTCTGGTAGCTCATCGTCGGCCCGTACAGGGACTCCAGGGCGTGCCAGAGGCTCTCCAGGTCCCAGTCCTCGACGAAGCCGGTGGCGGTGGCGCCGTTGACGTAGGCCGAGACGGTCTCGTCGATCATCTTGCGGATGTAGGTCGAGATGTCCGCGGCCTCGAGCACCTCGTGGCGCTCGCGGTAGATGACCTTGCGCTGCTCGTTGAGCACCTCGTCGTACTTCAGGACGTTCTTGCGCATCTCGAAGTTCTGGTTCTCCACCTGCGCCTGCGCGCCCTTGATGGAGTTGGAGACCATCTTCGCCTCGATCGGCACGTCGTCCGGGACGTTGAGGCGGTTCATCATGTTCTCCATGGCCTGGCCGGAGAAGCGGACCATCAGGTCGTCGCGCATCGACAGGTAGAAGCGGGTCTCGCCCGGGTCACCCTGACGGCCGGAACGGCCGCGCAGCTGGTTGTCGATGCGGCGCGACTCGTGGCGCTCGGTGCCCAGCACGTAGAGGCCGCCGGCCTCGCGCACCTTGTCGCCGAGCTTCTTGGAGCGCTCCTGGGCGGCGGGCAGCTCCGCGTCCCAGGCCTCCTGGTAGGCCTCCTCGTCCTCGACGGGGTCGAGGCCGCGCTCGCGCAGCTTGATGTCGAGCAGGATGTCCGGGTTGCCGCCGAGCACGATGTCGGTGCCGCGGCCGGCCATGTTGGTGGCCACCGTGACGTTGCCGGGCAGGCCGGCCTGCGCGATGATCTGCGCCTCCTGCTCGTGGAACTTCGCGTTGAGCACGTTGTGGCGGATGCCGCGGTGCTGCAGCAGCTGCGAGAGGTACTCGGAGCGCTCGACGGAGGTGGTGCCCACCAGGACCGGCTGGCCGGCCTCCTGGCGCTCGGCGATGTCGTCGGCGACGGCGGCGAACTTGGCCTCCTGCGTCTTGTAGACGCGGTCGGAGTGGTCGACGCGCTGCTTCGGCTTGTTGGTGGGGACCTTGACCACGTTGAGCTTGTAGATCTGGTTGAGCTCGGCGGCCTCGGTCTCGGCGGTGCCGGTCATGCCGGCCAGCTTGTCGTAGAGGCGGAAGTAGTTCTGCAGGGTCACCGTGGCCAGGGTCTGGTTCTCGTTCTTGATCTCCACCCCCTCCTTGGCCTCGATGGCCTGGTGCATGCCCTCGTTGTAGCGGCGGCCGGCCAGGATGCGGCCGGTGAAGCTGTCGACGATGAGCACCTCGCCGTTGCGGACGATGTAGTCCTTGTCGCGCTCGAAGAGCTCCTTGGCCTTCAGCGCGTTGTTGAGGTAGCTGACCAGCTGGGAGTTCTCCGGGGCGTAGAGGTTGTCGATGCCGAGCTGGTCCTCGACGAACTCGACGCCGGCCTCGAGCACGCCGACGGTGCGCTTGCGGCGGTCCACCTCGTAGTGGACGTCGAGCTGCATGCGCGGGGCCAGCTGCGCGAAGACGGTGTAGTACTGCGAGGAGCCCTCGGCCGGACCGGAGATGATCAGCGGGGTGCGCGCCTCGTCGATGAGGATCGAGTCGACCTCGTCGACGATGGCGTAGTGGTGGCCGCGCTGCACGCAGTCGTCGAGGCTGCGGACCATGTTGTCGCGCAGGTAGTCGAAGCCGAGCTCGTTGTTGGTGCCGTAGGTGATGTCGGAGTCGTAGGCGGCCTTGCGGTCCTTGCGGTCGAGCTCCGGCAGGATCACGCCGACGGTCAGGCCCAGCCAGCGGTGCACACGGCCCATCCACTCGGCGTCGCGCTTGGCCAGGTAGTCGTTGACGGTGACCACGTGGACGCCCTTGCCCTCGAGGGCGTTGAGGTAGACCGGCAGCACCGAGGTCAGGGTCTTGCCCTCACCGGTGGCCATCTCGGCGACGTTGCCGAAGTGCAGGGCCGCGCCGCCCATGATCTGGACGTGGTAGTGCTTCTGCCCGAGCACGCGCCAGGAGGCCTCGCGGGCGGTGGCGAAGGCCTCGAGGAAGATGTCGTCGAGGCTCTCGCCGTCGGCCACGCGACGCTTGAACTCGTCGGTCTTGGCCTTGAGCTCGTCGTCGCTGAGGGCGGCGTACTCGTCCTCGAGGGCGACGACGTCGTCGGCGATCTTCGACAGGCGCTTCACTGTCCGGCCTTCGCCGGCGCGCAGAAGCTTGGACAGTCCAAACACGTCTACAGGTCCTTCGCTACATGGAATCTTCCGTTGTGCGTCCCAACATTGTACGCACGCGGCGGCGCGAGCCCTTCCGCGTCCGCCGAGTCTAACGGCTGCCCCGCCCGCGCACACAACGGGCGGCTGTGGGTTTCATGCACGGTGACCATGAGATTAACGACGCCGCACGCGTCGCGCGTGCCGGCCGGGTGCGGCCGGGGCGGCGTCGGCGGGGCGCAGGCGGGGTGCGGCCGGGTGCGGGCGCCGCGCCCGCGGACGGGTGCGGTCGGGCGCGTGCCGTGCCCGCGGCGGGGTACGGACGCACGAAGGCCGGGACCCGCCCGGGTGGGCGGGCCCCGGCCGGTGGGGCCACGGCGCGGTGCCGGCGGGCGCCGCGGGGCGCCGCCCGGTGTCACCGCGCCGGGTGACTCACTCCTCCTCGGTGAGGGTGATCAGGCCGTAGTCGAAGGCGTGGCGGCGGTACACCACGGACGGCCGGTTGTCCTCGGAGTTGACGAAGAGGAAGAAGTCGTGGCCGACGAGCTCCATCTCACTGAGCGCGTCGTCGACGGTCATCGGGTTGGCCGGGTGCTCCTTGGTGCGCACCACGCGGCCGGGCAGGATCTCCTCGACCTCGTCGGCGTACGGGTCGACGTCGTACTTGCCCTGCTGCTGCTTGGCCTTGTTCGCCTCGGCGACGAGGTCGGCCGCGATCTGACCGGTGCCCTTCGGGGCGCGGTGGCCCGACTGGGCGATGGAGCGACGCGCCTTGACCTTGCGCAGGGAGCGCTCCATCTTCGCCAGGGCGGTCTCCAGGGCCGCGTAGAAGCTGTCCTCCTTGGCCTCGGCGCGGGCGATGTGGCCCTTACCGGTCGCCGTGATCTGGATGCGATCGCACTCGGCTTCCCGCCGCGGGTTGGGCTCGTACTGCAGCTCAACGTGGAAGAAAGTCAGGGTGGGATCGAGACGCTCGATCTTGGCGAGCTTGGAGTTGACCCGTTCCGCGAAGTGCTCGGGCACCTCTACGTTGCGCCCGGTGATGGTCACCTGGGCGTCGGGGCCGAGAGCCTCGGTGGTGTTCTCGGCGCTGTCAGCAGAGTTCGACATCTGCTTTCCTCCCTCAGAATAGGCGGGACTGTAGGTCACCTCCCATGCTACCTTTGACGCGCGCAACAGTGTCCGGGCCCCCTCCCCCACCACGGCCCCGTCCAGGACCGATGCGGACACATTCACACATCCCCGGGGCCCGACTACCCCCTACGGAGGGTGGCCCCCGGTCCACCCCGGTGCACCCGGCGTCGCCTACGCCGCCGCGAAGGCGAGCGCACCGCGCACGTGCGCCCCGGCGACGGTGAGCTTCGCGCAGGCCGCCGCGAGCGTGGCCCCGGTGGTCACCACGTCGTCGACGAGCACCAGCTCGCCTGCCGGGACCGGCCCGCGCAGGCGCACCCGCCCGGCGAGGTTCGCCCGGCGCGCCGCCGGGGACAGGCCCACCGAGTCGCGCACCCCGCGGGCGTGGACGAGCACCGCGGCGGTGGGCAGCCCCGTGGCGCGGCAGGCGTCGGCGACCGGGTCCCCGCCGCGCAGGCGGGCCGAGCGCGCGGCCGTGGGCGCGGGCACCAGCACGGGGTGCTCACCGACCTCGCCGCGGGCGGTCAGGGTCGCCACCGCGGCGGCGAGCACCGCACCGACCCAGCGGCGCACGGTGCGGTCGCCGCGCTCCTTCATCGCCAGGATCACCGAGCGGCGCGTCTCCGAGTAGGGCCCGAGCGCCCACACCGGCACCCCGGGTTCCACCCGCGGCGAGACCCGGTGGGGCGGGGCGGCCAGTTCGGTGCGGCAGCGCGCGCAGAGCACCTCGCCCGGCGCGCCGCAGCCGGCGCAGCGCCGCGGCAGCAGCAGCTCCAGTTCCGGCAGCAAGCACTCCCCCTCTCCCCGTGGGCGGCCCCGGGCGGGCACCGGTCCACCGGCCCCGGGCGGGTGCCGGCCCGCGCAGTCCCCCGGCGGCGGGCGTGGGCCCGCCGCCCCTCGCCTGCGGAATCTACCGCAGCCGGGGCGTCAGTGCGCGACGACCGGGGCGGAGCGCACGCCCTGCAGGCCGGGCACCTCGCGCCAGAAGGCGCTGTCGGAGGTGCCGTTGGCGGGCAGCTGGCGGATGGCCAGGGCGTCGGTGAGGTAGAGCGTGTTCTGCCCGGAGGCGACGGCCACCACGGGCGCGGTGACGTTGCCGGAGGGCAGCGAGACCAGCGAGGAACCGTCCTGCTCGACGCGCCACAGCGGCGACTCGGCCGAGGAGGTGCCCACCACCAGCGAGCCGTCGGCCTGCCAGTCGAGCGAGACGGCCGTTCCGTCGAGCTGCGCGGCGATCTCGGTGACGTTGACCACGCTGCGCTCGCCGTTGGGGCGCTGCGCGACGACGCCGAGGTAGACGTGGCCGTCGACGATCATGGCCACACGCACGCCGGTGCGCGACAGCTGCAGCACGGAGATCTCCTCGTCGGCGCTCTCGGTGTCGTCGAGGCCGTCGATGCGGACGGAGGTGCGCGCGACCGCGCCGGTGGAGTTGGAGCGCACCAGGCGCACCACGTCGTGGCCGTCGACGACCGTCCAGGCGCCGGCGGCCTCGGGCTCGATGGTCGGCCGGGTCAGCGTCTGGCCGCTCAGCTGGCGGGTCAGCCCGTTCTCGGTGCCGCCCATCCACAGCTCGTTGATGTTGCCGCGGCGGCGCACCACGGCCGCGACGTCGTCGACGGAGACGTCGGCCGAGGCGATGTCCCCGGCCGTGCCCAGCTCGCCGGGCACGGGGTCGGCGCCGGCGCCGGAGACCTTCAGCAGGTTGCCGTCAGAGAGCGCGTAGAGCGGGGCGACGGCCGCAGAGCCGGTCTCCGGGTTGAAGGCGGCGAAGTCGTCGGTGGTCAGCTCGCGGTAGCCCTCGGCCAGCGGGGCGCCGTCGGCCTCGATGGTGTACGGGCCGGGGATGTCGGCCTCGGCCAGGGTCCAGACGAGCTGGGCGGCGAAGGCGATGCGCTGCTCCGGGCTCATCGAGCCCATGCCGGCGAAGCGGTAGACGCCGTCCTCGGTGCCGAGGAAGCTGGCCTCCTCGGGCAGGTCGTGGCGCACGCCGGGCTCCAGGCCGGCGGCCGGGCCCTGCACGAGCAGGTTGATCAGCGCGGCGTCCTGCGCGCGCTCGCCGGAGTAGACCCAACGGCGGTCGCCGACGAGCACGCGCCCGGCGGGGTCGAAGAAGAAGATGCGGTGCGGCTCGTAGTTGTTGCGCAGCTCGGTGCGTTCGAAGACCACGCCGTCGGGCAGCGCGGTGATGCGCCACTGGCCGTCGTCCTGGCGGCGCAGCGTCACGCTGGCCTCGTAGGTGCCGTTGTCCGGGCTGTAGGCACCGTCGGAGTCGAGCCGGCCGATGACGGTGCCGCGCACGTCGAAGGTGCGCTCGTCGGCGTTGGCGCCGGCCTGGGTGTTGATGTCGATGCGGTCGACCACCAGCGTGGACTCCTGCGGGGTCCAGCGCTGGGAGATGCCGCCGGCCAGGTAGCCGCGCGCGGCCTGGTAGTCCTGCGTCGGGCGCGCGGCGGCGGTGTAGAACTCGCGCAGCAGCAGGTCCGGCTCCTGGTCCGGGGTGGGGCCCAGGTCCGGTTCGGTGCGCTCGTTGGGCGCGAAGGGGCGCAGCGCGTTCGGCTCGGAGTTGCGCGGCAGCGAGCTGCACGAGGCGAGCATGCCCGCGCAGGTCACCACGGCCACAGCGGCGCGCAGTCGGGTTCGGCGGTTTCGCACTCAGTCCTCCTCGTTGCTTTCCGACGCCCCGCCCGCCGGCGTCTCCGGTTCCGTTTCGCCCGGGGCGGCGGCGCCCCGCTGGGCGTCTCGCCCGGCGGAGGCGGGCGTGTCCCGCTCCGGGTCCACGGTGCGCTCGGCGCGCTCCTCGGCGGTGGGCGCCGGCGCTTCCGGAGCCTCCGGCATATCCGGCGTATCCGGCGTTTCCGGCGCGGGCGCCGCCGGCGCCTGCGCGCCCGACGGCGCGGCGACCGCGACGGTGCCCGACGCGGCGTCGTCAATCTCTTCGGCGGGCCGCCCGCAGGAGCCGGGGGCGATGAGCGGCAGCGGGTCCTCGGTGTACTCGGCCAGCGGGGTCAGCGGCAGCACGAGGCGGAACTGGGAGCCCACGCCCTCGGTGCCGGCGGCGTCGATGTGCCCGCCGTGCAGGTGGGCGTCCTCCTGGGCGATGGCCAGGCCGAGGCCGGTGCCGCCCGAGTGGCGCACGCGCGAGGGGTCCGCGCGCCAGAAGCGGTTGAACACCAGCTCCTCCTGGCCCTCCTTCAGGCCCACACCGTGGTCGGTGACGGTGACCGCGAGCGCCTCGTCGTTGGCGGCCCAGTCGACCTCGACCGGCTGGGACTCGGAGTGGTCCACGGCGTTGGCCAGCAGGTTGCGCAGGATGCGCTCGACGCGGCGCGAGTCGCCCGTGACGCGGATCGGCTCGGCGGGGCCGAGCAGGCGGATCTCGGTGCCGACCTGCTCGGCGATGGGCTCGACCTGGCGGACGGCCTCGTCGACGCTCATGCGGATGTCGAAGAGCGACTCGTTGAGGTCGGCCACGCCGGCGTCGTGGCGCGAGATCTCCAGCAGGTCGGAGAGCAGGTCCTCGAAGCGGTCGAGCTCGCCGGTCAAAAGCTCGGAGGCGCGCTTGGTCGCCGGGTTGAACTCGTCGTTGTGCATGGCGATCATGTCCGCGGCCATGCGCACGGTGGTCAACGGGGTGCGCAGCTCGTGGGAGACGTCCGAGGTGAACTGGCGCTGCAGGTCGCCGTACTCCTTGAGCTGGCGGATCTGCTTCGACAGCGACTCGGCCATGGAGTTGAAGCTCATGGCCAGGCGGGCCATCTCGTCCTCGCCCTCGACCGACATGCGCTCGCGCAGGTGGCCGGCGGCCAGACGCTCGGCGATGCGGCTGGCCGAGCGGACCGGGGTGATCACCTGCTGGGCGAGCAGCCAGGCGATGCCGACGAGCAGGACGATGAGCACCACGGCGGCCGCGGAGATCAGCCCGCGCATCAGCGCCATCGTCTCCTGGTCGTTCTCCATGCTCATCACCAGGTAGACCTGCAGGCCCGGGATGTCGGCGTCGGTGGGCGTGCCGATGACCAGGGCCGAGTAGGTCGAGCCGTCGGAGCGGTTGACCTCGGTGAACTGGTAGGAGATCTGGTTCTGGTCGACGTAGTAGCGCAGCCGTTCCGGGATCCGGTAGCCCTCCGGGGAGGTCGTCACGGTGCCGTCCTGGTTGGCCACGAGCAGCACCGGTTCGTAGAGGGCGGCCGGCTCGTCCTGGGAGGCGCGGTTGGTCAGCGCGGCGCGCGCGGAGTTCAGCCGCGACTGCACCGAGCTGCTCGCGCCGGTGGCCGAGATCTGCTCCTCGACGGCGAGGCGGGCGCGGTCGATGTCCGAGTTGGCCGTGTCGATCTTCGCGTCGACCAGCTGCTGGGTGACCACGGAGACCATGGACAGACCGAGCACGATCATCACCACGGTCGTGGCGACCACGATGGAGCCGATGACGCGGACCTGCAGCGAGGTGCGCCACGACTCGGCGACCGTGGCGCGCAGGGAGGCGAGTTTCTCCCGCAAGAGGCGCTACTCCCCCACGCCGCCGGTCTTGTAGCCCACGCCCCGCACGGTCAGCACGATCTGCGGGTTCTCCGGGTCCTTCTCGATCTTCGAGCGCAGCCGCTGGACGTGCACGTTGACCAGGCGGGTGTCCGAGGCGTGGCGGTAGCCCCAGACCTTCTCCAGCAGCTCCTCACGCGAGAAGACCTCGGTGGGACGCCGCGCCATCTCGACGAGCAGGTCGAACTCGAGCGGGGTCAGGTTGATCTCCTGCTCGCCGCGGCGCACGGTGTGGCGCGGGACGTCGATGACCAGGTCGCCGACCTCGATGGACTCGGAGGGGTGGTCGTCGCTGCGGCGCAGGCGCGCGCGGATGCGGGCGACGAGCTCCTGCGGCTTGAACGGCTTGGTGATGTAGTCGTCCGCGCCGGACTCGAGCCCGAGGACCACGTCGACGGTGTCCGTCTTCGCGGTGAGCATGACGATCGGCACGGTCGAGGTCTCGCGGATCGCCCGGCAGATGTCGATGCCGTTGATGCCCGGGAGCATCAGGTCGAGCAGGATCAGGTCCGGGTCCTCACGCTCGAAGGCGGGCACGGCCTCGGAGCCGTCCATGACGGCCACGGGGTCGAAACCCTCGCCCTCGAGCACGAGCGTGAGCATCTCGGAGATGGCCGGGTCGTCATCGACGACGAGGATCTTCGGCACGGTGAGCCACTCCCTGCTGTCTGGGGCCGCCGGCGGGCCGTGACGGGCCCTCCGGTGCGGCGCGCGGATAAGTCTGTGTTTGCGCTGATGGTCCGCGCCGCCGGGCGCTCGGTCAGCCCAGGCCCGCGGCGGCGAGGATCTTCGCCGGATCCGACGTTACCAGCCAGGGCCCGCCCCACCGGCGATCGGCGAGGCGCAGGTAGGCCTGCCACGTGCGCTCCTGCAACCCGGAGTCGCGCTCATAGCGGTCCCGGGTGCGCGAGGCGTCGGCGGCCTCCCGGCCGCGGGCCCGCTCGGCGGCGGTGGCCGGGTCGGTGTCCAGCAGGACGGTCAGGTCCGGCCGCGGCAGGCCGAGGCGGGAGAACTCGAGGTCCTCGACCCAGTCGACCACCGCCTCGTCGCCGGTGCGCGCCCAGGAGTAGGCGGCGTTGGAGGCGACGTAGCGGTCGCAGATGAGCACGCCGCCGGCGGCGGTCGCGGCCGGGGCGGTGCCGGCGGCGGTCGCGGTCGGGGCGGTGCCGGCGGCGGGGTGCCCCGACGCCGCGCGGAGCCGGTCGAGGGCGCCGTGGCGGTCCAGCGCGAACAGCGTGGCCATCGCGTAGGCGGAGTCGGTCAGGTCCCCCATCCGCCCGTGCAGGGCCTCGGCGGCCAGCTGGGCGTGCACGGACTCCCCGTAGCGGGGGAAGGCGAGCACGTCCGCGCCGGTGGCCTCGACCAGCCCGCGCACGAGCGTGTTCTTGCCGGCCCCGTCGAGGCCCTCGACTGCGATCAGCATCTGCCCGGTCTCCTCCGCGGGATCAGTAGCGGTAGTGCTCGGGCTTGAACGGGCCGGCGACGTCGACGCCGATGTACTCGGCCTGCTCCTTGGTCAGCTCGGTCAGCTCGCCGCCGAGGGCCTCGACGTGGATGCGCGCGACCTTCTCGTCGAGGATCTTCGGCAGGCGGTAGACCTCGTTGCCGTAGTCGTCCGGGTGGGTGAACAGCTCGATCTGGGCGATCGTCTGGTCGGCGAAGGAGTTCGACATCACGAAGCTGGGGTGGCCGGTGGCGTTGCCCAGGTTGAGCAGGCGGCCCATGGACAGCACGATGATCGCGCGGCCGTTGGGCAGGTGGAACTCGTCGACCTGCGGCTTGATGTTGGTGCGGGTGACGTCGTCGCGGTGGATCAGGCTGGCCATGTCGATCTCGTTGTCGAAGTGGCCGATGTTGCCCAGCACCGCGTGGTCCTTCATCTTGAGCATGTCGTCGAAGGAGATGATGCCCAGGTTGCCGGTGGCGGTGACGACGATGTCGGCCTCGGCGATGGCGTCCTCGACGGTGACCACGGGGAAGCCCTCCATCAGGGCCTGCAGGGCGTTGATCGGGTCGGCCTCGGTGACCTTCACGCGCGCACCCTGGCCCTTCATGGCCTCGGCGCAGCCCTTGCCCACGTCGCCGTAGCCGCAGATGAGCACGTTCTTGCCGCCGATGAGCATGTCGGTGGCGCGGTTGATGCCGTCGATGAGGCTGTGGCGGGTGCCGTACTTGTTGTCGAACTTGCTCTTGGTGACGGCGTCGTTGACGTTCATCGCCGGGAAGGGCAGCAGGTTCTCCTGCGCGAAGTGGTAGAGGCGGTGCACGCCGGTGGTGGTCTCCTCGGTGACGCCGCGGATCTCGGCGGCGGCCCGGCGCCAGCGCTCGCCGTCCTTCTCCAGGGCGCCGCGCAGCATGTCCTTGAAGGCGATCTCCTCGTCGGAGTCGGTGGCGTCGGCCGGCGGCACGGCGCCGGCCTGCTCGAACTCGACGCCCTTGATCACGGCCATGGTCGCGTCGCCGCCGTCGTCGAGAATCATGTTCGGCTCCACGCCGTCACCCCAGGTGAAGACGTTGAGCAGGCAGTCCCAGTACTCCTCGAGGGTCTCGCCCTTCCAGGCGAAGACGGGCGCGCCCTGCGGGTCCTCCGGGGTGCCCTCGCCGACGACGACGGCGGCGGCCGCGGCGTCGTCGGTGGAGAAGATGTTGCAGGAGGCCCAGCGGACCTCGGCGCCGAGCTCGAGGAGGGTCTCGATGAGCACGGCGGTCTGCACGGTCATGTGGATCGAGCCGGCGATCCGGGCGCCGGCGAGCGGCTTCTCCTGGCCGTACTCCTCGCGCAGGGCCATCAGGCCGGGCATCTCGTGCTCGGCCAGACGGATCTGGTGGCGGCCGGCCTCGGCGAGCGAGATGTCGGCGATCTTGTAGTCACTGACCGTGGTCATCAGGC
Source organism: Corynebacterium frankenforstense DSM 45800 (assembly GCF_001941485.1). Taxonomy (NCBI): domain Bacteria; kingdom Bacillati; phylum Actinomycetota; class Actinomycetes; order Mycobacteriales; family Corynebacteriaceae; genus Corynebacterium; species Corynebacterium frankenforstense. The sequence goes on along the minus strand of NZ_CP009247.1, from coordinate 683,239 downwards.
GGTTCAACTCCTCGGGATTCGTTCGGGGTGTTCAGGCTTCCCCCAACCATAACCCCGCCCCCGGTCGCCCGCCCGTGCCCGGCGTGCGGCGGCGTCCGTCGACGCGCCGCCGCCGTGGCGGATCGGCGGCCGGCGCGGCCGGTCGGTGCGCCGCGCGGCCGTCGCTGCCGGTCGGTGCGCCGCGCGGCCGTCGCTGCCGGTCGGTGCGCCGCGCGGCCGGAGGGTCAGCGGATCAGCTGAGCGCCTCGAGGTAGACCTCGAGGTCCTCCTCGACCTCGGCGGCCTCGAGCACCGCACCGGCGGCCTCGGAGAGCTCCTCGGAGTCGGTGCCGATCAGGCGGCGGATGAAGGGGTGCTCGTCGGCGATCGCCCCGGCCGAGAACGGCGCGCCGGCCCAGATGGCGGCGACCGTGGCCGCGGCCCGGCCGTTGATGATCTCCTCCTCGGAGGCCTCCTCGGACCCCGCGAGCACGCAGGCGTCCCGGACGGCCTCCACGACCTCGTCGTCGTCGAGGTCGTTCAGCTCATCGAGGAACTCCTCGTTGACGTCGTCTCCGAGAATCTTCACGTCCCAGGCACCCATGGGGCCCCACCTCTCCGGTCGATGCCCGCCGGGGAGGCGCAAGCATAGCGTCTACCCCTTGCCCCGACGGCGATTTCTGATATGTTCGTTACCACGTTGTGACCTTAGGCGGTCACAAGAGAACCCGGAGCGTCCGGCGGCGCACCGCCGCCGGGGAGCTCGAGGCCCTGTACAAGGCCCGTTATACCTGGAGACAATGGGAAGCGAAAGTGGTGCGTCTGTGAGAGGCGAGACGAAGAAGGTGATCACCTTCATCGGACTGGGCATCGTCGCCGCCTTGGCCGTCGGCCTGCTCGTCTGGCAGTTCAACACGCCGTTCTCCAACAGCTCCGCCGAATCCGGCTACGACACCACCAACGGGCACCTGACCGCCGCCAGCGAAGAGGTGCGCGACGAGGACGAGCCCACCGAGGCCGAGTCCGGCGCCGACACCGAGGGCGGCCAGACCGCCCACGCCGAGGCCGAGCACCAGCCCGTCGCCCCGACCAACGACCCGCTGCTGCCCCCGCACGCGGTCTCCCCGGACCGGGGCGCCCAGGCCGCCGTCCCGACGCGCTACTACCGCCCGACCAACGTCGAGGAGCCGACGCGCGCGCCGCAGAGCGGCCCCGTCGGCACCGTCGCCGAGCCGACCCCGAGCACGGCGACCCCGACCCCGCAGTCCACCCCGGCCTCCCCCTCGACCTCGCTGAACCCGGGCTCCGGCCAGGACCAGGGCGACATGGGCATCCACCGCACCGAGCAGCCGGCCGAGCCGACGGGCGAGACCTCCGGGCCGGGCGACATGCCGGATCCGGTGCCGTCCTGGTCGGCGCCGACCGAGGGCCTGGACTCGATGGATTTCCCGCGCATCGACGAGTGGTCCCTGCCCCCGCAGCGCTGACCCCCTCCTCCGGAGCTCCGCCCCGGGACAGCCCCCGCAGGCGACCAGGCAATTGAGACGTGAGAAGGGGCGCGGCCGAAGCCGCGCCCCTTTCTGCTGCGCTGAGCCGCGCCGTCGTCTCCGACGACGGACTAGCAGCGCACCCAGACCAGCTGGCCGGGGCCGGTGACGGTGACCTCCGGGTCCTCGGCGGCCAGCCACAGCGCGTCGCCGGCGCTGAGCTTCTTGTCCGCGACCTCGAGGTGGCCGTTGGTGCACAGCAGGATCGCCGGGGCGTCCTGGTCGATGCGCCAGCCGTCGGCCGGCGGGTGGCCGACGGTGATGACGAAGTCGGACACCGGCACCGGGTAGTCCACGGAGCCGGCCGGGCCCTCCTCGCTGGGCACGGGCACCACGCGCGGGTCGGCCAGCGGGGTGAAGTCGAGGACGCGCACCAGCTCGGGGACGTCGACGTACTTGGAGGTCAGTCCGCCGCGCAGCACGTTGTCGGAGTTGGCCTGGATCTCCACGCCCATGCCCTGCACGTAGGCGTGCAGCTGCCCGGCGTCGAGGTAGATGGCCTCGCCGGGGCGCAGGGTGACGTGGTTGAGCAGCAGGGCACCGAGGACGCCGACGTCGCCGGGGTAGCGCTGGTTGAGATCGACGACGGTGCGCAGCACGTCGCCGATCCAGTCGTCCCGCCTGCCGCGCACACGGGCCCTGGCGACGATCGCGTCGATGAGCTCGCGGCGGGTCTCGCCCGGGATGGTGATCCAGGTGGTGAACAGCCCGCGCAGGTCGGTCTCACCGTCCGGGCCCGGGTCCAGCATGGTCAGGTAGCGGTCGCACTCGGGGCAGTCGAGCTCGGCGAAGAGCTCGCGGGTGGCCTCGACGGGGCGGAAGCCGGCCATCGCGCGGAACTCGGTCAGCGCGATCATGATCTCCGGCTTGTGGTGCGCGTCGCGGTAGTTGCGGTTCGGCGCGTCGACGGGCACCCCGGCCGCGTTCTCCCGGGCGAAGCCGGCCTCGGCCTGCTCCGGCGAGGGGTGGGCCTGCAGGGACAGCGGCTGGTCGGCGGCGAGGATCTTGACCAGGAAGGGCAGCTGACCGTCGTGGGCGTCGGCCACGCGCCCGCCGAGCGTGGCGCGCGGGTCGGCGGCCACCGCGGCGTCGAGAAGCGTCCCGGAGCCCGCCAGTTCAGACGGCGAGGCGGGGTGCGCGCCGTACCAGAGCTCGGCCTCGGGGCGCTCGGAGGGCACCTGCCGGCCACAGAGCGCGGGCAGCAGCGTGCGCGAACCCCACGGGTACGCACGGATGGTTCCGTTGAGCAGATCCATTGTGTACTCGATTACCTCCGGTGGAACGCGGTGGCGGCGAAACCGCGGGTGATCAGGCGCAGAGCGCGCGCCGCCGGGCCCGCGGCCGCGTCCTCGGGCGCGTCCTGGGCCACGGCGTCGGGCAGGCCGGCTTCTTCGGCCGCCCATACGACGACCCTCAAAGGTATCACCCCGTCGTCGCCGTCGATCAGCGGGTCGTGGAAGATGTCGCGCACCGGGGCGGTGGCGGCCAGCTCGGCGGGACCGGCCACGCCCGAGTAGACGCCGCGGGCGGACCACAGCGCGGCGACCACGCCGGCGACGGCGCGGCCGGTGCGGTCGAGGCCGGTGTGCATCACGCGGTGGCCCTCGACGGCGGCGGCCAGGTTGCGGGCGGGGTTGACCACCTCGTCGCGCTCGGGCACGAGCGACTGCAGCTCCTCGTCGACGAGGTCCGCGGTCATGGTCAGCGCCTCGGCCACGGGCGCGGCGTCGCGGTACAGCAGCTCGAGCACGGTGTGCACGGTGCCGAAGGCGCGCGCGGGAGAGTCGCCCGAGGCGCCGGCCGGCGGCTCGAGCACCACGGCCGACTCCGGGGCGTCCTCGATCAGCGGCCCGTCGGCGGGGCCGGCGAGGATGATCGGGCAGCCGCGGCGCGCGGCGACGGCGCAGGACTCCTCCAGGGCGACGACGGCCTCCGGGTCGGGTTCGCCGAGCACGACGACGAGGTCGAGCGGTCCGGCGTAGGCCGGTAGCTCGCGGGTGACCACGACGGGCACCCGCAGCGGGGCGTGCAGGTCCGCGGCCGCGCCCGCACAGCGGGCGGCCAGCTCGTCGGCGGCGACCACGATGACGCTGCGCGGATCGAGTCCGCGCAGGTCCACGCGATGGGCGAGGGTGACCAACGTGCGCACCTGCGCCCCCTCGTAGGCGGCAGGCAGAAACAGCCGCGACTCATCCGCGGCCGGGTCTGGGAGATTCATGGCAACCAGGATAGCGGTGCCGCGTGACAGTACGGTGGGAGATACCGTGGTGCCGGCTGATGAAATCAGCCGCGCACGATGCCGAGGATCTCCTCGACGAGCGCGTCCACCTCGGCGGTGGTCGGCGCCTCGACGTTGAGGCGCAGCAGCGGCTCGGTGTTGCTCGCACGCAGGTTGAACCAGGCCTTCGAGTCCTTCAGGTCCACGGTCACCCCGTCGAGGCGGTCGATGTTCGCGGTGCGGTCGGCGAAGGCCTCGAGCACCGCGTCGGTGGCGGCGGCCTGGTCCTCGACGGTGGAGTTGATCTCGCCGCTGGCCGCGTAGCGGTTGTACTTCTTCATCAGCTCGGACAGCGGCTTGTCCTGCTCGCCGAGCGCCTTGAGCACGTGCAGGGCGGCCAGCAGGCCGGAGTCGGCGTTGAAGAACTCGGTGAAGTAGTAGTGCGCGGAGTGCTCGCCGCCGAAGACGGCGTTCTTCTCGGCCATGGTGGCCTTGATGTACGAGTGGCCCACGCGGGTGCGCACCGGCGTGCCGCCGTTGTCCTCGACCAGCTCGGGCACGGCGCGCGAGGTGATCAGGTTGTGGATGATCGTCGCGCCCGGGTGCTCGGCCAGGTAGTTCTCCGCGATGACGGCGCAGATCGCCGAGGGCGAGACGGCCTCGCCACGCTCGTCGACGACGAAGCAGCGGTCGGCGTCGCCGTCGAAGGCCAGGCCGATGTCGGCGCCCTGCTCGACGACGAAGCGGCGCAGGTCCTCGAGGTTCTTCGGGTCCAGCGGGTTGGCCTCGTGGTTGGGGAAGGTGCCGTCGAGCTCGAAGTAGAGGTCGCGCACGTCCAGCTCGGCGCGGTCGAGCACGGCCGGCACCGTCAACCCGCCCATGCCGTTGGCGGCGTCGACGGCCACGGTCAGGTTGCGGATGCCGTCGAGGTCCACCAGCCCGTTGAGGAAGGCGGAGTAGTCGGCGAGCACGTCGCGCTCGGTGATCTCGCCGGCCCCGCCGTCGAAGGCGGGCACGCCGTTGATGAGGTCCTCGGTGATCACGGCCAGGCCGGAGTCCTGGCTGACCGGGCGGGCGCCGGCCCGGCAGAGCTTGATGCCGTTGTAGCGGGCCGGGTTGTGGCTGGCGGTGAACATCGCACCGGCGCAGTTCAGGGAGCCGGAGGCGAAGTAGAGCTCGTCGGTCGAGGTCAGCCCGAGGAGGATGACGTCGATGCCCTGGGAGGTCGCGCCCTCGGCGAAGGCGCGGGAGAGCTCCGGGGAGGACGGGCGCATGTCGCGGCCGACGGCCAGCGTGGTCTCGCCCTCCTCGCGCAGAATCCGGGCGTAGGAGGCTCCGACGTCGCGGACGAAGTCCTCGTCGATGTCCTCGCCGACGACCCCGCGGACGTCGTAGGCCTTGATCACGGAGGTGACCGCGTCGCGTGTGCGCATCTGCTGCCTTCTTCCTGCTCGCCCGGGCCTACGGTTCCCGGCCCGGGTAACGGTGACGCGCCCCGCGGTGCGGGGCGCTGCTGGGGGAAATGTTACGGCAGCGATGCGGCGGGGACGAACTCCGCTTTCCGACGTCGCGTCGCACGCCGTCGGCGTGCACGTGCGGGTGGGCGGGGGTCAGTGCCGCTCGTCGTCGTCGGCGTCGTCGTCCGGGTCGGGCACGACGTGCAGGTGGGCGCGGCGGCGCGTCTTCTCCTCGGCCACGCGGCGCGAGCGGTGCACCGGGTGGTTGGAGGTGACCGGGTCGAGCGCGGAGTCGTCGGTGTCGGAGGGGTCCTGCGGGGCGACGAGCCCGCTGGTGACCTGGCCGGCCTCGCGGACGGCCTCGGCGAGTGCGGTGATGTCCTCGTCCTCGTCGATCTCGATGTCCTTGACGTGCAGCATCTCCCAGCCGAGCGGGGCGGTGAGGTTGTCCGCGTGGCGGGCGCAGAGGTCCCAGCTGTGCGGCTCGGCGGTGGGCGCGAGCGGGCCGACCACGGCGGTGGACTCGGCGTAGGCGTAGGTCAGCGTGGCCACGGCGGGTCGGCCGCAGCCGGGGCGGGAACAACGTCGGAACTCACTCACGCCGTCAAAGTCTAGACCTGTGGTCGAGATTCCGACACCCCTGGAGTCCCCTGGGACGTTCCGCACCGGGTGGGACGGGGTCGGCTCCGGTCGCGGCACCGCGGGTCCGCGGCCCGCTCCGGCGCCGGGCCGGGCCGTCTACGGCGTGGGTCCCCGGCTCGGCGCGGGCGCCGGGCTAGCGTTGTGACCATGCGTATGAGGGTGCACCGCGACCGTCGCGGACGAGGCGCGCGGGGACCGCTGCTGCCCGCCGGTGTTCCGGCCCACCGCACGCGCCGGCGGCGTTTCGACGTCGCCGTGCTGGCGGCCTACGCCCCGCTGGCGGCGCAGTACCCGGAGGAGCTCGCGGGTCTCGACGTCGCCGTGGACACGGTGCCGCGGATGCGGCTGCGCGCGGACATGACCGTGCTGCCCGACGAGATCGTCGCCGACGGCCCGGTGCCGCTGGGCCGCGTGATCCCCGCGGGCGTGGACTCCACCGGCGCGCCGACGCGGGCACGCATCGTGATCTTCCGAATGCCCGTCGAGGAGCGCTGCTCGACGCCGGCGCAGCGCCAGGAGCTGCTCACGGTGGTGCTCACCGCGCTGGTGGCCAACTACCTGAACCTGGACCCGCGCGACATCGACCCGAACTTCCCCTGGTAGAGCACACAGAGCCCCACCCATGGCGGGTGGCGCCCACTATGGGCGCCGCGTCCGGACAACCTCTGTCGGACATTGCCGTGCCCGCCACTTTCTTGCCGGGCGCTCCCCCGCCGGACATTCCCCTTGCCGGACACTCCCCTACCCGGCCCCGAGACGAAAAAACCGGCCCGAGGGCCGGATGAGGACGCGGTCGGTCACCCGCGGGTGCCGCGGGGCCGCCGTCAGCCGATGTCGCGTTTGAGGCGGCGCCGCTCACGGTCGGAGAGCCCGCCCCAGATGCCGAAGCGCTCGTCGTTCTCGAGTGCGAACTCGAGACACTCGTCACGCACGGCGCACGCCTGACAGATCCTCTTCGCCTCTCGCGTGGAGCCGCCCTTCTCCGGGAAGAAGGCCTCCGGGTCCGTCTGGGCGCACAGTGCCTGGTCCTGCCACTCCTGCTCGACCGCACCGAAGAGGTCGTCGAGGTTGAGGCGGGCGGCCGAGCCGCGGTGGAATGTGGCGTCGTCTGCCATGTTCTCCACGCCACCATCCCTTCTGCCGTTGACGTCTTTGATGTGAAAGGTGCTTACACCGATGAAATTCAACACGGATCACAAGATGTCGTCAACCTGAATCCGACGCTTTCGGGGAGCATTTCCCGAAACCGCACGTCGACCACCACAGAATTCACACGAGTCACACACCTGCCCCGCGGGGGTGGGATTCCGGGGGTAGCACATGTAGTGGTAGGCCAAAAACCTGGCAACTACCCCGGCCGCGACACAGGTCACAGGCAGGTTCCGGGGCCTAGCCGCACGCACCCGCGGAGGGGCCGCGACACGCCGGGCGGACCTCCGGGGCCCGCGTCAGGCGGCAGAGCGGGCGGGGTCCCGGCACGCCGAGCGGGCCTCCGGTCCCCGCGCCAGGCGGCAGAGCGGGCAGGGCCCCGGCACGCCGGGCGGGCCTCCGGTCCCCGCGGCGTCCCCGGTCGGCGACTAGGCGTCCGGGGAGAAGCGCACGCCCGAGTCCGGGATGACCACGCCGGGCCACACGCGCATGCCACCGCGCAGCTCGCAGCGGGCGCCGATCTGCGCGCCGTCGCCGATGACGCAGCCGCTGAGGCGGGCGTTGGCCCCGATGCGCGCGCCCGACGCGATGATGGAGTCCTCCACCACCGCGCCCGGCTCGATGGTCACGCCGTCGAAGACGACCGAGTCGTCGAGGCGGCAGCCCGCACCGATCTCGGTGCCGCGCCCCACGGCGGTGCCGCCGAGCAGGATCACGCCGTCGCGCACGCCGGCGGACTCGTCGACGTAGGACTCACCGGTGTTGCCGCGCAGCAGCGGCGAGGGCGCGATGCCGCGCACCAGGTCCGAGGAGCCGCGCACGAAGTCGTCCGGGCGGCCCATGTCGCGCCAGTAGCTGGAGTCGACGTGGCCGAAGACGCGGCGCCCCTCCTCGAGCAGCTGCGGGAAGGTCTCGCGCTCGACAGAGACCACACGGCCGGCGGGGATCTCGGCGATCACGTCGCGGCGGAAGACGTAGCAGCCGGCGTTGACCTGGTTGGTCGGCGGATCCTCGGTCTTCTCGAGGAACTCGAGCACACGGCCGTCCGGGCCGGTGGGCACGCAGCCGAAGGAGCGCGGGTCGCTCACGCGCACCAGGTGCAGGGTGACGTCGGCCTCGTTGCGCTCGTGGGTGTCCAGCAGCGCGCCGAGGTCGTTGCCGGAGAGGATGTCGCCGTTGAAGACCATCACCGTGTCGTGGCGCAGCTTCTCGTGGACGTTGCGGATGCCGCCGCCGGTGCCGAGCGCCTGCTCCTCGACGACGTACTCGATCTCGAGACCGAAGTCGGAGCCGTCGCCGAAGTAGCTCTCGAAGACCTCCGCCTTGTAGGAGGTGCCCAGCACCACGTGCGTCATGCCGGCGTCGCGGATGCGGGCCAGGAGGTGCTGCAGGAAGGGGAAGCCGGCGGTCGGCAGCATCGGCTTCGGGGTGTTGACCGTCAACGGGCGCAGGCGGGTGCCCTTGCCTCCGACGAGGATGACGGCGTCCGTGTTCTCGGGATGCGGCATGAAAACAGTCTCTTTCATTTCCGTGTCGTGTCGGTCAGGCGCGCCGCGGCCGTCGCGACGCACCGGCGCACCGCGAGCCCGGCGCGCAGGGCCAGCCGCAGCGGGGCCTGCAGCGGTCCCGGGTGGCGGTCGGCCAGGTAGGCGTAGGCGCTGTGGTGGTGCGCCGCGGAGGTGACCGTGCGGTGCGCGTTGGCGGCGTGTCCCTGGTCGTGGACCACGCCCGCGTCCACGCACAGCACCGAGGACCAGCCGGCGCGCGCCAGCCGGTCGCCGAGGTCGACGTCCTCCAGGTACATGAAGTAGCGCTCGTCGAAGCCGCCGATCTGCTCGAGGGCCTCGCGGCGCAGCAGCAGGCAGGATCCGGAGAGCCAGCCGGCGGCCCGCTCCCGGGACATGTCGCTGCCCGCCCGGTAGGCGCGGGTGAACGGGTTGTCCGGCCAGATCCCGGCGAGCACGGCGTGGCCGGCCCCGTGGACCAGGTCCGGCAGCTCGCGCGCCGAGGGGTAGACCGCACCGGCCGGGTCGTGGATGAGCGGACCAATCGCGCCGGCCTCCGGGTGGCGGCGGGCGCACTCGATCATCGCGTCGATTGCACCGGGCTCGAAGACGACGTCCGGGTTGACCACCACGAGAAACTCGGTGTCCACCGTGGCGTCCCCCGCGGTGTCCCCGGCGCCACCGTCTACGGCGCCACCGTCTACGACGTCACCGACTGCGGGGTCACCGGCCCCGGCACCACGGTCCAGGTGCCGCCAGGCGGCGTTGATCGCCGCGCCGTAGCCGATGTTGCCCCCGGTGTCGAGGAACTCGACGTCGTCACGGGCGGCGGCCTCGGCCTGCGGGACCCCGTCGGTGCTGCCGTTGTCGGCGAGCACCGTGCGGGTACCCCGGACCGTGGCTTCGGGCAGCGACTCGAGGAGCGCGCGCAGATGACGCCCCGGCGAATAGGTCACGGTGATCACGGGTACCGGGGCGTGAGCGTTGTCGTTCACGGTCTTCAGAGTCTAGCGGCCACCGCCCGGGCGACCCCGGTCCGCCACTCCGGCAGCTCCAGGTCAGGGGCGAGCACCGACCAGCGCGGCCGCTTAGCCCTGGTGGGGTAACCGGCCGTGTCCACCGGCGAGACCCGGTCCGGGTCGAAGCCGGCGGCCGCGAAGACCTCGCGGGCGAGCAGGTACCAGCTCGTCCAGCCGGCGCCGACACCGTGCAGCACCCGGCCGGCGGTGTCGGTGTCCGTGCCGGCGTGCGCGGCACCCACCGCATCCGCCGCGGCGGCCGCGGCAGCGCCGCCGCCTTCGAGCACGAGCCGCCACAGCGCACGCGCCAGGTCGGGCGCGAAGGTCGGGCTGCCGAACTGGTCGTCGACGACCTTCGGGTCCACTCCCCCGCGCGCCAGGCGCAGCATCGTGGAGACGAAGTCCTTGTGCTCCGGCAGCGTGTCGCCCGAGTAGACCCACGCGGTGCGCACGACCGTCGTCTGCGGGCAGGCCGCCAGCGCGGCGCGCTCCCCGGCCAGCTTCGTGCGCCCGTAGACGGTCTGCGGGCTCGTGGGGTCCCCCGGCAGCAGCGGGCGCGCGCCCGCGGGCACCGCGGCGCCGGAACCGGCGACGCCCTCGGAACCGGCGACGCCCTCGGAACCGGCGACGCCTCCGGGCGCGGCGTCGTCAAGCACGGGGCGGGAACCGGCCGCGTCCGCATGCGCGGCGTCGTCAAGCACGGCGTCGCCGAAGACGTAGTCGGTGGACACGTGCACCAGGCGCGCACCTTCCTCCGCGCAGCGGCGGGCGATGAGCCCGGGCGCGGTGGCGTTGGCGGCCTCGGCCGAGGTGCGCCCCGGCTCCTCCTCGGCGCCGTCGACGTCGGTGAACGCCGCGCAGTTGAGCACCACGTCCGCACCGGCGAGCGCGGGCGAGGCGGCGACGGCGGCGGGGTCGGTGACGTCGAGAAGCGAGCGGTCGGCCCAGACGACGTCGCCGTCGAGCCCCGGCGGACAGGTCAGCGCGAGGCTGCGGCCCAGCTGACCGCGCGCGCCGGTGACGACGACTCTCATGGGCGGAGGCCTCCTTGCAGTACGATGGGTGCACTTGAGCCCGGCGACCGCCCGGGCACCCCCAACAGTACGTCGAAGGAAACCCACCGCAGTGAGTGAGCACTACCGCCAGGTCAGGGCCATCCAGCCGGCCCCGGACTCGGACACCCGCATCCGGCAGGCAGGCCCGGGCGGCCTCAAGGGCGTCATCGCCGTGCTCTCCGTCCTCGTGCTCGTCTTCGCCGGTGTCGGCTATCTCACCGTCGGGCGGCTGGGCAACGAGGTCGCCTCGGCCGGCAACCTCTCCCTCGGCGGCGGCCAGGGCATGAAGAAGGCCCCCGACGGCGCCACCGACATCCTGCTGGTCGGCTCCGACTCGCGCACGGACGCGCAGGGCAACCCGCTGAGCCAGGAGGAGCTGGCCTCGCTCAACGCCGGCGTCGAGGAGGGCGAGCACAACACGGACACCATCATGGTCATCCGCGTGCCCAACGACGGCTCCTCGGCCACGGCCGTGTCCATCCCGCGCGACACCTACGTCAAGGACGACGAGCTGGGCAACATGAAGATCAACGGCGTCTTCGCCGCGCACGCCGCCGAGCGCCGCTCCGAGCTGGAGGCCGAGGGCGCCGACGAGCAGCGCATCGCCCGCGAGGAGCTCGCCGCCGGCCGCGAGGGCCTGGTCACTACCGTCGCCGAGCTGACCGGCATCGAGGTCGACCACTACGCGGAGATCGGCCTGCTCGGCTTCGTCCTGCTCACCGACGCCGTCGGCGGCGTGGACGTCTGCCTCAACGAGCCGGTCCAGGACGAGTTCTCCGGCGCCGACTTCCCCGCCGGCCGCCAGACGCTCGACGGCGTGGAGGCCCTGAAGTTCGTCCGCCAGCGCCACGGCCTGCCCCGCGGCGACCTCGACCGCGTGACCCGCCAGCAGGCCTTCATGGCCTCGATGGTGCAGAAGCTGCTCTCCGCCGGCACCCTGACCAACCCGGGACGCCTCAACGACCTGCGCGGCGCCGTCGAGCGCTCCGTGGTCATCGACGAGGACTGGGACGTGATGAGCTTCGCCGCCCAGCTGTCCAACCTCGCCGGCGGCAACGTCACCTTCACCACCATCCCCGTGACCTCGCTCGACGGCGTGGGCGACTACGGCGAGTCCATCGTCACCGTCGACCCGGACCAGGTGCGCGGCTTCATGGACGACCTCCTCGGCGCCGAGGAGGAGGAGGGACAGCCCGAGGACGGCGGGGACCAGCCGTCCGGCGAGCCCGCCGCCGCGGCCTCCGACGCCGAGCTGCACGTGCTCAACGCCGGGTCCGTCTCCGGGCTGGCCGGCTCGGTCGGCGGCTGGCTCGAGGAGCACGGTTACAACGTCGCCGAGGTCTCCAACGCCCTGGAGGGCATCTACACCGAGTCCCAGGTCGTCACCGGGGACGCCGACAGCGAGGCCGCCAAGGCCGTCGCCGAGGAGCTCGGCGGGCTGCCCGTGACCGTCAACGAGGGCCTGGACGCCGACACGCTGGTCGTGGTCACCCACGACGACTACGCCGGCCCGCAGGGCGAACAGATGGCCGAGGCGCCCAGCGGCGACGGCTCCGTCGGTGAGCCCGGCGCCGACTTCGGCACCGAGCCCGAGGCCTCCCCCGAGATCGACGCCGGCGGCGACGGTCCGCGCTGCGTGAACTGACGCGCCGATTGACGACGTCGCGCCCCACGGCGTGGGCGGTGCCCGGCGGCGTCCTGTGGGCGGCGCCCGCCGCCCGCGGCGCGCGGGCGCGCGCCTACCTACGATCGGGTCCATGGAACTGCTGCGCCACCTCCTCGACGCCGACCCCGCCGGCCCGCGCCTGACCGTCTACGACGAGCACACCGGCGCCCGCCTGGACTTCTCCGCCACCACCCTGGACAACTGGGCGGCCAAGGTCGCCACGATGCTGCTCGAGGAGCTCGACCTCGACGCCGACTCCCGCATCCTCATCGACCTGCCCGTCGGCTGGCAGGCCGCCGCGATCGCCCTCGGCGCGATGGCCGCCGGCGTGGACCACACCCTGGACCCCGGCGCCCCGGCGGCCGACCCCGACGACCTCGACGTCGTCTTCACCTCCCCCGGGCGCGCCGGCGACCACCCCGGCCCCGACCTGGTGCTGGTCACCGACGACCCCTTCGGCCGCGGGGTGGCCGAGACCGGCGGCACCCTGCCGCCCGGCGCGGTCGACTTCGGGCCGACCGTGCGCTTCTACCCCGACGTCTTCCCCGCCCCGACGATGAGCCTGGCCGACCTCGCCGAGACCACCGACATCCCCGCCGGCGCCCGCGTGCTGGCCACCGGCTGGACCGACGACGCCTCCTTCACCCGCCAGGTCCTCGAGCCGCTGGCCGTCGGCGGCTCGACGGTGGTCGTCTCCGGCTTCGCCGAGGCCGCCCGCCTCGACGCGATCGCGGCCGCCGAGAAGGTCACTCTGCGCCTCTGAGGCGGCGCACGCTGCTAGCCTGAGTTCCCATGGCACCGGTCACCTACGACAACGTCACCGTCCGCTACCCCGGGGCGGACCACCCCTCGGTCACCGACTTCAACCTCGAGATCGCCGACGGCGAGTTCCTGGTGCTCGTCGGCCCCTCCGGCTGCGGCAAGTCGACCACGCTGCGCGCGCTGGCCGGCCTCGAGCCGGTCGAGTCCGGCCGCATCCTCATCGGCGACGACGACGTCACCGACTCCGACCCGGCCGCCCGCGACGTGGCCATGGTCTTCCAGAACTACGCGCTCTACCCGCACCTGTCGGTGCGCAAGAACATGTCGTTCGCCCTGGACCTGCGCAAGGTGCCCCGCGACGAGGCGGACACCCGGGTGGCCGAGGCCGCCGAGATCCTGGGGCTGACCGACTTCCTCGACCGCAAGCCCAAGGACCTCTCGGGCGGCCAGCGCCAGCGCGTGGCCATGGGCCGGGCGATCGTGCGCAACCCGCGGGTCTTCCTCATGGACGAGCCGCTGAGCAACCTCGACGCCAAGCTGCGCGTGTCCACCCGCTCCGAGATCGCCGCACTCCAGCGCCGCCTCGGGGTGACCACCGTCTACGTCACCCACGACCAGGTCGAGGCGATGACGATGGGCGACCGGGTCGCCGTGCTCGACCGCGGCGTGCTCCAGCAGGTCGCCCCGCCGCGCGAGCTCTACCGCGACCCGGTCAACCTCTTCGTCGCCGGGTTCATCGGCTCGCCGTCGATGAACCTCTTCCACGACGACGTCCCCGGCGCCGGCGACGTCACCTTCGGCGTGCGCCCCGAGCACATGCGCCTGCTCGGCGCCGGCGAGGCCTGCCCGGCAGGCTTCCGCGAGCTGACCGGGCCGGTCGACATCGTCGAGGAGCTCGGCGCCGAGTCCTACGTCTACGCCCACCGCGACGGCGGACGCCTGGTCGCCCGGCTTCTCGACGCCCCCGCCCCCGAGCGCGGCGCCGAGGTGCGCATGGCCTACGACCCGGCCGCCGCGCTGCGCTTCGGGCCGGACGGGTCGCGGGCTGACGCCCGCGACTGAACGGCGACGGACGCCCGGCACCTGGTGGAGGGGCGGGCGTGCGCGACCACGCACGGACGGTGAGTGCGGGCGCGGCGTCGGCAAGCGAACCCTAAAAGTCGGGCCGAACAGTTCCTGATTACCACCTGTCTTTCCCCTCTCACGGGGGTGATTTGCGCCGTAGCGCGCCGTCGGGGCTCGCCGCGCAATTAACTTGGGGTTCACCGCGCATCCACGACTGAAAGGTTTCGAACCATGCGCTTCACCTCTCTGCGCCGCGTCGGCGCCGTCCTCGCCGCCACCGCCGTGGCCGGCGCCACCCTCACCGCGTGCGGCTCCGACGACTCCTCCGTCCCCGAGGCGGAGAACACCGACGGCCGTGGCCCCATCACCTTCGCGATGGGCAAGAACGACACCGACAAGATCATCCCGATCATCGACCGGTGGAACAAGGAGCACCCGGACGAGGAGGTCACCCTCTCCGAGCTCGCCGGCGAGGCCGACGCCCAGCGTGAGACCCTCGTGCAGTCCCTGCAGGCCGGGAACACCGACTACGACGTCATGGCCCTCGACGTCGTGTGGACCGCGCAGTTCGCCGCCAACCAGTGGCTCGCCCCGCTGACCGGCGACCTCGAGGTCGACACCTCCGGGCTGCTCGACGCCACCGTCGAGTCCGCCACCTACAACGACACCCTCTACGCGCTGCCGCAGAACACCAACGGCCAGCTGCTCTTCCGCAACACCGAGATCATCCCCGAGGCGCCCACCGACTGGGACGGCCTCAAGGAGTCCTGCAAGCAGGCCGAGGAGGCCCAGGTCGACTGCCTGACCCTGCAGCTCAAGCAGTACGAGGGCCTGACCGTCAACACCGCCGGCTTCATGGCCGGCTGGGGCGGCTCCGTGCTCGAGGACGACGGCACGACCCCGGCCGTCGACTCCGACGCCTCGAAGGAGGGCCTGCAGGCCCTCGTCGACGGCTACGAGGACGGCACCGTGGCCAAGGACTCCACCGCCGCGACCGAGGAGGAGACCAACCTGGCCTTCACCGAGGGCAAGACCGCCTACGCGGTGAACTGGCCGTACATGTACGCCAACTCCGAGGAGGACGGCTCCGCCGTCGCCGGCAAGGTCGAGGTCCAGCCCCTGGTGGGCAAGGACGGCGTCGGCGTCTCCACCCTCGGCGGCTACAACAACGGCATCAACATCAACTCCGAGCACAAGGCCACCGCGCGCGACTTCATCGAGTACGTCGTCAGCGAGGAGAGCCAGCGGTCCTTCGCCGAGGCCTCCTTCCCGCCGGTGCTCGCCTCCATCTACGACGACCAGGAGCTGATCGCCGAGCAGCCCTACCTGCCGGCGCTCAAGGAGTCGCTGGAGAACGCCAAGCCGCGCCCGGTCAGCCCGTTCTACGACGCCATCTCGAAGGCCATCCAGGACAACGCCTACGCCGCCGTCAACGGTGACGTCGACGTGGACAAGGCCACCGCGGACATGAAGGCCGCGATCGAGAACGCCTCGGCGGAGTAACCGAGCGTGTCCGGATCGACAGCCGTACCGCACGGTGCCGGGGACGGGCGTGCCGGTGGTGCCGACGGTTCCGCCGGTGGTGCCGGTGTTGCCGCAGCCGGCGTGACCACCGCGGAGCGCCCCTCCCCCACCGGAACCCGTGAGTCCGGCCGGACCGGCGCGCGCCGCCAGGCCCGCGTCCAGGCGCGCAACGCCGCCTGGCTGATCGCCCCGGCCATGATCGTGCTGGCCGTGGTCATCGGCTACCCGATCGTGCGCGCGGTCTGGCTGTCGTTCCAGGCCGACAAGGGGCTCGACCCCGAGACCGGCCTGTTCACCGAGGGCGGCTTCGCCGGCCTCGACCACTACCTCTACTGGCTGACCCAGCGCTGCTCCGCCGGGGTCTGCCCGCCCGGCGTCATCGCCACCGACTTCTGGCCGGCGGTGCGCATCACGCTGTTCTTCACCGTGGTCACCGTGGCCCTCGAGACGGTCCTCGGCGTGATCATGGCGCTGGTGATGAACCGCGAGTTCCGCGGCCGCGGCCTGGTCCGCGCCGCCGTGCTCGTGCCCTGGGCCATCCCGACGGCCGTCACTGCCAAGCTCTGGCAGTTCATGTTCGCCCCCGACGGCGTGGTCAACGCGACCCTGGGCACGGACATCGCCTGGACCACCGACCCGTGGGCCGCCCGCACCGCCGTGATCATCGCCGACGTCTGGAAGACCACGCCCTTCATGGCGCTGCTCATCCTCGCCGGCCTGCAGATGATCCCCAAGGAGCTCTACGAGGCCGCACGCGTCGACGGTGCCTCGGCCTGGCAGCGCTTCACCCGCATCACCCTGCCGCTGGTGCGCCCGGCACTGATGGTCGCCGTGCTCTTCCGCACCCTCGACGCGCTGCGCATGTACGACCTGCCGGTGATCATGATCTCCGGGTCCTCCAACTCGCCGACAGCCACCGTCTCCCAGCTGGTGGTCGAGGACATGCGCCAGGGCCACTTCAACTCGGCCTCCGCGCTGTCCACCCTGATCTTCCTGCTCATCTTCGCCGTGGCGTTCATCATGATCCGCTTCCTCGGCGCGGACGTCTCCGGCACCCGCAACCTGCCCGGCGGCAAGAGCCGGGCCCGGGGCCTGCGCGGGCTGCGCGAGCGGTTCGGCCGCGGGCGCGGTCGCGCAGGCGAGACCGGGACCGCCGCGCCGGCCGCGGTCGGCGCGGGGGCGTCCCACGGTGACGCCGCACGCGACGGCGACCCACGCGGCGTCGGCAAGCGCGGCGTAGGCAAGCGGGGCAACCACGACGCGGAAGGCGGTGCGCGATGAGCAAGACGCGTTCGTTCATCGGCAACTACCTGGGTCTGATCCTCATCCTGATCTGGGGGCTCGCACCCTTCTACTGGATGGTCGTCACCGCGCTGCGCGACCCGTCGCACACCTTCGACACCACGCCGTGGCCGACGCACGTCACGCTGGACAACTTCCGCGACGCGCTGGCCACGGACAAGGGCAACGACTTTTTGGGCGCGATCGGCAACTCGCTGCTGATCTCCGCGACGACGACCGCGCTGGCCGTGGCCGTGGGCGTGTTCACCGCCTACGCGCTGGCCCGGCTGGACTTCCCCGGCAAGGGCATCGTCACCGGCATCATCCTGGCCGCCTCGATGTTCCCGGGCATCGCGCTGGTCACCCCGCTGTTCCAGCTCTTCGGCGATCTCGGGTGGATCGGCACCTACCAGGCGCTGATCATCCCGAACATCTCCTTCGCGCTGCCGCTGACCGTCTACACGCTCGTGTCCTTCTTCCGCACCCTGCCCTGGGAACTCGAGGAGGCCGCGCGCGTCGACGGCGCCAGCCGCGGGCAGGCCTTCCGCAAGGTGCTGCTGCCGCTGGCCGCCCCGGCGCTGTTCACCACGGCGATCCTGGCGTTCATCGCGACCTGGAACGAGTTCATGCTCGCCCGGCAGCTGTCGACCACCGACACCGAGCCGGTGACCGTGGCGATCGCCCGCTTCTCCGGGCCGACCGCCTTCGAGTACCCGTACACCTCGATCATGGCCGCCGGCGCGCTGGTGACGATCCCGCTGGTGATCATGGTGCTGTTCTTCCAGCGCCGGATCGTCTCGGGGCTGACCGCCGGCGGGGTCAAGGCGTGAGTCCAGGGGATCAGACCGGGCCCGGGGGTGGACCCGGTTCCGGGGGTGGGCCCGGTTCCGGGGGTGGGCCCGGTTCCGGGGGTGGGCCCGGTTCCGGGGGTGGGCCCGGGTCCGGGCCAGGCGCCGGCCCTGGTGCCTCAGAGAGCCGGCGGCGCGGCCTGGTCTGGGACACCGCCTTAGGCTTCGTCGGTTTCCTGACCGCGCTGGCCGTCCTGCAGGCCGTGCTCAACGTGTTCCGGCCCGAGCCTGCGATCTGGCCGGGGCTCTTCGCGCTGGTGATGGTGGTGGCCACCTGGCTGGTCTGGAAGGGCCGGGCCCGGTACTCGGGGTGAGGGCGTGGGGCTCGGTCGAAGGCTGGATAGATGCCGGATTGAGCCCCGAGCCGGTCCCAGACCAAGTCCGGATCGGCCCCGGAACGGTCCCGGGCCAAGGCCGGCCAACCTGCGCGGGAGCTTTTACCGGGTCCCGGTCGGTAAAGCTGATTTGGCCATCGCAAAACCGCAGGTCGCGGGACCGGCCAAAATCGACTACCGACCTGTGGTCGGTAAATCCGTGCGGCCCAGCGCCAACCACGCCCCGAAAACCGTCGTTCCGGGACCAACTGCTCCTCTACCGAGACCCGATCACCCGGTGCTCCGGGCCCGGCACTCCCCTACCCAAGCCCGATCACCCGGCGTTCCGGGCCCGGATCCGGTCTATGTAGCCGGCCAGATCCGCCGACCACCTCTCGGGCTCGTGAAGCATGCCGGCGGTGAGCACGATGACCGTCCAACCGGCGCTCTGGATCTGGTGACGGCGAGCGAAATCCTTGTCGCGCTGGCTGCGCTTCAGATGGTGCTCGCCGTCGTAGAAGATCGCAATCTTGAGCTCCGCGCAACCGACGTCGGCGACCGAGATCAACCGACCGTCGATCCGGATCCCCAACTGCGTCGTCCAGGTGCAGCCCTTCTCCTTGAAGACCGTTGCGGCCTGCAGCCGAGTCGTGGTCTCGGGCACTGACTCCGCGCCGGCATCGGCCAACCGCAGCACCGGTTCGAGTTTGCCGGCGGCGATGAGCGGGGTCGCGCAACTGCGAAACTCTTCGGGACCGACCTGCCACCGGTTCATGAACCGGTCCGCGACCTGGACCGCACGCACCAGGTCCGGGTCCAGTCCCGGCACCGCTGGCACAGGCCAACGATGGGTGCCGAGCAGCGCCGACCGGATGCAGTGCAGGGCGGTCATCATCGGCGGAGTGACCTGTACGTGCAGGTCCCACAGCGTTGTCTGCCACGTCAGCCCCCTCGTGTCCCGCCGAAGGACCGTGGACTCGAGGCTGTGTCTGGCCACACGCTTGTCGCCGCCGCGGTTGAAGAGGACGGTGTCGGCTGAGTCGCTGAACTCATCCACGCCCCAGAGCATGGCCGCGCTCCACACCGCGGCGACCGCACGCGGGCGGACGGACAGGTGGGCGTAGAGCCGGTCGACGGCGGAGACCCAGTATCGGATCCGGCGCGGATGGACGTCGCCCTGCAGCATCACCAACTTTTCGTTACGGGCGGACTCGGCCGGAACGCACAGGTCCGGGGACACGAGCCGAAAACGCCGAGCGAACTCATCCGCCGGTTCCGCGGGGAACATCAGTGCCTGAAAGGCGGCTTCCACGACCTTTCCGCGACACGGCACGGGTGCCGGCCGGCGCCGGTCGGCACCACGCAGATGGTGGGAAAGACGTTTGTCGATCTCGGTGCCGCGGTAATCCACGACGACGGTCCTCTCGCTCGGCGTACTCGTCTCAACCTGTTGGACCGACCGGAGTGGTGAATTGGTTCCCCGAGTACCCCTCAAGCGCAGGGGAAACACCTGTCCCCGCGGGCGGGTGTACCCCCGCCGACCCATTAGATACACATTCATTATCCAGGTAGCTATTATCTTGCGTTAAGTTCTCAGCCGTGCCACATCACAGGAGCCAGAATGAAGTTCCGCATGAACCGGAGGACCGCCGTCGCGGCCGCCACCGCCGCCGTGACCGCCTCCACCCTCCTCGTCGCCCCGCAGGCCAACGCCGCCGAGGTGACCTACCACAAGGACGCCCAGCGCTGCACGATCGTCTATGACCAGGCCGACCACGACCGCTACGCCGAGCTCGAGGGCAAGCGCTACCAGGCCCTGGCCAACGTCTTCTACGACGCTGTGCCGGGCCTCGAGGAGATCGTGCGTCCCGCCGCCGAGGAAAACCGCAAGACGCTCCGCCTCGGCGACTACGACAAAGTCCTGGCGATGCTCGTGGACAACGGCTACAAGTACGATCCGCTGATCCCCACCGCCGTGCTGCGGCTGCAGCGCGAGGCGAACAAGGAGCAGACCTCCTCCCTCGAGAAGGGTTAGTGGGGTGTGGACAAGACCAACATCGCCCTGGAGCTGACCGGGCTGAGCGACGTCCTCAAGGGCAACATCGAGGACTTCAACGCCACGGTCAACACCACCGACCCGCAGCTACAAAATCGCCTGGTCATCGCCTACCGCACCGCGACCGTCGAGCTCGACGGCCCGCGCAAGGACGCCCTGCGCAAGTGCGCCTCCGCCGGTTCGGAGAGCGGCGACGCGCTGCTCAGCGCCGCGAGCATCTCCTCCGGCGGCGAGAACAGCAAGCTCGACGAGGGGCTGGACAAGGCCAAGAAGATCGGCATCGGCGTGGGCGTCGGCGCCGCCCTCTACGCGCTGCTTCTGCTCATCGGTTCCTTCTCCCCGATCTGGTACCCGGAGCTGCAGAAGGCCATGAGCCGCTGACTGACCCCTGAAACGTCGGCCACGGCCGGCGGCCACCGGCGGCACCCGCACACGCGGGGCCGCCGATTTTTCGTATTCACCCGCCCTGCGTTCCGGCAGCGGCGCCCCGACACCTCCCCCACGCCCACCGGGTCCCTTGCCCCGCATACCCCCGCCCCACCCCCGACTCCCACCGTCGGACCTGTGATGCTGCTAACTTCGGGCGCAGTGACACGGGGTGCTTTCCCCTCCCGGGGAAGGCTGAGATGACACCCGTCGAACCTGATCCAGTCAACACTGGCGAAGGGATGTCCGGTCCTCGCACGCGGGCGACGGGCCCACGCGGAGGACACGCACCCGGGTGTGACGCGCGCCCGTCGGCAATGTCAGTGCACCGACGGGTGGGCACCGCGCACGGGCGACGCGACGCAACCGCAGCGCCGGGGCCGCGCCTTTCGCCACCGCACCTGAAAGGCCGCACCAATGAATGCCCTGAACACGCCCGTCTCCGAACGGCTCGTCCTCGTCACGGGCGGCGCCCGCGGGCTCGGCAAGGCGCTCAGCGAGGCGTTCCTGCGCGAGGGCGCCCGCGTGATCGTCAACTACCACACCAGCTCCGAGGCCGCCGAGGCCATCGTCGCAGAGCACCCCGACCGCGCCCTGGCCGTCCAGGCCGACGTCCGCGACCGTGAGCAGGTCCAGGCGCTCTTCGACGCCGCCCACGAGCACTTCGACGCCCCGGTGACCACCGTGGTCAACAACGCGCTGGTCTCCTTCTCCTTCGACGGCGACGCCCGCCCGAAGGCCGAGGACATCACCGCCGGACACTTCGACGAGCAGTTCTCCGGCGCCGTCCACGGCGCGCTCAACACCATCCAGCTGGCCGTGCCCGACTTCGAGAAGGCCGGCTTCGGCCGCGTGGTCAACATCGGCACCGACCTCTTCCAGGCGCCCTCGGTGCCCTACCACGACTACACCGCCGCCAAGGCCGCGCTGCTGTCGCTGACGCGCACCTTCTCCAAGGACCTCGGTCCGAAGCACGTGACCGTCAACATGGTCTCCGGCGGCCTGCTGCGCACCACCGACGCCTCGGCGGCCACCCCCAAGGAGGTCTTCGACATGATCGCCGCCGGCACCCCGCTGGGCTCGGTGACCACGCCCGAGGAGTTCGCCGACACCGCCGTCTTCTTCGCCTCGCCGCTCTCGCGCGCGGTGACCGGCCAGAACCTGCTGGTCGACGGCGGGCTGGTGATGGGCTGATGGCACGCGAGGTCCACCTCAACCTCTTCGCCTTCGGCGCCGGGCACCACTCGGCGGCCTGGCGCGCGCCCGGCTCCTCGGCCGAGCGCCTCGGCGAGATCGACTACTGGCAGCAGCTGGCCCAGACCGCCGAGCGTGGGCTGTTCGACGCGTTCTTCCTCGCCGACGGCCAGGCCGCCGGCATCGGCGGGCTGTCCCGCTCGCCGGGCTGGTACCTCGAGCCGGTGACCACCCTGACCGCCCTGGCCCGGGCGACCCGGCACATCGGCCTGGTCACCACGATATCGGCGACGTTCTGGGACCCCTTCCACGCCGCGCGGCTGCTCGGCAGTCTGGACCACATCTCCGGCGGGCGCGCGGGCATCAACGTGGTGACCTCCATGACCGACGACGAGGCGCGCAACCACGCCATGGCCGCGCTGCCTGCCCACGCCGAGCGCTACGCGCGGGCCGAGGAGTTCATCGACGTGATCGAGCGGCTGTGGGACTCGTGGCCGGCCAGTGCCGTGCGCGCCGAGCGCGACGGCGTCTACGTCGACGAGTCGCAGCTGAAGTCCCTGAACCACCACGGCCGCTTCTTCGACGTCGCCGGGCCGCTGAACCTGCCCTCCCCGCCGCAGGGCCGCCCGGTGCTCTTCCAGGCCGGCGCCTCGGAGCCGGGGCGCAACCTCGCCGCTCGTGCGGCCGAGGGCATTTACGCGGTGGCCTGGGACCTGGAGATGGCCCGCGACTACCGCGGCGACATCCGCCGGCGCGCCGCCGAGTTCGGCCGCGACCCCGACGGCATCGCCGTGATGCCGGGACTGGTGACCTACGTCGGCGCCACCGAGGCCGAGGCGTACGAGAAGAAGGCCGCGCTCGACGCGCTGCTGCCGATCGACGACGCCCTGGATCAGCTGGCGTTCTTCGTCGGCCAGGACACCTCCGGCTGGGAGCTCGACGCGCCCGTTCCGGAGCTGCCGCCGGTCGAGGAGTTCACCGGGCCGAAGGGCCGCTACCTGACGGTGCTGCGCATCATCGAGACGAAGCGGCCGACCGTGCGCGAGCTGCTCGGCTACCTGGCCGCCGGCGGCGGGCACGCGACCTTCATCGGCACGCCCGAGCAGATCGCCGACGAGATCGAGCGCTGGGTCGACGGCGGCGGCGCCGACGGGTTCAACCTGATGCCGCCGGCGCTGCCCGCGAGCATCGACGACTTCGTCGACCAGGTCGTGCCCGTGCTGCAGGAGCGCGGCCGGTTCCGCACGGGTTACGACGCCGCGACGTTGCGCGGGAACCTCGGTCTGCCGGCGCCGGACCCGCTGCGCAGGTAGTGCGGGGCTGACGGGCGCTGCGCCGGGCACGGCGGACGCGGCGCCCGGTGCGGCGGTTGCCAAGGCCCGGTGACACCCGGCGCGCCCGGGGCGGGCCCGCTACCGCCCGAGGCGGGCGACGAGGCGGCGCCAGGCGATGCGCGCGGCCGAGTGCGGCAGCGCGAGGACCTCGCGCAGGTAGGTGTCTCGGCGCTGGGCCCGCGGCGTCGGCGCCGGGATCACCTCGACGGGGATGCCCAGGTGCCAGGCCCACAGGCGGGCGCGGCGGGCGTGGTAGTTGCTCGTGACCACGATGAAGCCGCCCGCGTCCGGGAAGAGCCGGCGGGCGTGCTCGAGGTTCTCGTTGGTGGAGGTCGCCAGCGGCTCAGCGACGATGCGTGCCGGATCCACCCCGGCCTGACGCAGGTCGCGGGCCATGACGTCGGCCTCGCCGCGGCCGGAGACCACGACGGGCACGCCGAGGCGCCTGCCCGCCACCGCGGCGGCGGTGCGCAGGCGGGCGGCCAGCACGGGCTGGGCCCGGCCGTCGTCGGTCTTGGAGCCGAGCACCAGGATCGGCCAAGCGCCGGACATCCCCGTGCGGCGGTCACGATCGCCGCGGACGGTCCGCGGATTTCCCGAGTCAGGCACGCCGTCGATCCTACCGCGGCGTCCGGGAAAGCTGACAGCGAGAGCGCGGCCCAAGGCATCGCATGCCGTCCCTACTACGCCGTTAAAAAATATTTCCAGAACGGTGTACAACACAGAGCTTTTCTGCCTACCATATGCATGCCGCTTCAAAACGAGATGAAAGGTACCCCGATGAAGCGACCAACTTTAGCCGCAGCTGTTACAGCGTCACTCACGATCACGGGGTGAGTACACCGAGCACGGCTAACGCCGACTCGGTCGACACCACCTCTGGCGACGTTAGAGTTTCAATGCCGGAGACTCAATCTCAATCCGGGAAGGCCTCGGAGCCGAGGTTGAACTGATATCTCCCAGCGAACAGGCTACGACCCGTGCGGTCGGCGATCAAGCACCACAGTGCGTCTACGCGTACCGGGAGAAGGGGGCCATCCAGGTCCAGAACGATTGTCCCGACGGATGGCGCGTCAAGGTCGTGCTGCGTTTTGCTCCAGACACTGGCTGTAAATGGGTCGAGCCGGGAACCCGAACAAACATCGGGATCAACCCGATAGCCCCCATTGACCGAATTGAGCTGTGCTGATGCAACGTATCAAAGCCACACACTCCAGGCTGCTGACCGCGATAGCTGCAGGACTTGCAATCATCACAGCCGCCATCGGTCTACCGGCGATAACGTTCGACGACACACCAACCCGGTCGAATCTGGCCTTCGCAGACTACATCGACCCAGGAAAGGTACTCGGGTCAGCCCCGTCCCAGCGGGAATGCCGGACGATGCGAGACCGGAAAGCTCCTTATTATCCGGGCTGGCACCTGTACTGCATACACGACAACACCAACAACTCCTGGGTTCTCACCTATGACGAATAGGAGCAGGCATTCTCCCCGGGTGCAAACCAAAGAGCAGACCATCGAAAGGAAACCAGCATGGACCTCGAGAAGTCGATGAGCTTTGAGGGACGCGAAAAGCACCTCATCGCCGAGCTGGAGAGCGCCGGCCGGCAGCTCGTGGAGAGATGGCACTCCAAGCCTCCCACGATGGCCCTACTCAGCGACGAAGGCTTCTGGAGCTTCGACAACCTCACGAGGGTGGCACAGTCGCCCCGGGTTAGCGACCGGGAGAAGTTCCTCTACGTCGCGGAAGGCCTGCTGCGCGGTACCGGCGGGCACTGGGCGCTCTACCCCATGCTCCAGGACGACCGGATCATCTACGTCAACATGCTGATCTGGTGCCCGAACCTGGGCAACGTGGTCAATGTCAACGCCGCCGCCGACTACCTCCACACCGAACCGATGCACACGTTCGTCTCCAGGGTCATGTCGGGAGAGGATCTGACCGAGACCACGCCCGGAGAAATCTGGCGGGGCGACGAGGACTGACCGGATAGGCCGAGCCTGCCATGCCGCCGGGCCGAGCAGGCCTCCGGGCCGGGCGGTAGCTCGTCGGGCACCGGCTGTGTACCCGTCCGTACCCGCACAACCCGCCCCTGGGGCACGCCTAGTCGCCGCCGAGCAGCCGCTTCTTCAGCGCGGCGTCCTTTTCCAGCACGCCGTCGGCCATCTCCTGCTGGTAGGCCTCCATCTTCTCGGCCAGGGCCTCGTCGCCCACGCCGAGGATGCGCACGGCCAGCAGCCCCGCGTTCTTCGCACCGTCGACGGAGACGGTGGCCACCGGCACGCCGCCGGGCATCTGGACGATAGACAGCAGCGAGTCCAGCCCGTCCAGGTTCTTCAGCGCGCGCGGGATGCCGATGACCGGCAGCGGGGTCGCGGCGGCGACCATACCCGGCAGGTGGGCGGCCCCGCCGGCGCAGGCGAGAATGACCTTCAGCCCGCGCTCGCGGGCGGTCTTGGCGTACTCCAGCATGCGGTCCGGGGTGCGGTGGGCGGAGACGACCCCGACCTCGAAGGGCACGCCGAACTGGGCGAGCACCTCGGCGGCGGGCTGGACGGTGTCCCAGTCGGAGTCCGAGCCCATGATCAGGCCGACGACAGGTTGCATGGTGAAGGTTCCTTCCTTCGGGGTTCAGCGGTCAGTTTCGGGGGCGGGGCTCAGGCCTCGCGGTAGCCGTCGGCCCACACGGCGTGCACCAGAAAGTGCGCGGCCAGCTGGGCCTCGCGGCGCACGGCGCGGAGGTCGGAGCCGGTGACGTTGACGTGGCCGAGCTTGCGCCCGGGCCGGTGCGACTTGCCGTAGAGGTGGATCTTGGCGTGCGGGAAGCGGCGCCACACGGCGTTGACGCGCTCGGTCAGCGGCATTTCGGGCGACTCGTCGGCGCCGAGGGTGTTGACCATGACGGTGTGCGGGGCGGCCAGCTCGGTCGAGCCGAGCGGCATGTTGAGCACGGCGCGCAGGTGCTGCTCGAACTGGCTGGTCACGCAGCCGTCCTGGGTCCAGTGGCCGGTGTTGTGCGGGCGCATGGCCAGCTCGTTGACCACCACGCGCGGCTCGCCCCCGGGGCCGTCGGCCTCGAAGAGCTCGACGGCCAGCACGCCGGTGACGTCCAGCTCGCGGGCGATGGTCTCGGCCAGGGTGCGGGTGCCGCGCTCGATGTCGACGGGCAGCCCGGGCGCCGGGGCGACGGCCTCATGGCAGATGCCGTCGGCCTGCACGGACTCGACGACGGGCCAGGCGACGCACTCGCCGCGGCGGTTGCGCGCGACCATCGCGGACAGCTCGCGGGTGAAGGGCACCTTCTCCTCGGCCATCAGCGGGACCTCGTCGCCCAGCAGCTTCTCCACCAGCTTCTTCAGGTCCTCGAGGTCCTCGGGGAACCACACGCCGTGGCCGTCGTAGCCGCCGCGGGTCGCCTTCAGGCAGACGGCGCCGTTGACGCGCTCGAAGAACTCCACGGCGTCGTCAATCGACTCGACGGCCGCGAACGGCGGCACGGGCAGGCCGAGCTCGTGGAGGCGGCGGCGCTGCTCGAGCTTGTCCTGGGCGTAGATGAGCGCCTCGGGGCGCGGCTCGACGACGACGCCGCGGTCGAGCAGGGTGCGCAGGTGCCGGTTGGGCACGTGCTCGTGGTCGAAGGTGACGGCGTCGGCCCCCTCGACGGCGCGCTCGAGGTCGACGAGCTCGTGGTAGTCGCCCTGGACGCAGTCGGCTGCTACCTGGGCGGCGGAGGCGTCGGGGGCGCCGGCGAGCAGGCGCACAGACTGGCCGAGCTCGATGGCCGCGGTCTGCATCATGCGCGCGAGCTGACCGTCGCCGATGACGGCGACGGTGGGCGTTCCGGGGGCGTGGGCGTGGGGGTTTCCGGAGTCAGTCACGGTGCTCATCCTAGTGCGCGGCCCGATTGCCGACGCCGCCCCTCCCCCACGTGGGCGAACCACGTGCGGCGTGGGTGCGCTGCGGCGTCGGCGAGGGTGCGACGGCGGCGGGCACCGTGTTCGCCGGGTCCGCCGGCCGCAGGGCTCAGCGCAGGCGCTCGCGGATCAGCCCGACGACCTTGCGTGTGTGGGCGACCCGCTCGAAGACCAGGGGGCGGTCGTAGCCGCGCACCATGAGCGAGACGGTGCCGCGGCGGCGCCGGTTGGCGTCGAGGACGTCCGCGAGGCGGATGGTGCCGGTGCGCGCGGTCAACTTGGCCGGGCGCACGCGGATGCGCCGGTCGGTCAGCTGGAAGAGCTGGTGGCGGGCGCGCAGCAGCGGCAGCAGGAGCCGCCAGGCCAGCAGGACCGCCCACACGCCGACGACGCCGTTGCGCACGTCGACGCTGACCATCCCGGCGCCCGGGCCGTCGAGGTAGCCGATCGCGATCCAGGCCACGGCCGTGATCAGGACGCACTCGAGCACGGCGAAGGTCAGCGAGCCCAGCGGGGCGCTCAGGTCGACGATGAGCCGCTCGGGGCGCCGCGCGCGGGGTGCCGGCGCGGCGTGCGGGTCGCGGCCGGGGCTCACTGCCCGGGCCGCCAGGGTCGCAGGTGGGTGACGTCGCCGGCCGAGAGCGTGCGGTGGATGCCCTGGTCGTCGACGACGACGAGCTCGCCGTCGTCGGCGATGTCCTCGGCCACGCCGTAGATGGCCCCCGACGGGGTCTCCACGCGCACGGCCTGGCCGATGGTGCCGCTGGCGGCGCGGTAGTCGGTGAGCAGCTGCGGCGAACCGGATTCCCACTGGCGCACGCGGCGCTCCAGGGCGGTGAGCACGGCGACGGCGACGGCCTCCATGCCCTCACCCGCCAGGGGGTCGTCCTCGATGGCCAGCGAGGTCGCGGTGGGCACCGGCAGGTCCTCGGGCGCGATGGAGACGTTGAGGCCGCAGCCGAGCACGATGCGCGGGTGGGCCTCGCCCAGGCCGTCGGCCTCGGCGAGGATGCCGCAGACCTTCTTGCCGCGCACCAGCACGTCATTGGGCCACTTCAGCTTCGAACCGGCCACGACGTCGGAGAACGCCAGGCCCGCAGTCAGCGGGAGCAGGCCGAGGCGGTCGAGGACCTCGGAGACGGAGCCGGCGAAGACCTCCGCGGCCGGGCGGTAGACCACGGAGAAGATCAGCTGGGTGCCGGGCGAGGCGGTGAAGCTGCGGCCCTTGCGCCCGCGGCCGGCGGACTGGTGCCCGGCCAGCAGCACGGTGCGGTCGACGGGGTCGGCGGCGTCGAGGAGGTCGGCGTTGGTCGAACCGGTCTCCTCGACGTACTCGATGGACGGGTAGAGCTCCGCGAGGGCCTCGCGCACGGTGGTGATGTTCACGCCGACCAGAGTAGGTGGAGCGAATAATTTTCCGCCAACCTTCGGTACCGTAACCAGGGGCGACGCAGGTGGCGCGGCAAATCCCGATCGCTTCGGTCTTGAAACATTTGCCCGGGATGGTTACTATCGCCGAACATGACTGATCCCTCATCTTCGGCGGTACTCACCGCCCCGCCGACGACGGCCGAGCGCAACGACGACCTGCGCCGGCGGCGCGCCGAGGCCCGCCTCCCGATGGGCCAGGCCGCCGTGGACAAGGTGCACGGCAAAGGCCGGCTGACCGCCCGCGAGCGCCTGGACGTCCTGCTCGACGAGGGCAGCTTCGTCGAGATCGACGAGCTGGCCCGCCACCGCACCCACGCCTTCGGGATGGACAAGCGCCGCCCGGTCACCGACGGCATCATCTGCGGCTGGGGCACCATCGACGGCCGCGAGGTCTGCGTGTTCTCCCAGGACGGCACCGTCTTCGGCGGCGCCCTCGGCGAGGTCTACGGCGAGAAGATGACCAAGCTCCAGCAGCTGGCCTGCGAGACCGGCCGCCCGCTGATCGGCCTCTACGAGGGCGCCGGCGCGCGCATCCAGGACGGCGTGGTCTCGCTCGACTTCATCGCGCAGACCTTCTACCACAACGTGCGCGCCTCGGGCGTTGTCCCGCAGATCTCCGTGATCATGGGCGCCTGCGCCGGCGGCAACGCCTACTCGCCGGCCCTGACCGACTTCGTGGTCATGGTCCGCGACTCGGCGAAGATGTTCGTCACCGGCCCCGACGTGATCACCACCGTCACCGGCGAGAAGATCACCCAGGCCGAGCTCGGCGGCGCGGACGTGCACATGGCCACCGCCGGCAACTCCCACTACACCGCCGCCGACGACACCGACGCCCTCGAGTGGGTCCAGGAGCTGGTCAGCTACCTGCCCGGCAACAACCGCGAGCTCGCCCCCGTCGAGCCCGCCGAGGTCGAGGAGGGCACGATCGCGGACTCGCTGACCGAGACCGACCTGGCCCTCGACTCGATCATCCCGGACTCGCCGAGCACCCCGTACGACGTGCGCGACGTGGTCGCCGCCGTGGCCGACGACGGCGAGTTCCTCGAGATCCAGGCCGAGCGCGCCGAGAACGTCGTCTGCGCCTTCGGCCGCGTCGAGGGCTCCACGGTGGGCTTCGTGGCCAACCAGCCGACCCACTTCGCCGGCTGCCTGGACATCGACGCCGCCGAGAAGGCCGCCCGCTTCGTGCGCACCTGCGACGCCTTCAACATCCCGGTGGTCATGCTCGTCGACGTCCCGGGCTTCCTGCCCGGCGCCGACCAGGAGCACCAGGGCATCCTGCGCCGCGGCGCGAAGCTGCTCTACGCCTACGCCGAGGCCACCGTCCCGAAGATCACGGTGACCATGCGCAAGGCCTACGGCGGCGCCTACTGCGTCATGGGTTCCAAGGGGCTCGGCGCCGACCTCAACCTGGCCTGGCCCACCGCGCAGATCGCGGTGATGGGCGCGGCCGGCGCGGTCGGCTTCATCCACCGCCGCAAGCTGAAGGCCGCCGAGGCCGAGGCCGTGGCGAACCACTCCCCCGAGGACGCGGAGGCCGAGGTCGCCGCGCTGCGCGCCCGGCTCGAGCGCGAGTACGACGACTACATCCTCAACCCCTACCTGGCCGCCGAGCGCGGCCTCGTCGACGCGGTGATCCTGCCCAGCGAGACCCGCGGCGAGATCGCCCGCGCGCTGCGCCTGCTGGCCACCAAGCGGGAGACCCGCCCGGCGCGCAAGCACGGCAACATGCCGCTCTGACCCACCGCCCGCCGCAACCGCCCCGACGACCACCCCACCCAGGCACCACCCCACCGATACCCGGAAGGAAAAAGATGTCCCCCCTCTTCACCGTCACCAAGGGCTCCCCGACCGCCGACGAGCTGGCCGCGCTGGCCACCGTCGTCGCCGTCGGCCGCAACGCCGCCACCGCCGCCGTCGGCACCCCGGGGCGCGGGCGCGCCGCCGCCCGCCGCGGCGGATCGTGCCCGGCGGGGCGAAACGGTTGGGCCACCCCGGGCGATATGTTCTCGGGAATCTCCTCCGCCCCGCTGCCCGGCGTCTCCTACGTATAGATCCCCCGCGGGCGCACACCGCCCGCGACCACGGGCGCTGAGCGCGCCCCACCGCGGGTGCCGCCCGCGCGGCACGGGCTCCGCGGGCACGCGGCGGGCGGAGGCGGTCCCGGCACCAGACCGCTGACGATCTAGAATCGAAGCCCATGACTGATCTTTCCACCACCGCCGGAAAGTTGGCCGGACTCCAGCAGCGTCTCGAGGAGGCCCACGCCCCGCGCGGCGAGAAGGCCGTCGAGGCGACCCACGAGGCCGGGCGGCTGACCGCCCGGGAGCGGGTCGAGCACCTGCTGGACCACGACTCCTTCGTCGAGATCGACGCCCTGGCCCGCCACCGCGTGGAGGCGCACGGCCTGGACGCCGACCGCCCCGCCACCGACGGCGTCGTCGCCGGTTACGGCACCGTGGACGGCCGCAAGATCTGCGTGTTCGCCCAGGACCGCGACATCTTCGACGGCCGCCTCGGCGAGGTCTACGGCGAGAAGATCACCAAGGTCCAGAAGCTGGCCGCCACCACCGGCGTGCCGCTGGTCGCCTTCCTCGAGGGCTCCGGCGCGCGTGCGGCCGAGAACGTCGCCGCGATGGCCTTCTACTCCACGATCATCGCCGGGCAGGCCAAGGCCTCCGGTGTGGTCCCGCAGATCAGCGTCGTCACCGGCGAACTGACCGGCCCGCACGCGCTGCTGGCCTCCCTGGCCGACTTCACGGTCATGGTCGAGGGCGGCGCCGCGGTGAGCCTGACCCCGCCGGAGATCATCACCACCGTCACCGGCGCCGAGGTCGACCCGGCCGCCGACCTCGGCGCGCAGGCGCACGCGGCGACCTCCGGCACCGCGCACCTGACCGCCGCCGACGACGCCTCCGCGGTCACGGCCGTCGCCGAGCTGCTCGGCGTGCTGCCGGCCAACAACCGCGCCGAGGCCCCGCGTGACCTGGACGCGCGCGTGACCGGCCCGATCAGCGAGAACATCACCGACCGCGACCGCGAGCTCGACGCCGTCATCCCGGACGACCCCGCGGTCCCCTACGACGTCCACGACGTCATCGGGCGCGTCGTCGACAACGGCTGGTTCCTCGAGCTGCAGGCCGCCTACGCCGACAACGTCGTCACCGGCTTCGGCCGCATCGAGGGCCGCGCGGTGGCCGTCGTGGCCAACCAGCCGGTCGCCCTGGCCGGCTGCCTGAGCGCGGCCGCCGCCGAGAAGGCCGCCCGCTTCATCCGCGTCGCCGACTCCTTCAACATCCCGGTGGTCACCTTCGTCGACGTGCCGGGTTTCCTGCCGGACACCGGCGAGGAGCTCGCAGGTGTGGTGCGCCGCACCGGCAAGCTGGCCGCCGCCTACGCGGAGGCCGCCGTCGGCACGCTGACCGTGGTCACCCGCAAGGCGATGGGCGCCGCGGCCATGGTCATGGGCGCCAAGCACCTGGGCGCGGACCTCGTCTTCGCCTGGCCGACCGCCGAGATCGCCGCGGTGGCCGCGGACGTCGCCGTCCCGGAGATCCACGCCGCGGAGCTGGCCAAGGCCGAGCGCCGCCGCAAGGACACCGCCGCGATGCGCGAGAAGTTCACCGCCGAGTACGAGGCCGAGGCGCTCACCCCGTACCTGGCCGCCGAGCGCGGCCTGGTCGACGCCGTGATCCCGCCGAACCAGACGCGCGGCCAGCTCGTCGAGGGCCTGCGCCTGCTCGACCGCAAGGTCATCTACCCGCCGGCCAAGAAGCACCCGAACACCCCGCTGTAAGGAGGAACGATG